>CALGLV010000014.1 GCA_937958985.1 uncultured Aquimarina sp.
CCTAACCATTAAAAAAAAGACAAAAAAAAAGGTCTTTATTTCTAAAGACCTTTGTGGGCAATGAGGGATTCGAACCCCCGACCCCCTCGGTGTAAACGAGGTGCTCTGAACCAACTGAGCTAATTGCCCGATATTTTTTATACAGATTACAGGTTTCTGTTGTGTGGGCAATGAGGGATTCGAACCCCCGACCCCCTCGGTGTAAACGAGGTGCTCTGAACCAACTGAGCTAATTGCCCGAATAAAACAGTGAAACAGTACTGCCTTAATGCGGGTGCAAATATAACACTCTTTTTAAGAATAACAACCAATACTTGATAAAAAAATTATAGAATTTCTGCAACCACAAAAGTACTTCCCCCAATGTATATTAAATCATTATCGTTTGCTTGTTCTTTTGCCTCATCATAGGCTTTATTAACAGTACTATACGATGCCCCATTCAATCCAAAATATTTTGCTTTATCTTTTAAAGTCACCTCCGATAATGCTCTCGAATTATGAGGCTTTGTAAAATAATAAATAGCTTTTTGAGGAAGTAACCGAAGTATTTCATCAATATTTTTATCGGCAACAAAACCTAAAACAATATGCAACACTTCACAATCTTGACTCAACAACTGCGGAATCACATAAGAGAGTCCCTCTACATTATGAGCCGTATCGCAAATAGTCAATGGCTTATTGTTAAGTTGCTGCCACCTGCCTTGTAAGCCTGTATTTTTAACAACATTCTTAAAACCTTCCTCTATTGAGGTTTCTGCTATATCCCACCCACTATTTTTCAAAACCGTAATAGCTTGTAGTGCTGTTTTACTATTTTCTTGTTGATAACTACCTAAAAGATCTGTAGCGTAAACACATGCGGTATTATCCTCGGCAAAAAATAGGTTGCTTTTTCTATTTTTCGAAATATCTTCAAATACTGCTTTAGTTTCTATAGTAGTTGCTCCTATAACACAAGGAATACTTGGTTTTATAATTCCTCCTTTTTCAATTGCTATTTTAGTTAAGGTATCGCCTAAAAATTGAGTATGATCCAACCCTATATTTGTTATTACAGAAACTTCTGGAGTAATCACATTGGTTGAATCTAACCTACCCCCCAAGCCTACTTCAATTACAGCAATATCTACCTGTTTTTTTGCAAAGTAATCAAAAGCCATTCCTACGGTCATTTCAAAGAAGGAAAGTTGTTCTTTTTCAAAAAACTGCTTGTGATCTTGTACAAAATCAACAACAAAAGTTTCAGAAATCATTTTACCATTAATTTTAATGCGCTCTCTAAAATCTTTTAAATGTGGCGAAGTGTACAAACCAACACTATAACCTTCTTCTTGCAGTATAGAAGCTAACATATGACTTGTAGAACCTTTTCCGTTGGTTCCTGCAACATGTATTGACTTAAATTTTGTTTCAGGGTTATTAAG
This sequence comes from uncultured Aquimarina sp., assembly GCA_937958985.1. Classification (GTDB taxonomy): domain Bacteria; phylum Bacteroidota; class Bacteroidia; order Flavobacteriales; family Flavobacteriaceae; genus Aquimarina. The sequence continues at coordinate 1,431 of CALGLV010000014.1, forward strand.
GTAATCGACTAGCTTTATTGTATTCGATAAATCGGCTTTATAAGCTTTTTTACCCATTTTTTGATACATCGGTAGTTGGTTAAATAACCATTCCGTTGCTTGATTGTAAGTCATTATTCAGATAGTTTAAACTCGTACACTATACTCCCTATTTGTTTTGCTGGAGCATCGGAGTCACTGTTAAATTTAGTTGCCAAAGCTGCTGTTTTGGCGGGTTGTATTAAACAAGGTGCCGTGTTAGTTGTTCCTTTAATCCCTGGGTAAGCCTGTATTACTTTCCCTTCTTGATTTACTATTATTTTAACTACCACAATCCCTGTTTCGTTACAATTAGGAATTTTACGCTCTTTGTTCAACGCTTTTCTACCTCCTAATCGGTAATTACCATCACCATCTAAACCTTTGCCTGTTCCATAATACGCTTTAGCTTTTGGATCGCCATCGGGCTTACCCTTATCTCCGTTTTCAGTATCATTACCTTCTCCCGTAGTGGTATCTCCGTTTTGCTTCGCTCCATTTAAAAAACTATCCAGAATGTTTTTTGTATTGGCATCTGGCTTCTTTTCGATTACCTTAATTTCTTTTTTCTCTACGGGCTTATCCTTTGAAACTGCTTTATCAGAATTTTTAGAATTCTGCTTATTCTTAATTTCTTTAGTGCTTTTAACCAAAGGGGCTTCCTCTGTATTTTGCGTAATTACCTTTTCTATTTCTTCGCTTGCTGTGGTACTTTTTGAAGTTTCATTATCTGTTGACGTAACCTCACTAGTTTCGGCAGTAGATTTGGGGCTTATTTTAACTTTTTTTTGAGTTTGAACAGCACCACTTCCAACATCTGTAGTTCCGAAATTAATAGCAATACCTTGCTCGGTTGCAGGATCTAAATACGACAACCCAAAGAAGAATAGTATCAAAAAAAGAAGGGCAAACAAACTAACTGTAATCAGGAATGACTTTTTCTTTTCTTTAGTTTCTAACATTTTGTAGGCATTATTTTACGTTTACAAAGTTAATACTTTAACTTAAACGCTATTTTATTAAGTTGCATATGTTTCTCGAAACATATTTTCTAAATTTAAACTAAAAAAGTGCTTTCTTCCATATTCATAAAGAACTGAAAAAAAACACTTTTTTAATTACAAAATAAGAGTTACTTACTTGTTATGTGAACCATCACAATAGGGTGGATTACTCGTTTTTTTACAGGTACACAAAAAAGCTTCTTTATCCTCTTCTACCTGAAAAGACATAGATGGTGTTGCATTATGCTTCCTATGAGAACCGTCGCAAAAAGGTTGATTTTCACTATGACTGCAAGTACACCAAGCATATTTTTGATCGGCTTTTAATGCTACTTTTATAGGGGTTTTATTATCGCTCATAACTTTACATTTATTTATAACAATTTAAAGGCTTCAATGTTAAGATTGAAATTAAATAAACCCTCTGACTGTTAAAGAAAACAAAAATTATTCTTCCTCTTGTGCTTCAAAAAAGCTAAATGTAGAACCTCCGTAACGTTTATTGTAAGAAAAACGAGGGTGATCTTCTAGTGATGTGTGCTTAGAATGCTCAACAATAAGCACCCCTTCTTTAATTAGAAGGTTATTATCAAAAACCAAATCTACTATTTTCAAGAATTCGCTGAGTTCAAAATTGTAAGGAGGATCTGCAAAAATAATATCATGTGTTTGTTTTACTTTCTCCAAATAAGAAAACACATCACTTTTAATTGCCTGAATAGGAAAATCCAACTCTTCAGTAATTTTATTGATGTAATGTATACAACCCGAATTTTGATCAACCGCAACAATAGATTCTGTTCCGCGAGAAGCAAATTCATAACTTATATTACCGGTACCCGAAAACACATCTAAAACACTAACCTGATTAAAGTAATAAAGGTTATTTATAATATTAAACAAGGCTTCCTTTGCCATATCGGTTGTTGGGCGCACTGGAAGTTTTTTAGGAGCACTAAGTCTTCTACTTTTATGTTTACCAGAAATTATTCTCATACATTAAGAGCTAAACGGTGGATTAAAACATCTGTTATAGATGTACTTTTTTCTATATTTCTTATGTAAGTATGAAGCAAATCAAACACCTCATCACTACAAGAGTTTAACAATTCCACAGAAGTACTATCTGATGAAAGTGATAGCTGCTCCATTACAAATAGCATGTAATACAATACATCTTCACTAGTTTGATAATTGAAAGTGTTGCATAACAACAATTGCTTCCCTTTAGTAACAACAACATCAAAATTACTTGCATGAAAGTAAATATACATTTTCTTTTCTGTAGCTAAAGCTTCCTTTTGCAGTAAATAATCGACCAAAAGCAATGATGAATGTCGATAATTAAACTCCTTAAAACGCTCCACTAGGTAGTTATTTATATTAACATAAGGAATAAATAAATTTACTATAGGGGCCGATTTTAATTCGTCTTCACTAATAAAATCGGTTACTAACGTTTTAACTGAGTACTTAAAATACAAAGCCTTTTTACTACTATCATAATAATCCTTAGGCACAAAACAATATAACTCGTTTGTATAAATTACCTCAATGGTCGCAAACTGTGCTTGTAATTCTGGTTTTGTTTCAAAAGCATTTTTTAATTTTGTATTAAGCTCTTGTTCTGTTAACAAAACACCTGCTTCAAAGTTATTTTCAGAAACAATAATTTGACCTTCAGAATTTGCAATACAAAAAGAAAATCCATTCAAATTTAATTGAATGGATAACTTATATGTTGTATTCTTTATTTCGAAAGAAGGCTTACTTGTCATAAACTATTGGCCAATTTCCGTTAGTATTAATTTCTTCTAAAGAACCTACAAATATGTCCGTTCCATTAATTTCTTCTAAAGATTTTGCTTTTAATTCTTGATCGATATAAACAGGGTTTTGATCTGCTAATAAATCTTTTTTAGCTATTTCTGCTTTATACACTGGGTACAAAATTTCATTTTTCTCTACTACTCCAGACGATAGTTTAACCTCAGCTGTTTTTCCTTCGCCAAACTCAACTACATCAAACTTTCTGTAATTAATTTCCGAAAACAACGAATCTTTTATTGATTCATATCCTAGTATATCAAAAACTACAGTATCTACAGATCTGTCAATGCGCAATTGCTTATCAAAACGAATAAAACTAGAATCTCGTTGCTGTTTAATTGTAAATTTAGCTGTGTCGATAAACTGAGCTAATTTCTCGTAATTCTGAGCATATTTTCCAGTAACGGTTTTATAAGCTCCTTGTGCTTTTCTAATATTTTTTAATTTAGATACCGCTTCGGCAAATCTTTCTTGTTTTATTTCTTGAAATTTAACAGAACTATTTACAGAATCATACACTTTATATCCCAAAAAAGCGATTACAACCCATAAAACTAATTGTATTACTATTTTCATTTTCTTTATAATTAGGTGTCTTTTATTTAGTCAAAAAACAAATCTACAATTTTTTTTCAATGATAAAAGTATGTGTAGTTTTTTTCTTGGTTATCTTTGAATAATTTACTTTTTAATACACTTATTTGGATAATCACAAGTTTTTCAAGCTATTACTTTCTAAATTCCCACATGAGCCTACCTCAAAACAACGAGAATGTTTAAATGAGTTGGCTGGGTTTTTATTAAAAGAAGATAAAGACGGACTCTTTATTTTAAAAGGATATGCAGGAACAGGAAAAACCACCTTAGTAGCAGCTTTAGTATCACAACTTTGGCAAGCTAAGTTTAAATACGTATTACTAGCACCCACAGGTAGGGCTGCAAAAGTAATTAGCAACTATGCAGGCAAACAAGCATTTACAATACATAGGCACATTTATTATCCAAAAAAGGCTGCAAACGGAGGGATTAGCTTTACGCTGAAAAAAAACAAATACACAAATACTCTTTTTATTGTCGATGAAGCTTCAATGGTTCCCGATATTGCCTCTGAAAGTAATTTGTTTGAAAATGGCTCACTATTGAGCGATTTATTACAATACGTATATTCTGGCACCAACTGCAAAGTATTATTTATTGGGGATACAGCACAGCTCCCTCCTGTAAAATCCGAGCTAAGTCCTGCCTTAGACGAAAACATACTATCACTTGAATTCAATAAAAACATAAGTATTATTGAGTTAAACGAAGTTGTAAGACAAAATAATAACAGTGGAATACTTATTAATGCTACAGACCTAAGAGAGATGCTTAGCGATAGTTTTTTTGAAGATTTTCAATTTTCAATTGAACATAGTAGTGATGTAGTTAGGTTACAAGAAGGAAATGAAATTATAGAACACCTTCAAGAGTCTTACAGCAAACATGGGCATGAAGGCACCGTAATTATTGTTAGAAGCAACAAACGAGCTAATCTTTATAATCAACACATCCGAGAGCGTATCCTTTTTAACGAAAGTGAATTATCGGCAGGTGATTTTTTAATGGTCGTTAAAAATAATTATTATTGGCTAGAGCCAACTTCTGAAGCTGGTTTTATAGCTAATGGTGATATTGTTGAAGTTTTGGAAATTTTTGATATCAAAGAAATCTATTCTTACCGCTTTGCTGAAGTGAAATTACGAATGATTGACTATCCCAATATGGAACCTATTGAAACCGTATTAATTTTAGATACATTGACTTCTGAAACAGCCTCGATGACTTACGAGGAAAGTAACCGTTTATATCAAGAAGTACTGTTAGATTATGAAGATGAGCGCTCCAAATACAAACGCTTCATGAAAGTTAAAAGCAATAAATACTTTAATGCGTTACAGGTAAAATTTTCTTATGCTATTACCTGCCACAAATCACAAGGTGGACAATGGCCCCATGTGTATGTAGAACAACCCTATTTAAAAGACGGAATTTCTAAAGATTATTTACGCTGGTTATACACCGCAATTACCCGAACACAAGAAAAACTTCATTTAATAGGCTTCAAAAATGAATATTTTACAGAAAACAACTAATAATTTACCTTACAAAACCCCATAAAACACTGTATTTTAGTATGCACGCATAATATTTTATCGTTCAATTGAATATTTACTTAGCTGAAAAGCAATATTTTACGTATATTTGAATAAGTAATAGTTTTAGGTTAAATATTTATATTAAACTATATTCTTTTACTCACACCACTAGACCAACCCCAAAGTTTAGTGGTTTTTTTGTGCTTTATTATTTCCTGTATAGCCTTCCTTTTACTTAAATATTGATGAAACACTGTACTATATCGATGTAGGAAAAATCTTTATTTATTATCATTTACACGGAATCCACAAAATAAACCTTAAAATTGCAGTATCAGCTACAATGTAATTATGAAGAAGTCTTTTGCAAAATTTATTTTATTTACTGTTTTTAAATGGAAAATCGTTGGTGATTTCCCTAGAGATATTTCAAAATATGTAATTATAGGAGCTCCGCACACCACTAATTACGATTTTGTAATTGGCCTATTAGTAAAAACTATTAGAAACGTCAAAACAAATTTTTTAGGTAAAGCTTCTTTATTTGTATTCCCCTTCGGTTATTTTTTTAAAAGTGTAGGTGGTGTACCTATAAATAGAAAAAAAAATATGAATATGGTGCAGGCCACCGTAAATGAATTTAATAATAGAAACGAATTTATTATAGCAATTTCCCCTGAAGGAACCAGAAGTAAAGTTGAAAGGTGGAAAACTGGTTTTTACCATATTGCCTCACAAGCCAATGTTCCTATAGTTGCTTTTACTTTTGATTTTGGAAGAAGACAAACGGAAATTTTCAGCCCTTTTCACACCACTGGTGATATTGAAAAAGATTTTATTTACTTGCAATCTCTTTTTAAAGATGCCGAGGGTAAATACCCTAAAAATAGCTAGATCATTACTAATAAAACCTACTGATTATTGAGTACTTTTAACTAAATTAAAAAAATTCAATAATGGCACAAATAACATTAAAAGGAAACTCCATTAACACTTCTGGAGTATTACCTAAGGTTGGATCGAAAGCAACTGATTTTACTTTAGTAGCAAACGATTTATCTGAAAAAAAATTAAGTGACTACTCAGGAAAAAAAGTAGTATTAAATATATTCCCATCGGTAGATACGGGTGTTTGCGCTGCTTCGGTACGCAACTTTAACAAAGAAGCCTCTGAATTAAAAAATACAGCTATTTTATGTGTTTCAAGGGATTTACCTTTCGCTTTAGCGCGCTTTTGTGGAGCTGAAGGCTTGGATAATGTGGAAACTTTATCGGATTTTAAATCGGGTAAATTTGGAAAAGATAATGGATTAGAAATTGTAGACGGCCCTTTAGCTGCATTGCATTCTAGAGCTATTATTATTTTAGATGAAAAAGGAACTGTTATTTATACGGAACAAGTATCTGAAATTACAGAAGAACCAAACTATGCTAAAGCATTAGAGGTACTTTAAAACAAAAAAGGAATCTCGGTAACCGAGATTCCTTTTTAATTAATTTATAAGTGGTTATGTTTTTAATTAATCTTTAAGGAACTCACTACTTCCATCCAACAATTCAACTTTAAGGCTTTTATCTACCGGATTATTAGATAACCATATATTAAAAATTGCCCTTTTAAAGTTTAATTTACCTACGGTACCAATTTTTTTATAATTTATATATAACGACACCCCTAATTCAGGTTCATAAACCACATCAACTTTATCTCCTATTTTAAGTTCAAGACCATCTATATGAGCTAAAAAACTATCAATTTCTTTTTGTAATTCTTTAACCACTGATTGACTGTTGCCATCTTCAAAACCTTTTCTAAATGCTGCAACTAATTTTTTATGAGATACGGCTTTAGATAAAATATCCATTCTCACAATCATCAGCTCATTATCAAAAACAATATTATTTGCATTAGTACTTGGATTTTTTAAGTACAATCCGCATGCATAAACATCTATCCAAAGTAACTCTCTTAAACCAGCGCCATTAAGTATAAGCTGTTTGTTTTTAAATCTGTAAAGTGCTGGTAGCGCAGTTTTTCCTACTATTTTAGTTTCTAGGTTTAACCTATTAATATCTTCCTTATTAATTACCCTTTTTATTTTTTTTATACTTTTTTTGTTAGTGTTTAAATTATTCACTTTACTTATTCGCGTTTGAGCAGTAAAGTTGACGGCCGTACATACGGAGATGAAAAAAATTAAATACTTCATTTTTAGTAGTTTTAGGTTAATACTATTGCTTCATGTTTTTATTGATATACATTAAATTAAACAAAAAAAAATACCACAAATATAAAATTTGTAGCATTTTTTTAAATTATTTTCAATAGAGCCTTTAAGAAACCAACTCTACATTATCAATATCAACAACTATTTGATTCGCTACTAAATCTTCAAAAACTTCACGTTTACGTATTAATTTAGCCTCTCCATTATGCCATAATACTTCTGCTGGTCTGTAGCGTGAATTGTAATTACTTGCCATTGAAAAACAATAAGCTCCTGCATTTTTGAAGGATAATATATCTCCTTCAGAAATTTCTGCTATTTGTCGATTTGTACCAAAAGTATCTGTTTCACAAATATACCCTACAACCGAATAGAATCTGTTTCTTCCGCTAGGGTTACTAATATTTTCTATTTGATGGTAAGAATCATAAAACATTGGTCTTATTAAATGATTAAAACCCGAGTCTACGCCAGCAAAAACCATAGAGGTTGTTTGCTTTACCACGTTAACTTTAGCTAAAAAGGAACCCGACTCACTTACCAAAAATTTACCTGGCTCAAATCCTAGTTCTAAATCCTTTCCGTACTCTTTACAAAAAGCATTGAAACGAGTAGTAAGTTTCTCTCCTAACTCCTCAATATTGGTTTCAATATCGCCATCTTTATAAGGTACCTTAAAACCACTACCAAAATCTATAAACTCTAAGTCTTTGAATTTCTTAGCGACATCAAATAATATATCACTAGCTTTTACAAATACATCGATATCTAGTATGTCACTACCTGTGTGCATGTGCACACCATTAATCTTCATTCCTGTATTTTCTACAATACGAACAATATGTGGCGTTTGGTGTACCGATATTCCAAATTTAGAATCTATATGACCTACCGATATTTTACTATGCCCACCAGCCATTATATGCGGGTTTATACGCACACAAACTGGGATATTAGGATGCTTAGCTCCAAACTGTTCTAGTATAGAAAGGTTATCAATATTTATTTGAACACCCAAGGCAGACACTTCTTCTATTTCTCGAAGAGAAACCCCATTAGGTGTAAAAATGATGTTTTTTGGATCTACACCAATACTTAAACCCATTTTAACCTCTTGTATCGAAACGGTATCCAATCCCGCTCCTAAAGTTTTCATTAACTTCAAAATCGAAAGGTTTGACAATGCCTTTACTGCATAGTTCAACTTAAGCTTTTTTACACCGCTAAAAGCGTTGGTTAAGCGTTGATACTGCGATACAATTTTGTCCGAGTCATAAACATATACAGGGCTCCCGTACTGCTCGGCAATAGTTAATAAATCTTTATTTTCCATTTTAGATGGCTTAATTAATTTTAATTTAATGAATTTTTTTATTCAAAAAAGAGTACAAATTTACAATTATAATTTTTCTTAAAGAAGTTTCACTTTTAAAATACCTTATTAATAAATATTCTTACCCAAATTAATACTATCCAATACTATAAATTTAAGATCAAATTAATAAAAATGCATTTTGTCTACAGTCCGAAATCCCTATCTTTAACGGCTATGCAAAACACAGAAAACAGCATTGTTGTACAAGGTGCTAGAGCTCACAATCTTAAAAATATTGATGTCGTAATACCACGAGATAAGCTAGTGGTAATTACGGGGCTTTCAGGGTCTGGAAAATCATCATTGGCTTTTGACACCATATATGCAGAAGGTCAACGAAGGTATATTGAAACTTTTTCGGCATATGCCCGCCAATTTTTAGGTGGATTGGAGCGTCCTGATGTTGATAAAATTGATGGTCTTTCGCCTGTAATCGCCATTGAACAAAAAACAACTAGTAAAAGTCCTCGAAGTACTGTAGGTACGATTACTGAAATTTATGATTTTTTACGTTTGTTATTTGCCCGAGGAAGTGATGCCTTTAGTTATGAAACTGGCGAAAAAATGGTAAGCTATTCTGATGAACAAATTCAGGATTTAATTACAAAAAATTATACCGGTAAACGAATTAATATTGTAGCACCGGTAGTACGTTCCCGAAAAGGGCATTATAGAGAATTATTCGAACAAATTGCCAAGCAAGGTTTTGTAAAGGTTAGAGTTGATGGTGAAATAATAGATATCACCAAAGGCATGAAGCTTGACCGATATAAAAATCACGATATTGAAATTGTGATCGATCGCTTACAAGTTTCTGAGGAGGAAGAGCAACAAAAAAGATTACGCGAAAGTATTCAAACCGGGATGTCTCATGGTAACGACATTATAATGGTTGTGGAGCATAAAGCTGAAAAAGGGCGCTTTTTTAGTAGAAATTTGATGTGCCCAACTTCGGGTATCTCCTACCCTAACCCGGAACCCAATAACTTCTCGTTCAACTCGCCTAAAGGTGCCTGTGAAAAATGTAATGGAATTGGTACCGTACATCAAATTAACCTTAAAAAGGTAATTCCTGATGATAGTATTTCTATAAAAAATGGAGGTCTTGCTCCCCAAGGTCCTCAAAAAAACAATTGGATATTTAAGCAATTAGAATTAATAGCAATGCGCTACAATTTTGCTTTGATGGATCCTATTAAAAAAATTCCTAATGAAGCCATGGAGGTAATTCTTTATGGAGGGAAAGAATCTTTTAGCCTTACCAGTAAAGACTTGGGAGTAAAGCGCAATTATAAAATTGAATTTGAGGGAATTGCTGAATTTATAGAAAGCACCTACAAAAACGGTGATTCTGCAAGTCTTAAACGCTGGGCTTTAGAGTATATGGACCTAGTTGATTGTAGCTCTTGCCAAGGAACTAGGTTACAAAAAGAAGCGTTACAGTTTAAGGTTAATAATAAAAACATAGCCGAGCTAGCCGCTATGGATATTGTTGAAATTAAAAACTGGTTTGATAACTTATCTAAAAACCTCAGCAAAAAACAACAAAAAATTGCAGCTGAAATTATAAAAGAAATCAGTACTCGATTACAATTTTTAATCGATGTCGGACTTACTTACTTATCATTAAACAGAAGCAGTAAATCCTTATCTGGTGGTGAAGCACAACGTATTCGTTTAGCCACACAAATAGGATCACAACTCGTTGGAGTATTATATATTTTAGATGAACCTAGTATTGGCCTACACCAGCGTGATAACGAAAAACTAATTAATTCTTTAATTCAATTAAGAGATGTTGGTAACTCGGTAATTGTTGTGGAGCACGACAAAGATATGATTGAACAAGCCGACCATGTAATTGATATTGGACCAAAAGCAGGTAAGTTTGGAGGCGAAATTATTAGCCAAGGTCACCCTAGAGATTTACATAAAAACAACACCTTAACGGCTGATTACCTAAGCGGAAAAAGAGAAATTGCTGTTCCTAAAAAAAGAAGAAAAGGAAATGGTAAAAAACTAAAGCTTATCGGAGCTACAGGTAATAATTTAAAAAATGTATCTATAGAGCTTCCTTTAGGACAAATGATTATAGTTACTGGCGTTTCTGGTAGTGGAAAATCTACACTAATAAACGAAACTCTTTACCCTATTTTAAATGCATATTACTTTAATGGCGTTAAAGTGCCCATGCCCTACAAAACCATTAAAGGGTTGGATGATTTAGATAAAGTTATTGACATCAACCAGTCACCTATTGGTAGAACACCACGATCTAACCCTGCTACTTATACGGGTGTGTTTTCTGAAATCAGAACCTTATTTTCGATGACTCCTGAAGCTTTAATTAGAGGTTATAAACCTGGACGTTTTAGCTTTAACGTAAAAGGCGGACGCTGTGAAACTTGTGGCGGTGGTGGCTTAAAGGTTATTGAAATGAATTTCCTTCCCGATGTATATGTGGAATGTGAAACCTGTCATGGAAAGCGTTTTAATCGTGAAACTTTAGAAATTAGATACAAAGGAAAATCAATTTCCGATGTTTTAAACATGACCATTAATGATGCTTGCGACTTTTTTGAAAAAATCCCAAAAATTTATAGAAAAGTTAAAACAATTAAAGATGTTGGTTTGGGCTATATAACCTTAGGGCAACAATCTACTACATTATCTGGCGGTGAAGCACAGCGTATAAAACTAGCTGCCGAACTTTCAAAACGAGATACTGGCAATACCTTTTATATTTTGGATGAACCTACTACCGGACTCCATTTTGAAGATGTTAGGGTGCTTATGGAAGTACTAAACAATTTAGTCGACAAAGGTAATACGGTATTGATTATTGAACATAATATGGACGTAATTAAGTTAGGCGACTATATTATAGATATTGGACCTGAAGGCGGTAAAGGAGGTGGAGCTTTGGTTGCTAAAGGAACTCCTGAACAGATTGTAAAAAATAAAGAAAGCCATACTGCTAAATTTTTAAAGAAAGAACTATCTTAAAAATTAACTATAAAGCTAAAAAAATTAAATATTACTAAATGAAAAAAGGACAATACAGCAAAAGCTGGAATGCAATTAAAACTAACGATTCGTGGGCTATTTTTAAAATGATGGGCGAATTAGTAAAAGGGTTTGAACAAATGAGTGAAATAGGTCCTTGTGTATCCATTTTTGGAAGTGCAAGAACCGATGAAAATCACAAACATTATAAATTAACTGTTGAGATTTCCGAGAAAATTGCAAAGCATGGTTACGGTGTAATTACTGGAGGTGGACCAGGAATAATGGAAGCTGGAAACAAAGGTGCTTTTAATGCTGGCGGAACATCTGTAGGTTTAAATATAGATTTACCTTTTGAACAATTTGATAATAAATATATAGACCGAGACAAAAATATAAACTTTGACTACTTTTTTGTTCGAAAAGTAATTTTCTTAAAATACTCTCAAGGTATTGTAGCTATGCCTGGTGGTTTTGGAACTTTAGACGAATTATTTGAAACCATCACTTTGGTTCAAACAAAAAAAATTGACGCATTCCCTATTATACTAGTAGACAGCGGATTTTGGGGTGGATTAATTGATTGGATTAAAAAAACACTTTTAGAAGAACACGGAAATATTAGTGCAAAAGATTTAGACCTTATTCATATTGTTGACACTGCAGATGAAGTTATTAATATTTTAGATGGTTTTTACGACAAACATAATTTAAGCCCTAATTTTTAAAATATATTTTGAAAACCCTTTTTAGTATACTTTTTTTAAGCCTATTCTGTTGGAATACTTTCTTAACAGCTCAAAATCAATCTACTATACAGGTTATTTTAAATGATGCTACCAAAAAATTAGATATAAGTCACCAATTAACATATCATAATACTTCAGAAGACACCCTTTCTGAAGTATTTTTTATGGATTGGGCCAACGCGTTTTCCTCTAATAAAACACCTTTAGCTACTCGCTTTAATGAAGATTTTAGACGCGCATTTCACTTTGCTAGTGAATACGATCGTGGTTACACAAAAATTCAATCAGTAACCACCAACACGGAGTCTTTACAATGGTTTAGACCAAAAAATATGCCCGACATTGTAGGTGTAACATTAAAAGAACCACTAAAGCCAAATCAAAAAATTACTTTTGACTTTAAGTATACCGTTAAAATTCCCAACGATCGCTTTACTCGATTTGGCTTTTCAAAAAAAGATTATAAAATTAAATTTTGGCACCTTGCTCCTGCCATTTATAACAAAGGTTGGCAATTATACAGTCACAAAAATTTAAATGATTTTGCTTCTCAACTAAGTAATTACAAAATAAAACTTACTACTCCCGAAAGATTTAGAGTAGAAAGTAATTTAACTATTTCTGCGGTTAACAATACTGCTGCTAGTAATACTATCGATTTAGATGGAAAACACCTATCAAATATTAGATTATTTATAACACTCCAAAATGATACTTTTTCTACTCGAATAGGAAATACTGTAATAACTTCCGACATTCCTAGAGAAGGTTTAGAAGCTAATGAAGTGGTACAAATAACTACTAAAGTATTTAATTATGTAACCAAATATTTTGGTGAAATTCCTCAAAGTAAAATATTACTTTCTTATAAAGACTACCTAAAACAACCTGTTTATGGTTTTAACCAATTACCCAAAATATTACGCCCTTTCAAAAACAATTTTCAATATGAGATAATCACATTAAAGCAATTATTGAATGAAGTTAAAAAAACGGTTTTAGTCTCCAATTTAAGAGAAGAGCAATGGGTTTCAGATGCTTTACAGATTTATTTATTAATAAAATATATAGAGGAGTTTTACCCTGAAGAAAAATTCTCGGGTAGGCTAAGTAAAATATTTGGCGTAAAATGGTTTCATGCTTCAAAATTAAAATTTAATGATCAATATTATATTGGTTACAAAAATACTGCTACGCGTTTTCTAGAACAGCCATTGGGTATGGCTAAAGATTCTTTAATTAAATTTAATTACAACATCTCTAATCCCTACAAAGCAGGAATGGGACTTCATTACCTAGAAAGCTATTTGGAGGAAGGCACTCTAGACAAAACTTTAATAGCATTTATTAAGGAAAGTAAACTTAAAACAATTACTGCAAAGGATTTAAACCAAAAACTTGCCGCTAATACTTCTAAAAATATTGAATGGTTTACCAATGATTTTGTATATAAAGACACCATTACCGACGTAAAAATTAAAAAAATAACAAAAACAAAGGATAGTATTTTTGTTCACCTAAAAAACAAAGGAAAAGCTGTACCTGTAAAATTAACTGCTTTAAATAAGGAAAAAGAAATTCGAACTGTTTGGACCCCTACATTTTCTGACACAATTAAAGTAGGATTTGCTAAAAAAGAGGCCAACCATTTTGTTTTAGATAAAGAGGAACGCCTTCCTGAATTTAGTAGGCGAAATAACTATTATAAAACAACAGGTTTATTTCCTAAAAAATTTCAATTCCGACTATTTCAAGATATTGAAAACCCTAAATACACTCAATTTTACACCGTACCTGTATATGATTTTAATGTGTATGATGGGTTAATTTTTGGAGCTCGATTTTTAAATAAATCGCTAACTCCTCGGAAATTTAATATTGATTTTACCCCTAGCTACGGCTTAAAATCCTCAAAATTACAAGGAAGTGTAAGCCTTAGGTATACCCAACAATTAAAAAAATATGGTTGGTCTTTTTTAAACTACAGTATAAGTGCCTCAACCTCAAGTTTTGCTCCCGGACTTAGCTTTACAAGATACACCCCATCAGTAAGTTTATCGTTTCGATCCCCTGATTTAAGAAAAAACATTAGACAAACAATAAATGCCCGATTGGTTTCTATAGATAGAGAGCGAGATGCCAATACCGTATTAGAAACACCAAACTACAATGTATTTAACACACGCTATAGTTACTCCGACGATAACTTAACCCATAGGTTAAGTTTTAATGCCGATTACCAGTTGGCCGAAAATTTTAGTCGTGTTTCTACTACTTTTAACTACCGAAAATTATTCACCAACAATAGGCAAATTAATTTCAGGGTTTTTGCAGGAGCATTTATTAACAACAACACTAGTGATAGTGGAGATTTTTTTAGTTTTGCACTAGATCGCCCTTCTGATTATTTATTTGATTTTGGTTATTTTGCTCGCGACGACAATTCAGGATTAGCTAGTCAGCAATTTATTACGGCCGAAGGTAATTTTAAATCCCGCTTTGTTGATCGTTTTGCGAATCAATGGATTACAACCGCTTCTTTTGAAACTAATATTTGGAATTGGATTTTTGTGTACTCCAATGTAGGTGTTATAAAAAGTAAAGGATCAAATGCTAGGGAATTGTACGATTCTGGTATCCGCTTAAATTTAGTACAGGATTATTTTGAATTATACTTCCCCATCCAATCTTCCTTAGGTTTTGAACCATCGTTCAGTGATTATGGAGAACGCATACGTTTTAAAGCTTCCTTTAGCTTAGATACTATTTTGAAACTTTTTACTCGTGAATGGTACTAATTTATTGATCAATTAGTTTTTATTGTTTAGATTGCTTCTCCTTTATATTAAAAATTACATTCATTTACTTTAGTAATTCATAAATGCAAGATGAGGTTTTAAAAAAATATTTACCAAGCCAAGCTGTAATGCCTATTTTTGAGCTTATTAAATGCAATGGTGTTTATTTAAAAATTGTAAATCAAAGGCAAACCAAACATGGTGATTATAGGAGATTGCCTAGCGGAGAACATATAATTACTATAAATAATTCGTTAAATAAATACCGCTTTTTAATTACTCTTGTACACGAGGTTGCACATTTAGTTGCTTTTCAAAAATTCGGACGGTTAATAAAGCCCCACGGTAAAGAATGGAAATATACCTTTCAAAATCTTATGTTACCTTTTATAAGACCCGAGATTTTTCCATCTACTATTTTACCCCTTATTGCAAGACATTTTAAAAACCCTACTGCGAGTAGCGATACTGATGCGGCTCTTTCAATTGCATTACAACAATATGATGACACTAAAGATGAAAATTGCTTTGTATACCAATTAGAGCGAGGTACAAAATTTAGACTCCCTAACGGACAAATTTTCAAAAAAGGATACAGAAAAATTAAACGCTATGAATGCCTCGAAATTGCTACTGGCCGTATGTATTTGTTTCAACCTAATGCAAAAGTAGAAGCACTTTCTTAAAAAATTAAAATTAAATATAGCCCTAAATATTTATCGTAAACCATGTACTATTTTAATGTAAATTGTACGGTGATAAATTAGATAATAAAAATAAAATGGAAAATAATAAATCTGATATTTCATCTGAAAATGCTGATAATGACAGCACTAAAGACTTTATGAGTATATGGGATCAATTTAGCAATTTTTTAAAAGAATTACTAAATATTAGAATTGGATCGGACCCTAAGTCTACAATAGAAGGAATTAAAAAAGATATTCCTTTTAAAGGGCATACAGCTTGGATTTTAATTTTTTCGATATTAATTGCATCCATTGGACTAAATACTAACTCTACAGCAGTAGTGATTGGAGCCATGCTTATATCGCCTTTAATGGGTCCTATACTAGGTATGGGGTTATCTATAGGAATTAATGATATTGACACCTTACGACGCTCGTTAGTTAACTTTGCCGTAATGGTATTTTTAAGTATCCTAACTGCTTTTTTATATTTTAAAATATCTCCTTTTCAAACTGCTTCAAGCGAAATTTTAGCGCGTACAGAACCTACTTTACTTGATGTGCTGATTGCTGTTTTTGGTGGTTTAGCAGGTATTGTAGCAGGTAGTCGTAAAGAAAAGTCTAACGCTATACCTGGTGTGGCTATTGCGACGGCTTTAATGCCTCCGTTATGTACCGCAGGTTTTGGATTAGCAACAGGAAATATGCTTTATTTTATAGGAGCCTTATACCTGTTTTTTATCAACACCATTTTTATTGCTTTATCAACGTTTATAGTGGTAAAATACCTGCGTTTTCCTTTAGCCAAGTATGCAACAGCTAAAAAACGAAAAAAAGTAAATCGCATTGTAGCAATCGTTGCCATATTAATTATTGCTCCCAGTATTTTTACGTTCAAAAAAATAATAGAGCGTTCGTTTTATGAAAAAGAGGCCGGGAAATTTCTAGACAATTATGTTGTTTTTAATGGTGCCGAAGAAATTAAACGAAAAGTAGATCCTGCAACAAAACATATTGATGTATACTTAATTGGTGAGCCTGTGCCAGAAACTATAATTGTAGAGTGGCAAAAAAGAATCCAAGAAAACGAAGACCTATTAGGTTCTACACTATCAATAAGACAAGGGCAAGATAAAATATCCGAATTAAAAACTGAGATGTCTAAAGTTAAAGAAGGCTTATTGAAAGACTTTACCAATCAAGAGTTAAATGATAAAGAAACAGAAATACTGATATTGAATGACAAAATAAAACGTCTTCAAAAAGAGGTTTTAGACCAAAAAAGCAAAATTAAAAACATTCCGTTACTTAGCTTGTCTAATGAAGCAAAAATAAACTACCCCAATATTGAATCTATTTCTTATGCTGAGGTAATAACATCTAACTTTAAACAAATAGATACTTTACCTGTTATAAGTGCCAAATGGACTAAAAAAACAAATTCCAAAACAATAAAAGAAGAAAAGAAGAAATTAGGAGAATGGTTTAAATACAAATTAAAGTTAGATACTATTGTAGTTAACCCAACTAATTAAAGCCCTTTTAATTGTGCATCTCTAACTTTTTTAAACAAATTTGAAGAATAAACGAAGTCGGTAACGGCTTCGTTATCTGTTCTGAAAATTTGAGATTTATCACCTTGCCACTCTAAATACCCTTGTTTTAAAAAAATAATATTTTCTCCAATTTCCATAACCGAATTCATATCATGGGTGTTTATTACAGTGGTAATATCAAATTCTTCCGTGAGTTCTTTAATTAAATTATCAATTACTATGGCAGTTTTAGGGTCTAGTCCTGAGTTTGGTTCATCACAAAACAAATAATTAGGGTTGGTTACTATAGCACGAGCAATAGCAACACGCTTTTGCATTCCACCACTAATTTGAGAAGGTAATTTATCTTCAGCTCCATCTAAATTTACTCGTCTCAACATCGCATTTACACGATCATTCATTTCAGACTTCGATTGCTTAGTAAACATTTCCAGAGGAAAACGAACATTTTCGGCTACTGTCATAGAATCAAATAAAGCACTACCTTGGAAAACCATACCCATTTTTTGACGTAAATCCCTTCTTTCTTGCTCTTCTAAACTATTATAATCTATACCATCATAAAGTATGTTTCCTTTTTCAGGTGTATACAAACCAAGTAAGCACTTTAAAAAAACTGTTTTACCACTACCACTAGTCCCAATAATTAAATTGGTTTTCCCTTTAATGAAATTAGCATCAAAGCCCTTTAATATATGTGCTTCTCCAAAACTTTTATGAATATTTTTTACTTGTATCATATTAACTTAAAAGCATTTGGGTGGTTATATAATTAACAATAATTATGGCTACGGTTGTCCATACAAACGAAATCGTACTTGCTTTTCCTACTTCTAAAGCACCACCCTTCATGTAATAACCATGATAAGATGGGATAGTAACTAGTAAAAAAGCAAATATGAATGTTTTTAAAAAAGAATAAATTAAATGAAATGGAATAAAATCTTCTGTTAAACCAGTAATAAATTGTTCCGAAGTAACAAACCCTCCAAATACACCTGCGACATAACCGCCAACAATCCCCAAAAACATGGCTATTGCAATAACAAAAGGATACAAAAACATGGCTACAATTTTTGGAAAAACCAAGTAATTTAAGGAATTAATTCCCATAACTTCCAATGCATCAATTTGCTCGGTAACTCGCATAGTTCCTATACTAGAAGTAATAAACGAACCTACTTTACCCGCCATAATTACAGAAATAAACGTAGGTGCAAATTCTAATATAACAGACTGCCTAGAAGCAAAACCAATAAGTTCTTTAGGTATTAATGGGTTGGTTAAATTTAACGCCGTTTGTATTGCTACTACCGCCCCAATAAAAAAAGATATAAAAGCTACAATACCTAAGGACCCAATAATTAAATCGTCGATTTCTTTAAAAATTAATTTTCTTAATACTTTTGGCCTAGTCATACGACCAAAAACTTTTTTGATCATTAAAAAATAAACCCCAATTAGGTGTAAATAGTGCATACATTGTTTATGAATTGCTAAAGTAGCAAAATCATGATGTTTTTAAGTTATAACTTTCTTCATTGTTTTTACATATTTAAATTTCACTTTTACATCAAAAATCATATATAAACCTCTTTTTCCATTAAAAATGATTTTTTTTTATATTAAAATCATTAATTCCTTAAAAAAAGAAGTATTTTCGAATCGGAGTGTAATTCCAATCTACTAATTACACTAAATTTTACTTTTCAGAACAAAATGCAAACAGCAAATTTAGAGTACAACACGGAACGTGAACATTTAATTATACCTGAATATGGAAGACATATACAGAGAATGGTGAATCACGCACTAAGTATTGAAGATAGAGAAGAAAGAAACAAAGTCGCTAGAGCAATTATTGGTGTAATGGGTAATTTACAACCGCACTTAAGAGACGTTGCTGATTTTCAACATAAGTTATGGGATCAACTAATCATTATTAGTAAGTTTGAACTAGATGTAGATACTCCACAACCTGTGCTTACTAAAGAAGAGTTATACCAGCGACCAGAAAAATTGGACTACCCTCAAAGTTTTCCAAAATATCGTTTTTACGGAAACAATATTACACGAATGATTAATGTGGCTAATAGTTGGGAAGAAGGTGAATTGAAAGAAGCCCTTATCCTTACCATTGCAAATCACATGAAAAAATGTTTTTTAAACTGGAATAAAGATACTGTCGAAGATTATCTGATTTACAATCATTTATATGAGTTAAGTGATGGTAAAATAGATTTGAGGAATAGTGAAGATGATTTATCAGACTCTACTAGTTTACTAAAAACGAAAAAACGTTATTCCAACGCAACCAGTACCACAACTAACAAAAAGAATTACCGCTCAAATAATAATAACAAAAAAAATTACCGTAGAAATTAATCTTCTTCTTCGGTAAAAACACTTTAATTACATACACTACAAAAAATATGGGTTCATTTAAAATTGAAGGAGGTCATTCCCTAAAGGGAGAAATTACACCCCAAGGAGCAAAAAATGAAGCACTTCAAATTCTATGTGCAGTTTTAATTACCCCTGAAAAAGTAACTATTGAAAATATTCCTGATATTAGAGATGTTAATAAACTAATTCAAATATTAGAAAACTTAGGCGTTAAAATTCAAAAACTTGCAAAAGGAAAATATACTTTTCAAAGTGATGAGCTAAATTTAGATTATTTAGAAAGCGACAAGTTTAAAGAAGAAGGCAGTGGAATCCGTGGATCAATTATGATTGTTGGTCCATTATTAGCTCGTTTTGGCAAAGGATACATCCCTACTCCTGGTGGCGATAAAATTGGCAGACGAAGATTAGACACACATTTTGAAGGTTTTATAAAACTAGGAGCTACCTTTAAATTCAACAAATCGGAACGTTTTTATGGCGTTGAAGCTCCAAACGGACTTACGGGAGCCTATATGCTTTTAAATGAAGCATCAGTAACTGGAACTGCTAATATTGTAATGGCTGCTGTACTAGCTAAAGGCGAAACTACAATTTACAATGCGGCATGTGAACCTTATTTACAACAGCTTTGTAAAATGATGGTTTCAATGGGTGCTAAAATTGAAGGCATTGGATCTAACCTATTAAAAATAACTGGTGTAGAATCATTAGGTGGCTGTTCGCATCGCATATTACCCGATATGATTGAAATTGGATCGTGGATAGGTTTAGCAGCAATGACTAAAAGTGAACTTACTATTAAAAATGTTAGTTGGGAAAACCTAGGAGTTATTCCTAAAACCTTTAAAAAACTAGGAATTACTATTGAGAAAAAAGGAGATGATATGTATATACCCGCTCACACCGATGGTTATGCAATTGAATCTTTTATTGATGGTTCTTTTATGACTATAAGTGATGCTCCTTGGCCTGGATTTACTCCCGACTTACTTAGTATTATTTTAGTAGTAGCTACACAAGCTAAAGGCGAAGTACTCATACATCAAAAAATGTTTGAAAGTCGTTTATTCTTTACCGATAAGCTTATTGACATGGGAGCAAAAATTATACTTTGCGATCCTCACAGGGCCAATGTTATGGGGCACGACTTTAAGTCGAGTTTAAAAGCAACTACTATGGTATCGCCAGATATTAGAGCTGGGATTTCCTTACTTATAGCAGCGTTAAGTGCCGAAGGAACCTCAACTATTCATAATATTGAACAAATCGACAGAGGTTATGAAAACATTGATACTCGTTTACGAGCTATTGGTGCAAAAATTGAACGTTTTAGTTAAATTTAATAAAACCCACTACACCTAACTAAACTTACAGTATCCTGTACCTATAATTAGGTGTAATGAGTTTATTAAAAACAAAAGGAGCACACTATTAATAGTGTGCTCCTTTTGTTTTTAATATAATAACAGTAATTTAAAATTACCTCATATTTACTTTCCTTTAAATATCATGAGTTTATTACTTTTACTATAAAACAATCCTTTTGACACCGGATCGTAGTTATAAATTGGCTTATTATTTTCTACGATAATTTTATCCACTTCTTCACCCGATTCTTTATCTATGCGTACTAACAATTTTTCTTTGTTTTCTCCTTTACCAAAAATTATGGCATAGTTATCTGTTTGTTGAAGCGCATTAAATCTATCTTTAACAAACTCTTTACTAATAGAGCCTGCTAAATATCCTGCTTCTCCTAATTGCTGCGTTTTTTTACTAAAGCCTATTTCACCAATTTTATCTTGACCAATAACATTTCCGTTAGCATCTTTAGTAACAGCATAAACTTCTACCTTGGTAGTAGCTACAGAAGCTACAGCTGTTCCTATTACAGCTCCAGCCTTTAAAAACCTACGTCCTAACTCACCTGGTTGAGAATATTTGTTGTGAAAAATTACATTCCCAGAATCATCAACTCCAATCACTTCACTTTGCCCAGTGATAGAAACATTTTTATCAAAAATCTCCATACTCGAGATCGTTTTGTCATTCTTCAACTTAAGCTCAGCATAGGCCTTTGGCTTTTCTACAGTGTTTTCATTAAAACGATACAATTCCTCATCGTTGTAAATAATAAAGTCCCCTGAATTTTCATCAAACTTAGCAAAAGTTGGTCGCTTTTCATTAAGCTTCAAATTGCCTTTCCATAATTTTTTTCCAGTATTATAATCTACCAAATTAGCATATGTAGCGGTAACATATAAAATTTTTCCGTTTTTAGTTTTTTCTAAAAAGAAAATAGGATCTTCTTCATCATCACAAATTTTAACGTCTTTTTTCCACTTTTTTTGTCCATTTCCATCAAGTAACATCATCTCGTCATCATACACATATAAAAAATCTGTACCTTGAGGTATTACCGATTTTATATTTTTCCCTTTAGGGTCTTTTTCCCACTGCTTATTACCTGTTTTATAATTATAGAAGTTAAATCCTCTGTAATGAGCTAAAAGCATTTTATCGGACCAATCTTCAAATAAAACTAATCCTTTTGTTTTAATTGGCTTTTCCCATACTGCACTACCGTCAATAGCTTTCTTTAGAAAAATTTCTGTTTTAAACAATTTACCTGTTGAAACTAAAATATAGCTAGCGTCATTATTCACAAAAAAGTTACTGAATTCACTTAACTCTTGTTTCCATAATAAATTACCTGTATCATTTTTAATTACAAATAATTGTCCTTTGGCAAGGATAAATATTTTATCCTCAACTAACTCAAATCTATCTCTACCTATTGAATCAACATCTTCTCCTAAAGCAGAATTAAATTTACTAGCTAAATCTTGGTAGTTTTCAGCCAGTTTAGTTTCCCATAGATATTTACTTTCTTTTATTTTGTACTTACTTATTACTAAATTCTCGTTTTTTATCCCTCTAAGTAATACTGCATCTTCATCAAATAAATATTCTGCATCAAAAAAGGCCGGATCCTCATCTTTAGATTTAAAAACATATTCACCATTAAAACTATTGATAATAAATAATTTATTTTGCTGAAGTAATTGTAAAAAAGGAGTGTCGGGTATTACTTTAAACTCATTACTTTCATTTTTAAAACTACTAGCAGTTAAACCACTTGAAAAAGCTTTTATAAGTTGTTTTTTGACATCTTTAACTGCATCGGTAGCTGGTTTAGCTATTTCCCAAATAATTTCCTCTGAATCTTGATTGTATGCTATTATTTTAGAATTTGTAGATATTAAAGCTATTCCATTGAATGGAACTACCACTAAGTTTTTAATTTTATCTTCAAACTCTAACACCTTATCTGCCTTACGTTGTGCAAAAGATAAAAGTGTAACTAAAAGCAACATTGTGCTTAGAATTTTTTTTCTCATCATGTTTTTTTTGAATTTTAGGTGAAAATAGATTTTTTTTACGACTTAATCTAAAGAAACATTTGTAACATTTACTAAACACAAATTCATAACGTACTGATTGATAAATAATCAAACATTTAAAAAAATCAACGCGTACTTCATCATCAAAATTTGCTAAGAAAATAAAAAACTTTACTTTTAAAAGAAAATTAATCAAAAGCCACATAAACCTATGCCAATAATTGAACAGGAAGATCTTAATAAACTAAATAGTCAACTGCAATCTCACAAAGAGGATTTAGAAACTATTGAGGAAGAAAACACAGAAATAAAAAAACACCGACTTATTTTATTAATTACCTCAGTGGCACTTTTTTTATTGCTTTTAATAGGAATACTAACCTATTTTTTATCGCCTAAAAGTTTTATGAGTGTTTCTAAATTTGAAGCACAAGGCTATAAGGTTATGCCTGAAGCTGAATATACACAAATCAAAGAAATACTTGAAATTCAAAGTTCAGATTCACTTGGAGAAGAAGAATCAGAATATTCGGAAGATTCTGATGACTTTAGTAACTCATTAGAAGGTAAAACTATTTATGCGGTACAAGTAGCTGCTTTTGAAGAAAAAGGAATAGAATTGTACTCGAGTAACTTAATTCAGTTTTCCGAAAATCAAAACGACGATTTTTATAAATACTCATTAGGTGCCTTTGAAACTTTAGATGAAGCGCAACAATTTAGAAAAGAACTATTAAAACTAGGCTTTAGAGATGCTTTTGTTGCTTCTTACAAAAATGGCAATCGATTAAAAATAGAAGAAGCTTGGTAGAATAAATCAGCTTTAATAAGAAACAAAAAAGTCCTTAGAAAATCTAAGGACTTTTTTTATAAGATAAAGTAACGTTAAATTATTTAACGTCCATTAATTCTACATCAAAAATCAAGGTTGCGTTTGGTGGTATTACACCTCCAGCACCTGCTTCTCCATAAGCTAAATGTGGAGGAATTACAAAGCGAGCTTTTTCTCCTACTTTTAATAAAGCGATACCTTCGTCCCAACCTGGAATTACATGTCCGTTTCCTAATGGAAATTCGATTGGCTCGTTACGGTCGTAAGACGAATCGAACTTTTTACCATCTAATAATGTCCCTTTATAATGTACGGATACTGTTTTACCTGCTTCTGCCTGAGCTCCTGATCCTTTGTTTATTGTTTTATGATACAAACCGCTTTCTGTTTGATCAAAACCTACTACTGCATCTCCTATTAAATCAGCTGCTTCTTTTTTTGCTGCTGCTTCACGCGCTTCTTTAGCTCCTGTAAATTGACGAAAAGTTTCTACTGCATTAAATTTTTCAGCTTTTTCACCAACACGTACAATCTCTAAAGTCTCTATTAAGTCTCCTTGTGCAATGCTGTCTACGATATCTTGACCTTCTATTACTTTACCAAAAACAGTATGCTTACCATCTAACCAAGCTGTTTCAACGTGAGTAATAAAAAACTGACTTCCGTTGGTACCAGGGCCTGCATTTGCCATCGATAAAATACCAGGACCGCTATGCGTTAATTCTGGGTGAATTTCATCGTCAAATTTATAACCTGGGTTACCTGTTCCTGTTCCTTGAGGACAACCTCCCTGAACCATAAAATCTGGTATTACTCTATGGAATTTCAATCCGTTATAGTAGCCTTCGCCCTGAGGCTTTGCAGAATTTTCAAGGTTACCTTCAGCCAAAGCTACGAAGTTACCAACTGTACCTGGTGTTTTTTCAAACTCTAAGTTTGCTAAAATTGTTCCTTTATTAGTATTAAATTTAGCGTATAATCCGTCTTGCATTTCTTTGTTTTTTATTTCGGTGCAAATATAGTTTTTACTTCTTAGTTTTTTCAGCCTATGCAATAGTAATAATTTATATATACTAATTACTACCTTACAAAGACAGGTTCATTTTCATTGGTAGTGTATTCTTCACTAAAAACATAACCATCGACCATAAACCCTTTAACATCGTCAATGGTTTTAGCATTATTTTCTATTAAATAACGACTCATTGAACCTCTTGCTTTTTTTGCATAAAAGCTAATAATTTTTAATTTATCGTTTTTCCAATCTTTAAATACTGGAGCAACAATAGGCACTTTTATTTTTTTTGTATTTACCGCTTTAAAATATTCATTACTTGCTAAGTTTACAAAAAGTTCGTTATCACTTAATTCTTCATTAAGTTGATTTGTTATTGTTTCTTTCCAAAATTCATATAAGTTTTTTGCTCCATCAACTCCAAACTTAGTTCCCATTTCTAATCGGTAAGGCTGAATTAAATCCAATGGTTTTAGTATACCATATAAACCAGAAAGTATGCGAAGACTAGACTGCATCGTATTGATATCATTTTGCGATAATGAATAGGCATCTAAACCTGTATATACATCACCACTAAACATAAACACCGCTTGCCTAGCATTTTCTTGGTTAAATGGCAAGTTCCAATCTTGATTTCGTTGCCAATTTAAATCTGCTAATTTTTCACTTATGTGCATCAAATTAGATAAATCACTTGGTTTCTGCTCTCGCAAAGCTTTATTAAGTTGCTGAGATTGATCCAAAAATTGTGATTCAGAATAATTACTTACAGGAAGCTTAGATTCTAGATCTAAGGATTTTGCTGGAGAAATTACAATTTTCATATAGGGTAAACTTTTAATCTAAAGTATAACTAAGCTATTTTTTAGCAAATGTTATTGAAAACCTTTTAGCTATGCTGTTATCAATAAAGACTATTTTAATTACGTCCATTTTCAGAATACGATCTCCATTTTGCTATACAGTTTGTAATATCTTCTGGTATAGGCGAATCAAAAAACATTTCTTTCTCGGTAGTAGGGTGTATAAAACCTAAAGTTTGCGCATGCAGTGCTTGGCGTGGGAGTATTTTGAAACAGTTGTCCACAAACTGCTTATATTTTGTAAAAGTGGTCCCTTTTAAAATTGCATCTCCTCCGTAACGTTCGTCGTTAAATAAGGTATGTCCTATGTGCTTCATGTGAACACGAATTTGATGTGTTCTACCTGTTTCCAATTTACATTTTACTAAAGTAACGTAACCCAAACGCTCCATTACTTCAAAATGTGTAACCGCAGTTCTTCCTTTTTCTTCTTCCTCACCTACCCAAACTGTATTTTGCAATCTGTTTTTAGGGTGCCTTCCTATATTTCCATCAATAGTGCCTGATTCTTCTTCTATATTACCCCACACTAAGGCTACATATTCTCGCGTACTTGTTTTGTTAGCGAATTGCTTCGACAAATGGGCCATAGCCTTTTCTGTTTTAGCTACTACTAATAACCCACTAGTATCTTTATCTATACGATGTACCAACCCTGGTCGGTCACTACTATTATTGGGTAAGTTATCGAAATGGTAAATTAATGCATTTATTAATGTGCCTTCATAATTACCATGCCCAGGATGAACCACCATACCAGCTTCTTTATTAACTACCAACACATCATCATCTTCATATATTACTTCAATTGGTATATTTTGAGGCGTTAACAATTGCTCGTAAGTAGGATGGGCTAACATAACTCGCACCACATCGTTTGGTTTCACTTTATGGTTAGATTTAACAGGTATATCATTTACCCATACACTTCCCTCTTTAGCTGCCTGTTGAATTTTGCTTCGATTAGTGTTTTCTATAAAATTCAATAAAAACTTATCTACACGTAAAGGCTCCTGACCTTCACCTGCTACAATACGATGATGTTCGTGCAAATCCGAAGCTTCTTCAGGACCTATACTATTTAAATTTGTATCCATTATTTATTTTAATCCATCACCAACTACCAAATCGATAGTTGAAGTCTTCATTAATTCTGTATTAGGTGTAATGATTTCACCGTTATGTTTTAATTGTAAAACAACATCTCTGGCCATATTAGAGCTGTAAGTAATTTTACCTACCTTAAAACCTAATGCTAATAATGTTGGTTCAGCTTGTCGTCTCGTTTTTTGTATAATATTTGGTATTTTTATTTTCCTGTAACCCGATGGGTTAAGTACTAAATAAATTTTCCTGTTTTTTTTCACAAAATCCCCTGCCCTTGGTGTTTGCTCTATCACAGACAATGGCGGGTAAGAAGCGTTAAAATTTGTAGAATCTTGAATTTTAGCCACCAAATTTAATTCTTCTAAAATTTCAGAAGAATTAGAAAAATCGAGCTTTTCTAGATTTGGAACTTGAATACGCTCATCATGATTTGTGGTAAAACCCAGCCACTTTAACGTTAAAAATACAATTACAACTATACATATTAACGCTATTACTAGTTGATATAAAAATGTTTTACTTGCTAAAAATCGAAAAAAACCCATGTCTAAATTTTAAACAAATATACTAAAACCAATCCTGCTTTTTTTAGTGTTTTTATACTCTAATTACTTTATTTTTGTTATTCAACTTGGTGTAAAAATGCTGTAATTAATTATGAAGAAAAATATAGCCATTGCTATGGGCGGTTACGCCGAAGAACATAGTATTTCTATTAAAAGTGGAAATATCGTTTACAAACACTTATCAAAAGAAACATACAACACCTATCGCATTGTTTTTAAAAAAGACAATTGGTTTTGTTGGTTAGATAACGACACGAAAATACCCGTTAATCGTTCTGACTTTTCTATTGAATTGAATACTAAAAAAATATACTTTGATGCTGTTTTTAACACCATACACGGAACTCCTGGGGAAGACGGCTTACTTCAAGCGTATTTACAACTATTAAACATTCCACAAACAAGTTGTGATTTTTATACCTCGGCCATTACTTTCAATAAAAGAGATTGTATTAGTGTTTTAAAAGCTTACAACATACCTACAGCTACTAATTATTTAATTAATAGTGACGATATAATAAATGAAGATGCTATTATAACTACTGTTGGACTTCCTTGTTTTGTGAAAGCCAATAGGTCTGGAAGTAGTTTTGGAGTAATTAAAGCACATACTAAAGAAGCCCTTAAACCTGCTCTAAAAGAAGCTTTTGCTGTTGACGAAGGAGTAATTATAGAGTCTTTTTTGAGTGGTACAGAAATTTCGGTTGGTGTTGCTAATTTAAATGGAATCCCTACTGTTTTAGGAATTACTGAAATTGTGACTGAAAATGATTTTTTTGATTACGAAGCTAAATATCTAGGAAAATCGGAAGAAATAACACCCGCACGTATTACTTCTGAACAAGAAGATGAAGTGAATAAACTTACATTAAAAATTTACAAAGCTTTACAAATGAAAGGATTTGCTCGTACTGACTTTATTTTTGATAACGGTAAACCTCATTTTCTAGAAATCAATACAAATCCTGGATTAAGTGAAGCTAGTATATTACCCCAGCAAGCAGTAGTTAAAGGATTATCACTTGCTGAATTATTTAGTAATGAAATTGAAGAATGCTTAACTTTAAGAACTTAAAGTTTGTTTTTAAATAATTATTTGTAATTTTAATTCGAAAATCACAATTCAAAACATGCGAAAAGCTATTTTTCCTGGGTCGTTTGATCCGCTTACCTTAGGTCATCACGATATTATATCACGTGGTGCCGAACTATTTGATGAAGTGGTTGTAGCTATTGGTATTAATGCCAATAAAAAATATATGTTTTCTCTGGAGCAACGTGTTGCGTTTATAGAAAAGGCTTTTATTGACTTTCCTAACATAAATGTAGTCACCTACTCCGGCTTAACTGTTGATTTTTGTAAAGAAATAAACGCACAATTTATTTTAAGAGGATTACGTAACCCGGCAGATTTCGAATTTGAAAAAGCCATCGCTCACACTAACAAGGTACTTACTGGGATTGATACTATATTTTTACTCACCGATGCAAGCACCTCGTTTATTAGTAGTAGTATTGTTAGAGATGTTATTAGAAACAAAGGAGACTACACCGCTTTAGTTCCAAATACAGTCCGCATTTAAAATCAAATAAACAATTATAAATTCAAATTTTTATACCAACATTCAAAAAAAACAAAATGAAAAAATTAAAAAAAATAGCTCAAATTGCTCTTTGTGTAGCCTTGTGCAACACTATTATAAACTGCGGAAATGACTCCAATGAAGATACTGCAACATCTATTGTAGGTGAAAATCCTCCTAAAAATGATCAGGAAGAAATTGCAGAAGATTTAACTGAAAACATTCCCGAAAACGATGTAGTTACTGTTACACCGCAAGTTGTACAAGCTAACGGAACCATAATAGTACAAGCTGAAGACACTAGTTTAGTAGCCGATTGGAAGGAAAGAACTTCTGCCACTGGCTTTAATGGTGACGGATATATTGTTTGGGAAGGTCCTGAAAAATTCTGGGATAACGGAACTGCTGGTCAAAATGGACTGTTGACCTATAAAATTACTGTAGACGAACCTGGAACTTATCAATTTATATGGACTTCAAGAATTGTAAAAGGGGAACCTGCTTCAATTGCGACTGAACATAATGATAGCTGGGTAAGATTACCCGATGCTGATGATTTTTATGCTTTTGATGATGTTAATGAAGATAAATACTATGCAACAGGCAACGCTGCAAATAAGACTCCTGTAATTCCTATTGATTTTTTGAATCCTAATCCGAATAACTTACCCAAAGGAGGAGAAAATCGTAATGGTTTTTTTAAAGGGTACATGAACACTTACGGAAGTTGGTTGCAAAAAACAAATACCTGGGATAATAACCCCATGTTAATTTTTGCAACTTTTAATACTGCTGGAGTATATACGGTAGAAATTGATGCTCGTTCTGACGGACACGCAATAGATCAATTCTCTTTAATACCTCAAAAAGAAGAGTAATCTGAAATTATTTTATTAAACAAAACCTCGTATTTCTACGAGGTTTTGTTTTTTACATAAGACTGTATTATACCATCGAAATCTTTTCCTTTTTCAATAAATGCGCAACGTATTGGCAGATACACTAATTTATTTTTTAAAGAAATAATATTACATAATCGCATAAAATCTTTTTCTGTAGTTAAAATCCTGTCTTCTTTAGCTATTCTCTCAAGCTCTTTATCAGTAAAGTTATGATGGTCTGGAAAAGAGATATGATTAAAATCCCCTTTATTTTTTCTCAAAAACGCTACTAATGGTTTAGGGTTAGCAATTCCTGTGATTAAAGTAAATCTCTGCCCTAGATAATCTTTTAAATCTTCCGTACTAGTACTTCCAAACACCTGATTAGCATAAGCTATATAACTGAAAAATATTTTTTGATTATTCTTTGGTTTTAACGATTTACTAATCGCACTCATTTCTTTAACACTAATTTCTTGCGAACATTTAGTAACTACAATAACATCTGCTCTATTTGCTGCTGATCGTGGTTCCCGTAAATCGCCTGTAGGTAACAACAAGTCATTACTATATAAATTGCCATAAGCAGTTAATAAAATTTGTAATCCCGCTTTTACTTTTCGGTGTTGAAATGCGTCATCTAAAAGCACCACCTCAATATCAGTATTCGAATTTATAAGTTTATCTATTCCGTTTTTCCGATCAGCATCTACAGCAACGGTAACTTTAGGGAAATTCAGTTTAAATTGTAACGGCTCGTCCCCTACTTCCAAAGCAGTGCTTTTACTTGTGACTAATTGAAAGCCTTTTGATTTACGCTTATACCCTCTACTTAAAGTCGCTACATTTATATCTTTATGCAATAAGCTTGTAATATATGCAACCATAGGCGATTTACCGGTACCACCAACACTTAAATTCCCTACAGTAATTACAGGTAAATCGAATGACTTACTTGCTTTAAGCCCCCAGTCATATAGTTTTTTATTAAAAAAAGCACCTAAATAATAAAGAGGCACCAAAGGCAATAATAATTTACGTAGCAAATTCATAATAGCGAAAGTACACAATCCTTTATTTTCAATAAAATTAAGTTGTATTTTCACTCTAAAATAAATTAAAATGACTGTTGCTGAAATTACTAACCTATTAGAAGAAGTGGCTCCTTTAAACTATGCGGAAAGCTTTGATAATGTAGGCTTATTGGTTGGAGACTCTAAACAAGAAGTATCTAAAATTTTAATAACTCTTGACACTTTAGAATGTATTGTAGACGAAGCTATTGAAAAAGGATGCAATCTAATTATTAGTTTTCATCCAATAATTTTTAAAGGATTACAAAAAATTAACGGTTCTAACTATGTAGAGCGGGTTGTTATTAAAGCTATAAAACATGATATTGCTATTTATGCTATACACACTGCCTTGGATAACCACTGGCAAGGAGTGAATCATATGATTTGTGAAAAACTGAAACTTATAAATCAAGAAATTTTAATTCCAAAAGCAGAAACAATAAAAAAAATAACTACTTACGTCCCTAACGCATATGTTGATGAAGTTAAAACTGCTTTGTTTACTATAGGTGCAGGGAGCATTGGAAATTATAAAAATTGTAGTTTTTCAACCGAAGGGGTTGGTTCATTCAAAGGAAATGAACATTCAAACCCTGTATTGGGAGAGAAAAATAAATTACACCTTGAAAAAGAAACCCAACTTCAATTAACGTTTGCTGCGCATTTACATTCAACGGTTATCAAAACACTTTTACAAGTACATCCTTACGAAGAAGTAGCTTACGAAATCACTACCCTTGAAAATTTGAATCAAAAAGTAGGAATGGGAATGATTGGGGAACTGCCCGAAGCTCTTCCTGAAAAAGAAACGTTACAACTAATACAAAAGGCTTTTAATGCCGAAGGAATAAGGCATAGTCGCTTTTTAGGTAAACCTATCAAAAAGATAGCTGTATTAGGAGGTAGTGGAGCATTTGCTATAAAAAATGCTATTGGTTCTAACGTTGATTTATTCATTACTGCAGATGTTAAATATCATGAATTTTACCAAGCTGAGAACAAATTATTAATTGCTGATATTGGTCACTATGAGTCGGAGCAGTACACAAAAAATCTAATTGTTTCTTTACTTAGAAAAAAAATCAGTAATTTTGCATCTATCTTTGATTTGAAGAATATTATTATATCAGATATTAACACCAATCCTATTAAGTATTTTTAATTTATGGCTAAAAAAGAAGTTACTGTTGAAGACAAGCTTAGAGCGCTTTACGACTTACAACTTATCGATTCTCGTATTGACGAGATTGCTGCTATTCGAGGAGAACTTCCTTTAGAAGTTGAAGACCTAGAAGACGAGATTGCCGGTTTACATAAAAGATTAGAAAAGCTTAACGGAGATGTTACTGCTTTTGATGACAATATTAAAGCTAAGAAAATTGCAATTGAGGAATCTAAGCAATTGATCAAAAAATATAAAGAGCAGCAAGATAACGTTCGAAATAACCGAGAATTCAATTCTTTAAGCAAAGAAGTAGAATTTCAGGAATTAGAAATGGAATTAGCTGACAAGCATATTAAAGAATTTAAGGCTCAAATTATCCAAAAGAAAGAAGTGATAGAAGGGACTGAAGAAAAAATTTCTTCTAGAACAACTCACTTGGATCATAAAAAAGGGGAATTAGACGAAATTCTTGCTGAAACTCAAAAAGAGGAAGAAGGCCTATTGGGTAAATCTGCTGATTTTGAGAACAAAATAGACGAGCGATTAGTAAACGCTTATAAGCGTATTCGTAATAACGTTAAAAACGGATTAGCTGTCGTTCCTGTAGAAAGAGGAGCTTCTGGAGGTTCTTATTTTACGATACCACCTCAAATACAAATGGAAATTGCTTCTCGCAAAAAAATTATTACCGATGAGCATAGTGGTCGTATACTAGTGGATTTAGAATTGGCTAACGAAGAAAAAGTTAAAATGGAAAAACTTTTTGCTAAGTTTTAAACTTTTTCCCAACGATATAAAAACACCCAATTAATTTAAATTAATTGGGTGTTTTTTATTTTATAAATAGTTTTGATTTCTTTTAAAAAACTAAGTCTTAAGACCTAATATATATACCATCTTAGCAAGATATTCATTTAATCGCAATTACTACTACTAAAATAACTATACAAACCTAGAACAACTACACAACCCAACATCATCAATTCCTGTAAATAAAATACTACAAGAAATAAAACTAGATATCGAAAATTTATAAAATTCAATTAACTGTTAATAAGCAGAAATTAAATAGATTTTAATAAGCCTTAAGTTGCTAAATTAATCTGTATGAATTGAAATAAAAACAAGTAACAGTGTTTTTTGAAGTAATTAAATACTCCCCTTAGGGCAAACAAAGCTCCTATAGCTATAGTCTTATCTGCCTCCTGGATACACAACAACATTTAAATAAAACAGGTAAAAACTCTTAAATAGTGAAGAACATCAGATAATCTTAAACAGCCAAAAAAAGCTTATTCAATAAGAAAATATTTATTAATAGATTGAAATAATCGAATCCGAAAAAAATAATTCGAAAATCAACGCTTATTAGAATAAAACGAAAAATCCCTTGATCTAAATTAGATCAAGGGATTTTTTATAATTAAAGCAAACTAATGAATTAGTGATGAAGTTCAACTTCACCTTCTTGCATTGGAGTAACTTGTGTGGCGTAATCTTGTCCTGGAATTACATATTCACCATTTTCATTTGTCTTACTGTAATCATAAGGCCAACGATAAACAGTTGGCAACTCACCAGGCCAGTTTCCGTGTATGTGTTCTACTGGGGTAGTCCACTCTAAAGTGGTAGATTTCCAAGGATTCTGTACTGCTTTCTTACCATAAAACATCGAGTGGATAAAATTGTATAAGAAAAACAATTGACCAAAAGCTGTAAATAAAGCGAAATAAGTAATCAATTTATTAGTGTCCGCTAAATCATCAAA
Organism: uncultured Aquimarina sp.; assembly: GCA_937958985.1. GTDB lineage: Bacteria > Bacteroidota > Bacteroidia > Flavobacteriales > Flavobacteriaceae > Aquimarina. The sequence goes on from CALGLV010000014.1 coordinate 35,491, forward strand.
GTATGGGAAGTTCGTATATGTATAATATCTACGTGGTAAACCTGCCATTCCAACAAAATGCATTGGGAAAAACACCCCATAAGCACCTATAGCTGTTATCCAAAAATGAACATAACCCAAATTCTTATTCATCATTTTACCATACATCTTAGGGAACCAATGATAAACACCAGCAAATAAACCGTAAAGTGCAGATATACCCATTACTAAATGAAAGTGAGCAACAACAAAATAAGTATCATGTACATTAATATCTAAAGTACTATCTCCAAGAATAATTCCTGTAAGTCCACCTGTAATAAAAGTTGAAACTAAACCTATGGAAAATAACATCCCAGGATTAAACTGAAGATTACCTTTCCATAAGGTAGTTATGTAGTTAAATGATTTTACAGCTGAAGGGATAGCAATTAATAATGTTGTAAAAGTAAATACAGACCCAAGGAATGGATTCATACCCGATACAAACATGTGATGACCCCAAACTATAGTGGATAAAAAAGCAATACCAATAATTGAACCAATCATAGCGCGGTAACCAAAAATTGGCTTACGCGAATTAGTTGCAATAACTTCTGAAGTAATACCCAATGCAGGTAATAATACAATATAAACTTCAGGGTGTCCTAAAAACCAAAATAAATGTTCGAACAATACAGGTGAACCACCTTGATTGTGTAAAACTTCACCTTGAATAAAGATGTCTCCTAAGAAGAAAGATGTACCAAAACCTCTATCCATTATCAACAATAACGCTGCAGATAATAAAACCGGGAAAGATACCACACCAATAATAGCTGTTACAAAGAAAGCCCAAATTGTTAATGGCAATCTTGTCATAGACATTCCCTTAGTTCTTAAGTTAATAACTGTTACAACATAGTTTAATGACCCCATTAATGAAGAAGCTATAAAAATAGCCATTGAAGTTAACCATAATGTCATCCCTAAACCAGAGCCCGGCATTGCCTGAGGCAATGCACTTAGTGGCGGATAAATTGTCCATCCTGCAGCAGCTGGACCAGCTTCTACAAACAATGAAAACACCATAATTATACTACTCAAAAAGAATAACCAGTAAGATACCATGTTTAAGAAACCAGAAGCCATATCTCTAGCTCCTATTTGCAATGGAATAAGTAAGTTACTAAATGTACCACTTAAGCCAGCAGTCAATACGAAAAATACCATAATAGTACCATGTATTGTCACCAATGCTAAATACACATTAGGATCCATAACACCTTCTGGCGCCCATTTCCCTAACAATACCTCAAATACTCCGAAAGATTGCTCTGGCCATGCTATTTGCATTCTAAATAGTAATGACATTGCAATACCAATAATTCCCATTAACAAACCAGTAATCAAATACTGTTTAGAAATCATTTTATGGTCTTCACTGAAAATATACTTTGTAATAAAAGTTTCTTTGTGATGTCCGTGTGCTCCTGACATAGTTTATACTTTTTATATAAGTTTTTATACTTTGTAAATATCTAATAAAGTTGGGACAACATTTCTAAAACAATTTATAAATGTTATACCAACCTAAGTAATTTGTACTAATTATTTGGCTACAACTTGTTTAAAAGTCTTCTGTTTAGCCATCCATTTGTTGTAATCTTCTTCAGACTCAACAATGATTTTCATTTGCATATTGTAATGAGATACACCACAAATTTTATTACACAACAAGTAATAATCAAATTCATAAGGCTCTAAAGCTTCTTCTCCTTTAGCAATTAACTCCTTACTGTTCTTTCTTCTAATAGTATTTATAGTCTGCACCTTTTCAACCATAAAATTGGTTTGACGCATCTCTTCTGTAGTCTTAATTGGAGTGTATGAAAACTCGGTAATCATACCAGGCACCACATTCATTTGAGCTCTAAAGAAAGGCATATATGCTGAATGAAGCACATCTTGTGAACGCATTTTGAAAACGACTTTACGTCCAACAGGTAAATGCAACTCATTAGTAACCACATCATCCATTGCATAACTATCACTAGCATCAATACCTAAAGTATTTACTCCTTCAATAAAACGAACATTTGCTTTTCCTAATTCATTATCTGAACCTGCATATCTAGCTCTCCAATCAAACTGATAAGCGTACAACTCAATCATTAATGGATCGTCCTCATCATTAACATCCATTATATCTGTCCAAGTGTATAATCCGTAGATTATTAAACCTGCAAGGGTTACAATAGGAATACCTGTCCAAACTGCTTCTAATAAATTATTATCTGCAAAGAAAGTAGCTTTATTTTCTTTTCTTCCTCTATATTTAAAAGCAAAGAAATGCAATAAAAACTGAGTAATTACCTGAACAAACATGATTAAAACTACCGATATCAACATTAAAACATCGTAATCTTTACCATGCTCTGAAGCTGTTTCTGGTAAAAAATAACTTCTGTAAGCAACAAAACAATAGATTGTCATGGCATACATTGCTATAACAAAATACAACATGTACTTACCTTGAGCTTGATTATCACTATCGTTAGCAACCTGTGTACTATCCGTTTTACCTTGAGATAATCTGAATATTTTAGACAATTGCCAAAAAGTTATTCCTAATAATGCTACTACTAATAAGACTAAAAAAACTGTCATTATAATTTTTTAAATTTTAATTCTTAATAACTTTCTTAATAATGAAAATGCTTACTCTCTCCTACTAATGGATTTCCTTTAGCTTCCAATGGAGATTTAGTCAATGCATTGAACACAACATATATAAATATTCCTAAAAACAAAAACAATGCTCCGATTTCTGCTGAACCAATAAACCAAGACTTCCCAACAGTTGCAGGCATCACCATATTAAACACATCTAAATAATGTCCTAAAAGGATTACTATACCAGCTATTACAATTAACCAATTAATACGCTTAAAATCTGTGTTTATCAAAACTAATACAGGGAATAAGAAATTCATTGCTACCATACCAAAGAATGGTAATTTAAAATCATTTATTCTTGTGATAAAGTAAGTCACCTCTTCCGGTATATTAGAATACCATATTAACATAAACTGTGAAAACCATAAGTAAGTCCAGAAAATACTAATACCAAACATAAATTTAGCTAAATCATGAATATGGCTATTATTAACTTGTTCTAAATATCCTTGAGATTTTAAAACTATGGTTACCAATGCAATTACAGTAATCCCACTTACAAACATACTAGCAAAAACATACCATCCGAATAAAGTTGAAAACCAGTGTGGATCAAAACTCATAATCCAATCCCAAGACATCATAGACTCAGTGTAAATGAAAAACACTAAAAATATAGCTGAAATCTTAAAATTTTTCTTGTACCATACATTACCTGCTGGCTCTTCATCTTGCTTTAAAGAGTATTTTCTTGAAAAGTGACGGTATAAATTCCATCCTATTAAGAAAATAGCTGCTCTTACTAAAAACCAACCTGCATTTAACCAACTATGTTTTCCTGCAATTATAGCATCATACGTAGAGCTAGTAGGATCAACAACATCATGATCAGCCCAAACAAATAGATGGTTAAAATGTGTTGCAGACAATGCTAGCAATACAAACATTATAATTCCTCCTGGAAGTAAATATGCCGTAATACCTTCCATTACTCTAAAAAGCAATGGTGACCAACCTGCTTGTGCTGCATGCTGAATAGCATAAAAAGCCAAAGTCCCCAAAGCAATCATAAAGAAAAAGAATGCAGCTACATAAATTGCAGCCCAAGGTTTATTATGATATTGGTGTAAAATATGCTCATAATGTTCGTTAGAACCGTGTGCATCATGCCCACCATGAGACTCTTGACCATGTGCATCATGGCCAACATCTTGCGTAGCTTCAACTTCGTGTCCACCACCATGTGAATCATGTGCCGCTTCAATAGCTTTAACATCCTCAATTGAATGCGGACCTGTTGTAAAACCGATAACCAGACCAATAATACCTAATACAACAAATATTAAGGCTACTGATTTTATATTTTTTGATAACTTATACATAACTTATACTAGTTATTTCTGTTCAATTATTTTTTTCCTAATTCCTTGTGCGAGTGGTGAGATTTTCCTTGTAATAAACCTTTTTTACTATAAGAAACTTTCTCTTCGACACCTTTTTTTAATTTAGCATCTACTTCATGTCCATTTTCACTTTTATTTAAATCAATTCCATCTTCATGATGGATAGCATTATCTGCTAAATCAACATTAGTTGTTGATTCTGATTTATTTTTAGCTACAACTTTATCCATTCTTTCTGGCTTACCCTCTAAACCAGCTTTAAGACTTTCCACGTACTGAGCAATTTGCCAACGCTCTTTAATACTTGTTTGAGAAGCATAAGAACCCATGGAATTTATTCCGTAATACATTACATGATAAATACTACCTTCCGTGATGGCTCTACCAATATCATCGTAACTAGGAACTCCCAATATTTTTTCAGTCTTTACTAAATGTCCTTTACCATTACCTTTGTCACCATGACAAATAGCACAATAAATACTGTATAGTTTTTTACCATTAGCTTTATTGTCTTCAGTATAAGCTAAAGGATTTTTTAATTCGGACTTAGCTGATTGATAGCCTTCGTTCGAATTTTTATAATCGTACGGCAACCATCCTCTATGAACAGAACCTTCAACAGGCTTTAAAGCCTCTGATGTTCCATTACCTTCAAATATCTTATTTCCCTCATGAGAACTGTAAGCTTCATAACCTACAGATTCGTACATATTTGGAAAATACTGATAGTTTCTGCTGCGTTTACTATTACAAGAAACTAACGCAACTGCTGCTAATGCAATAAATGTTTTGATCGTTATTCTCATAATTAGTGCGCCTTATCTTTTAAGTTAATTTCCACTGCACCAGTATCACTAAGAAATGCAGTTAACAAATCTAAATCAGTATCATTTGCATCTACTTCAATCAAAAAGTGATCATCTGTAGTACGCTCATCAGGATTTTCAGCCTTTTTAAAAGGCCATAACTTACTTCTCATATAAAAAGTAATAACCATTAAGTGAGCGGCAAAAAATACCGTAAGCTCAAACATAATTGGTACGAATGAAGGTAGATTTTCCAAAAAACTAAAACTTGGTTTTCCACCAATATCTTGAGGCCAATCATTTATCATAATGAAATTCATCATGGTAACCGCTACAGTTAATCCAACCAATCCATAAAGGAATGAGCAAACTGCTAAACGTGTATGAGCTAATCCCATTAATTTGTCAAGACCATGCACTGGAAAAGGTGTATACACCTCTTCTATGTGATAGTGTTTAATTTGCAGTGCTTTTACAGCATCCATTAAAACCTCGTCGTCAAGGTAATAAGCATGAACAACTTTTGAAGCCATATTCAATAGTTAATTTATATATTAATGATGATCGTCGTGGCTTTCACCTAACAATTCTACAATTCCCTCTGCTCTTTCGTAAGTTGGTTTCCCAGCTTCTCTAAGCTTCTTATACTTTTCTCCAGAAGATTTCAATATCGATTTCACTTCCGCCTGAGCAATTACAGGGAACGTACGTGCATACAACAAAAACAATACGAAGAAGAAACCAATAGTACCTATAAAGATACCTATATCCACAAATGTTGGTGAGAACATAGTCCATGATGATGGTAAGTAATCTCTATGCAATGATGTTACAATAATTACAAAACGCTCGAACCACATTCCTATGTTTACTACAATAGATATAGCAAATGAAAACAAAATACTTCTTCTTAATTTTGGTATCCACATAAATTGTGGTGAAAATACATTACAACTCATCATTGCCCAATATGCCCAAGCATAAGGTCCTGTTGCCCTGTTTAAGAATGCATATTGTTCATACTCTACACCTGAATACCATGCTACAAAAAGCTCGGTTATATAAGCTACACCAACTATAGAACCTGTAATCATGATTACAATATTCATTAATTCGATGTGCTGTAGTGTAATGTAGTTTTCTAGATTTACCACTTTACGCATTATAATAAGTAATGTGTTTACCATTGCAAATCCTGAGAAAATAGCCCCTGCAACAAAGTAAGGAGGGAAAATCGTAGTGTGCCAACCAGGAATAACGGATGTTGCAAAGTCAAAAGATACAATCGTGTGTACAGAAAGTACTAATGGCGTTGCTAAACCTGCTAATACCAAAGATACTTCTTCGAAACGTTGCCAATCTTTTGCTCTACCCGACCAACCGAATGATAAAATCCCATAAATCTTTTTAGAAAAAGGAGTTACTGCTCTATCTCGGATCATTGCAAAATCAGGAAGCAAACCAGTCCACCAGAAAACTAGCGACACCGATAAGTACGTTGATATTGCAAAAACATCCCAAAGTAGTGGTGAGTTAAAGTTTACCCACAGTGATCCAAATTGATTTGGTATTGGTAAAACCCAATAAGCCAACCATGGACGCCCCATGTGAATAATAGGAAACAAACCTGCCTGCACTACCGAGAAAATAGTCATCGCTTCTGCAGAACGGTTAATTGCCATACGCCATTTCTGACGAAATAATAAAAGTACCGCTGAAATTAATGTACCTGCGTGACCAATACCAACCCACCAAACGAAGTTAGTAATATCCCAGGCCCAACCTACGGTTTTATTTAATCCCCATGTACCGATTCCGGTAGTCACAGTGTAAGTTATACAACCCAACCCCCATGCAAATGCAATTAGAGCGATTGAAAAAACAATCCACCATTGCTTATTTGCCTTTCCTTCAACAGGAGCAACAACGTCTAAAGTTACATCGTGGTAACTCTTATCGCCTGTCACAAGAGGTCTTCGTATAGGTGCTTCGTAATGAGACATAATATACTATCTAGTTAATTCTATATTAATTATTAAGCTTCTTTTGTATTTCTAACTTTCACTTGATATTGAACGTTAGGCTTTGTACCTACGCTTTCTAGCAAATGATACATACGATCTCCTTCTAAAGATTTCGCAACGCTACTATCTTTATCATTGATATCTCCAAATTTAATCGCTCCCGTATTACAAGCATTAGAACATGCAGTAGCAAATTCACCTGTATTCACTGGGCGTCCATCACGTTTTGCATCAAGAATTGTTTTTTGTGTCATTTGCATACACATAGAACATTTCTCCATTACACCACGAGAACGTACTGTTACATCTGGATTAACAACCATACGACCTAAATCGTTGTTCATATGATAATCAAACTCATCGTTTCCATTATATAAGAACCAGTTGAATCGACGCACTTTGTACGGACAGTTGTTTGCACAATAACGCGTACCAACACATCTGTTATACGCCATGTGGTTTTGACCTTGACGACCATGTGATGTTGCAGCCACAGGACATACCGTTTCACAAGGTGCATGATTACAATGTTGACACATTACTGGCTGAAATGCTACTTGAGGATTATCAGATGGCTGTTCCATTTCTCCAAATCCAGACAAACTATCACCTAAACCAGAAAAGTTATCTTTCTTTTCATTATCTCCCTCAAAAGTTTCTTCCGAAGAATAATACCTATCAATACGTAACCAGTGCATATCGCGTGAACGACGTATCTCTGACTTACCTACAACAGGCACATTATTTTCTGCATGACAAGCTACAACACAAGCCCCACAACCCGTACAAGCATTCAAGTCAATAGACAAATTGAAGTGATGCCCAACAGTACGATCAAATTCATCCCACAAATCAACTTCTGGAGAAGTGATTGGTGTTTCTTGATGATCTAAAGAGACCACTGGAACTGGGTTAAATTTTGATTTATCTTTAGTATTAAATATCTCTAAAGTAGTTTCTTTTATAATATCACCACGCCCCATTAAAGTACGCTGCAACTGAACACATGCAAACTCATGCTCACCACTAGCCTTTTCAACCTTAACAGACTGTACAGAATTTTGATTCTTATACAATCCAAAAGCATTAATACCGACTTGCATCTCCTTATTAACACCCTGAGTACGACCGTAACCCAATGCCAAACCAACAGAACCTTTAGCTTGCCCAGGCTGAATAAGCACAGGCACATTTAAAGTAGCTCCTGCAACAGTAACATTAGCATAACTACCGTTTAAACCACCATTAGCAACATTGTGATTTTCTATACCCAATTCCTCAGCATCAGCCTTAGACATGGTTAAGTAATTATCCCAAGAAGTACGCGTTAATGGATCTGGTAATTCTTGCAACCAAGGGTTATTAGCCTGCTGACCATCACCCATCGAAGTCTTGGTATACAATGTCAACTCTAAACCACTTGGCTTAGATATAGTCAATGACTGAGAAGTAAAATCACCTGCAGTATTTGAGCTATTATGAGAAACAAACACACCATCATGTAAAGCTTGATTAAAAGACTTCCCATTTAGTATGGATGTTGACCAATTCTCTTTTATATATTGATCGTAAGCTACATTAGCTCCTAACAATTGCAATAATGTATCTTGGAACTGACGTGTATCAAACAAAGGCCTAATAGTAGGCTGCGTTAAACCATAATTCCCTTTATTAATTTCAGTATCACCCCAAGCCTCAAGATAATGAGGTGTTGTTGCGACATATTTACAAAGTGATGCAGTTTCATTAGCTGTTGAAGCAAAAGAAACAGTTACACCTACCTTTTTCAATCCTGAAACAAAAGCAGCAGTATTCGGCAACGAATAAACAGGATTCACACCAGCTATCATTATCGCTCCAACTTCACCTGCATTCATCTCCTTTATCAAAGAAGCCACCTGAGCAGCATCCCCTACAGAAGTAAGCTTCGGAGAAGCCGTATTTAAAACCTTGCTACCTAAAGCACTATTAATAGCTAAAGCCATTATTTGAGCTGCTTTATCCTGAATACCCGTAATTAAAACACCGGCACTACCAGAAGCAACCAATTCTTTTGCAATACCGGAAGCAACCTTAGAACTAGCTGAAGAAATATTTACAGAAGTTTTAGTAACAAACCCATAAATACCTAGCAGAATTTCTTTCTGAACCGAAGGAGTAACAGGTATACGCTGATCAGCATTCGCTCCAGACAAAGTCATATTAGACTCCACCTGAATGTGACGAGACATTTTTCCATCAACAGGAACACGACCTTTAGCATAGCCCGATTCATAACCACCACCTTGCCAGTCACCAATAAAATCAGCACCTATAGCAACAATAATAGAAGCCTTAGAAAAATCATAATTTCCTAACCCTCTAACTCCATAAACTTCTTGATAAGCCGCTACCGCTTCTGAGTTAGAAACAGTATCATACACCACATGTGAAGCATTCGGGTTTTTAGCAAGAAATTCTTTAATTAATTTATCCGTAGAAGGACTCGCAAAAGTTTGCGTTAACAAAACAGTTTTACCAGAAACCTTAGACAAATTAGTCGATAATTCTCTATCAAAAGTCAACCAATTCGAAACCTTACCATCAATCTGAGGTGCTTTCAAACGATTTGAATCATACATAGAAAGCACAGACGCATGTACGCGTGCATTAGCATCTCCACTAACACCCGCTAAACGGTTACTTTCTATTTTTATAGGCCTACCTTCTCTTGTCTTAACCAATACATTTGCAAAATCAAAACCATCTGCAATTGTAGTAGCATAATAATTCGCCACACCAGGAACAATTTGCTCCGGCTGAACCACATAAGGGATTGACTTAACCACAGGTCCTTCACAAGCCGCAAGCGTTGCTGCTGCTGTACTAAAACCAACGTACTTTAAGAAATCTCTACGTGTTGTAGAAGAATCATCAAGCGCTTCTTTATCTTCTAAAAAACCTTCCACAGGAAGTGCTTCAGAAAACTCGTTTTGTTTAAGCGCCTCAACCATAGAGCTATCTTTAAGCTCCTCAACACTTGACCAGTATTTCTTGTTTGATGACATATATTTAATTATTTACTTCTTATTCTATTATTAAAAGTGAACCGTCTCCACGATAAAAAAGACTAGATTCTTACTAGTAATGACATTTACCACATTCCAAACCTCCCATTTGAGCCGCTGTCAATTTATTAACACCATACTTCTTAGAAAGCTGTTCGTGAATTTTATCATAATACTCATTACCCTCAACCTTCACATTAGTTTCTCTATGACAATTAATACACCAACCCATAGTTAATGGCGAATATTGATACATAACTTCCATTTCCTCAACAGGACCATGACATTTCTGACAAGCAACACCCGCCACCATTACGTGCTGTGAGTGATTAAAATAAGCGAAGTCAGGCAAATTATGAATTCGAACCCATTTAACAGGCTCGGTTTCCCCTGAATACGACTGCGTATCCGGATTCCAACCTGTAGCCTTATATAACTTTTTAATTTCTTTATTATAATCAACACCATACTCATTCAACCCTTCCGACTGCGTAGTTTCAGCTACCTCAGAAATAGATTTATGACAATTCATACAAACATTAAGAGATGGTATACCTGAGTGCTTAGAAACACGAGCAGAAGAGTGACAATACTTACACTCTATCTTATTAGTACCCGCATGTATTCTGTGCGAATAATGAATTGGCTGCACTGGCTCATAGCCCTGATCAACACCTACCTGCATTAAATAACCATAAGCAAAATAAGCACTCATCAACAATAAAAACACTGCAGAAACCAATATTAAAAATTGATTTTCAACAAAAGCTTTCCACAAAGGCCTACGCTTTTCAGACACAGGCAATTCAACATTGTTTTGAGCTGCAAAACTCCTTAATGTTTTATTTACCAAAAACAACACAGACACTAAAACAACCAACACCAAAGCCAATAGACCTAGCACTAAATTATTTTCAATACCAGACGAAGAATCAGATCCACTACCCGAAACAGCAGGACCCCCAGCAACAACTGGTTTTTCCGCCTTAGGCTCCATTACATATGCCAATATATCATCTATATCAGCATTTGACAATTGAGGAAAAGCATTCATTGCTGTTTTATTGTACTCTTCATAAATAGCAACTGCCTCAGCATCGCCTGACGCTATTAACGCTGCGCTATTTTTTACCCACTTATACAACCATTCCGTACTATGACGATCGGTTACCCCGTATAAAGCAGGGCCCGTAGCCTTTTTGTAACGTTTATGACAAGCCGCACATAATGAATTAAACAATTCTTTCCCTTTTCCAGGATCTGCTTGAGCTTGTACAGCTGTAATTGCTGAAGAAAACGTAAGAAGAAATGCAATAGCTAGGAATAGTCTTGAAATTGAATTTCGGTGTGTTACCTTTTTCATAAATATCTATAGAGTTATCATCTAATTTTGGCATAGATTATGCTCGCTTTTAAACGAGAATTACGCCTTACTAATATCTCTGCAAAAGTAGTGTATAAACTCGGTTTCTGAAATCCCTTATTATGGTTAAAACTAATTTATAAAAATTCTAAATAACCTACTAAGTCGCTTCTTATAGTTTTACTTACTTTTGTATAAAATTTAATTGTCTTATAAACCTTATGAAACATTTTTTACTAATCTGCTGCGCACTAATATATTCATTAAGCTATGCACAAGAAGCAGATAATAGCCAAAAACAAGGCATCGTTTCAGTTGATGCACATCCTAACATTGACAAACTTGTAACTATTAAGTTTGCTGAAAATTATGACGATAACTATAAAATACAACTGTTTTACGGCAACTTAAACAAAGCCCACGAAATTCTTAGTAAATTCAACAGCAATTACCCAAAATGGTCTGGAAAAATACTTTTTGAAACTCCTAATTATAAAGTTTGGGTAGGTGATTACAGAACTCGTTTAGAAGCTGACAGAGCCTTAATGGATATTAGAAAGAAATTCTCTTCTGCTTTTATATTTAAACCTAAAAAATAAATAGCTACTACATTTAGCAATTATTAAAACGGATAATTGATACCTATATTAAACACCGCCTTATTGAATTTGGTATCAGTAAACCATCTTCTATTTTTTTCGAGTGCTGGATTATGAAGTTTAGCACCTACATCTAATCGAATTATAAAAAAAGAAAAATCATACCTAAATCCTAAACCAGCTGCTACGGCTAATTCTTCTAAATCCTGAACCCCTGAAAAAGTTACATCTTCTTCATCTTCAAAACTATCGAATACATTCCAAATATTACCTACATCAGAAAATAGAGCCCCCTCAAAGTCTCCTATAATCTTAAAGCGGTATTCCGCATTAAAAGCCAATTTAAAATTAGCTTCATTAAACTCATTACGACCACTACTACTTCCTGGCCCTAAATCATAAGCTACCCAACCTCGATTGTCATTAGACCCTCCTCCAAAATAACTTTGAGAAAACGGAATTGAATTTGAATTCCCATAAGGTATTGCTATTCCCCCAAAAGCACGCACTGCAATTACCTGATCATTACCTAAATTCCAATGCTTAACAAGCTCCGATTCTACTTTAGCGAATTGAGAAAACTCAACACCATACAATTCAAAATTACTATTTTCATTTTCTTGAACATTAGCAATCTTAGCTAAATTAGACAACAAAGCCCCTGAACTCTCAAATTTCATCCTAAAACGAGTAAAGCTTTCATCATAAAGATTTGCTCGAGTATCTTTAATAAAACTATATTCTGTACTTAAAATTAAATTATCTTCAGTTAATCGATCCCGTCTTTCCGATAAATTTCTTAAAACAACCGCTTCTTGATTTGTTAAATTATCAAAACCATTAGACAAAGCCTGATTTAAAAACCCGTTAACTCCCTCATCAATAATTAAATTACCGTTTTCTGCAAACACATTATTTTCAGGTAATATACCTCTTGAAATATCATTTATTGTATTGTAAGCGTTTCTATAAATATTGAAATAATTACCGCTATTTAAATTTCTTACATATTGGAGATTAAACAACTTAAATTCATTTGAAAATGTTTGATTAGGTTTCCATTTATACCCCCATCCCGAAGTAACCGTTTCCTTGTCTAAACCTATATTTTGTTGAGTACTTATACCTACATTAATTGTTGTTAATGGGGCATTCGATTTTTTAATAATCTTATCTGTATTTAAAGGAAATACTATGCGCGGGAAATTTAATTTAGCGTCTAGTCCAAATTCTACAATATTAAAAAAACCATCACCATTATCCGCCACATCTTGTGAAGACCCTAAATTACCGCGAGCTGCTATTTCAAAAGTTTCCGCCCTTCTAAAAAAGTTTCGAACACTTAGCGACCCCTCTAAACCAATACCAACATCTTGAATGGTAGAAGTACTGATATTGAAATTAGTTCCAAACACATATTTTTTTCTTTGCGTTAAATAAATAGAAGCTATCAAATCTTCACCATCCTCCTCTTTTGCTAAAGAAATTGTTGGGTATTTAAACACTCCCAAATTACTAATTGCATTATACGTTTGAAGCCTATTTTTATCACTATAAATTGAATTTGGAGTTAAAAAAACAGCATTTGTAATAGCCTTGGGCTTATATTTTAATTTGTCATAACTATACAACTCAAATTCTTTATATAAAGTTGTGTCACTTATTTTTTTGTGTGTGTTTTCAAAATTAGTATCTGTGTATATTTTCACTTTACTAATTTTTCTAACTTTAAATGTTTTTCTACCAAGCGAATCGTTTAGCGTTAATTTCGGATCATCAATAGTAAGTCTTAGCTTAATTTTATTAAAATTATTAATGGTGTCAGCATCAAATTTTACGTAATCGCGTTCAAAATAAAACAAGCCATTATTTCTAAAATTATTGGTTATTCGATTACGTTCTTCATCTAGGCTTAATGTATTGTATTGCTCATTAAGCGCTACATTAGAATACTTCTTATAAACATCATAAATAGAGTCCGCGTCCTTTGAGGCAATGTTAGTTTCTAAAGATTCTAACACATAGGGCTTTTGAGTATGTATGTAATAATACAATGATGCTTTTAAACTATCATTAGACACCAATGTACTTGTAGAACTCACATTAAACCACCCTCGATTCCAAAAATAACCCTCTAATCGTTTTTTAGATTTCTCCACTTTATTATTATCTATAATCGCTGGAGGTTCTCCTATTTTTTTGAGCCACTCGTTAAAGTTATATCTCCTGCCAACATATCTATTTACTTGTTTTTTTGACAAAAAACGACGTAGAAACTTCTTTTTATTAGGTTTTGAGTTTAATTGATGAATATATAATGAATCCGCTTTATCTGTGGCCCAATTATAAAGCCCCAATTTTAAAGGAATCCCTAATACCTTTTTATTAGGACGTTGTAAAAGGTAATTGTATAATTTTTTATTTGAAGTTTCCTCTCCATTTACATAAATTTTATTTTCCGTAAGCAGGTACTGTTTTTCCTTTACTTTCTTTATCGAATTACAATTCGATAATAGAAAACACACTATGGTAATTAATGTTATTTTTGCGGAGAAGAGATTCAATTAAATAATATTGTTTCTTGTATTAACCAAAGGTAAACTATTTGTATGGTTACAAAAAACCAAAAAAAACTGATTCGTAGTCTAAAGCAGAAAAAGAATAGAAAAACCTATAATTATTTCGTTGCCGAAGGCGTTAAAGTAATTAACGAGTTTATTGATGCTTCATTACAATTAAAACATTTGTTTGTTTTACAAGAACATCTTGAATTATTTAAAAAAGCCGATAACTCCGTAATCGAAGTAATCTCAAACAACGACCTTTCTCAATTATCATTTTTAACCACTCCTCAAAAAGCAATTGCTGTTTTCAAAATACCTAATAGCCTGCCACTACAAAACATTAACAGTGGTATTCAATTGGTTTTAGATGGTGTTAGCGACCCTGGAAATTTAGGAACCATTATTAGACTTTGCGATTGGTATGGAATAAAAAACTTGATTTGCTCAGAAAACACCGTAGACTGTTTCAATCCTAAAGTCGTTCAAGCAACGATGGGGTCTTTAACAAGAGTAAACATCAATTATGTTAATTTGACACCCTATTTAAAAGAAACCAAACTACCCGTTTTAGGCACTTTTATGGAGGGAGAAAATGTATACAAAACAACACTTCCCAACAAGGGTATTTTAGTGATGGGTAACGAAGCAAATGGAATCTCTTCTGAAATTGAATTATTAGTATCCAAAAAAATAAGTATTCCTCGTTTTGGCGATTTGCAAAAGACGGAAAGTCTTAACGTAGCCACAGCTACCGCTATTTTGTTAAGTGAATTTAAAAGGAATGATTAATTAAGGACGTAAGTATCTCTAAAAAATTAAAATAAAACACTGAAAACCAATATTATACTTAAACTGATATTTACATAGCTCGAAATAATAAACTGTAAACGCGAAACTTGCCGTATATTTGCACCTTAATTAAAATCTAAGTTTATGTCTCAAATAGCAGCGTTACAAGCCGTTTCGCCGATTGATGGTCGTTATGCTTCAAAAACACAAGCCTTAAGTACTTACTTTAGCGAAGAAGCATTAATAAAATATCGAGTTAGAGTAGAAATTGAATATTTTATCGCTTTGTGCGAAATTCCTTTGCCTCAACTACAAGGAGTAGATACTAGTGTTTTCCCTAAACTTAGAGACTTATATCTAAAATTTAGTTCTGAAGATGCTATTCGAATTAAGGAAATCGAAAGTGTAACCAACCACGATGTTAAGGCTGTTGAATATTTCCTTAAAGAAGAATTTGATAAATTAAACTTACAGGCTTTCAAAGAGTTTATTCATTTTGGATTAACCTCTCAAGACATAAACAACACAGCAATACCTTTAAGTATTAAAGAAGCGCTAAACGACGTTTATGTACCTACATACCAAGAATTAGAACAAAAAATAGACACCCTTGCTACCGAATGGGCTGACATACCATTACTTGCCAGAACACATGGTCAACCAGCATCACCTACCCGTTTAGGTAAAGAATTTAAAGTGTATGTTGTTCGTTTACAGGAACAATTTAAACAGTTAGCTGGTATTCCTAGTGCTGCAAAATTTGGTGGTGCCACAGGTAACTTTAATGCACACTTTGTAGCTTACCCAAAAATAGACTGGAAAGCTTTTGGAACTAAATTTGTACAAGAAAAACTTGGACTACACCATTCGTTCCCAACAACGCAAATAGAGCACTACGACCATATGGCGTCTTTATTTGATGCTTTAAAACGTATTAACACTATTTTACTTGATTTAGACAGGGATGTATGGACTTACGTTTCTATGGATTATTTTAAGCAAAAAATCAAAAAAGGTGAAGTGGGTTCATCGGCTATGCCACATAAAGTAAACCCTATCGATTTCGAAAATAGTGAAGGTAATATTGGAATAGCAAATGCTCTTTTTGAACATCTTTCAGCTAAACTTCCTGTGAGTAGATTACAACGTGATTTAACTGATAGTACTGTTTTAAGAAACGTAGGAGTGCCTATTGGGCATACAATTATTGCTTTTCAATCGAGTTTAAAAGGTTTAAATAAGCTACTATTAAATAGAGATAAATTAGCTCAAGATTTAGAAAACAACTGGGCTGTAGCCGCAGAAGCAATTCAAACTATTTTACGAAGAGAAGCCTATCCTAATCCGTATGAAGCCTTAAAAGGTTTAACACGTACTAATGAAAAAATTAACGCAGCAAGTATCGCTAACTTTATCGACACTCTTGACGTTTCTGATGCTATAAAAAGTGAATTGAAACAAATCACTCCTTCCAATTATACTGGAATTTAGAGTTCGATCAATTTCATAATATTCTATAAAAAAAGCCATTCTTTCGAATGGCTTTTTTTTTGCTTTAGTGAGTTTATTTATAGAATGCTACTTTCCCGGTAGCAATATCATACATCCCTCCTACTATTGAAATTTCCGAACTATCTTCCATATCCTTTAACACCTCACTTTGTTTGCGAATATTAGCTATGGTCATTTCTACATTTTTCTTAGCTACTTCGTTTACAAAATCTATGTTTTTAGATGTTCGTAAACTTTTATCTATCGGCTCGGTAACCGCATCAACTGCGGGTTCTATTTTTTGAATCAACTTTGTTAAGTTTCCTAATCGTGCATGATCACAAGCACCTTTTACAGCTCCACAAGCAGTATGTCCTAGTACTAAAACAGTTTTAGTCCCCGCTAATTTACAAGCAAACTCCATACTTCCTAAAATATCCTCATTCACAAAATTACCTGCAATTCGAATACTAAAAATATCACCTACTCCTTGATCAAAAATCAATTCGGCAGATACTCTAGAGTCTATACAGTGAAGTACCGTTGCTATAGGAAACTGACCCTTTGCTGTATCTTTAACTTGAGCGTTTAAATCTCTATTTAATTGATTTTGATTAACAAAACGTTTATTACCTTCCTTTAAAATTTCAATAGCACTCTTAGGCGTTATTAAAGCTTGGGTTTCTTTAGTAAATACTTTCATAATTATTTTAGCTAAGTGACACTGTGCTTTTCGGGTTTTCATTAAAAAAGTCAACTATACTTATCGGGTTTTCAACAACTCCTCGTTTAGATATTAGTTTAACATTAATGTTTCTATTTCGTGCCTTAATAAGAAAATCTTCCAACACCTCTATAATATCATTGTCTAAATAGCGCGTTTTTAAAACGTCTATTTCTAGAAACGTATCTTTTGGAATTTCTTCCAACTCCCTCATAATAGCTCCTTTATTGAAAAAAGTCACTTCTTCTGCCAATTCCATTTTAACATTATGGCTCGTATCGTCGGACTCTTGAATATGAAGGAAATGAGAATTTTGATAGCTCTTAACCAATACTATTATAATACCTACGACTAAACCTACACCAATACCTACTAGCAAGTTGAATTGAACTAATAATACTGTTACTAAAAAAGGTACGTATTGTTTCCACCCCAAACTAAACATTTTTTTGAATGTTGCTGGATTTGCTAATTTATAACCAACGATTAATAGTATAGCCGCTAAAACCGATAATGGAATTAAATTCAATACCGTTGGAATAGCTATAACAGAAATTAATAATAAAAACCCATGAATAATAGCTGCTAATTTTGTTCGCCCTCCAGATTGAATATTAGCAGAACTACGAACAATTACCTGCGTTATAGGTAAGCCTCCAATTAATCCTGAAACTATATTTCCGATTCCTTGTGCATACAACTCCCTATTAGTAGGTGTAATTCGTTTTCGAGGATCTATTTTATCGGTTGCTTCTACACAAAGAAGGGTTTCTAAACTTGCTACTAAAGCTATCGTAAATCCTGTAATTAATATTTTAGTATCAGAAATTGCTTCAAAATTAGGAAAGGTAAACTGACCTAAAAAAGAATCAAAACTATCAGGAACAGGCACACTTACAAGGTGTTTTGTGCTAATTCCCCAAAAATCATTCCCCATAGTAAGAACAGCATATACTATTCCAATTACAACAACTGCAAAAGGCCCTTGTATTAATGTGAATATTTTACCTTTTTTAGCTAAAACGCTACTCCAAAAAATCATTAATAGTAAAGAAAATACTCCCAACAGTGTAGGCCCAAATGAGGGGTCTCCGATGGCATTAATTATTTGTGAAATGGTATTATCACCATTTATTTGAAAAAAAGCAAAATCCCCTTCTGGATCGTTGTCATAACCTACAAAGTGAGGAATTTGTTTTAGAATAATTATAATCCCAATACCTACTAACATTCCTTTAATTACAGATGAAGGAAAATAATATCCTATAACACCAGCACGAAGAATACCAAAAACTATTTGAATTACACCCCCTAGCACCACTGCTACTAAAAAATTTTCGTAACCAAAATCGGCTATTGCTGCAAGTACTATTGCGGCCAAACCAGCCGCAGGACCACTAACTCCTACATTTGATCCACTTATTGAACCAACCAAAACACCTCCTATTATACCTGCAATCATTCCTGCAAAAGGCGGTGCACCACTCGCTAAAGCTATACCTAAACATAAGGGCAATGCTACAAAAAACACTACTAAACTTGCTGGCAAGTCATTTTTTAAAAATTTAAACATAATATTGTGATTAAATATTAATAGTGAAATTACTTTTAATATTAATTTTTAAGTTAAAGCAAATATAAAACTGTCTTATGCAAAAGCAACAACTTATTTTTAAAATTAAAACCTAACAATCCGTCAATTTTAATTTCGACACCTCACAAAAAGAAGCATAAAATAACTCAAAATTCAAAAAAATAACGCTCTAAAGAAAACACTGCTGCTTATATTACACCTTGCTTCTTACTTCGCTTTTTACCTACCCACTCTATAAATAGAACTACCCCAATACCTATAAATATCCACAATATTGCGATATTAGTTTCAGAAGAAAATTCGGGTAAATAACGTTCGTAATGGTCTAAAACTAAATTTTTATTCTGATCCAACAGAAAAGAACCATTATCTAGAATTTTAAATACTTTATTTTTCCATGGCCAAACTACACCTAATGAACCAATTATAAATCCTATAATTACAGCAAAGGTTTCATTTTTAAATTTTTTCAATAATGCTCCTAATACATGAGACAGGCTCACTAATCCTGTAATTGAACCTAATGTAAAAACGAAAAGAACTTTTAGTAATCTTAGTTGTTTTTGATCTTTTAAAAATGAGTAATCATTTTTAAAAATCAGGGCAAATATATCATAAAGAGCATTTACGGAATCCACTAAAAGCAACACGTAATTCCCTAATAAAATTAGAATAAACGAACCTGAAAGCCCTGGCAATGTCATACCAGAAACCCCAATAATACCGCAGATGAAAACGAACCATAAATTATCATTTTGTGTAGCTGGTGTCATTAAGCTTATACCAACTCCTACCAAAACTCCTAAAAAAAGTAATATCCCGTTTTTAAAACGCCAGCCTTCATAATTTTTTGAAATATAAAGTACCGAACCTATAATCATTCCAAAAAACAGAGACCATACATATAGTTCATTCCGACTTAAAAAATAGTCGAGCAATTTTGATACACTAAAATAACTTACGAGCATTCCTAGGATTAATAGCCCTAAAAAATTACCATTAATATAATTCCAAAAACTTTTAAACCTAAAACTAAAAAAAAGCTTAAATGCTTTAAAATTTACCTTTTGTAGTGAATAAATAAATTCTTCATAAAAACCACCTACAAAAGCAACTACACCACCTGAAACTCCTGGAACTTTATTAGCAGTACCCATAGCAATTCCTTTTAATATTAAAAAAATATTATTTGCTAGGTTACGCTTTTCAAGTTGTAGTTTAGGCATTTTCCCTTTTTGCTATTTTTTCTAAAGATAATATCAATACAAAACCAATGACCATAAAAAGAACAGCCATAAAAACAAATGGCTCTCCATTATAATTTTGAGGCAATACTGAAGCTTCTTTTACAATATGCACTTTTTCATTAATTGTTATCGATTGTAGTGTTTTTTTCCATGGCCAAATTTTATTTAGGGATCCTAATATAAAACCTGTTAAAATTACAAGTGTCGTATTTTCGTATTTAGAAAACAACCACCTTAAGAGCCTTGAAAAAGACAATATCCCAACAATACATCCTGTAAAAAAAACAAGTAGTTTTTTAATTTCCATATTATGCACCGCTGTACTTATTGTTGAATAAGCCCCTAACAAAACCAAAATAAATGATCCCGAAATACCTGGCAAAATCATTGCACAAATAGCAATGGCACCACATACAAACAAATACAACAAACTCTCAGAACTATCTATAATATTCATTTTTGTTATTAAGAATGCCCCTATAGCACTTATAACAAACAATAAAATAGCCAACGGACTCCAGTTTGTTATTTGTTTACCTATAAAAATAATGCTAGCTGCTACTAAACCGAAGAAAAAAGACCAAATTTGTACTGGGTGATTTTCTAATAAATAATGCATTAAATGCATAACACTTAAAGCACTTATGAATATTCCTGCAAGAATAGATACTAAGAAATTTGCGTTAGCTTTTTGCCAAAAAGCTTTAAACCCTTCTTTCTTTAAAGTAACAATTAACCCTAAATTTATATTTGAAATACTATCTATAAGCTCTTTATAAATTCCCGATATAAAAGCTATTGTACCTCCTGAAACACCCGGAACTACATCTGCAGCTCCCATAGCCATTCCTTTTAAAAATAAAACAATGTGTTTTTTTAATGCGTTTCCCATTCCTAACGTTATGATATTTTCAAAGCTAGTTAAAATTGAATGAGAAAAAAACTATTTAAGATAAGAAGCAAAAATTTGTTTAACTGTTTCTTTTTGAAAAACATCAGGAAATAATTCCTCTAGGATAATACTAAATTCAGCATCTATCTTCAACGCTGTTCGCAGGCAATTTTCAGCCTCGTCTTCAGATTTCATTTCATAATTAACTCCTGCTAATCGATACAATATTTCAACATTTTCGGGGTAATATTCCAAGCCTTGTTCTAAACAAACAACTGTAGCTTCTTTTTCTCCTATGAGCCATAAAACATCCGATCTATCTAACCAATTTTGTAATGCAGTATTCCCCATTTCAATTGCTTTGCGATACCCTCGTTCTGCTTCTTCATAAAAGCCCAACTCCCTGTTTATTTTCGCATAACGTTTCCAGTAATTCCAGTTTTCTGAATCAATATCAATCGCTTTATTAATAAAAACCAATGCTTTTTGATATTCTTTATTTCTTTTATAAAAATCTGTAATTGCTAGCCACCCTTTATCTAGTAAAGGATCTTCTGTTACTGCTTTATTAAAATTTTCTAATGCTTTTTCTTTATTTTTTAATTTCTCGTAGCACTTTCCTATCCTTAAATAAGCATATGAAGTAGGGTCTTCAATAGATAATGTTAATGTATAAAGCTCTATCGCCTCTAAATATTCATTCGATTTTTCTAAAATTTTAGCTTTTTCAATATAGGCGCCTACAAAAGTATCGTCGCTTATAATTGCAAAATCAAAAGCGGCTATTGCTTTTTTATAATCTTTTACATCATTATACTGTAAACCTAGTTGATGCCATGCGATTTCACAATAAGGATTTTTATCTAAAAATTTAGTTAGAAAACTAATAGCCCCTTCGGTATCATCTAAATACACATAGCAATTTATACTATTGTATAATGCAGAGTAATCATCTGGATCTATTTCCAAACACTTTGCAAATTGCTTTTTAGCATTTTCAAAATCATCAGCAAATAAATATTCCATCCCTAAAAGCGCCAACACATCTGCTTGATCATCTGCATGATATAACGCTTTATTAAGTTCCTCAATAGCTTCTTTATGTAAAGACTGTTTAGATAAGATGGATGCTTTTTGTATCAAGACCTCGCTGTCTTCCGGATCAAGCTCTTGAATTTTAGAAAGTAACTCTTGTGCTTTTTCTAATTTATCTTCAAAAATTAATATTTCAACCTGCAATAATTGCAAGGATGTAACTTGAGGGTGTTGAGAAAGCCCTAGAGATATTGCTTTTTTTGCATTTTGAACCATTCCGTGATCCATATAATAATGAATGATAAACTCAAATTCTCCTGAATCAAAAAAAAGAACTTCATTCGACTTTAACATCGCTTCGTATTTTTCTAAAGCAATATTTTGATTATCCTCATGATCATCTACCTGCATACTCTGAAAGTTTCTGTTAACTAAAGTTACATTAAAAAAAAGGGAATAAATACATCAAAAAATATTGTTCCTATAAAGTAATTAACAATACCTGACGATAAATTCGTGTAACTAAAACTATTTTAAAAAGCTTTTTAAAGTACTAGGAGCTTTATTCGTTTTATGAATACTAGCTGTTTCTTTAAAAGATTGAATGCTTATTAACGAATTTCCTAAAATATAAGTATTCGTTTTGCCTGTTACATCTAAAGTTAACTTATCTGCTACATTAATATAACTATCTGCATCTTCTGAAGCTGAAAATGTTGTTATTCCTGAAACCAATTCGGCACTATTTAAAAAACTATCGCCTGTTATTTGAAAAATACTGTTAGCCGCTTTACCACTCAAAACAAGCTTACTTTTTGAGTTTTGCAAAACACTCATGTTATTTGTTGTTGCATTAATTTTCATATCAGCAGCATCTGTAACATTTAACGAAAGGACGTCGCTATTACCATTTGCTTCTATTTCCGATTTGTTTTTTGCGAAAAAAGTGGCGTTTTTTGCCTCAAAATTCAACGCTACTTTTGAATTCTCAAAAGATTCTACATTAATTTTTTCTGACAGTAATTTATCCTTACTTGTCAACTCAGCTTTACCTTTTACAAAAATATTTGTCAATTTACTATTCACTCCAATTTCTACAAACAATCGTTTGTATCTCGAAAATTGTTTAGTTGCATTAATTTCTAATTTCCCGTCTGTTACTTTTACACTAATATATTGATGAAAGTTACTGTCGGCATCGATACTAACAGTTGGTGTTGATTTTAACACCAACTCAACCTCAAACAAATCACCAACTTCTAAACTGGTAAACTCTTCTACAACTTGTGTTTTAAGTTCTGGTAATTTACTTCCTTTTATTTTTTCTTTTTTTTCTTGACCTAATACCAATAAAGGAATCAGTATCGATAAAACTAGTATTATTTTCTTCAAATTATTCTATTTTTATTTTGTGAGTAAACTTATAGCATTTTACTATAGCTGAAAAAACATGTTTCAAAAATTATTCCATACTTATTAACAGTAGGTATAAAAAACCTTTTTTAAGCTTATTTTTTATAACTTGAGTAACTAAACAATACTATGGAAATCACAAATCGTAATTTAAATCGTTTTTTATTTTTAAAACTTCCTGCCGCATGGTGGTCTGGAGTTAGGGTCACAAAAATTACTTCAGAAACATGCAACGCTAATGTTACCCACAAATGGATTAATCAAAACCCTTTTAAATCGATGTATTTCGCAGTACAAGCTATGGCTGCCGAACTTACCACAGGAGCATTAGTAATGTGGCATATTAAAAAGAGTGGTCATAAAATATCTATGCTAGTAGCTCAAAACAAATCTTCGTTTACAAAAAAAGCAACTGGTAAAATTCGTTTTACCTGTATTGATGGTCACAAAGTCAAAGAAGGTATTGCCAAGGCGATAAACAGTAATGAAGGTCAAACATTTTGGCTAAAGTCAGTTGGTCTAAATAAAGACAATATCACTGTTTCTACTTTTGAGTTTGAATGGACTATTAAGGTGAAGAAATAATAATTTAACAAATTTTTAATGCAACACTTAAACACTTGTTAAGTCTTTATTTTGTAGTTTCGAGTTAAT
Source organism: uncultured Aquimarina sp. (assembly GCA_937958985.1). Taxonomy (GTDB): domain Bacteria; phylum Bacteroidota; class Bacteroidia; order Flavobacteriales; family Flavobacteriaceae; genus Aquimarina. Next base: position 59,776 of record CALGLV010000014.1, read on the forward strand.
TACATGTTGACACACAAACTATTAACCCTAAAACGAATACAACTTATTAATCAAAATCTATGGCAAGAGCTATGTTTGAATACACTATTTCAGTGTTAGAAAAAGTAAGTTTTGACGTAAATCTGTTTACAAAAGAAGTTAAGAAAGCACTACAATGCTTACTTCCTCACGAAATAGAAGAACTTAAAATTTATATTGAAAGACTAATTATCAAGAAACCTCAATTGGCATCTTGTTTAACGTTAACTTATTAAATAAAAAATCCCGAATTGAAATTTCAATTCGGGATTTTTTATTTAGATGGACTCACTTTTAGTAAAGTTCACTCCATAAATTATCTCGATACAATTTAAGATCGATAATGTTATTTTTATTTTCCAAGTCCTTAAACAACGATACTAAATAAGATAAACTTTCTTTAGGATCTATTTCACCTTGAGCTACACTTACAACTTCTCCATTTTCATCCTCTATTGGCTCATCATCAGGTATTGCTATTTCAAAATTATCGTTTTGTTCGATATATTCGTACGTTAAACGCAACACTTTAGTAGCTAACGGATTTTGCTGCTTTTTAGCAAATACCCTAAGCTCCTTTAAGTCCTCTACAACTGTATTTATTATAATTCCTGCGTGATCTAAATCTCCTAAGATTTTAGTTACCAGCTTTTGGGCTTTATTACTTTCCAAAATAAGTATAGTTTGATGTTAATGTTATGTAATTTTCTGAAATCGAAAAAAACTCTTAAATGCAAATGTAATGTATTCCTATATTTTTTTAATGTTTAAAACTTTCAATTTTAAGGTTTCATCAAAAAGTTGGGCAATGCACAGAAATAGCCTATTTTTGAAAATAAAGCCCTAATACATGAGCACTATCAACTGGCAAATTGTTAAAGAATTTGAAGACATTACCTATAAAAAAAGTAACGGCGTAGCACGTATCGCATTTAACAGACCTGAGGTTCGTAATGCTTTTCGTCCAAAAACAACTAGCGAACTTCTTGTTGCTTTACAAGATGCTCAAGAAGATACTGACATTGGAGTTGTTTTAATTTCGGCCGAAGGACCGTCTCCAAAAGATGGAGTGTACAGTTTTTGTAGCGGTGGTGACCAAAAGGCAAGAGGCCATCAAGGATATGTAGGTGACGATGGCTATCATCGATTAAATATTTTAGACGCTCAGCGTGTTATTCGCTTTATGCCAAAAGCTGTAATTTGTGTAGTTCCTGGATGGGCTGTCGGCGGAGGACACAGCTTACATGTTGTGTGCGACATCACATTAGCAAGTAAAGAACATGCTATTTTTAAACAAACAGATGCCGATGTTACCAGTTTTGATGGCGGTTATGGATCGGCTTACTTAGCTAAAATGGTGGGTCAAAAAAAAGCCCGTGAAATTTTCTTTTTAGGAAGAAATTATTCGGCACAAGAAGCTTATGAAATGGGAATGGTGAATGCCGTAATACCCCATGCTGAATTGGAAGATACAGCATACCAATGGGCTCAAGAAATCTTAGAAAAATCTCCTACTTCTATTAAAATGCTAAAATTCGCCATGAATTTAACGGATGATGGCATGGTAGGCCAACAAGTATTTGCTGGTGAAGCTACTCGCTTAGCCTATATGACAGAAGAAGCTAAAGAAGGTAGAGATGCTTTTCTTGAAAAACGCAAGCCCAACTTTGTTAAAAAGTGGCTTCCATAACTTTTAGCTTACCTATAAATAAATTATTCTTAAATTAAAAAACAAAACAACCTGAATGGCTAGAAAAAAGGCTTCAACAACAAAAAACGCTACAAAACCAGTTAAAGAAAAAACTACAAAAATAGGATTTTCAAAGCTTAGCCAAAAACAACGTTTAGTTATTGGAGGATTCTTTATTGTTTTGGGTTTAATGGTATTGATTTCTATTACTTCCTATTTTTTTTCTTGGCAAGCCGATCAAAATGAATATGGAAACTTTAGCAGAGACAATGTAAATCAAAACCTTTTACGCCCTTTAGGTAATTTTATTGGCCACACTTTAGTTTATAAAGGATTTGGCGTGGCGGCTTATATTTTTCCAACACTATTGCTATTAACAGGAATTAGCTATTTTTGGAATTATGGCTCTAAGCAATTAAAAAACCGATGGTTTTGGGGCATGTATTTAACTTTGTTTTTTGCTATCTTTTTTGGATTTTTTCATAATAGTTTTGGATTATTATCCGGAATCGTAGGTTTTGAAATTAACGACTTAATGCAAGACTATACTGGAAAAGTAGGTACGGTGTTGTTACTATGTTTCCTAGGGCTTCTGTATTGTATTGTTAGATTAAATTTAACCCCTGCTGTGGTTGGTAATTATTTTTCAAAAACCAAAAACAAGGTTACCAAAGAATTTAAGGAAGTTACCGATATTGAGGAAGAACCAATTTCAAAACCGCCAACTTCTAAATTTCAAGAAGATTTGGGTATTGACGATTTTGTACCTGTAAAAAATGCACTTTCAGAACTTGAAATCGAGCTTCCTGAACCGGAACCTGTACTAGAAAAAACACCTGTTCAATCTTCCCCTACAGAGGAGAAAAACACCTCTACTCTAGAAATTGAAATCCCTCAAGAAGAAGAAGAAATAATCAAAGAAGATTTAAGTATAGAGATTGAAGATGTTTTTGAAGAGGATATAAGTAAAGTAAGTAAGCAATTAGTAGAAGATTTTGGTGAATTTGACCCTACTCTTGAATTAGGAAATTACAAGTTCCCTAGCTTAGATTTGCTAAAAGATTATACCAACGGTCAAAACAGCATCACTATTGACCAAGGGGAACTTGAGGAAAACAAAAATAAAATTGTTGAAACGCTAAAGAATTATAAAATTGGAATAGCCCATATAAAAGCAACCGTAGGACCTACCGTAACTTTATATGAAATTATCCCAGAAGCTGGTATTCGAATTTCGAAAATTAAAAATTTAGAAGACGATATTGCATTATCCTTAGCTGCACTTGGTATTCGAATTATAGCTCCTATTCCTGGGAAAGGAACTATTGGTATTGAGGTACCAAACAAAAAATCGACCATTGTATCGATGCGATCTGCTATAGCCGCATCGAAATTTCAAAATGCAGAAATGGAATTACCAATATCATTCGGTAAAACCATTTCAAACGAAACCTTTGTCGTCGATTTAGCTAAAATGCCTCACTTATTAATGGCCGGGGCAACAGGTCAAGGTAAATCGGTTGGGCTAAATGCTATTTTAACCTCTTTGCTTTACAAAAAACACCCCGCAGAAGTTAAGTTTGTATTAGTCGATCCTAAAAAAGTAGAACTTACTTTATTCAATAAAATTGAACGTCATTTTTTAGCAAAATTACCCGATTCGGGGGAAGCTATTATTACTGATAATGCTAAAGTAATTAACACGTTGAATTCGTTATGTATTGAAATGGATGATCGGTATGAATTATTGAAAAATGCATTTGTAAGAAACTTAAAAGAATACAACACTAAGTTTAAACAGCGAAAATTAAATCCGGAAAACGGTCACCGTTATTTACCATACATAGTGCTGGTTATTGATGAATTTGCCGATTTAATTATGACTGCTGGTAAAGAAGTCGAAACACCAATTGCAAGATTAGCACAATTAGCACGTGCTATTGGTATTCACTTAATCATCGCCACACAACGTCCCTCGGTAAATGTCATTACAGGTATGATAAAAGCTAACTTCCCTGCCCGATTAGCGTTTAGAGTAATGTCTAAAATAGATTCTCGAACAATTCTTGATGCAGGAGGAGCCGATCAACTTATTGGTCGAGGTGATATGTTATATACTAATGGAAATAATTTGGTACGCGTACAATGTGCCTTTGTTGACACCCCAGAAGTTGAACGCATTACAAATTACATAGGAGCTCAAAAGGCATATCCTGATGCACATTTACTTCCTGAGTACGTTGGCGAAGAAGGTGGCACAACTCTTGATAATAACAAGGAGGATAGAGATAAATTATTTAAAGATGCTGCCGAGGTACTTGTTACAGCGCAGCAAGGATCAGCTTCTTTACTTCAGCGAAAGCTTAAATTAGGATACAATAGAGCTGGAAGAATAATTGACCAACTAGAGGCCGCTGGTATTGTTGGCCCTTTCGAAGGAAGTAAGGCTAGGCAGGTATTAATACCCGATTTAATTGAATTAGAAAAATTCTTAAGTCAAGAATAGTTTTTTATTTCTTTATCCTAAAATCAAAATAAGCATATTACTTTTGCACTAATATTTACTTTTATGAAATACATAGTATCATTACTCATAAGTTTTTTATTATTACCCTTTTATACTCAAGCTCAAAACGCTAAAAACCTATTGAATGAGGTTGATAAAAAAGTGAAATCTTATAATAACATCGTAATTGATTTTAAATATGGATTAAGAAATAAATCCGCTGACCTAAATCAAGAAACAAATGGTAATGCTTCTTTATCAGGAAACAAGTATGTTTTAAATTTGATTGGTACCACACAACTTTTTGATGGTAACAAATTATATACTATAAGTGATGAAGATGAAGAAATTTCAATTTCAACCCCTACAGACGACGATAGTTTTACTCCTTCTAAAATGCTTTCATTTTATCAAAATGGCTATGATGCTGAAATGGATATCATTCAAAACGTTGGAGGAAGAAAAATTCAATACATCAAACTTACACCCATCAAAAATAACGACGAAATTAAATCTATACTTTTAGGAATAGACCAAATTACCAAGCATATATACAAACTAATTATTAGCCAACACAACACCACTGAGGTTACTATTACGGTTAATCAATTCAAGACAAACCAACCATTATCAGATACTTTATTCTCGTTTGACGAATCGAAATATTCTGGTTATTATATCAATAATTTAGATTAGTTGACTTTTGAAAATTATTGATCGCTACATATTTGTTTCTTTTATACAGAAGTTCATCGTTATTTTAATGATACTTACTGTTATTATGGTGCTTCAATCTGTGTGGCTTTACATCTCAGAATTTGCTGGTAAGGATTTAGAATTTATAGTTATTGCTAAATTTATATTTTATTCTATTCCAATATCCACACCAATTACCCTACCGCTTACTATTTTATTTTCATCAATTATGGTATTTGGTGAATTTGCAGAACATTATGAGTTTGCGGCAATGAAATCTACTGGGATTTCTTTGCAGCGAGCTATGAGAACCTTAAGTGTATTTATTGTACTACTAGGTTTTTCGACTTATTATTTTTCAGATTCAATAATCCCTGCTTCTTATCAAGAATTTATTAACCTTAGAAGAAATGTAGTAAAAAGAAAACCTGCTAGGGCTATTGTTGCAAAACGATTTAACGAACTACAAGGTTTCAACATAAAGGTGGATAGTAAATATGGAGATAATGACCAATATTTAAACAATGTTGTAATCCATAAAACCACTCCAAATAAAGCAGGTAATTTCACTGTAATCAAATCTAAAAAAGGCGAATTAATTAGCTCTGTTAACTCTAATGTTTTGTCTTTAAAATTAACCGATGGGAATTACTATGAGGATTTACAACCTAAGAAATATCAAGACAGACAAAAAATTCCCTTTATAAAAAGCAGCTTTAAGGAGTATACCATGAACCTTAATTTAGGAGACATAAACGATGTAACTGTTTCTGAATCTGACTATGCCAAAAACAGAAAAATGAGAGGCGTACGTTTGCTTACCAAAGACGTAGATTCTTTCTCTACTAATCTCAATAAAAACAGAAAAAGCCAATTCAAAAGGATCTTATCAAGCTCTGGGTTTAAAAAAACATACAAAAAGGTAGATCTTAACTGTACCACTGAAGACTATCCTAATGCGTTAAGTGATTTTTTCGACTTAAAAACAAAAAAAAACATCTACACAAACGCTTCACGAAATGTAAAAGAACTTATAAATCGCATAGATGTTAACCAGAAATCTATACGCAGGCGCAAATCGGATCTTAATAAGTTTGAAATTGCAATACATGAAAAATTTGCATTGGGAGTAGCCTGTATTGTTTTGTTTTTTATTGGCGCACCTATTGGAGCGATCATTCGTAAAGGAGGCCTTGGCTTACCTGCACTCTATGCTTTTGGCTTATTCTTAGTTTATCATTTTACAGGTATTTTTGCAAAAAACGCAGCTGAAGACGGTAGTATAAGTCCTTTTGTAGCCAGTTGGCTATCTACTTTCATTTTTATGCCCTTAGGTATTTTATTTACCCACAGAGCTACTAACGACAAAGGACTTATTAGTTTCGGGGATATTTTTTATAAAATAGGGAAGCTGTTTAAAAAAAGAGATTAACTTCTTATGAACAGTACTCAAAATGAAATAAAACTTATATTTACATAGGTCTAAAAGTTTATAAATCTAAATTATCATTCTTGAATTCTACATCGCAAAATAGTTTTAAATTAGATTCCATTGAAGAAGCAATTAACGACATTCGCTTAGGAAAAGTTATTATTGTTGTTGACGATGCCAACAGAGAAAATGAAGGGGATTTCATTACTGCTGCTGAAGCAATAACCCCCGAGATTATAAATTTTATGGCTACCCATGGCAGAGGTTTAATTTGTGCTCCCTTAACAGAAAAAAGGTGTGACGATTTAAATTTAGAAATGATGGTAGGTACCAATACCGATCCTATGGAAACTGCATTTACAGTTTCTGTAGATTTAAACGGCAAAGGCGTTACCACTGGTATTTCTGCTAGCGACAGAGCTAAAACCATAAAAGCATTAGTTGACAGCGACACCAAACCACATGAACTCTCACGACCAGGGCACATATTCCCATTAAGAGCTAAAGAGGGCGGGGTACTTCGTAGAACTGGCCATACTGAAGCTGCTATTGACTTTGCAAGACTTGCAGGCTTTAAACCTGCTGGTGTTATTATCGAAATTATGAATGAAGATGGTACTATGGCACGTACTCCTGATTTAATTACAATAGCAGAAAAATTTGATTTAAAAATTGTTTCTATAGAATCTCTTGTTGCCTACAGAATGCAGCATGATTCGCTAATTGTAAAAAAAGAAGATTTTGAAATCACTACTCGCTTTGGTTCGTACAGACTAAGAGCTTACAAACAAACCACGAACAATCAAATACATATTGCACTTACTAAAGGTAATTGGACTAAAGGAGAAGAAATACCAACTCGTATTAACTCTGCACTTCACAACAACGATATTTTAGGCACGCTTACTCATGATGCCGAAGAACCTTTAGAAAAAATGTTTGACATTATTAATAAAGAAGGAAAAGGAGCTATAGTTTTCATAAACCAAGAAGCTCAATCTTTGAATTTATTAAACCGATTAAGCACTTTAAAACAGCAACAAAAAAACAACCAAATAACGGAAGCTCCTAAATTACCAATGGATTTCAAAGATTTTGGTATTGGCGCACAAATACTACACGATTTAAATATTTCTAAGGTAAATTTAATATCGAATAGCGAAAAAATAAAACGTGTGGGCATGGAGGGATATGGCTTAGAAATATCTAATTATATAAGCTATTAACATTAGTGAATTTAAATATTTATTGCATTTGTAATGCTTTAAACGCTAGGATGCACTATTTTTGACTTTAATGAAACAAAGTTTACTTACTTTTTATTTTGTTTTTTTTTCGCTATGCTCTTTCGGGCAAATTGGCGGTAGAGCTACTTATCAATTTTTAAATTTAGAAAACTCCACTCGACATGTTGCTTTAGGTGGTAAAGTTGTTACCGACAACAATAACAATCCTATTTCTGCATTATACAACCCTGCTACACTTAACGAAAAAATGGCAAAAAATTTTGCTATTAGTTACGTAAATTATATTGCAGATATCAACTACGGAGCGGCGGCTGGAGCATTTGCTGTTGGCAGAAGCGAGGAACACTTAATTCATGTAGGCGTTATATACGCGGATTACGGTGATTTTGATGGTTTTGATTTGGAAGGAAATTCTACCGGTGAATTTGGAGCTGCCGAAACTGCTGTTTCTTTAGGTTATGCTAAAAGAATACCTAATTCCGATTTTTACCTGGGAGCAAATCTAAAATTTATAAGCTCAAGGCTAGAACAATATAGCTCGGTAGGAATAGCTACCGACCTAGGGGTACTGTATTACAAAAAAGAATGGGATCTTAATATTGGTCTTGCTGTCAGAAATTTAGGAACACAAATCACTACATATACCGGAACACAAGAAAAGCTTCCTTTAGCTATAGATGCTGGTATTTCACAAATACCAAAAAACGTACCTGTGCGTTGGTTTGTTAACTTACAAAATTTACAATTTTGGCAACTAGCCTTTTCTAATTCTAACAGAAACACCGAAGATTTATTTGGTGAACCTTTAGAAACAGATGATCCTAGTTTTATCAATAACGTTTTAAGACACGTTACTTTGGGAGTGGAAATGTTTCCTAGGGGAGCTGTTAACCTAAGACTAGGTTATAATTTCAGGCGTTCCGAAGAATTAAAAATTATAAATCAAAGATCTTTTGCAGGACTTTCTGCAGGAGCTTCTATAAAAATAAAAAAATTAACTTTTAGCTATTCTTATGCTCGCTTCAACTTAGCAGGAAGCTCTAGTTTGCTAGGCTTAAATCTTAATCTTGGAAACTACTAAAAAAATTATAATTGCTATCGATGGTCATTCTTCTACAGGTAAAAGTACCGTAGCTAAAGAACTTGCAGAGCATTTAAACTATACTTATATAGATACTGGCGCTATGTATAGATCGGTAAGCCTTTTTGCGTTAGAGCAAGGTTTTATAAAAGACGACACGATTAACAAAGAGTTGCTTCTCAAAAATTTGAACAAAATTTCAATTGACTTTACTAAGAATACAGAAACGGGTCGTGTTGAAACTTTTTTGAATAGCAAAAATGTAGAAAAGAAAATACGTAGTTTGGAAGTTTCCAGCTATGTTAGCCATATAGCTTCCATTTCTGAAGTTCGAAAATTACTTGTCCTACAACAACAAATTATGGGACAACAAAAAGGAATTGTAATGGATGGTAGAGATATTGGAACTGTGGTTTTTCCCGATGCAGATCTTAAACTTTTTATGACTGCATCCTCCGAAGTAAGGGCCACTAGGCGCTACGAAGAATTAATTAGTAATGGTGAAAAAGTATCTTATAAAGAAGTGCTTCAAAATGTAGAAGAAAGAGACTACATTGATTCAAACAGAGAAGATTCTCCTTTAGTTAGAGCTCATGACGCCTACTTAATTGACAATTCAAAATTGTCACGTTCCCAACAATTTAAGGTTATTTTGAATTTAGTTGAAAAAGCAACTAAAGCATAACTAGCTTGTTTACGCTTAGCTTTCTCACAAAAAAAAAGACTGCCTTTTCAGACAGTCTCATTTAAACTTATATTTTAAGCTATAAAATTATTTCAAAATAGCTTCAATTTGACTTGCTAATTCAACTCCAATACGATCTTGCGCTTCGCTTGTTGCCGCTCCAATATGTGGAGTTAAAGAAATTTTACTGTGCATTAACAATTTAACCTCTGGCTTAGGCTCATTTTCAAAAGTATCTAAAGCAGCAAAAGCTAAAGTACCATTATCCAAAGCTTCTACTAAAGCAACCTCATCAATTACCCCACCACGTGCAGCATTAACAATAGCAGATCCTTTTTTCATTAATTCAAATTCAGCCGTACCAATTACATAGTCCTTTTGTGCTGGAACGTGTAACGTAATAAAATCAGACTGCTTTAACAGCTCTTCCTTAGAGATACTAGTTAAATTAAAAGATACTGTTTGACCATCAAAGAAACCTATTTCTAAAGTTGCTTTTTCTGTATAAGGATCAAAGTAAACCACTTTCATACCAATACTCAAAGCAATACGTGCTGTAGCCTGACCAATACGACCAAAACCAATAACACCTAATGTTTTTCCTTTTAACTCAACACCTTTTGCGTAAGCTTTCTTTAAACCTTTAAAGTTACTTTCTCCTTCTAAAGGCATATTTCGGTTAGAGTCGTATAAGAAACGAACTCCGCCATAAAGATGAGCAAATACTAACTCCGCTACTGATTCCGAAGATGCAGCTGGTGTATTAATAACTGATTTACCTTGCTCGCGAGCATAATCAACATCAATGTTATCCATTCCTACACCACCACGTCCAATAATTTTTAAACCTGGGCAGTTATCAATAATATCTTTACGTACTGTAGTTGCACTACGCACTAAAAGTACAGTAATATCATTTTCATTAATGTAATTTAACAACTGATCTTGTGCTACAGTAGTTGTAGACACTTCAAAACCTGATTTTTCTAAAGCATCAATTCCGCTTTGTGAAATTCCGTCGTTTGCTAAAACTTTCATAGGGAGAATTTATTTGGTGCAGTTTATTTACTGCTAATTTATTTAAAAAACAAATTCCCGCTGTTGCGGGAATTCTTTATATTTTATTTTTAAGCCTTACGCTCTAAATCACTCATAATATCAACTAACGCACCTACACTTTCAATCGTCATAGCATTGTACATACTTGCACGATATCCTCCAACGCTTCTGTGTCCGTTAGCTCCGTTAATCCCTCCTTCTTTCAACATAGCGTCAAAAGTTTCTTTTAAATCACCATTAGTTAAGTTAAAAGTAGCATTCATATTCGAACGATCTTCTTTTGCTGCAAAACCTTCAAATAATGGGTTTAAATCAATTTCAGAATAAATTAACCTTGCTTTCTTTTCATTTTCTTCCTCGATAGCAGCTATACCTCCTTTGGCTTTTAACCATTCCATAGTTAACATAGATACATATATAGGATATACAGGCGGTGTGTTAAACATCGCTCCTTTACTAATGTGCACTTTATAATCTAACATCGAAGGAATTTTACGTCCTATTTCAGTTAAAATATCTTCTCGAACTACTACTAAAGTAGTTCCTGCTGGACCCATATTTTTTTGAGCTCCTGCATAAATTAATCCAAACTGAGAAAAATCTAATGTACGAGAAAAAATATCACTACTCATGTCACATATCAATGGAGCATCAGTTTTAGGAAAATCTTTCATTTGAGTTCCAAAAATAGTATTGTTACTCGTTAAATGTAAGTAATCTAAACCTTCAGGAATTGAATATCCTTTAGGAATATATTTAAAGTTAGCATCTTCAGAAGAAGCAACCTCAATTGCTTCACCAAATAACTTAGCTTCTTGTAATGCCTTTTGACTCCAAGCTCCTGTTGTAATATAACCTGCTTTTCCTTTTAAAAGATTGTAAGCAACCATCAAAAACTGAGTACTTGCTCCACCTTGTAAAAACAATGCTTTGTATCCTTTTCCTTGAAGACCTAAAAGCTCTAGAGATAATTCTCTAGCATTTTCCATTACATCAACAAAATCTTTACTTCTGTGAGAAATTTCTAAAATAGATAATCCTGAGTTATTAAAATCCAACACTGATTGTGCTGCTTTTTGAAAAACTTCTTGTGGTAAAATACAAGGTCCTGCGCTAAAGTTGTGTTTTTTCATAAACGGTAAATTAAACACTCTAAGGTGTCTTAAGTTGTACTTGAATACAATTAATAGTTGATTCTAAACAAGCAACAAATGTCTTAATAATCTTTCTTATTTCAAGGCTTTTTATGAAAATTCTGAATTAAATTTTCAACAAGAAATTCACAGTGTCTACTCCATCTGCATAATCTTGTAAATCAGGATGTTGTGTTTTTCCAAAATCTACATTTTTGGAACTGCTTGGAAAATTAACAATACATTGTAATTGTTCTTCTTTTTCCTCAAACAGTATTTTTAAATCGTCGTAATTCTCATACGTTTCATAAAACACACTAGATATAGGCGAGCTATAACTTTCATCTTCTTTCAACATTAAAAAGCCGTTATCTAATAACTTAAAATTACTCATTAAATAAACTGCTTTGTTGTAGTCGTAATTATTTGTAAACTTTTCATGCTTTAAAATATCTTGAAATTTAAATATCGCTTTATAAAAAGCATCAAAAACATAACCTTTTGGCACAAAAAACTTTGAAACACTCCTGCAACCAAGTCCGTAATACCTAAAAATATCCTCTCCTAAAGCCTCCAACTGCTCGGTCGTCTCCTTACCTGTTAGCACCGCTACAGAATTCCTGTTTTTGCGAATAATATGAGGCTTACCTTTAAAGTAATGCTCAAAATAGCGCGCCGTATTATTACTACCTGTAGCTATTACGGCATCAAAATGCTCTAACTTACCTTCTGTAAACTGTAAAAACTTTTTAAACTCTGGAGCTACCGAACACAAATACTCGCACAACAAAGGTATTAACCTCCCATCATTCGAAGATAACTTCACTAAAGCTTTATGTCCTGTAATTAAAATAGACAGTAAATCGTGAAAACCCACTAATGGAATATTCCCTGCCATAACTATTGCTACTGTTTTAGAATTCGAAACAGTAAAATTGTAATTAGCGGTCCATTGCAACAAAGCTTGTTGCCTTAATGCTTGCGACCATTGATTTACAGAAAAAATTACTTGTTCTGGTAAAAACCAACCATTTTTATGCTGCGCACCATGTATTGCTTCGGCAAATAGCTCAAAAAAAGAATCGTTGTTTAACACTCCTTCTTTTTTATTAAAATCTGTTGAAGTAAACTGACTTAAAAAATTTCCTAATTCTGAAAAAGCTTCAATTCGTTTATTTAAATCCATTACACTTGTTTTTGAAACCTATTGGCATTATTTTTGTACAAATTTAGAATAAAAAAAAGCTATGGCAATTATTATAACAGACGAATGTATCAATTGTGGAGCATGTGAGCCAGAATGCCCTAACACAGCTATCTATGAAGGTGCTGATGACTGGAGATATAGCGATGGAACTGATTTAGAAGGTAATATTGTACTACCTAACTCTGGCAAAGAAGTTGATGCTGATGAAGCTCAAGAACCTGTAAGTGATGAATTTTATTTTATTGCTCCTGACAAATGTACAGAGTGTAAAGGTTTTCATGACGAGCCTCAATGTGCTGCGGTTTGCCCAGTAGACTGCTGTGTTCCTGACGAAGATATTGTAGAAACTGAAGAAGAATTATTAGCTAAGCAAGCCTTTATGCACAAAGCATAACCGCTTAATAACATTAAAATAAACACAAAAACCCTAGTTTCACTTGAAGCTAGGGTTTTTAATTTAAACATATTTTACTCCATTATTTATGGTTTTTAGTATTCTTACAAAATCAATCACCTCAACTATACATTTATGCTTTTCTTAACAGTGAACAAAAGCATATTTAAATTTACAGTCATTTTATTTCCTATATTTAATTAGAATTTTATCACATGGAATTTCCAAAATTTTTACTCGGTGATAACACCGATTTTCAAAATGCAATTTTTGTAATTCACACTGAATTTCCACGCTGCATTATCAACCTAGTCGACGACGAAGTCGAGTGGCTAGAAGAATTTAGCACCAGCGATGAAGAGGAACTTTTACAAGAATCACAAATAATTGTAGAAGCAGCCTCTAATTTTTACGACCGAGAAATAGAACGATACGATAATTAAAATACAATTAAGATGAATATACTTTACACAACATCAGCAACAACAACTGGTGGAAGAGATGGAAAAACTGAAACCGCAGATGGTAAGTTATCTTTAGACCTTAACCTATCTAAAGAGCTAGGCGGTAAAGGTGGAGATGGCACTAACCCAGAAGAATTATTTGCTATGGGATATTCTGCTTGTTACGGAAGTGCTTTACAACTTATTGCGGGTCAGAAAAAGATTGATTTAGGTAAATTTACGGTAAGCGCCGAAGTAAGTTTAGGTAAAACAGACGAAGGAGATTTACAATTAGGTGTTATTTTAGATACTTATATTCCTGGAATTGATGTTGCCGTAGGAGAAGAATTAATTAAAGAAGCGCACGAAGTTTGCCCTTACTCAAGAGCTACTGAAGATAATATTGACGTTACTTTAAATTTACTTTTAGACGAGTAAACCAACGTTAAAGCACAAAAAGCTCTAATCTACTTGGTAGATTAGAGCTTTTTTCATTAAAAACAGTTAGTGTTTTTTGTTATTAATTGCCTAAAATTCACGAATTCCGTACTTTTGATTTTTCAAAACCAAGATCTCTAGATGCAAGAAGAACAATCCTCTACTACAACATTATCTCTCGAACAGTTTAAAACGCAAGTAATTGAAGATTACAAAATAGCGTTTATGAGTAGAGAATGTAGTTTGGTTGGACGTAGAGAAGTTCTTACCGGAAAAGCAAAATTTGGAATTTTTGGAGATGGAAAAGAACTAGCGCAATTAGCATGGGCTAGGGTTTTTAGAAAAGGTGATTTTCGTTCGGGCTATTACCGCGACCAAACTTTTATGTTCGCTAAAGGCATCTACCCTATTCAAGATTTCTTTTGCGCTTTATATGCTCAAACTGATATTGAAAAAGAACCCTTTTCTGCCGGAAGGCAAATGGGAGGTCATTTCGCTACCCACAGTTTAAATGATGACGGCACATGGAAAAACCTTACCAACCAATACAACTCTAGTGCCGACATTTCTTGTACCGCAGGCCAAATGCCCCGCTTACTAGGATTAGCACAAGCATCAAAAGTATACCGACAACTTACCGATCTTAAAGATCGCAAACAGTTTTCTAAAAACGGAAACGAAGTAGCGTGGGGTACTATAGGTAATGCGAGTACTAGCGAAGGAATATTTTTTGAAGCAATAAATGCCGCAGGAGTATTACAAGTACCTATGGTAATTAGTGTTTGGGATGATGCTTACGGAATTTCTGTTCACAATAAATACCACACCACAAAAGAAAGTATTTCAGAAGTACTTGCTGGATTTCAACGCACTAAAACAAAAAAAGGGCTTGAAATAATCACAGTTAAAGGTTGGGATTATATTGAACTTATAGAAGCTTACGAAAAAGCAGAGAAATTTGCTCGTGAAGAATACGTACCCGTAGTCGTTCACGTAATAGAGATGACTCAACCACAAGGTCATTCCACATCAGGATCTCATGAGAGGTATAAAAATGATGAAAGATTGCAATGGGAAAGAGAATTTGACTGTAATAAAAAATTCAAGCAATTCATTTTAGAAAATAACATTTCTACTACAGATGAATTAAGAGTTATTGAAAAAGAAATAAAAACAGAGATTCGAAGCACTAAAAACGCAGCATGGAAGCAGTTTATTTCAGTAATTATTAACGAACAATTAGATGCTTTAGCTATATACAAACCCGTAATAGCAAAAAGCACACAAAGCATTTTCATTAAATCAATTATAGAAGATTTAGAAAATAAAGCTGAGCCTTTAAGAAAAGATATCATAGAAACTGGTCGAAAAATTCTACGCTACATAGCTCATGAAGATTTCCCAGAAAAAAACACTATGATTTCATGGCTAAACAACTACCAGGTGGAAATACAACCTAAGTTTAGCGCCCACGTTTATAACGAGAGTGAAACAGGGGTTACACATATTGAAGAAGTTTTACCCACTTACAATGCCGACGCTCCTATGGTAGATGGACGTATCGTATTAAAAGATAATTTCGACGTTATTTTTGAAAATAACCCCGAGGTTTTAATTTTTGGGGAAGATGCTGGTAAAATTGGTGATGTTAACCAAGGTCTTGAAGGGCTTCAAGATAAATATGGAGAAACTAGGGTTTCCGATACCGGTATCCGAGAACCTACAATTATTGGCCAAGGCATAGGAATGGCACAACGTGGCTTACGCCCTATTGCCGAAATTCAATATTTAGACTACATACTTTATTGTATTTCCACACTTAGTGATGATTTAGCTTGTTTACGTTACAGAACATTTAACAAACAAAAAGCACCCTTAATTATTCGTACCCGAGGACACCGATTAGAAGGTATTTGGCACTCCGGATCTCCTATGAGTGCTTTAATTGGTTTACTAAGAGGAATACATATTTTAGTACCCCGAAACATGACTAAGGCAGCTGGTTTTTACAATACTTTACTAAAAAGTGACGAACCTGGCTTAATTATAGAAAACCTAAACGGTTACCGTTTGAAAGAAAAGCTTCCTAATAATTTAGGCGAATTCTGTACTCCTATAGGTTATGCCGAAGTAATTAAAGAAGGTAAAGACATTACTTTAGTTTCCTACGGATCAACCCTAAAGCTAGTTGAAGATGCAGCACGCGAATTATTAATCGTAGGAATTAATGCTGAAATTATTGATGTCCAAAGTTTACTTCCATTCGATTTAAACCATACGATTGCAAAAAGTGTTTCAAAAACAAACCGCATTTTAATTATTGACGAAGACATGCCAGGCGGAGCTACAGGATACATTCTTCAACAAGTTATGGATGTTCAAAAAATATTCAAACACCTCGACAGCGCACCACAAACATTAAGCGCTCAACCTCATCGCCCTGCTTATGGAACTGATGGCGACTACTTTAGTAAACCTTCAATGGATGATATTTTTGAAAAGGTTTATGCTATTGTTAGCGAAAGTAATCCTACCAAATTCCCAAAATTGAGATAATTATAACATTTCAAATACCATTTACCTCTTATTTTTTTTTAATTTAATAGAATAATCTTAAGATAACTTATATTTACTATGCATGCATAGTATTTTTTTTAGTATATTTACTAAAACGATATAATTAATGAAAGAATTAACTATTGACTATTTACTTCGTTCTACATGGATGGGTATTGCCAAACTGTATAATGAAGAAGCAGGAAAAAAAGGAAGCACCATGGCCACAGGTTTTATATTATTAAATATAGATCCTGAAAATGGAACTCCTTCAACTTCTTTAGGTCCTAAAATGGGAATGGAAGCCACAAGTCTTTCAAGAACATTAAAGACTATGGAAGAGAAAGGCTTAATAACGCGTAAAAAAAATCCTAATGATGGAAGAAGCGTTCTTATATGCCTTACTCCATTTGGTCATGAAATGAGGGATTTTTCAAAAGGAGTCGTTTTTAAATTCGACAATGCCGTAAAAGAAAATATCCCTAAAGCAAAATTAGACATTTTTGCAGATGTGTTGTACAGTATTAACGACATCATATCTAATAAAAACATATATAAAACAAAATAATTAACCTTAATAGCACTCATTGCAAATGAAAAGAACAATTAACAAAATTGCCGTCATTGGTTCTGGAATTATGGGCTCTGGAATTGCTTGTCATTTTGCGAATATCGGAGTCGAAGTATTGCTTTTGGACATTGTTCCAAGAGAACTTAACGATAAAGAAAAAGCAAAAGGATTTACTTTGGATGATAAAATTGTCCGAAATCGCCTAGTTAACGATGCCCTTACAGCATCCTTAAAGTCGAAACCCTCACCCATATATCACCAAAGTTTTGCGAGTAGAATTACCACAGGTAACCTAGACGATGATATAGCAAAAGTTGCCGATGTTGATTGGATTATTGAAGTTGTAGTAGAGCGCTTGGATATTAAAAAATCAGTTTTTGAAAAACTAGATGCACATCGTAAAAAAGGTACGCTTATCACCAGTAACACTTCTGGTATTCCTATTAAATTTATGAGCGAAGGTCGTAGCGAAGATTTTCAAAAACACTTCTGCGGTACCCACTTTTTTAACCCTGCGCGATATTTAAAACTTTTTGAAATTATCCCTGGTCCGAAAACAGATGAAACCGTTTTAAATTTTTTAAACGGCTATGGTGATAAATTTTTAGGAAAAACCTCTGTTGTCGCTAAAGATACTCCTGCATTTATTGGAAATAGAATTGGAATTTTCAGTATCCAAAGTCTTTTTCATGCAGTTAAAGATTTAGGTCTTTCAATAGAAGAAGTAGACAAACTTACTGGTCCCGTAATTGGGCGACCAAAATCGGCTACTTTTAGAACGGTTGATGTAGTGGGTTTAGATACTTTAGTACATGTTGCTAACGGAATTTCTGAAAACTGTCCTAAAGACGAACGTCACGAATTATTTGCTTTACCTAGTTTCATCAATACCATGATGGAAAACAAATGGCTAGGTAGCAAAACAGGACAAGGATTTTATAAAAAAACAAAAAATGCCGAAGGAAAAACAGAAATTCTTTCTTTAGATTTAGATACACTTGAATATAGAGGTAAAAAAAGAGCCTCCTTCCCTACGCTGGAAATGACCAAGACTATCGATAAAGTTGTGGATCGTTTTAAAGTTTTAGTAGCTGGAAAAGACAAAGCGGGGGAATTTTACCGTAAAAGTTTTGCTGCTTTATTTTCATACGTTTCTTTTCGTATTCCTGAAATTACCGATGAGCTATATAAAATTGATGATGCCATGAAAGCTGGTTTTGGCTGGGAACATGGTCCTTTTCAAATTTGGGACGCTGTAGGCATTAAAAAAGGTATTGAGTTTATTGAAGCTGAAGGTTTAAAAGTCGCCGATTGGGTAACCAATATGGCTTCCGATAGTTTTTATACTATTAAAGAAGGTGCTACTTATTTTTATGATATCCCTTCAAAAGCACAAACTAAAAAACCTGGTCAAGATGCTTTTATTATTTTAGATAATATCCGAAAATCGAACGAAGTTTACAAAAACAGCGGTGTTGTTGTTGAAGATTTGGGTGATGGCATTTTAAATGTTGAGTTTCAATCTAAAATGAATACTATAGGCGGCGATGTACTCGCTGGACTAAACAAGGCTATTGATTTAGCAGAAAAAGACTTCCAAGGATTAGTTGTTGGAAACCAAGCTGCTAATTTTTCTGTGGGTGCAAACATCGGAATGATTTTTATGATGGCTGTAGAACAGGAATATGACGAGCTTAATATGGCTATTAAATATTTCCAAGATACGATGATGCGTATGCGCTATTCTTCTATCCCAACAATTTCAGCACCTCATGGTATGACACTTGGTGGAGGTTGCGAACTTTCACTTCATGCAGATAAAATTGTTGCTGCTGCAGAAACCTATATTGGTTTGGTCGAGTTTGGAGTTGGAGTTATTCCTGGTGGTGGTGGCTCTAAGGAAATGGCATTACGTGCTAGTGACTTATTCTCTAAAGGAGATGTAGAACTTAATGTATTACAAGAGCATTTCTTAACCATAGGTATGGCTAAAGTTTCTACTTCGGCTTACGAAGCTTACGACACGAATATCCTACAAAAAGGAAAAGATATTGTTGTAGTTAATAAAGACCGTCAAATTGGTATTGCTAAATCTTACGCAAAGCTTATGGCTGAACAAGGCTATACGCAAGTTCCAAAAAGACAAGATGTAAAGGTATTAGGAAAACAAGCTCTCGGTATGTTTTTAGTAGGTACCGACTCTATGCAAGCAAGTAAATACATAAGCGAACACGATCAAAAAATAGCTAATAAATTAGCCTACGTTATGGCTGGTGGCGATTTATCAGAACCTACGTTAGTTAGTGAGCAATACTTATTAGACCTCGAAAGAGAAGCCTTTTTAAGTTTATGTACCGAACGTAAATCACTAGAGCGTATTGAACATATGTTGAAAAGAGGGAAACCTTTGAGAAACTAGTATCTCAGATATAAGACTTTAGACAAAAGATATTAGATCAAATGCATGACTTTAAAAAATTAGTTATTTGGCAAAAAGCTATGAAAATAGTAAAGAGTATTTACTTAATTACTCGTGATTTTCCAAGTGAAGAAAAATTTGGATTAATTAGTCAAATTAGAAGATCTGCAGTTTCTATTCCGTCTAATATCTCTGAAGGAGCAGGAAGAAATACTAATGGAGAGTTCAAAAACTTTTTAGGTATTGCAAATGGTTCGTTAAATGAATTGATAACTCAACTCATTTTGTCTAAAGAATTAGAATTGGTTGAAGATGAAAAAATTCAACCTATAATTAAAGATTTAATTGAAGTTCAGAAAATTAATTATTCATTGATTAGAAAATTTTCAAAAGAATAGTCTAACATCTTACTTCTAAAATCTAACATCTATAAAATTATGAAACAAGCATATATAGTAAAAGCATATAGAACAGCGGTGGGAAAAGCTCCTAAAGGAGTATTCCGCTTTAAAAGAAGTGATGAATTGGCTGCTGAAACCATTCAACACATGATGAAAGAATTACCGCAACTCGATAAAAAGCGAATTGATGATGTAATTGTAGGAAATGCCATGCCCGAAGGATCGCAGGGTTTAAACATGGCTCGTTTAATTTCACTTATGGGGTTAGATATTGTTGATGTTCCTGGGGTAACCGTAAATAGATTTTGCTCTTCTGGGATTGAAACTATTGGTATTGCTGCTGCAAAAATACAAGCTGGTATGGCCGAATGTATTATTGCTGGTGGTGCTGAAAGCATGAGTTCAGTTCCTATGACGGGTAACAAACCTGAATTGAACTACGACATTGCACACTCTGGCCATGAAGACTATTACTGGGGAATGGGAAATACTGCCGAGGCTGTTGCCAATCAATTTAAAGTTTCAAGAGAGGATCAAGATGAGTTTGCTTTCAATTCGCACATGAAAGCTTTGAAGGCTCAGGCTGAAAATCGTTTTCAAGATCAAATTGTACCTATTGATGTGGAGCAAGTTTACATCGACGCTAATGGAAAAAAAGCAACTCGAAAATATACCGTAACGAAGGATGAAGGTCCTCGTGCAGGAACAAGCAAAGAAGCTTTAGCTAAACTACGTGCGGTTTTCGCTCAAGGCGGAAGTGTTACTGCGGGTAATTCCTCACAAATGAGTGATGGTGCTGCCTTTGTAATGGTAATGAGCGAGGATATGGTTAAGGAATTAAATCTTGAACCTATTGCAAGACTTGTAAATTATGCCGCAGCTGGTGTTGAACCTAGAATTATGGGTATTGGTCCTGTAAAAGCTATTCCGAAGGCCTTAAAACAAGCGGGGTTGAAACAAAGTGATTTATCGTTAATCGAATTAAACGAAGCCTTTGCTTCTCAATCATTAGCCGTAATACGTGAGTTAGGCTTAAATCAAGATATCGTAAATGTTAACGGTGGTGCAATTGCCCTTGGTCACCCCTTAGGATGTACAGGAGCTAAATTATCCGTGCAATTATTCGACGAGATGCGAAAACAAAACATGCAAGGAAAATATGGAGCTGTAACTATGTGCGTAGGAACAGGTCAAGGGGCTTGTGGCGTTTTTGAGTTTCTTTCGTAAAAGTAAACTAAGAAAATAGAGAGGAGAAAAAAGACTTTTACTATGAGTTTTAAAAGGCATAATTATAAAAGTTTAAAAATATGGCAGATAGCTCTGGAAATTGCTAATCAAATTTCTGATTTAGTTTCAACATTTCCGAAGTTTGAACGTTATGATTTAGCTTCCCAAATGAGTCGTTGTTCTATTTCAATGCCTTCAAATATAGCGGAAGGTTCTTCTAGAACTAATAAATCTTTTAGTCATTTTTTAGATATAGCCCTAGGGTCTTCTTTTGAATTAGGAACTCAACTATTAATAGCTAATCATAGGAATTATATTAAAGACGAATTATTAAATGAACTTGAGAATAAAATAAAAGAATTTCAGAAAATGACGATGAGTTTTCAAAACAACTTAAAATCGTAAATCTTTTCTCTCTTTTCTTTTTTTCTCTTATCAAAAAATATAAACATGAATACAGAAGCAACAAATAAAGACATATTAAGAGGAGGACAATTCCTTGTAAAAGAAACTAGCTGCGAAGATATATTTACTCCTGAAGATTTTTCGGAAGAGCAAAATATGATGAAGGAAGCAGTGCAAGAATTTGTAGATCGTGAAATTTGGCCTCACAAAGAGCGTTTCGAGAAAAAAGATTATGCACTTACCGAAGAGGTAATGCGTAAAGCAGGAGAACTTGGATTTTTAGGAGTTGCTGTTCCTGAAAAATTTGACGGACTAGGAATGGGATTTGTTTCTACTATGCTGGTCTGCGATTATATTTCTGGTGCTACAGGTTCCGTAGCAACTGCCTTTGGAGCGCATACTGGTATTGGAACCATGCCTATAACACTATATGGAACCGAAGAACAACGTCAAAAATACGTTCCTAAATTAGCAACCGGCGAATGGTTTGGCGCTTATTGTTTAACTGAACCTGGTGCAGGCTCGGATGCTAATAGTGGAAAAACTAAAGCTGTGTTGAGCGAAGATGGGAAAACGTACAGTATTTCTGGTCAAAAAATGTGGATTTCAAATGCTGGTTTTTGTAATGTAATGATCGTTTTTGCTCGTATTGAAGACGACAAAAATATTACAGGTTTTATTGTTGAAAATGATCCTAGCAATGGAATCACCATGGGTGATGAGGAACATAAACTAGGAATCCACTCCTCCTCTACCCGACAAGTATTTTTTAGCGATACAATTGTACCTGCTGAAAATATGTTAGCTGGTCGTGGTGAAGGTTTCAAAATTGCCATGAATGCACTTAACGTTGGTCGTATTAAATTAGCCGCTGCTTGTTTAGATGCACAACGTAGAGTAATTAACAGTGCGGTAGGCTATGCTGCAGAGCGTATTCAATTTAAAACCCCTATTATTGAATTTGGTGCTATTCGCAAAAAAATTGCTGAAATGGCGACTAATTGCTACGCTGGCGAATCTGCTTCGTACCGTGCAGCAAAAAATATTGAAGACCGTATCTCTATCCGTATGTCGGAAGGTAATACGCATCAAGAAGCGGAATTAAAAGGTGTAGAGGAATACGCTATCGAATGTTCTATATTAAAAGTTGCCGTTTCCGAACATGTACAAAGTTGTGCTGATGAAGGAATACAAATTTATGGTGGTATGGGATTCTCTGCCGATACCCCTATGGAATCGGCATGGAGAGATGCTCGTATTTCTCGTATTTATGAAGGAACCAACGAAATCAACCGTATGCTTTCTGTTGGTATGCTCGTTAAAAAAGCAATGAAAGGGCATGTAGATTTATTAGGCCCTGCAATGGCTGTTGCCGATGAATTAACAGGAATTCCTTCTTTTGATACTCCTGATTACTCAGCACCATTATCCGAAGAAAAAGCGATCTTAAAAAACCTCAAAAAAGTATTTTTAATGGTTGCTGGTAGTGCGGTTCAAAAATTTGGACCACAATTGGAAGAGCATCAACAATTATTAATTGCTGCGAGTGATATTTTAATTCAAATCTATATGGTAGAATCTACCATATTACGTACCGAAAAGAACATCAAACGTACAAGTGTTGAAGCGCAAAAAACAGCAATTGCTATGACGCAATTGTACTTATTTAATGCTATTGAAGACATTACCTCTAAAGCCAAAGAAGCTATCGTTAGTTTTGCAGAAGGTGACGAACAGCGTATGATGCTTATGGGACTTAAACGTTTCACTAAATATCAAAACATTCCAAACATAGTTGGGCTTAGAAATAGTATTGCCGATAAAATAACCGCGGAAAAGAAATATACTTTTTAGCCGTTATTTATATTTAGTTTTGAATTTAAACGAGCAAGCAAAAAAGCTTGCTCGTTTTTCTTTTTCAAACATAAATTGTACTCCTTAAAAAAAGTAACACTAAACTTATAATTCTTAATTTTGCTTTTAATGAACAAAAAAGTAATTTTTCAGAACTTAGGGCTTTTAGACTATAAAGAAGCCTGGGATTACCAGGATGAAGTCTTTAAAAACACCATTGCTCTTAAATTAAAAAAGACTCGTGAAGACGCCTCTATTAAAACTCCAAATCATTTACTTTTTGTAGAACATCCACATGTATTTACTTTAGGTAAAAGTGGAGATATGAGTCATTTATTAACTTCTGAAAAAGAGCTCAATAAAAAAGGGGTTACTTTTTATAAAATTAATCGCGGTGGTGATATTACCTATCATGGACCAGGACAAATAGTAGGTTACCCTATTTTAGATTTAGACAATTTTTTTACAGATATACATAAATACCTTCGCTTTTTAGAAGAAATGGTAATTTTAACCCTTGCCGAATACGGACTTACAGCTACTCGTAGCGAAGGAGAAACAGGGGTTTGGCTAGATGTAAATACGCCTTTTGCTCGTAAAATTTGCGCTATGGGTGTTCGCGCTAGTCGTTGGGTAACTATGCATGGATTTGCCTTCAATATAAATACCGATTTGGGATATTTTGATCATATTATCCCTTGCGGAATCAAAGGAAAAGGAGTCACCTCTTTAGAAGCCGAACTAGGCAAGAAAATCCCTTTAGAAGAAGTACACGAAAAGTTGTTGAGACATTTTGAAGCTTTGTTTGAGGTGGAGTTTATTCGTGAATACTAAATTTATTTTATTGTCCCTCTTCTATTAATACCCTCTTAAATAAAACATTTCTATTTTCAAGAATTAAAAAAAGATTATTGAATTAATCAAATGCAACAATGTTGCATTTGATTAATTTTAAATGTACTATTGCAACTTATTAGCAATACTTTTTTTAATGAATATTATAATTAACAAATCCGATTACTTAGGAATGTTAGTAAGCACCCTTGTTTAATACACTGCTTAGCGACTCCTTTTTTATTAGCACTTACCCATTCAATTCCGTAAACTATCTGTTATTTGGGGTTATGTTGATGTAGTTTTCCTTTGCTTTTCAGCTTTAGCTATATACCGTTCGAGCAAAGCGATTAGCAAACAATGGGTTAAAATACTATTATGGAGTATCTTATTATTTATTTTGTTGAATGAAAAAATACATTGGTTCGCAATCCCAGAAATTGCCATATATATTCCAACCTTAAACTTACTGTTTCTACATTTTTATAGCAGTAACTATTGCCAATGTAGTAATACTAAATGTTGCGCTTCAAAACTATAATCAATGGATAAAAATAAAATAGAGCTTGCTGGAGACAACCACTTTTCTTCAAACATTGAAACACCCATGCTACCCAATGCTTTTGAAAAATCTGACGAAGAGAAAATAGCTTCTATTCAAGGGTTATTTAAACAGGTAATGGAGGAATTAGGACTAGACCTTACAGATGATAGCTTGTCGGGAACCCCTTATCGTTTTGCAAAAATGTATGTAAAAGAGCTTTTTTATGGATTGAACCCCATTAACAAACCAAAACTTTCGACATTTAATAATACCTATGGTTATCAAAAAATGCTAGTCGAGCAAAATATTACCATTGACTCTTCTTGCGAACATCATTTTTTACCAATTACAGGTGTAGCACACGTAGCCTATATCCCCGAAAAGAAAGTTGTGGGTCTTTCTAAAATAAATCGTTTGGTCGATTATTATTCTCATCGTCCTCAAGTTCAAGAAAGACTTTGCTTGCAAATACTAATAGACCTGCAGGAAGCCCTAGAAACCAAAAGTGTTATTGTAATGCTTATTGCTAAACACCTGTGCGTTTCATCTAGAGGCATTAAAAACAAAAATAGTTTTACAACTACTTTAGAATTTGGAGGAAAGTTTGAAGATCCTATTTCTAGAAATGAATTTCTAAAAATTATTAATATTCCCTTTGTAGATTAATACTATGGAAGCTATAATTTCTATTGTCGGTTTTCTTGGAGCAGGAAAAACGACGCTTTTAAAACAACTTTTTAATATGTTTTCAGTACAAGGCTGGAAACCGAAAGCACGGATTTACAATCCGAGATTTCACCTGTTTTATTAAACAAAAGCTAATCATTTTATTAAATAGTTTTGTTTTAAGGTAATCACCGAAACTTCTTAGCTTAAAAATCCTATCGCATCAATTTCTAAAACCGTATTATCTTCTTGAAAATTGCGTGCGCTGCTGTACTTCCATTCTTCTGGATTTACTGCAAAACCTGAAATTACTGGATTATTATGAATATAATCTATCTTTTGCTTAATCACAGAAGGAGTCCATAACTCTATAGGTTTGTTATGTTGTTGCCAAAACTGATACTTTGTAACTGTAGGATTCTTAGCACCTGCTTTTTCGAACATCCATAACAACCATTCTTTTCTGCTTTCCTGAGGATTTTCTTCTATTGCTTTAATCAATGCCTTGGAAGTATAACTTTTAAAATCTCTTACTAAATCAGAAGGGTTTTCGTTTGATGCTCTAAAAACAAAATGAATATGGCTTGGCATAAAGCAATAGGCATAAACTTCCATTCCTTTATTTTTTCTACAAAACTCAACACTATTTGC
>CALGLV010000015.1 GCA_937958985.1 uncultured Aquimarina sp.
GACAAACTTTCATAACCACTTTTACTAATTTTATCTAGTATTTCATCTATTTGAGCTTGATTCGGATTTTTTATTTTAATGTTCGTAGCAGTTCTTTTTTTGTTATTGTGAACTGTTTTTAATTTAGGCTTGTCAGAAGGTTTAATTAAAGCCACCAACCAATCCATAAAATTTTCAACGGGTGCACCTATATCATTCCCCTTTTGCAATTGAATCATATACAAATACCCTATCGCAGCACCGCCTAAATGAGCAAAATGCCCACCAGCATTAGCGCTTTTAAGACTTACTAAATCTAATATTATTTTACCAACACAAATCCACCATAACTTAATGTTTACTGGTATAAACAGTAACCTAAAAGAATGATTAGGGCTCTGTACCGTGGCTGCAACCATAATCGCATATACTGCTGCTGAGGCTCCTACCATACTACCTTTAGTATTTGCAAAAGCAGGAAACAAAGCATACGCTAACATATAGGATAATGCTCCAAATATAATTCCTAAGATGTATATATTTAAAAAACGCCTTCCCGTATGGATATTTAGAAAAATAGGTGCAAACCAATATAAAAATACCATATTCCATAAAATATGGCGGAAACCAGAATGTAAAAAGCCATAGGTAATAATTGTCCATGGTTTTTTAATATAGGCAACAATATCGTTAGGAAAACTAAACCAGCTTTGTATGTTGCTTAAGTTAACCTGAAATAAAAAAGCAAGGTTTTCTAGTAGCAAAAAAACTACAAAAACCACTACATTTATAATGATTAGCTTATTTAAAACCGACCCTTGTAAATAATATTTTGAATATGCTTGTTTAACTGTCATTTAGTACCAACGTTTATTATTAAACGAATTTTTTTTCCAATACCATATAATAATAAATCCTATAAGTGCTCCACCCAAATGTGCCCAATTAGCAGTATTAGCTGGACCAATAATATTATTACCTGTAATTGCAGCGTATAAATCCATTAGTACATATCCTCCAATTAGGTATTTTGCTTTAATTGGTACAGGAATAAACATGAGTGTTAAAGGTAAGTTAGGGTATAAAACGGCAAATGCGACTACTACTCCAAAAATAGCTCCCGAAGCGCCTACCATAGGGGTACTAAACGCTTTTATCATAGCCATTGCATTATCTTGACTTATGCCCTCATAAATTCTATATTGACCTGTTTCAATAAGTTGTTGAAAAAATTGTTTCATTTCTACAGTAGTTAAACCCTGCTGTATATATAAATCGTAGGTTGGTAAATAAGAATAATACATAGAAGCCAACTGTAATGCCGCGGCTCCAAAACCGGCTGAAAAATATAGAAATAAAAACTTGCTCTGACCTAAAGCATTTTCAATATTACTACCAAACATATACAATGCAAACATATTGAAAAACAAATGTGTTGTACCTCCATGCATAAACATGTGAGTTAGTAGTTGCCAAATTTTAAAGTTTGGATGTTCTGGGAACCATAAAGCAAATAAACCATCTGCATCTATCCCTCGCATTTTCAAAAAACCACTACCTATATAAAACACTACGTTTATAATCAATAAAGTTTTAACTGTATCTGTAATTCTTCCCATTATTAAAATTTTCTATCCAGTTCGTCAATACTTATTGTGGTATAGGTATTTTTACCGCTAGGCGACCTATTTGCCTCTTCGCAAGCAAAAAGCTGATCTACTAAATGCTGTTGCATTTCTTTCTCTAGAATAACTCCTGTTTTTACCGCGGCTGTTTTAGCTAAAGACTTTGACAATACTTCCAACTGAGAAAAACTACTCTCGGGTACCTCTAGCTCTATATCTGCTATTAGCTGCTCAAGTATTATGGATACCTCGCTTTCACTTACTACCGTAGGAATACCATTAATAGAAATACTATCGTCTTGAAAACTTTCAAATCCAAACCCTGCATATATGAGCTCATTTTCCAAGGCTTTTATTATCGCAATTTCTGATTTTGAAAAAGGCAATTGTAACGGAAAAAGCAACTGCTGACTAATGGAATTAGTTTGTGAAATCTGTTTTCTAAAATCTTCGTATAAAATACGCTGGTGCGCTCTGTTTTGATGTATTACCACCAAACCACTCTTAATGGTAGTTACTAAATATTTTTTATGAAGCTGATAAACGCCTTGGTTTTTAACCTCATTATGATTATCAGAAAATAATTTTTCATTATTAGCTACACTTTCAAATTCTAAATTAGACTTAAGTTGTGTTTCTTGTGTTTCTAAATCTATATCCCCTAAACCGGAATACAAACTCTCCCATTGTGGCTCAGGTGTTTTTTTGTAATTTTTATTAAAGCTAGACCCAAAAGTTTGCTGTCCTTCTGCTGATGAAGATGCTTTGGGTGATCGGAATGATTGCGGCGTACTTTCCGTTTTAAAAGGATTAAAACTACGATCTACTTCTACTTGAGGTGTTTTTACCACCTTATTTTTATAGTCATAAGGAACATCCATACTAGATTCTCTTTCAAAATCTAATACCGGAGTTACATTAAATTGCCCTAAACCATGTTTAATTGTAGCTCTAATAATAGCATACAATGCTTGTTCATTATCAAATTTTACTTCTGTTTTAGTAGGATGAATATTAATATCAATACTTTTAGGATCGACCCTTAAATACAAATAATAACTAGGATGTGTTTTAGGTTGAAGTAATCCATCAAATGCAGCCATTACCGCATGATGTAAATACGGACTTTTAACAAATCGATCATTGACAAACAAAAATTGTTCTCCTCGAGTTTTTTTAGCAAATTCTGGTTTCCCCACAAAACCCTTTATTCCTAATATTTCGGTAGTTTCCTCAACAGGCACCAATTTTTCGTTAGTTTTAGCACCAAAAATATGCACTAAACGCTGACGAATATTACTTAACGGAAGCTTAAACATTTCCGAACCTTCGGAATACAATTCAAATTTAATAGCCGAATGTACCATTGACACCCTATGAAACTCATCAATTACATGACGCAGCTCAACCGGATTCGATTTTAAAAAATTTCTTCGTGCAGGTACATTAAAAAACAAGTTTTTAACCCAAATAGTAGTACCCTTAGGTGTAGCACAAGGCTCTTGTATTACCACTTCACTTCCTTCTATTTTAATATGTGTACCTAAGTCGTCTCCTTCAGGCTTAGTACGCATTTCCACATGGGCAATAGCAGCAATAGAAGCTAAGGCCTCTCCTCTAAATCCTTTAGTCGTTAAATTAAATAAATCGTCTGCAGATCGAATTTTAGAAGTAGCGTGCCTTTCGAAACATAAACGAGCATCAGTAACACTCATCCCCTTTCCGTTATCAACAACTTGTATTAGTGTTTTTCCTGCTTCTTTTATAATTAGACTAATTTCTGTAGCGCCAGAGTCTATGGCGTTTTCCAACAACTCTTTTACCACAGATGCTGGTCGCTGAACAACTTCCCCAGCGGCTATTTGGTTAGCTACGTGGTCTGGTAATAATTGTATGATATCGGACATTAGTTGGAAAAAATTGAAAGATCAAATTCAATAAAAAATAAAAAAAGCACTAGTAAAATTGCACCTATAATAACAATCCTTTTGTTAGCAGTACTTTTAGGATTGCTTCTGTATTCTTCCCATGCTTGGGAAAATTTACCTTTAACCCCTTTTGGAGTTTCTAAAGTAGTGCGATAATCATCGAATTTTTGTTTTATTGAAAAAGGGCTTCCTTCACCATCCTGTTTGTAATAACGTGGAGTATAACTAAATTTCTTATTCTTTCTTCGTGATAATAAACCCATATTTAAATTTACTTAAAAATGAAGAACCTTTCTAATTTTTAAGTTGAAGTTAAGAAGCAAGCTTAAAATTTAGCATTTTTACGTAATTGAGCCATCTTTATAGCGCCAATTGCTGCTTCAGTTCCTTTATTTCCGTGAATCCCACCCGAACGATCAATAGATTGTTGTTGGGTATTGTCTGTCAATACACAAAAAATTACAGGAATATCGCTTTGAATATTTAAATCTTTTATGCCTTGAGTAACTCCTTCACAAACAAAATCAAAATGTTTTGTTTCTCCTTGAATCACACAACCTATCACAATAACAGCATCTAGCATATCGTATGATTGTTGCATTTTTTTTGCTCCGTAAATAAGTTCAAAACTCCCAGGAACATCCCAACGCACTATATTTTCTTTAAGTACTCCACAATCAATAAAAGCATCAAAAGCACCTTGAAAAAGGCCATTGGTAATTGTTTCGTTCCATTCAGAAACAACAATCCCAAACCGAAAATCTTTCGCGTTTGGGAGGGTTGCTTTATCGTAAACTGATAAATTTTTATTTACTGTAGCCATTTATTCGGTATAGATTTTAATTTTGAGTTTTAAATTACAAACTCAACTCTAAATTAAAAATTACAACATTGCATTTGCTTTACCTAGTAGTCCATCTACCTGAGCATATTCAGCACTATCAACATATTCACTTTTAATTTGCTCGAGTGCCTTAACAGCCTCATTAGCTTTTCCTAATTCAATCGCTATTTTAGCCGATTTTAAAAGGAATTTTGGAGTTGTAAAACTATTATCCACAGTTGCTGCTTTTTGGTAATAGCTTAAAGCTTCTTCCAAATTTGTTAATTGTGCAAAAGCGTCGCCAATACCTCCATAAGATAATGCCTTTAATACAGGCTCTTTTGTAGAAAAATCTTCTAATGAAGCAATAGCCTCTTTATACTTTCCTGTTTTTAAATAAGCAAAACCAGCATAATAGTTAGCAATATTACCTGTGTTAGTACCACTAAATTCATTTGCTACATCTACCAATCCTAATTTACCTTCGCCACCAGTTAAAGCCAATGTATACAAAGAATCTTTCTGTGTACTTGATGCTTGTTCTGCCTGAACAAAAAATTGCTGAGCTTGGTATATCTCATTTGCAGCTTCTGCTTCTTTAGGTTCTTTTACAAACCTTTCATAACCTACAAATAGTAATGCAAGTATTGCCAAAGCACCTACTACAATAAATATATATTTTTGGTTTGCAGCTACCCATTCTTCAGTTTTATTAGCCGTTTCGTCTAAACTATTAAAAACTTCTGCAGTTGTAGAGTCCATTTCTTCAGCCTCAGCTTCAAACTCATTATCTACACTTTCCTTTACTGCCTTAGGTTTGTAACCTCTTTTTTTATATGTCGCCATCTATATTTTTAAAATTGTAAGCTGAGCAAAAATATGATATTTATTGAATTTTGAAAACATCGCGGTCATTAATATTAATAATTTATTAATATTAATATTTATTAGTTAAAAATCAAGCAAAATTGTATTCATTGAAAATTTTGAAATTCAGTTAATTTCACACCATTTAATGTATTACTTTTGCAACAGATTAATTGATCCAATAACACAACATAACGTTCCTATTTTTTATGCTTACACGAAGACATATCCGCATCAAAGTAATGCAATCTTTATTTGCAATGAAACAAAAACAAAGTGTCGATTTGGATACTGAAATTAAGTTTTTAAAAAATAGTCTTTCCCAATCACGTATTCTGTTTTTAGTAAATTTAGACTTATTAACTAGCATACGTAATTATGCCGAAGAAGCTTTAATTGCTAATAAAGGAAAAAAGTTAGCCACTAAAGAGGAAAAGAACCCCAACACTAAATTCATCAACAACGCGGTACTAAAGCTCATCGGAGACAATACCGAACTTGCTGATAGCATTGACAAACAAAAAATAAATTTTTGGCACTTAGATGATGAATATGTAAAAATTCTTTACAGAGAAATTATAGAAAGTGAGCTTTATAAAGAGTATATGGAAAGTGATGTCGACTCTTTCAAAACCGACAAGCTTTTTATTTTGGATATTTTTAAAGAAATTATAGCTCCTAACGATAAATTGTTTGATTATTTTGAAGACAAAAAATTATCCTGGGTAGATGATATTCCTTTAATCAATACCGCTTTAGTTAATTTCTTTAAAAAACTAAAAGCCTCTGATGATGAAGACTTATCGCTTCCTAGCCTTGTAAAAGATGTTGATGATTTAACTTTTGCTACCGATCTTTTCAGGAAAACAAAATTAGCCGAAAAAGAATTAGAAGGTGCTATTGAAGGAAAAACCCCTAACTGGGATCAAGAACGTATTGCTAAACTAGATCAAATTATGCTACAATTAGCGATTTGTGAATTCTTGAAATTCCCATCTATACCCGTTAAGGTAACAATTAACGAATATTTAGAAATCGCTAAAGAGTATAGCACCGCAAAGAGTAGTATTTTTATAAATGGTATTTTAGATAAATTATCTAAAGAATATATAGAACAAGGAACATTAAATAAAATAGGCAGAGGATTATTGTAAAATAAAAAAATGCTTATTTTAGAGCTTTCAAATTTTAAATCGAAAAATCAATACATTATGAAAAAAGGAATTTTAGTTCTTGCAGGTGTTTTCGCCTTAAGCTTGGTATCATGTAAAGAAAATGCTTCTGAAAAAGTAAGTGAAGAACAAGTAGCTGGTGCTGCTGAACAAGACGCAAAAGCTGGAGAATTACCAGTTATGAATTTTGCAGAGCAAGAATTTGATTTTGGAACTATTAACGAAGGAGATATTGCTGAGCATACTTTTTCTTTTACAAACAATGGAAAATCTCCATTAATTATTAGTAATGCTAAAGGTAGCTGTGGATGTACAGTTCCTACTTACCCACGTAACACTCCTATTGCACCTGGTGAAACTGGAGAAATTTTAGTGAAATTTAACTCTAAAGGAAAGCCTGGAGATAACACTAAAACAGTAACTATTTCTGCAAACACTGAAACAGGTACAGAAAGATTAAAAATTAAAGCTAAGGTAACCCCTGCGCCAAAAGAAGAAGCTGCTAAATAATGGAAAACTTAGGTACTTTTTTACCTATCATAGCAATGTTTGCTGTGGTATATTTATTTATGATTCGTCCACAAATGACGCGTCAAAAAAGTGAAAAAAAATTCTCTGAAGGATTAAAAAAAGGAGATAAAGTAATTACTAAAAGTGGTTTACACGGTCGCGTTGCTGAAATATCAGACAAAAACGACGCTGTAATACTTGAAACTACTGCAGGTAAATTAACTTTTGACCGTTCTGCGATTTCGTTAGAACTTTCTAAAAAATTAAACCCTTCTGAAGAAGCTAAAAAATAGTTTCTTATAAATTAATACAAAAAGGCTCTTAACCAATGTTAAGAGCCTTTTTTTTGGCTTATTTATTAGTTAGGTTCAACTTAGCTAATTATTTTTGCAATCACGAAATATTTGAATGAAAGTAACAGAGCACATCGAAAAATCAAATGGAAAAGCATTATTTTCATTTGAAATAGTACCGCCACAAAAAGGAAGTAACATCAACGATTTATATGCCAATATTGATCCGTTAATGGAATTTAACCCTCCTTTTATAGACGTAACCACTTCGCGTGAAGAGTATGTATATATTGAA
Source organism: uncultured Aquimarina sp. (assembly GCA_937958985.1). Taxonomy (GTDB): domain Bacteria; phylum Bacteroidota; class Bacteroidia; order Flavobacteriales; family Flavobacteriaceae; genus Aquimarina. The sequence continues at coordinate 7,493 of CALGLV010000015.1, forward strand.
AAAGACGGCTTATTTGATCGTAAAATAACACGTATGCGACCAGGTACCGTAGGCATTTGTGCTTCCTTACAATACAAATACAATGTAGATGCCATACCGCATGTATTGTGTGGTGGTTTTACTAAAGAAGAAACTGAATATTTACTTATTGACTGCCAATACCTAGGAATTGACAATTTGGTAGCCCTACGCGGTGACCCCATGAAAGGAGAAAAATATTTTGTTCCCGCTAAAGGCGGAAATAATTATGCTGTTGATTTGGTAAAACAAATTAACGATATGAACAATGGTAAATTTCTTCATGGTGAATTAGAAATTAAAAACAGACCGGATTTTTGTATTGGAGTTGCTGGTTACCCTGAAAAGCACATTGAAGCACCTAGTATGAATGCCGATTTAAAGCGATTAAAGGAGAAAGTTGATGCCGGTGCAGATTATGTAGTAACACAAATGTTTTTTGACAATCAACGCTATTTTAAATTCGTAGAGGCAGCTAGAGCGATTGGAATAACCATTCCTATTATTCCTGGAATTAAGCCTGTTGCTGTTAAGCGCCACTTACAAATATTACCACAAGTTTTTTGGCTCGACATGCCACAAGAGCTTATCTCGTCAATCGAAAAAGCAGAAAATAATAAAGCTGTACGACAAATAGGTATTGAGTTTGCCATACAGCAATCTAAAGAGTTATTAGACTACGGCGTGCCTTGTTTACACTATTATTCTATGGGTAAATCCGATAATATTAAAGCTATTGCAAAGGGGGTGTTTTAAAAATTCTTTAATAGGTTATTGAGAATAATTAATAATATACCCTCAATAACCTATTAAAAACAGCTTTCAAGGGCTACAAAATTTTAACCTAGCTAACTATATATTTTACTCAAAAAACTACTTATTTTTATTAAAATGCGGGGAATTTTCCAAACTCGCATCAATTATAAAATACTTCGTATCTCCCAACCATGCGAAAGTTCCGAAACGTTCTTTATAAGTAAGTTTCACATACTTCCCTTGGTAATCATTAAGCTTTTGGATAATTGTATTTTTATTTTCTTCTACTGAAAAGGAGAATATTTGAGCTCCAGAAATCCCCTGGCTAATCTCACCTTCGTAGGTTTTAAAAACAACTCCTTTTTTACTAAATTTTATCAATTCACCGCTACGGGTTCCTTCACTATACGAGGCGTAATACACTACTGCAAAATACGCTCCATAACCCAAAGCAATCAATACTAATAATAATGCTAATACTTTTTTCATAAGATTCTAAATTTCTTCTTCCTGTGCGCGTGTTAATATATTTTCGGGCAATGTTTTTTTTGCTTTAGCCCCCATTTTCTTTAATTTTTCTACACTTGTAATTAGGTTTCCTCTTCCTGAAACTAATTTATTCATTGCATTACTGTAATCCTTTTTGGTATCGTCTATCTTTTTACCAATACCTGTAAGATCTTTCACCAAACCCTCAAATTTATCATATAACGAACCTGCTTGCTTAGCGATCTCCAAAGCATTACGCTGTTGCTTTTCGTTATTCCACATAGTATCGATAGTACGCAAAGTTGCCAATAGTGTAGAAGGCGTAACAATTACGATGTTTTTTTCAAAAGCTTGGTTATAAATGTTATTATCCTTGTTAATTGCTATAGAAAATGCGGTTTCAATCGGCACAAAAAGCAACACAAAATCTAACGATTCTATATCATATAAATCTTGGTAATTTTTAGCAGAAAGTTGATCTACATGCTTTTTTAAAGAAGCCACGTGCTCTTTTAAATATACCTCTTGCAGCTGCTCATCTAACTCATTAACCAAACGTTCGTATGCAATTAAAGTTACTTTACTATCTATTATAATTCGCTTACCATCGGGCAAATGAATTACAACATCGGGCATAGCCCTACTTCCATTCTCGCGCGTAAAATTTTGTTGCACGAAATATTCTCTATCTTTTTCTAAACCCGACTTTTCTAAAACACGTTCCAAAACAAGTTCCCCCCAGTTACCTTGTACTTTATTATCCCCTTTTAATGCTCTAGTAAGGCTTACTGCCTCTTTACTCATTTTCTCGTTAAGATCTTGCAAGCCTATAATTTGTTGTTTTAAGGATGCATGAGTAGTTAAACTCTCCTTATGTGTTTCTTCAACTTTTTTCTCAAAAGTTGAAATGCGCTCTTGCAAAGGCGAAAGTATATTGGTTATGTTTTCTTTATTTTGTTGTGTGAATTTCAAGGATTTTTCATCCAAAATTTTATTTGCAAGATTTTCAAATTCCTTAGTGAATTTTTCTTGAAGCTTGCTTACCTCTTCTTTTTGCTCGTGATTTCTTATTTGAAGATTTTCAAAATCGGCATTACGTTTAGAAAGCGCTGCATTTAAAAATTCTTTTTCTCTACGTATGGATTCTTTTTCTTGAACCATTTGCTTCTCTTTAAATTCAAAATCCGACTTTAAATCAATTAATTGCTTTTCTAATTTTTGCTCAGAAGTTAATTGATTTGCTGTTTGAATTTCTAACCTTTCGGTTAGTGAGTTTTTTTCATTTTGAAGCGTAAGTAACTCATTTTTTTTACCAAGCACTGCAATGAATTTTCCAATAAAAAAACCTACTATTAAACTAGCAACAAGCACAATCAGTAGTATATATTCTTGAGGCATTTGTTTTGACTTTACATCAAAGATACAGTACTTAATAGTTTCAGAAAAACTCTATGAAAGCTTTTATATCTAAAACCTGATTATAGATAATTATTAAGCCTAAAGCCTTAACACAAAAGTTATCCACAAGAAAACGATTGATTTTATCTTATTAAAAATTAGCGCTACCAAATTACTTATTTTTAAAGACAGCTTATAAAAACTAAAACACTCAATACATTGTATTACTTCACTTAACAAAATATGATTGACCACATTTTTAACAAAATTAATTACTACTTAAAGAAAAAATATGACACTAAGAAAATTCTCTTGAATACTGTTTTGCCGAACGTTTTTCTAGTTTTTGCTTTTTTTTATCACTTTGCATTTTATTCTTTCCAGCAAAAAAGAGATCACTATAAAATTTACTCCGAAACCCCCATAGATTCTTTAAGGCTGAATAAAATTATAGATTTAGTTGATGAAAAATTTAATCAAAATAACATAAAACTAGATACTGACATATCCTTATTTTTTAGCGCTACAAGTAATAATTACTTTGCCTCTAATTTCTTTAGAGGTAAACATACTGGTGGTATGAGTTATAATAATTTAAACAGAATAATTATTTGCCCTAGTGATTTTGAAAACAATAAAATTACAAGAAGCATAGACCCTTATAATCATAGAAAATTATCCGATATATTGGTTCACGAGCTTACACACCAGCACCTTGTTAAAAAAATTGGTTTGTTAAAATCGTATTTTATTGAAAAATGGAAAAATGAAGGTTATTGTGAATATATAGCAAACTCCTCTACGATAGATATTGAACTTGCAAAAGAGATATTCTTAAATTATAACGAAAAACAAAAAGAAACTTTTTATAAAAAAAAAGATTTCACCTGTATCGTTTATGATTATTTTAAGTATCGAATTAGAGTAGACTATTTGCTCACTTATAAAAAAATTGATTTCGATACTTTTATAAAATCAAAATACAATATTATGGACTTGGAAAAAGAAATTAAAGCGAGTTTGATATCTGGCGAGTATATTTTTAATCAACAATAAATTCATTATTAATTAAGTTGACATAAAATAAATTTAAAAAACAAAAAACCCCAATACAACAGTATTGAGGTTTAGTATATAATATAGTTACAAACAATTAAGGTTTGTACTTAATTTCTTTTCCTCTGTATTTAATCATTTCCATTATTGAACCACCAATCCACATTGGGATTATAGATACCAAAAAAATCATTAACCAAAATCCTATAGTAAGGATAGTTAAAAATGCTAAAAAACCTAAATATTGATCAAATTCAAACATTGTATTCTGTAATTTTATACAAATATAAGTATGTTATTTATTCTAAAAAAGTATCTGCTATTTAATTACTACAGTTTTTGTGTTTGTAAACGCTTTTATACCTTCTTCAGCCAATTCTCGCCCTAGACCAGAAGTTTTTGTGCCTCCAAAAGGTAACTTGGGATTGCTTTTCACAAAATCGTTTATAAATACAGCACCATCATCAAATTGAGATATTCTATTTTTAATCAATTTCTTATCCGTAGTAAAAACAGAAACTCCCAAGCCAAAATCTGTATTATTCGCTAGGCTAATTGCTTCTTCAAGAGTATTAAAGGTAGTTATAGGCAATACCGGTCCAAAGGTTTCTTTAGTAAATAAAGGCATATTAGCAGTTACATTTGTAACAACCGTAGGTTCAAAATAAGCCTTTTTACTAGTGCCTCCATAAATTATTTGAGCCCCATTAGCTACCGAATTTTCAACGATTTTCTTTAATTCGTCAGCAAATTTTGGCAATGCTAGCACACTAAAAAAAGTATCCTCCTTTGTGGGGTCTCCTATTTTTAATTTATCAAGCTCGCGAAATAGTTTTGTTATAAATAAATCTTTAATCGAATCTTGTAGCAATAAGCGCTTTACCGCAATACAACTTTGACCATTATTACTAAACCTTCCTTTTACACAGGCTATTACAGCTTTATCGATAGCTGCATCTTGGCAAACGATTAATGCATTACTCCCACCTAATTCTAAAATTACGGGTTTTAAATACTTTCCTGCCATACTTGCCACTGCCCTACCTGCTTTAGTACTTCCTGTTAGGCTAACTCCTTTTATTATTGGGTTTGCTATTAATCCTTCTGTAGTTGAATTTTCTAAGAAAATATTCTGATATACATAGGGGATCTCAAAAACTTCATTACATAATGATTCGATAAATAATGCACATTGAGGAACATTTGATGCATGTTTTAACAACACTGTATTTCCTGCCAACAATGTTGGAATAGCAAAACGGAATACTTGCCAAAAAGGAAAGTTCCAAGGCATAATTCCTAAAATCACCCCTAAAGGGTCGAATGTAACATAGCTTTCAAAATCGGTTTCGGTTGACTTATTACTTAGGTATGCTACGGCATTTGCAGCATAAAAACTACAAAGATCGGCACATTTATCAATTTCACTACGGGATTGTGATATTGGCTTGCCCATTTCTTGTGTGATGAGCAAGGCTGCAGCTTCCTTTTTTTTTCTTAATAAATCGCCCAGTTTCTTAACCTGTTCACATCGATGAGGCACACTTAAATTTCGCCATTGCAAAAAGCTATCTTTACTTTTAGACAACGTATCATCCAAGTCTTTTTTAGTAGTTAAACTATAATTTTTGGTAGCCTTTAACGTGTAAGGATTGTAAGATTGAAACATACTACTAATTATTAAATTCGTAATTAATTGTTTATAACACTGTTAATAGATTATTGTTTTCAACGCAAATCAACCTTTATTAGTTGTATCTTTAAATAAATCATAGACTTATGAATGCACGTGATTTCTCTATTATCGAATTAAGGCCTCAAATTCTCTCTGCCAGAATTTTTCCAGACATGAGTGCCGAAGAGTATTTTCAAAATAAAGTTTTACGACCTGTAATTAAACTTCAAAACGACTTAGTACTTGAAGTTTTTAAAAATTACATCAAGAAAAACAAAAATGTTTTTTACGAGATTAAGCTTGAAGAAAGAATTAGATACATTGAAAATTCAATTCAAAAAGACATAAAATTCCGCAACAGCTTAAAAGGTATTATTGTGGGTCAATTTACTATTGATGAATACAAGGCATATACTGAAAATTCATCAGCGTTAAACAAACGCATGATGAATTTACTTATAAAACGCATACAAGATCAAGCGCAACTTTTAGAACCTAATATGACTAAAGCGGGTTAATTTTAACTTGCTTCTTCCAATATTTGTGCTGCGTGATCTTTGGTTTTTACTTTTTTAATTACCTGAGAAATTATTCCTTCTTCATTAATCACAAAAGTAGTGCGGTGGATACCATCGTACTCTTTACCCATAAATTTTTTAGGTCCCCAAACACCAAATGCTTCAATTACACTTTTATCCTCGTCGGCCAATAAAGGGTAAGGAAACTCATATTTGTTTTTAAAATTTGATTGACGCTTGGCACTATCAGCACTAACACCTAAAATTTCATATCCTAATTTTTGTAATTCTTCGTAATTGTCCGACAAATTACAAGCCTCCGCAGTGCACCCTGGAGTACTGGCTTTTGGATAGAAAAAAACGATTAATTTTTTTCCTACAAAGCCCGAAAGCTCTTGCAAATTACCATCTTGATCCAAAGCTGAAAAATTTGGTGCCTTCTCTCCTACTTCTAATGTAGTCATATTTCTTATTTTTACGTAAAACTATAAAAATGACGAAGAAGGAGAAAATAGAGTTTGTTATAAATACCTTAAATAATCTTTATCCTGAAATTCCTATTCCTTTAGATCATACAGATCCCTATACGTTATTAATAGCGGTGCTTTTAAGTGCTCAAAGTACTGATGTTAGGGTAAATCAAATTACCCCTTTACTCTTTGCCAAGGCCGATAATCCTTATGACATGGTTAAGTTAACTGTCGAAGAAATAAGAGATATTATAAGACCTGTAGGCCTATCGCCTATGAAGTCTAAAGGAATTCATGGGTTATCACATATTCTTATTAACAAACATAATGGTGAAGTACCACAAACTTTTGAGGATTTAGAAGAGCTTCCCGCTGTTGGTCATAAAACTGCTAGCGTGGTATTATCACAAGCTTTTGGAATTCCTGCCTTTGCTGTTGATACCCATATTCATCGACTAATGTATCGCTGGGGGTTTACTAACGGAAAAAATGTAGTGCAAACCGAAAAAGATGCTAAGCGCTTATTTCCTAAAGAAATTTGGAACGATTTACATTTACAAATTATTTGGTACGGTAGGGAATATTCCCCTGCCAGAGCGTGGGATTTAGATAAAGATATTATTACCAAAACTATTGGCAGAAAAACTGTTATTAATGATTATCATAAAAGCAAAAAGAAATAATGATTAACCTTACTCTTATCAAGTCTGCGATTAATTAATTGTTATCGTTTTTATTTATCCTTAGAACACGACACTCTCTGCTAATTCCGTAATGAATAAATTCTTTTTTAATATTCCGATTCAAGCAAGACTTTAGGACTTTTTCGATAACCTCTTTGACCATCTAATGATCCATTGCTAAAGTAACGTACATCTATTTTAGCTTACAATTTTCTTCTTCTAGCTCTTTGATTCCTTAAATACCATCTCTGTATATTTAGAACGCCGTTTATAAAAATGAAACTAGCCCATGATCACAGATAATATCAATAACCTATTTATTCTCATTATTATGACTTAAAATTATTTTTGTGTTATAAATTAGTTTAGCTTTAGAGAGAAGCTTACATTATTTAAGTAAGCCCAACTTTGATAGTAGCTTGCCCAATGTAGCTTATAAAACACCTGAAGGAGATATGTCGTATTAGTTTTAAATAACACCGACACACAGAGGCTTCCTTTAATATTAAACAAGAACCTACAACCACCACTATATCCGCAGGCGCTACAGGTATTTACGTTTGTATAAAACAATAATTACAGTATGTTAAATATATATATCCCAATACTAGCCGTAATTGTAGGACTAACATCCTGCAACAACACCAATGTTACTAGCGATTTAACTGTTAATAATGTTAAAATTAAGACCGAACTTAATCCCTCTTTTTTAAATAAACCCGTTGTAATTTATACTACTGCCGAAGGAACTGACAAACGATTAACATTAGATAGGAAATCGGTTTTTAGAAAGAAAAAACAACCTTTAGAAAACGAAGTATCAATTTTTATAAATCCTAATAAAAAATTCCAAAAGTTCTTGGGTATAGGCGGTGCTATTACAGACGCCGCAGCAGAAGTTTTTTCAAAATTAACAACCGATAAACAGGAAGAATTACTGAATGCTTATTACTCCGAAGAAGGTATCAATTACAACATAATTCGAACTAGTATTCATAGTAGTGATTTTGGCTTAGGAAGCTATACATACATTGAGGAAGGTGACAAAGAGTTGAAAACGTTTTCTATTAAAAAAGACAAAGAAAAACGAATTCCAATGATTAAAAGAGCAACTTCAATAATTAAAGACGATTTAGTTTTTTATGCAAGCCCCTGGAGTCCGCCTGCATTTATGAAAACCAATAATCATATGCTTCAAGGAGGTAAATTATTACCTGAATACTACCAAACCTGGGCCAATTACTTTGTTAAATTTATTGAAGACTATGAAAACGAAGGTATTCCTGTATGGGGTGTCACCATACAAAATGAACCTATGGCTACGCAACGATGGGAATCATGTATTTATACTGCTGAAGAAGAGCGTGATTTTTTAAAAATTAATTTAGGGCCTACTTTTGAGAAAGTAGGATTTGGTGATAAAAATATTGTTGTTTGGGATCATAACAGAGATTTAATTTCCCACAGAGCAAATACCATTTTTGAAGATCCAGAAGCTTCTAAATATGCCTGGGGAATAGGGTTTCATTGGTATGAAACTTGGACTGGAGGTGACGCTAAATATGATAACCTAAAGAATATTAAAGAATCGTTTCCATCAAAAAATATTCTTTTCACAGAAGGTTGTCAAGAAGGATTTGATCCAACTCATTACCAAAGATGGTCCAATGCAGAACGGTATGGAAACTCTATGATCAACGATTTTAACAGCGGTACTGTTGGCTGGACGGATTGGAATATTTTATTAAACGAAAAAGGAGGACCTAATCATGTTCAAAATTATTGCTTTGCCCCTATCCATGCAAATACAAAAACCAATGAACTTATTTATACACCTACTTATTATTATATAGGCCATTTTTCAAAATTTATTCAACCTAATGCAAGTCGTATAAGTACTACTACTAGCCGTAGTACTATAGAAAGTACTTCCTTCCAAAATACCAATGGTAGTATAACTACTGTGCTTATGAATAAAACGAATGAAACTATAAACTACAAAATGATTGTTTTTGGTGACGAAATAACAAACACTATTCCTCCTCACGCTATTCAATCCTTAATATATTAATCTTTCGAATGAAATATTCTGAAAAAAAAATTAATTTAAAAAGCAATCGTATCAATTTCATGATAAGTATGAGCACTTGCGCACAACAAATAATACCTAATGGCTTTTACATTATTTATAATTAAAAGCTTTCATAAATATTAGAAAAAAATTAAATCCTTCTAAATCAATTGAAAAATAAGTGAGTTCTGAAGGCGGTGGTAACAAAGGCATTAATTGTAATAGAGAAACGGCCACAGGTTGCTGGGAGCAATTTACTTTAAAATCAACTTCGGGAAAGTTTATAGACGAAGTTAATGAGAGGGTAAAAAAAAAAAAGACGAACTTAATTACAGTTTATCCAAACCCAACTGCTAATAGCTTAAAATTTAATGGTATAAATCATAGCGAATCCTATACTGTAACTATTTTTAACTTATTAGGAAGTTCCGTACTTTCACAAATAACTAAAATTACTAGTATAGATGTTAGTAATTTAGGAGCAGGAAATTACATAATAAAAATAATTGATTTAATGGGTGAGGAATATACAGATACCTTCATCAAAAAATAATTCTTAATATCATCAAGATACTTTGAATGAATCTATTTAATTTGAAACAGATTCATTCAAAGTATTTATAAATTATTTTGAGATTAGCATTGATTTTTTCAAAATAAATCTTATTTTTGAAATCTGAAATTAGAATAAAGATTCATAGTTATGAAACAAGGTATACATCCAGAAAATTATAGATTAGTAGCTTTTAAAGACATGTCGAACGACGATGTATTTATTACTAAATCTGCAGCTAACACTAAGGAAACTCTTGAAGTTGATGGTGTTGAATATCCAGTTATTAAATTAGAAATATCTAGAACTTCTCACCCTTTTTACACTGGGAAATCTAAACTTATTGATACTGCTGGACGTATTGATAAATTCAAAAACAAATACGCTAAATTCAAAAAATAATCTTTTGAATTTAATTTCATATAAAAGCAGCTTCAAAAATTTGAAGCTGCTTTTTTTTATATCTTAAAGTTTTTTTCTTTTTTGAATAAAAACTGTAATGCCTTTCTTAAACTAGGGAATTCAAACAAAAATCCTTCTTCCTGGATTTTACTACTATTCACACGCTGACTCCCAAGCAGTATTGTGCTCATCTCCCCTAACATAAGCTTTAACACAAACTTAGGTATATTAGGCAGCCAAATAGACTTAGACAGCACCGATGCACAACTTGCTATTAATTTGTTTTGAGTCACAGCATTTGGAGCTACCGCATTGTAAACCCCTGTTAATTTCTCCTCGGCTACAAACATAAACATCAAAGCCAAATCATTTACATGAATCCAACTTTGCCATTGTGTACCTTTTGCAAATGCAGCACCCATATACATTTTTATAGGCTTAGTTATTTTAGGTAGCGCACCTTCTTTTTCATCTAAAACAACTCCAATTCTTAATTTAGCAACAGCAATACCTAAATCTGCAATTTGATCTACCGCAGCCTCCCAATCCTTAACCACATTTGCCAAAAAACCATCACCTAAACGCTCCGAATCTTCAGCATGAAATTCAACTAAAGAATCCTCATAAATACCTATAGCACTAGCTGAAATAAAATGAGAAACAGTATGCTTATTTTCTGAAAGCACTTCCTTTAATAGATTAGCCGGCTTTATTCGACTTTCTAAAATTTGTTGTTTGTAAGAATCTGTCCATCGCTTGGACACATTCGCACCCGCTAAATGGATTATAGTAGAAACCCCCTCAAAAGCATTTTTATCGACATACCCTTTATTAGGATCCCAAAAAAAACCTTTGCAAGTATCAGTTGTTTGTATTTTACTTTTTGAAGTAGTTAAATAGTGAACAACAATATTTTGCTCCTCACATCTTTTAACAATATGTTTCCCAACCAATCCGGTTGCCCCTGTAATTAAATAAGCCATAAAATTTGTTGAAACCTAAAAATAATATGCTTAACCATAAAGCACTAATTATTATAAGCTATTTAACAAATAATCATAAGCCAAAAGAGAAGAAGTTTAATTTCTATTTAAAAAAAGAATCGACAAATTCATATTTATTGAAAATTTGTAAATCTTCAATACCTTCACCTACACCAATATATTTAACAGGTATTTTAAATTGATCACTAATACCTATTACCACACCACCTTTTGCCGTACCATCGAGCTTAGTAATCGCTAAACTAGTCACATCTGTTGCTGCTGTAAATTGCTTCGCTTGCTCAAAAGCATTTTGCCCCGTAGAACCATCTAAAACCAACAACACATCATGAGGAGCATCCGGAATGACTTTTTGCATCACCTTCTTCACCTTAGTTAACTCATTCATTAAGTTTACCTTATTATGCAACCTACCTGCTGTATCAATAATAATTACATCGGCATTTTGAGCAACCCCTGACTTTAGCGTATCAAAAGCCACAGAAGCTGGATCACTACCCATTTCTTGCTTAATTATAGGAACCCCTACTCTATCCGCCCAAACTTGTAACTGGTCAATAGCAGCAGCTCTAAAAGTATCTGCCGCACCTAAAACCACATTCAAACCTTTGTTTTTAAATTGATAAGCTAACTTACCAATGGTAGTGGTTTTACCCGCGCCATTAACTCCAACAACCATCAAAACGTAAGGTTTTTTGTTCGCCGGAATAGTAAACTCAGTATCCTCACCATTATTACTTTCTGATAACAAAGCCGCGATTTCTTCTTTCAAGATAACATTCAACTCTGAGGTTCCTAAATATTTATCTTTAGCAACACGGGCCTCTATGCGATCTATTATTTTTACGGTTGTTTTAATACCCACATCACTAGAAACTAAAACCTCCTCTAAATCATCTAGAACCTCATCATCAACTTTAGACTTACCTGCTACAGCTTTTCCTAATTTAGAAAAAAAATTGTTGTTTGTTTTTTCTAATCCTTTATCTAAAGTTTCTTTTTTTTCTGAAGAAAATATTTTTTTAAAAAAACCCATTTGGTGATTGATATAATAGTTGTGTAAATCTAATACTATTTACATGTAAAACAAAAAAAGCCATTCCTTAAAGAATGGCTTTTGCTTTGTTTTGAAAAAATTAATTCTTCTTAATGAAGTCATTTACTGCATCTGGAGCCATAATAGACTCTACAAATGTATAAGCTCCTGTCTTTGGAGATTTAACCATTTTAATGGCCTTTGTTAACCTCTTAGACCCTGTTTGTAGTGTTGCTACCGATTTCTTAGCCATAACGTATTATTTTATTTCTTTATGAACAGTCATACGCTTTAAGATAGAATTGAATTTTTTGATTTCAACTCTGTCTGGCGTGTTCTTTTTATTCTTTGTTGTAATATATCTCGAAGTTCCTGGTTGTCCTGACTCTTTATGTTCAGTACACTCTAAAATTACTTGAATTCTATTTCCTCTCTTTGCCATCGTGTCTTATTTTACCTTTTTAAGGAATTATTTTGTATAAATACCTTTTTCTCTAGACTCTTTAAGAGCGGCAGATATTCCGATTCTATTTATTGTCTTTAATGCAGATGTAGATAATTTTATTTTAATCCACTCCCCAGTTTCAGGAACAAAGAAACGTTTCTTAATTAAATTCGCACCGAATTTACGTTTCGTTTTATTCATTGCATGAGAAACGTTGTTTCCCACCATTGCTTTCTTTCCAGTTAATTCACAAACTCTTGACATGGTTGTATTATATTTATTTCAAAACAGGGTGCAAATTAACGAATTTTAAACGCTTCCTGCAAGTAGTTTTTCTTATTATTTAATAAATTATTTTTTTCGCTATATTTTGAAGTATTTTCAAAGTTCAAATTTACGTTAAATACTTTAAAATCTGCTCCTGTAACATCTCTAAAGATTTATTTATTGCTTTACCTATGGTTCGCTTTCTATGGTTACTAAATACAAATTGCTCACTAATTACCCCTTTAGGTGTTCCTATAGCTATACATACGGTTCCTATTTCTGCATCACTATCGCCTTTTGTAGGCCCTGCATTTCCGGTAGTAGCAATTGAAAAATCAGAATTAAATATCCTTTGAGACTGTTTTGCCATAGCTTCCGCAACAGCTATACTAACCACAGATTCTTTTTCTATCATCGTTGAATCAACTCCTAAAACAGCCGATTTAATTTCTGTAGCATACGGCACTAAACTACCTCTAAAGTAATTAGAAGCACCCTCCATAACCGTAAAAGAACTAGCTATTTTACCTCCTGTACAACTCTCGGCCATTGATAATGTTAAGCTGTTTTTAGTTAACAAATTAGCAATTACTTTTTCTATACTTTCGTCTTCATCGAAACCAACTATAATATTTCCAATAAGCGACTTTAATTCGTTTACAGCTTTTTCAACCCCTTTCTCTAAAGTTTCTTCATTTTCACCTCTAGCTGAAAGTCGTAACCTAACTCTACCTAAGCTTGGCAAATAAGCCAATTTAATATAGTTCGGTAAATTATCTTCCCAGTCTTCAATGATTTCAGCTATTCTACTCTCCCCCATTCCGTAGGTTAAAATGGTTTTATGCAGAATAAATGGCCTTTTGAAACGTTTTTGAATTCGCGGAATAGCATGGTTTTTAACAATAGCCTTCATCTCAAAAGGTACTCCTGGCATCGAAATAAAAGTAGTATTGTTGTGTTGAATCCATATTCCTGGAGCCGTTCCAAATTCATTATGTAACACTTCCGACTTCGAAGGCATTAATGCCTGCTGACGATTAATATCTGTAATCGGGCTTTTTACATAACTTTTAAACAACTGCTCTACATGCGCTAATACTTCTTGATTCTCAATTAATATATCATCAAAATACTCACAAAATGTATGTTTTGTAATATCGTCTTTTGTAGGTCCTAGCCCTCCCGTTACAATTACAATATCAGCTCTATTTTCTGCTTCTGCTAAAGCATTTAAAATATGTTTTCTATCATCTCTTATTGAGCTAATTTGATGTACATCAACTCCTATTTTATTAAGCTCTTTTCCTATAAAAGCAGAATTAGTATCTACAATTTGCCCTATTAAAATTTCATCTCCAATAGTTATTATTTCTGCAATCATTAATCCTGTTTAAAATCTTGTTGTAATTGAGCAATCGCTGTATTGGCTGTTTCTTTAACAAACACCAAAGCGGGTTGCGCTTCGTCAAAACTAATTTTTCCGTCTTTCCAACTTTCTAATAATCTAACTTTATCAACAACATCAATACCAAAAAGCAAAAAATTGGGTTTCATTTTATGTGCACATTGATAAGCTGTTTTTGTGTCTTTATTCTGAACGGCTTGAGTCATTTTTTCCAAATCTTCAGGGATTTCTTCTAAAAAAGTATTTACCAAAAGCTCCACAAAACTTTTGTCTCCCTCCGCCAATTCCAATACTTTTTCTAAGTTATATAATTTACTCATAAAGACTATTTAACTTTTATATTAAACATTTCTTGTTCTTCTAAAAAACCAGTTAAAACGTCATTTTCATTGACTTTACCCACACCAGCAGGTGTTCCCGTAAACAATATATCTCCAATTTTAAGGGTAAAATACTTAGAGGCATATGCTATCAATTCGTCTATAGAACGTATCATTTTTTCAGTATTAACACTCTGTACTTCCTCTTGATTTTTTTCAAGCTTAATCTGTAAGCTATTTATATCTTTAAACTGGTTTTTATTTACCCATTTACCCAATACAGTAGCTCCGTCAAAGGATTTAGCACATTCCCAAGGCAAACCTTGCTTTGCTAATTTTGCTTGTAAATCTCTTGCTGTGAAATCAATACCTACACTAATTTCAGTGTAGTATTTATTAGCAAACTTGGTATCTATGTATTTTCCTACTTTATTAATTTTAACAATCAATTCAATCTCGTGATGAATTTCTGTACTAAAATCGGGTATAAAAAAGGGTTGCTTTTTCAACAAAATAGAAGTGTCTGGTTTTAAAAATAAAACAGGCTCTTTAGGAACTTCATTTTGCAACTCTTTTGCATGAGCTATGTAATTTCGAGCAAAACATATAATTTTCATTCGACTTACTTAAGAATTAAATTTTCTTTTAAGCTGAATTGCTGTTAATACTTTTTTAGTATATAACGGAAAATCTGCATTTTGAATCCACCCAAAATATCCTGGCTCTTTATCTAAAACAGCCGACACTAATTTACCTTTGTGTTTTCCAAACGTAAAAACCTCTTGATTATTGTCATCATAAGCTATAAATCCCGCAAAATCAGCTGTTTTTCTTCGCCTACTAAACTCCGATAGAAACTTCATGTTATTTTCTAACTCTGGGTATTTATCCAACTGAGAGCACAATACTTCGTAAGTAGCAGTAGTATCAGCCTCTGCACTATGAGCATTCGTCAAATCTTTATCGCAGTAAAATTTATAAGCTGCAACTAAAGTTCGTTGCTCCATTTTATGAAATATATTTTGAACATCTACAGCAACAGTCGTATCCATATCAAAATCTAACCCAACTCGCAGCATTTCTTCTGCCAATAAGGGAATGTCAAATTTATTAGAATTATATCCTGCTAAATCACAACCAGCAATCATTTCACTAATTGAAGAAGCTAATTGTTTAAAAGTAGGTTCATTGGCCACTTTTTCGTCTGTAACACCATGTACCGCTGTAGTTTCAGCCGGTATAGGCATTTCAGGGTTTACTAACCATGTTTTACTTTCTTTATTTCCGTTAGGAAATACTTTTAGAATTGAAATTTCAACTATTCTATCTTTAGAAATATTAATTCCTGTAGTTTCTAAATCGAAAAAGCAAATTGGTTTTGATAACTTTAAATCCATAAATTTATTTAATGAAAGTAAATTTAATCTTTTTATCGGTTTTTCAATAATGTTATAGTTTGGAATAATTTTAGATATACTAATTTGCAACCAATAACTAAAAACAAACATGAAGCTATTTATTTATTTATCTTTTATATACATAAGCATATCTTCAATAAGAGCTCAGCAAAATGGAGTGTACATAATTGAAGAAAAAACTACCAAAAGACATTTGCTTTATGCTGAAAATACCACCTCTGAAAATAGAAGTGTATTTTTAAAAGTGAATGCTATTGGATACCGACGTACTGCTGATAGGCCTACAATAAAAATTATCCCTCCAAATTCCAAAATATTATTAACTACATTAATTCCATTAAAAAACACAGAAAACAGCTATACTTATATTTTTACCGCAAATTTAACGCTGGAAAACCTTGATGTAAAACGAATTAAAATAAATAAATAGTAGCCGTTTTATAGGTTTAATGATTAATATAGCTTATATTTAAGAGTAACTATAATGTTTTCGTAGTCAAAATTAACTAACATAGCGACTTAACACAAAAACATAGTATACAATCATTATTTATACCACTTAATAATATTACTTACAAATATTGATGACTCTCAAATAATCAATATTTATGTTACTGGAATTACAACTATCAAAACTACCCATCTAAACTATTATGAAATGCAGATGGCAAATCAACAATGGGAAAAGGCTGTTAAACTTTGTTTAGCAGCTTTTTTCATACAAAAAACCATTACCACAAATTTAAAAACAGCACTTTGTTTCACTTTAGCTAAAATCTACAGCTAATCATAAAGAATAATATATCAAAAAACCTCCATTCAATTGTATTGAATGGAGGTTACTAATTGACCTTATTAGTTTTTATAATGTGAGTACTTTAATTATCGTATCACTAATTTTTCAGTAGAGGTTGTACCGTCTTCCCCTAGAACTTTTACAATATATAAACCTGAAGCTAATGCTGCTCCACCATTCATTTCTATTGAAGCATCACTAGATTGAGTTTCTAAAACCAAAGCACCATTTAGATCGTATACCTGAACTGTAGATCCTGTATCATTATTTGTGTTTACTACAAATTCTCCTGAAGTTGGGTTAGGAGATACACTCACCTCTGGCTTATTAGCCACCGTAGTTAAGTTTTCACCATCCAAAGATTTAAAGTTAAATCTTCTATTAGTAGTTCTAAATGTTGCATTAAGAATAAAATCTGCCTCACTTGTAGTGTCAAATCCTTCAACAGTGTAAGAAAGCTCAAAGATATCTTGAGGAGTATTTCCAGCTCTATTCATTTGATTAAAATGCGTTTCCCAAGCTATAGCTCCTGTATATCTACCGTTACCAACGTGTCCTTGACTATTTACACGTACGGCTTTAAACTGAGTAAAGGTTCTTTCAGCTCCTCCACCAAAAACAGTTACTGCTGTAATACCATCATGCCTGTACAACTGGTAGTCACTACCATTTGACCTGTAATTGATGTTACGGCCTCGACTATCTGTTGCCCTTACCATACCAAATATCGGATTATTTCTATTATTCCATCCTTCTACTACGTAAAATTCAACAATATCTTCTCTACCTTCACCGTTTCTACTCCACCAGCCGTAACCACCATGGTAAACGTTGTTTCTAGATTCTATATCAATTAGATATGGCATAAACCTATTAGTATCTGAAGGCCTTTGAGATTCTCTTATAAGAACGTTATCTACTTCACTCCAACTACCTACCATGTAGTTATTTCTTAAAGCTCCAGTTCTACTCGGATTTAAATAAACAGTCATACAAGCATCCCTGCCAGTATTTTGCGTTTGAAATACTTCAAAAGTACTCCCTCTTGTTGCGAATTGATGATCAGCACCATTACAAAAGTTAGAATTTGCTCTAACCCTTGGGTGACTGGCTCTTCGATCGTGTTCTTGTTCTGTTGCCGACTGTCTTCTTTGAGCATTTACCGAAGCAACAGAGAAAATAATTCCTAATGTCGCTAAGCAAGAAAACGTTTTCGTGATTTTTGTTTTAATTAATTTCATAATACATTTTTTAGTTGTTAATTTTTGTTGCTCAAATGAAGGTTATTGTATTGGACTAGGCCTTATCCTAACAACTACAACGTTTGAGCAAGACAAACATACATTTAATATTTAATTCACAACAACTTGCATAATAAATTATTTTTAAGTAATCCAAAGATTAATAATTCGTATTCCCTATCAATCAGATCTTTTGTGTTATTTAAAAAAAAGTAATGTTAGCTAGCTAACATTACTTTTTTTTAAATAACACTATTAATATCCCAATTTTATAAAATTCCTTTAATATGCTTAACGAATTTGCCTCCAACAGCTCCATTAACAACTCTGTGATCATAAAAATATAATATAAAACGTTTACAAATTCCTATAAAGTAGCCTTCGGGAATTTCGATACTGCCGGTACTTTTCTAGTTGCAACTAAACCTAAAACCCCTACTTGGGGTTGGATAATAATAGGTGCCCCCATAATGGTGTCGAAATTAACCAACATAGCGACTTAAAAGAAAAACACATTATATAATCAATATTTATGTTACTGGAGTTACAACTATCATGAAATGCCGATGGCAAATCAACAATGGAAAAAGACTCTTAAACTTTTTTTAGTAGCTTTTTTTATAAAAACCATTATCAAACTTATAAACTTTAAAAAATAGCACCTTGTTACACCTTAGCTGTAATCTAAAGCTAATCATAAAGAAGAATGAATCAAAAAAAACCTCCATTCAATAGTATTGAATGGAGGTTACTAATTGGCCTTATTAGTTTTTATTATGTGAGTACTTTAATTATCGTATCACTAATTTTTCAGTAGAGGTTGTACCGTCTTCCCCTATAACTTTTACAATATATAAACCTGAAGCTAATGCTGCTGCTCCATTCATTTCTATTGAAGTATCACTAGATTGAGTTTCTAAAACCAATGTACCGTTTAAATCGTATACCTGAACTGTAGACCCTGTATCATTATTTGTACTTACTACAAATTCACCTGAAGTTGGGTTAGGAGATACACTCATCTCTGGCTTATTAGCCACCGTAGTTAATTCTTTACCTGATGGTAAAGTTGCAAAATTAAATCTTCTTGTAGTATTTGTGAAAGTAGCATTAAGCAAAAATCGAGCCTCACTTGAAGTGTCAAAACCTTCAACAGTATAAGAAAGTTCAAAAATTTCTAACGGTCTAAATCCTGCTCTTAGCATTTGTCTGAAATGAGTTTCCCATGCTATAACTCCGCTAAATCTTCCATTACCCACAAAACCACTATTATCTCCCCCTCTTTGTCTGTTAGCTCTACGAGTAGTTCCTTGCCTAACACACTTTATTTGTGTAAAAGTTCTTGTTCCAAAAACAGTCCCTGCTGTTATATCTCTGTTTACATATAAATCATACATATTCCCTCCTGAAGAATAACTTCTTATATAGTCCATCCCAAAAATTGGATTTTCTCTATCATTCCAACCTTCTACTACATAAAATTCAATAATATCCTCTCTACCCGCACCGTTTCTACTCCACCAACCATAGCCACCGTGATAAACATTATTCCTTGATGTTATATCAATAAAATAACTCATATTTCTATTAGTATCCGAAGGTCTTTGAGATTCCCTTATTAAAGCATTGTCTATTTCACTCCATTCACCAAATAGATAATCATTTCTTAAATTTCCTCTTCTAGCTGGGTTTCTGTGAACAGACATGCACGCATCTCTACCAGAATTTTGTGTTTGAAAAATCTCAAAAGTACTATTCCCTGCCCTTGGTTGATGATCGTTACCATCGCACAAGTCAACTACCGCACCTCTACTGCTAGTTGTCAAAGAACCATTACTTTGCCTTCTAAATGTAAGTTCGGGATGTCTTGGTGATTGAGCACTTACAGCAACTGAAGAAATAAAAATCCCTAATAATGCTATTGAAGAAAACGTTTTCGCTACCTTTTTTTTAATTAATTTCATAATGCAATTTTTGTTGTTACTATTTTTTTTTAATTGCTCAATATCATTGATTGTTATTTAGATTTGGCCTTATCCAAACAACTACAACGTTTGAGCAATACAATAATACATTCAACATTTAAACTAACACTACTTTTATATTACATATTTTTTTTCTATGTGGAATAATTTTTAATCTAAAGCTTGTCTTTAATCGTTTATTAAAACTGTTAAACAGGAAAAGCCCATAACTAGATTATGGGCTTTTCCTACAAAAAAATAGAATGTGTTACTAAAAAAAATAAAAAGAGAATATTTTTACCTAAAATCGTGGTCAATAAACCTGATTTTAACCATAACTTATTAGTAATATGTTATTTACACTTAATAAAATAGATCAAAAAGTATCACTAGATCTCTCTATTAACATTCCAATTTTCTAAAATTTCCTTAACACGCTGAACGAATTTTCCTCCAAGAGCTCCATTAACAACTCTGTGATCATAGGAATGTGATAAAAACATGCGTTTACGAATTCCTATAAAATCGCCTTCGGGAGTTTCTATAACTGCCGGTACTTTTCTAATAGCACCTAAAGCTAAAATCCCTACCTGGGGTTGGCTAATAATAGGTGTTCCCATAATAGTTCCGAAGCTCCCTATATTAGTAACAGTGTAAGTCCCCTCTTGAACCTCATCGGGTTTAAGTGCGTTATTCCTTGAACGGGTTGCCAAATCGTTAACTGTTTTAGCCATTCCGATTAAATTTAACTGATCTGCGTTTTTAATTACAGGTACAATTAAATCACCATTAGGTAATGCTGCAGCCATCCCAATATTGATTGACTTTTTCTTAATAATTTTATCTCCATCCAAAGAAACATTCATCATCGGAAATTCTTTAAGAGCTTGAGCGATCACTTCTAAAAAAATTGGAGTAAACGTCATTTTCTCCCCTTCTCGTTTTTGAAAATTAGTTTTTACTTTTTCGCGCCAATTCCAAATATTAGTAACATCTGCCTCAATAAAAGATTGCACGTGAGCCGATGTTGCTAATGAATTAACCATGTGCTTAGAAATCATTTTACCCATACGGGTCATTTCAATAACCTCATCTTCACCAGTTGCTATTTTCACCTCCTTTAAAGTATTCACTACAGGAGTGTTTAGTACTTCTTTTTGGGGAGCAATTTCTACGTCTACAATAGTTTCTGGTATAGGTGCTACTGGTTTTATAGTATTTGCTTTAGAGGAAATATAGTTTAATATGTCATTTTTTGTAACTCTTTCGCCAACGCCTGTACCTGTAATAGTATCTAATTCTGAAACAGCAATACCTTCTGCATTAGCAATATTACGTACTAACGGAGAATAAAACCTACCTGCACTGTTAGTCACAGGAGAGCTTATTTGGTTGGTTGCTACAACTTGTTCTATTTGTAGTTCTATATCTTCTCCTATAGCTTCAATAGCTCTTGTACTTATAGTTGTTTCCGAATCCTCTGGTTTTTCAACAGTATTTGAGTTGGTATCAATTATAGCTATAGTTTGTCCAACACTAACCACTTCTCCTTCTTCAAATAGCTTTTCGCGCAACACCCCTTCAATTTCGCAAGGTACTTCGGTATCTACTTTATCGGTAGCAATTTCTAGTACAATATCGTCCGCTTCAATGGTTTCTCCTACCTCCTTTAACCAAGTGGTTACGGTAGCCTCTGCAACGCTTTCTCCCATTTTTGGAAGTTTCAATTCATACTTTGCCATAAGTCTATTTTTTACTTCCGCGAATTTAAAAATTATTATGTAGTTTACCCTTAAAGAATTACAAAGAAATCACTTGCCCACGCCCAGCACTCGTATCACTTCCTAAAGCGATTTTATTGTTTTCTATAAGAAACCTAAAATAATAGAAAGAGTTGCAATTACTATGAATCAAAAGTATAGCTTGAGAGAAGCTCATTTGCTTCATATCTAAAAAACATAAAGTTGGTTTTTTTAATACTGAATTTCCGTATACTTTATCTACGGTAGTCAATGCGGTATTAATTCTTGTTTTTTTTTGAATTTGATTTACTAATGCTATGTCCGAAGAAAGTACTTCGTTATTTGCAAAGCCAAATCCTAAGGTTTTTTTTGGTGCTTTTTTAAATATAGAAACTAATTTAATTCCCGTAAAGAAAATACTATTTGTTATAAGTGAAGCTTTAAAATGTTTTTTATAAAACAAATTCATAGCTCCATAAAAGCGTTTTCGATAAACGGAATCTTTAAAGGTACTTTCGCCTTTAAAATGAATTACTTTTTCTGATCCGTAATAATAGTTTTGATATCCTAATTTTTCGATAGTGTATGATAAATCAATATCCTCACCATACATAAAATAGCGTTCATCAAAACCACGGGCTTCTTTATATATTTTAGTTTTAAGCAACATAAACGCACCAACAAGTATAGACACGCTTCCTTCGTCATCGGGTGCTATATCATTCGAATAGTATGGAGCGTACTTATAAAATTTACTCCCTAACATTTTACAAATAGAAACTTTAGGAGAAGGTAAATTACGTTTTGATTCGGGTAAAAATCGGCCTTTACCATCAATAAGCTGAACCCCTAAAACACCTAATTTAGGCAGTGTATGCGCTTTTTGAAGAGCGTTTACAAAAGTACTTTCTGTAACCACCGTATCCGGATTTAAAATACATACATATTTGCCTTTGGCTATTGCTACTGCTTGATTATTTGCTTTAGCAAAACCTATATTTTCTTTATTTTCTAAAATTATTATTTCAGGAAAACATGACTTCAACATCGAGACACTGTTGTCCGTGGAATTATTATCTACTACAATTATTTCTGCCTGCAGCCCTTCTAAACTTTTTTGAACGCTTTGTAAGCACAAGTATAAAAAATGACACACATTATAATTTAAAATAATTACGGATAACTGCATATTAGGATTTAAGTGAATTTTCCAACGGAATGCGATTGGTGATACTTCTTCCTAAAGTAATTTCATCGGCAAACTCAATTTCGTCGTTTACTCCAATACCACGGGCAATGGTAGACATTTGTACATTGGTTCCTTTTAGTTGTTTATAAATATAAAAATTAGTGGTATCACCCTCCATTGAGGCACTTAAAGCAAAAATAAGTTCTTCTATTTCTCCTAAAGCTACCCTCTCTACCAATTGAGTGATTTTTAAATCATGGGGTCCAATGCCATCCATTGGGCTTATTTTACCACCTAAAACATGGTATAAACCTTTAAATTGACTGGTGTTTTCAATAGCCATAACATCCCTTACATCTTCGACCACACAAACAATATTTTTATTACGGTTAAGACTAGCACATATTTCACATAAGTTAACATCACTAATATTATAACATTCCTTGCAATGTTTTATTTGAGTACGCATTTGATGTAAAGAAGTAGCCAAATGTTCAGTTTGACTTTCGGGCTGCCTTAGTAAATGCAACACCAGTCGCAAAGCTGTTCGCTTACCTATTCCCGGTAGTTGAGACATTTCGGCCACAGCCTTTTCTAATAATTTTGAAGAAAACTCCATACCTACAAATATAGTGTATCGTTTACTAAATGTTATATTTGAAGTGTATCATAACTATCTTTTTATGCAATCTACCTACATATTACTTATTGTTGTTGCCTACTTTGCGGTTTTAATAGGGATTTCTTTTTTAACCAGCAAAAAAGCTACTAACCAAAGTTTTTTTAAAGCCGATAAGCAATCGCCATGGTACTTGGTTGCTTTTGGAATGATTGGAGCCTCATTATCGGGTGTTACATTTATATCGGTACCTGGTTGGGTGCAAAGCAGCCAATTTAGTTATATGCAAGTTGTTTTTGGTTATTGGTTAGGCTATATGTTTATTGCTATTGTGCTTATGCCCATATATTACAAACTAAATGTAACCTCTATTTACGAATATTTAAATACGCGTTTAGGAGTTATTAGCTACAAAACTGGAGCATTTTACTTTTTTATATCTCGTGTTTTAGGTGCTTCGTTTAGATTATTCCTAGTTGCTATAGTGCTTCAAAATTATGTTTTTGCAGAATTCAATGTCTCTTTTGAAATCACAGTGGCTATATCGATTGTTTTAATTTGGCTTTACACCTTTAGGTCGGGTATTAAAACTATAGTTTGGACAGACACTTTGCAAACGCTTTTTATGCTTTTAGCAGTATTTATAACCGTTATATTAATTAGTAACGAACTCGATTTTTCGTTTGTAGATTTATTTTCAAATGAAGCCGTTAATCGATACAACAAAATATGGTTTACAGATAATCTTAATAGCAAAAATTATTTTATTAAATCTTTAATTGGTGGGGCCTTTATTGCCATTTGCATGACAGGTTTAGACCAAGATATGATGCAAAAAAACCTAACCTGTAAAACATTAAAAGATGCACAAAAAAATATGTACAGTTTTAGTGTTGTTCTAATTGCTATAAACTACGTGTTTTTATTGTTAGGTGCTTTATTATTTATTTATGCTGCACAAAAAGGTGTTGAAATACCTGTAGTAGATGGGAAAGTAAGAACAGATTTATTATTTCCTGAGATTGCCTTACGGCAGAATTTAGGCTTAGCGCTACCTGTACTTTTTATATTAGGTTTAATTGCTTCCGCATATTCAAGTGCA
Source organism: uncultured Aquimarina sp. (assembly GCA_937958985.1). Classification (GTDB taxonomy): domain Bacteria; phylum Bacteroidota; class Bacteroidia; order Flavobacteriales; family Flavobacteriaceae; genus Aquimarina. The sequence continues at coordinate 32,130 of CALGLV010000015.1, forward strand.
GATAGTGCTTTAGCCTCATTAACTACTTCTTTTTGTATCGATTTTTTAGATTTCAAAAACAAACCTAAATCAAATCAAGTATTCACAAGAAAAATTGTGCACATAGCTATGTCTATTTTGCTAGCTATTGTAGTAATTATTTTTAATAAAATAAGTGACTCCAATGTAATTTCGACACTACTTAAAGTGGCATCTTATACTTACGGCCCTCTTTTGGGTATGTTCTGTTTTGGAATATTTACGAAACGTGCGGTAAACGATAAATGGGTGTGGCTAATTAGTTTACTATCAATAGCACTAACATTTGTAATCGCAAATATTCCTTTAGAAACCTTAGGTGGGTATCAATTTGGCTATGAGCTACTACCTATTAATGGTTTTTTTACTTATGTAGGACTATTCATATTGTCCTGTAGAAAGCAGTACTAATGTACATGATTCTTCGTAAGCTATATTTTCTTGTTTTAGTAATTCGTAAAATTCATTATTTTCCGTTCCGGGATTAAAAATTACGCGCTTAGGTTGCAAAGAAATCACATAATCATAATACTCTTTTTGCCGTTTAGGATTTAAATAAAGTGTTACTGTATCTATATCCTTGTAACTATTTTTTTCTTTTTCTATACTTACATCTAAAACAGTACCTTCTCTTAAACCTATAGCTTTAACGCTATGCTTATAGTTTCTTAATTTCTTAATAGCTTTATTGGAGTAGCGCTCTTCCTTTAATGAAGCCCCTATAACTAATGTGTTTTTCATATTTTTTTAAAATAAATTAAACCCTACTGTTAGTACTTAAACCCGTTTGAGTTTTTATTAAAATTTCAAGTTTTATAAAACTCTATTTTTGAAATCAAACATACAATTAAATAAATGTTAAAATTTTAAAAAAATGTAATTCAAAGGAAGTATCCACGTCTATTAGGGTATAATAGTTTAGTTAGTTTAATAGTTTAGTTAGTTAAATTGATTTTTGATTTCAATAATTATTATTGTTGATTTAAGTTAGTGTTAGTTAGTGTTTAGTTTATTCAAAAATCAATCGTAAAAGGCCGCCTAGTTAGCGGCCTTTTTTAGTTTAAAAACTATTGCTGTATTTAAGAGAATACTACTACTTTTTTAAAACAAAAAAAGCCATCAATAAATTGATAGCTTTTAAATATTTAAGAATATAAGTTATTTATTTTGCTGCCTATAAATAAAATTTGGCTTAACACTAACATCATCAACACCTAGTTCTTGAAAAATTCCACAAGATACTACTCGTTTTACTAAACTTTTATTAGAAGTGTTTTTTGCTACCTTCGCAATTTGTGGTGACAGATAATTCATAAGCCATCTATTTAAAATTAAAAAATTATTTATACTATAATAATAGTCGTACTAGTTCCCATTAACTTAATTATTAATATTGTAATAGTTAAATTTATAAAAATTGTTTAATAAAAATTCAATTTTAACTAAAAATTATACAGCGAATAATTTTAATACTATCCATGCATTTTAGCATCTTTATTTAAGTTTCCAATTATTTCTGCTTCATAATCGAGTAACTCTTGCCATTTAGTATCTACCTCTTCCTTATCGCCGTAAAAACGTGCAAATTTTAAAAACATAGAATAGTGATTCGCCTCACTAACCATTAAATCTCTGTAGAATTTACACAGTTCTTCGTCTACTAATTGTTCGGAAAGTAATTTAAAACGCTCACAACTTCTGGCTTCTATTAAACCTGCATATAGCAACCTGTGCACTAATTGCGTGGTTCTACTTCCCCCTTTAGGGAAAAATTTATGAAGCTCAACTACATATTCGTCCTTTCGGTCTCTACCAAGAATATAACCTCGATCGAGTAATTTTGTTTGCACCATTTTAAAATGGCTCATCTCTTCTTTAACCAAAGCTACCATTTCATCAACAAGCTCGGTATATTCTGGAAAACTATTAATTAACGATATTGCAGTAGATGCCGCTTTTAGCTCGCAATAAGCATGATCGATTAATATTTCTTCTATATTTTTTTCTACTATATTAACCCAACGAGGATCAGTAGGAAGTTTTAAACCTAACATCATAATTTATAAATCTAAATCAAACTTAGTTCGTAAAAGATCAATCAACGGATTTTTCTCTTTCAATTTCTTGTATTTATCTTCTTTGGTGTAAGCCAACTCATCTGAAATAATTTCGTTGACCGTAACCTTTATATCAATACTATAATTATTTAAGCCTTCATGAAAATATTCTAACAACGGCACTCTAATTCTTTCTAAATCAACTTGCATCCCTTGGTTTGGAACTTCAACCGCTATAACAAAACCTTTTTCTAGTTTAGGTTTGTGCATCGAAAAGGTAGATGCTAAAAAGCGTTCGCCTTGTTTTTCTTTTTTTCGCCCAAAATTATTCCAAAGTTTAGTTAATTCTTTTTCAGAAAACTCATCTTTTGGCAAGTCTTTAGAATCTGTTACAACAAGCTTCTTTTTATTTTTTTCAAATTCTTTTTTTTGCTGAATACTTTTGAAGGATAATGCCGAACCTCCACGCCTAGAGATATGAATACTAGGAGGTTTAACTGCTGCATTAGTTATTGAAGTAGTTGCTTCAACATGTTTAGAATCTTTATTTATGGAATCACTTTGGGGGGACGAAACCTCTTCTGCTACTTTTTCGGATACTACTTCTTTCTTAAAAAAAGACGGGGGTATTATTTCAAAAGAGCTTTTTTTTTTTCGTCCTCAATACCTATTGATGCTAACTTCATTAAACAAAGCTCTACCAACAAACGTTGATTTTTACTTGTTTTATATTGTAAGTCGCAGGTATTTGCTAATTCTATAGCGTTTACCAAAAAAACAGCAGAAGTACTTTTTGCTTGTTCGTGGTAACGCTCTTTAATCTGCTGGCTAACCTCCAACAAATTGATAGTTTGAGGGTTCTGACATACCATTAAATCTCTAAAATGAGATGCTAATCCTGCTATAAAATGATGCGTATCAAAACCTGTTACTACAATATTATTAAGGCTTAGCAATAACGCTGGAATATCATTTTTAAGAATTTGATCGGTTACTGTAAAGTAGGTATCATAATCTAAAACATTAAGGTTTTCAGTAACCGCTTGTCTTGTAATATTATTACCACTATAACTTACTACCCTATCAAAAATTGAAAGCGCATCACGCATTGCACCATCTGCTTTTTGAGCAATTATTTGCAGTGCATCTTCATCGTAAGTAATATTTTCCTGCTCACAAACATGCATTAAATGCTTTTTAGCATCTGCTACACCTATTCGCTTAAAATCAAAAATTTGACATCGCGATAATATAGTTGGAATAATCTTGTGTTTTTCCGTAGTCGCTAAAATAAAAATAGCGTGTTTAGGAGGTTCTTCTAATGTTTTCAAAAAAGCATTAAAAGCACTTTGAGATAACATATGTACCTCGTCAATAATATAAACCTTGTACTTTCCTACCTGAGGAGGAAAACGAACTTGATCTACTAACGCTCTAATATCGTCTACCGAATTATTAGAGGCTGCATCAAGTTCAAAAATATTAAAAGCAAAATCTTCAGACTGATCAATAGCGCCTTCACTATTAATTTGCTTTGCTAAAATACGAGCACAACTAGTTTTACCAACACCTCTTGGCCCTGTAAACAACAAAGCTTGCGCCAAATGATTGTTTTTAATTGCATTAAGAAGCGTATTAGTAATAGCCTGCTGCCCCACTACTTCCTGAAAAGTTTGAGGTCTGTACTTACGAGCTGATACTATAAATTGTTCCATATTATTACTGTAAAAATACAAATCCCATAAATGCTATATGTAGTTTGGCATAGTTTTTTTAGTGTAGTTATCCACAATTATATTTATTGGATTTTATAGGAAAGACTTAAGCTTAACTTATTATTTTTGCATTACCCAATAAAACATTTAAACCTACTAAATGATTAAATATTTACTACCTCTTTTTTATTTTGTTGGCAACTTAGTTGCCGCACAAAACAATCAAAATCAGTTAAAGTTTTCGCACGAAGCTATAGATAATAAAACCTATGAAGTTTATGTGGAGAACCCTACGAAACAAATCCGCTCCTTTAAAGTTACCCTTAGGGGGAAAAACTTTAAAACCGATGACTATACTATAAAATCCGATACTATTAGTCCTGAAACTAAGCGGGTAATTTATACTCTAAAAAAAGAAAAGAAGAAAAACAAAATGATTTTAGGATACACCTGGCTAGAATCGGTTGGGAGTATACACGTACGTAAAATATTGGGGCACAAATACCAACTCCCCTACCCTAAAGGAGAAAAATATAAAGTTATTCAAGGGTATAATGAAAAGTTTTCACACGAAGGTAAAGCCGCATTAGACTTTGCTATGCCCGAAGGAACTGCAGTGCATGCCATGCGAGCTGGGCAAATTTTTGCTATGAAATTAAACGGAAACAATGCATGCGAAGAAAAAGGTTGTGAAATGTTTTCTAATTATATTAAAATTGTACATTACGATGGCACAGTGGCTGTTTATAAGAATTTACTACCTAACGGAAGTAATAAAAAAATAGGCGACTACGTAAATGTAGGGCAACGAATTGGCAGAAGCGGATTTACTGGAAAAGCAAAAGAACCCAATTTACATGTTGAAATTCAAATTTTAAGTAGAGATTTAACTGGCTATGAATCTAAACCTTTCGAGTGTATTATTAGTCCTACAGGCAAATCGGATGTACTAAACAAAGGAGATGAATATATTAGTTATTAATTTAGCCATAGAATAATTTATAAAAAGTGGGTTGCCTTATCGCTTTAAATTTATTTTGAAGAGGAAAGTCCGGACACCATAGCGTAACATAGCGGGTAACTCCCGTCGATTAGTAATTTATTACTAATATGGACAAGTGCAACAGAAAGCAGGTACAGGTAATGCTGTAGTGAAACCAGGTAAACTCTATGTGGTGCAATGCTATGTAAACCAACGCTTGAATGTTTCGCGCATAAGTTGGAGGGTAAGCAGTTACAGTTGTTTAGCAATAAACAACGTAGATAAATGATAAGGGTTTTAATTTTATTAAAATACAGGATCCGGCTTATAAACCCACTTTTTATATATTTTAAATTGAATTTATTTAAGGAAAATTACTCCCCAAATAACTCTCTTATTTCACTTCTTATAAAAGATTGTGCTATTTGATTTGCACTTGATGTAGAGGCATATTTTTTCAAGCCTTCTTCTCGAAACTGGTTTGTACTTTTTATATTTTCCTGCCCTCCTAATTGATGTAATTGAGAAATCACCGTTGATTTAGCAGAAACTATAGCACTCCAACAGTCGTCCGATATATATATTTGCTGTGTAGTATTGTGCTCAAACTCTTGATCTATGGTAGCCAATAATAAATGCTTATAAGCATCTGTATTATCTCCTACTGGCGAAACCCTAACTAATAATTTATGTAAGCTAATTCGATCCAACAACAATGTAAAGCGCTCATAAGCTTGCAATTTTATAGGAATTCCTTGTTTTTGATTTGCTTTTATCAATTGAAATTTTTGTTGCAACAACTGTTTTTTCAACATTGATTGGATAGAAAAATAGCTTATTAACCCAATAAATACACAGGGAGCAAGTACTAGTATAACTAAAGTAAAATCTACGGTCATTTTTATGTTTTTTGTTTTTTCTTTTTTGCTGCCGGAAACAACAAATTATTTAAAATCAATCGGTATCCTGGTGAATTCGGGTGTAATTCTAGCTCTGTTTTAGGATCACCTACTTTATGTTGATAGTCTTCGGGGTCATGCCCACCGTAAAAAGTAAAGAAACCTTTACCTTTTATACCATGAATGTATCGAGCCTCATTATTCACTTTATTTTGACCTAAAATTAATACATTAGACTTTACCATTTCATGATCAAAAGCGGTTGTTTGCCCCATAAACCCTTTAACTAAACTAGTATGATTTTGACATAACATAGTGGGTATAGGATCCCATTTTGCAGAGTAATCTTTTAATGAAAAGTAATCCAGCTCTTTCTTTACCTGTCTACGCCTTGTACTCATATCTAAATTCGAGAAATCGTATTTCAACGTGCGCTCTAATTCAAAGTTTTTAAAAGCAAAAGTTCTTTTAAAATTAATGTTAGATTGGTAGTTAGGATCACTAGGGTCTCCATCAAACATAGGTTCACATATATCTACTCCTTCAGCACTTAAAGCAATATCAAAGCTTTCGGTAGCACTACACATAGCAAACATAAAGCCACCTCCAATTACATAGTCTCTAATTTTTTTTGCAACTGCTAGCTTTTCTTCGGAAACCTTGTTAAACCCTAAATTTTGCGCCAATTCTTCTTGTCGTCGCTTTTCTTCAATATACCAGGCTGCAGAACGGTAATTCTTATAAAATTTACCATATTGCCCTGTAAAATCTTCATGATGCAAATGCAACCAGTCATAAACAATCAATTCATCTGCTAATACTTGTTTGTCGTAAACAGTTTTGTATGGAATTTCAGCATACGTAAGTATTAATGTAACGGCATCATCCCAAGGTTGCTTACCATCGGGAGAATATACTGCTACTTTGGGAGCTTTTTCCAATACAATAGCCTCCATATTTTGCGAAGGACTACTAATAGTGGTTAATATGCTATTGGTTTCACTATCAGATAATATCTCAAAAGAAACACCTCTTATCTTACATTCTTTTTGAAGCTTATCGGAATCTGGAAGTAAAAAAGAACCTCCTCTGTAATTTAATAGCCACTTTACTTTTACCTGCTGCTGCAAACTCCAATAGGTAATTCCGTATGCTTTTAGATGGTTGCTTTGGGAACCTATATCCATTGGCAACAAAACATAATTAGCTTGTGCTATTGAGCAAAAACTCAAAAAAAACAGCAACCCTAATTTATGGAACTCCTTTTTTAAGTTTAAAATTTTTATAATAGCTAACATTTATTCTGTATTAAAACGGAATATCATCTTCAGGATTTGAATTACTAGAAAAACCTTCATTACTTCCAAATGCATCTGAAGGGCTTGGTGTTGGCAAACCTCCTGAAACAAGTGGATTAGATTCTTCTCCATCATTCATACTGGAATGAAATTCCATTGGTGTTGAGAAATCATCTAAGTTATCAAACTTACCTAACTCTCCAACAAATTTTAAGCGTATATTTTCCAAACCACCATTACGGTGCTTTGCTACAATAAATTCTCCCTGTCCTTGAGTTGGCGAGGCATCATCATCATCCCACTCATCTATTTTATAATATTCTGGTCTATAAATAAAAGATACAATATCTGCATCCTGCTCAATTGCACCAGATTCCCTAAGGTCACTAAGTAAAGGACGCTTAGAACCACCACGTGTTTCAACCGCTCTCGACAATTGTGAAAGCGCAATTACAGGAACACTTAATTCTTTTGCTAATGCTTTTAAATTTCGAGAAATTGTTGATATTTCTTGCTCACGATTTCCATTTTTACCGGAACCACCAGCAGTCATTAATTGCAAATAATCAATCATGATCATTTTAATACCGTGTTGAGAAGCTAAACGACGCGCTTTGGCTCTTAAATCAAAAATAGATAAGGATGGTGTGTCATCAATAAATAATGGCGCTACCTCCAAATCTTTTACTCCTACATTTAATTGTTTCCACTCATGGTCTTCAAGCTTACCTGTCCTTAATTTTTCAGAACTTAAACCGGTTTCCGAAGAAATGAGTCGTGTAATTAACTGTACCGATGCCATTTCCAGCGAAAAGAATGCTACAGGTATTTTTTGCCCCACAGCAATATTACGAGCCATACTCAACGTAAGTGCTGTTTTACCCATACCTGGACGTGCAGCAATAATTATTAAATCACTTGGCTGCCAACCTGAGGTTAACTCGTCTAGTTTTGTAAAACCCGAAGCCACACCACTCATACCTTCTTGGGTTGAGATTTCTTCGATTTTCTTTTTTGCTTGCGTAACTAAACTTTGTGCTGTTTCAGAAGAACGTTTTATATTTCCCTGAGTAACATCGTATAATTTAGATTCAGCGGTATCTAATAAATCAAAAACATCAATTCCTTCGTCATAAGCATCTTCAATAATTTCGTTAGAAATTTTAATCAAGCTTCGCTGAATATATTTCTGTAAAATTATACGTGCGTGAAATTCAATATGTGCTGAAGAAGCTACTTTTTGGGTTAGCTGAATCAAATAAAACTCTCCACCCGACTTTTCAAGAACTCCATCTTTTTTGAGCTGATTAGAAACTGTTAATAAGTCAATTGCACTAGATTCTTCGAACAGTTTTACAATAGCTTCAAATATAAATTTATGAGCTTGTTTGTAAAAAACATCGGGATTTAAGATATCAATAACTTCATCAATACCTTTTTTATCAATCATCATAGCACCCAACACAACCTCCTCTAAATCTAGAGCTTGCGGTGGTAATTTCCCTTTTTCAAGAGAAATAACATTACTATTAGAACGATTATTTGACTGTATTGGTTGTACATTTTCCATTAAGTACGAAAGTAACTAAATTGTTTATTGAAGTGACTCAAATTTAAGAGCCGATTGTAACCCAGCTATCAACAATTTAATTGTTAATAACTCAAATTTTTGTTAATAGAGCTAAAAAAATCTATAGCCATAGACCATAGATTTTAGTGGTAAGCGATATTTACTACGTTTTATTCTTTATAAACACCCATATCCGAATACTTATCTATTCGTTTAGTAATTAATTCTTCTGGTGATAAGTTTTTTAAAGAATTATAAGTGTCTGTTATTTTATTTTTAATAATCTCAAAAGTTGCTTCTCTATCTCTGTGAGCTCCTCCTAATGGTTCTTTAATAATTTCGTCGATTAATTGTTGCTTCAGCATATCATCTGCCGTAAGTTTAAGGGCTGCTGCTGCCTGCTCTTTATATTCCCAACTTCTCCACAAAATAGAAGAACAAGATTCAGGAGAAATTACCGAATACCAAGTGTTTTCCAACATCATTACTCTATCTCCTACTCCTATACCTAAAGCGCCACCACTGGCTCCTTCACCAATTATAAATACCAAAATTGGAACTTCTAATTGAGTCATCTCAAATATATTTCGAGCAATCGCTTCTCCCTGTCCTCTTTCTTCTGCTTCTAAACCTGGGTATGCCCCCGGTGTATCTACAAAAGTAATTACAGGGATACCAAATTTCTCAGCACTCTTCATAAGTCTGTGTGCTTTTCGGTATCCTTCTGGGTTAGCCATACCAAAATTACGATATTGACGCATCTTGGTATTCACCCCTTTTTGCTGACCAATAAACATATAAGTTTGATCTCCTATCTTTCCAAGACCACCAATCATGGCTTTATCGTCTTTTACACTTCTGTCTCCATGAAGCTCTACAAAAGTATCTCCACATAAAGCTTTGATATAATCTAATGTATAAGGACGATTAGGATGACGGGATAACTGAACACGTTGCCAAGGAGATAAATTTTTATAAATATCTACTTTAAGCTTATTTAATTTGCCTTCTATTTGAGCACAAGTGTCTGTAACATCTACGTCACTTTCGGCACCTATAGTACATGCTTTTGAAAATTGCTCTTCAAGCTCTTTTATTGGTAATTCAAAATCTAAATATTCCATGCTCGATTATGAAATTTGTTATATTGATAGCTTACAAATATAGAAACTTACTTACAAACTTTACCAACTAAATAAAAGTAAATAACTATGCATGCATAATTATTTAAAAACAAACATCTATTTTCCTTTTACAGATTAATATCCCTAATCTTTTAAGCTTTATAAATTTGGAAATAGTTTGTTTATCTGCGTGTCACCCCAAATTTCTACTGGTTTTTTAATTTTTTTATCTAAAACTAAAGAAGAAATCACATTATTTAAATAACTAGGATTAGATGAATAGTCATTTGTTAAAATAACCGCATAAACATCTAACTTCGGAAAATAAAAAGCACTAGACCTAAAACCCGTTATACTACCTCCATGATGATACAATTTTTCTTCTAAAAAGTCGTGTAACATCCAACCATATCCATAATCGGTATATTCGCCGTTATTTAATTGAAATGGAGTAAACGCTAGTAATAGATTTTTTTTGAAACTAATTCCCCTTTATGAAGTCCTTCATTCCATTTAGCTAAATCCTCAACATTAGAACGCAAACCTCCTGATAAAAAGGAACTGTCATTGTCATATAAGGAGCTCGTTTACAGCCTAATGAATCTCTAACATAGCCTAAAACATTCTTTTCAATTAATTCCTGCGGATGGTCATAAAAAGAAGATTCCATATGGAGTTTTTTTAAATATTCTCTTCTCTACAAAATCCTCATAGCTCATTCCTGAAACTCTCTCTACTATTGCCCCGAGAATATTATAACCCGAATTAGTATATTTTAATTGTTTTCCAGGTTTAAACTCTAAAGGCTTGTCCTTAAAAATATCTAATATTTGATCGGTTGTAAGTTTCTGTTATTCAAACCTGAAAGAATTAGGGAACTGAAAAAAATTTGGTATTCCTGATGTATGTGTAAGCAAATTTTCTATTGTTATTTTTTGCTTGTACTTAGGGTAATTGGGCAGGTATTTACAAAAATCTTCTTTCAAAGATAATTTACTCTCTTCTTGTAGTATCAATATTGCTACTGCAGTAAATTGTTTTGTTATAGAACCAATCCTCAAATCATATCTGGCTCCACAGAAACACCTAATTCAACATGAGCTAATCCGAAATTTTTTTTATAAATCTCCTTTCCTTTTTTTCTTATCAAAACAGTAGCTCCTGGATTATTTGGCAAGTAATGAGCGGTAAAAAGGCTATCTATTCTTTTTAAAAAGTTCGTATTATCTGTTTTGTATGCTTTGGTTTTTCTACAACTTAATAGAAAAGCAATAAAAATCAAGCAAATTATAAATTTCATTAGAGCTACTAGTTATTTTATCAAACAAAAAAAGGGACTTTAGTTCTTACTAAACTGGAGCATCCAATCATATATTGTAGTATTGTAAGTATCATAATTCGAATGCTCTGTACCAATACCTGAATTATCGTAGACTTTTTGCCAAGAAAAGTGATTAACTCCAGGGAAAATAGTAAGCTTAGCTCTAACTTCAGGATTAGAATTATTAATAGCATTTACCATATTTTTAGAACCATTTACATTAATTACATCATCCGCGTCACCATGAAAGGCCCAAAGCGGTACCGTTTTAAAAGGTGCTCCCTCATTTACCAAACTCCAACCTGCAATAGGAACCACAGCTGCTGTATAAGCTTGAGCACCATATTGAGTAACATAATCAAAGGTACCACGCCCTCCCATACTTAATCCTGTCATATATATTCTAGAAGCATCAATATTCATGTTTTTTATAAGAAAGGCTATAAAATTATGTAACCGTTCGGCATTCCAAATTCCTGATGATTGTGGTGAGACTACTACCATGGGAGCTGGAGGATTCCAAACTTCTTGCTGAATTAATGAAGGAGGAGTTACACCAAAAATCACTCTATCAAAAGAGGTTAAAGAATTACCGGGACCTCTACCCCCACCTCCATGTAAATATATTAATAATGGTAATTTTTGCTCTTCATCATCATTGTATTCAGTAGGAGTATACAGCACAAAACCATAGTTAGCTTTAGTTTCACTTAATAAAAAAACCTTTTGCTCGCCAGGAGTAATATTAAAGTTTTGATCGACAACAGCAGGCTGAGCTTCTTCTGGCTCTCTTATAGCAACAAAACCTTCGGGTTGCAAACATGACAACATGGTATTTAAAGGATCTCCAAAACCATCTCCATCAACATCTCTAAACCATTGTTTTTGCACACAGGTTTCAGCCATACTACTTTCCGACGAGCAACTAAATGTCACTAAAAAAATAATCGTAAACAGCAATAAATTTCTAGTTTTCATAAATTCAATATACCAAAATTAATTTTAAGATATCCCGACTTATTGCTTTGTTAACACTAAAGTCCCTATGTGATCACCATCACAATCGGTACCCGTTAAGTTGAGTGCTATTTTATCTTCTTCATCTAAAGTCCCTGTACCATTAAACGTTCCTTCACAACCTGGAATTACATCATCCCACAAAAAAGTTACTTGATTATTAGAAATACTTATTGTTATAAGACCATCTCCATTATCCCCTTGTGAACCACAACAGCTTGTAAAATTATTGGTAATGAATAAACTTCCAGTAAAATTACCTGCTACATCTCCATTATTGATTATTGCGGTTACACCCAAATCACTAAAACTTGGTCCATTGACAACTGAAGAATTCCAAACCCCGCTATACCTTCCTATAGAAAAAGATACTTCTTTTGGCGCGCAGACAGGACAAACTCCCCCACAATCAATCTCCTGTTCATCTTGATTTAATATACCATCGCTACAGGATTCCAAAACAATTTCTCCAACCATCGTATCAGGTTCACTATCTATATTGTCATCATTTCCGCAAGAGGTTGTTAGAAAAAAGGTTCCCAATAAAATTACTAGTGTTTTCATATTTATGTCTTTTTATTTGACTAAAATTAACTGAACACTACCTCCAAATAGTCTCAAATTACACAGAGTAGGCTCAACTTTACAAGTTGATACCTATTGAAAAATTATATGATGCCTATTGAATAATACAAAAAAGAATAATATTACTTTTAACCTTAATAAATTAAATGTTGTGTAAGTTAATTTACACCTAAAGCATCAATCAAACCATTATTTCAATCCTAAAAACAACTTATCTATCAAAATGGGTAATACTGACTTAACAGCTGCCGTTATTTTTGGCGCAGCAAGCCTTCAAGGTTTACTATGTGCTTTGTTTTTTGTATTTACAAAAAAAGGAACTCGTTATGCTAATTATTTTATGCTGGCCATGGTAATCTCAATTACACTAATCGTACTCCAAAATTTTATGATTTTTTATGGCGCATATGTTGATTTTCCAAAATTAATATTTCTTTTTTATCCTTTAAATGGATTGGTCCCTCCTCTATTTTTCATGTATGTAACATACATGCTTGCGCCTAATAGAAAAATGAAATTTTATGATCTATTACATCTAGTAATATTTTTAATCATGGCTTATGGTCATATTCGTTTTTTTAATTTACCTGACGATATAAAAATTTCAATTGTAAACTACTTGTATTACGAAAGAACAAAAGTTAATGTAGCCGAGCTACCTTTAATAATTTTTTACAAGTTAATTGCACTAGGATATGGGGTAGCTTGTTTTTATTTAATTCTAAAAAAAATAAAAGAATTAAAGCAATGGACATCAAACACCCATATTCAATACCTGAATAAATTTAAACTCATCAACTATATGTTTATTGCCTACATATTATTGTTCATCATTATTTATTGTTACCCCTTATGGATAGAAATAACCGTAGGTCGTTATGAAGTATACATCCATATCTTAAACTCGGTACTAATTGTAGCCATTTCAATTATTACTATGCAACAACCTGATAGGCTCGTGTTTTTACTAAAAAAAATAACCAAACCTCAAAGTAAAAACGAAGAAGACTTTTCGATGTTCGAAAATTTATCAGAAGTTATGCAAACTCAAAAACCTTATTTAAACCCTGATCTAAAAATACATGACTTAGCCAAATTAATAAACGCTCCTAGTCACTTACTTTCGGAATACATTAACAAAAAACTTAATATAAATTTCTTTGAGTTCATAAATCAATATAGAGTAAATGAGTTTAAAGTAAGGGTACATTGCCAAGAATATGAAAAATTTACTCTATTTGCGATTGCACTTGACGTAGGATTTAACAGTAAAGCGTCTTTTAATAGGATTTTTAAACAGCAAACACAAATGACTCCTAGTCAATATAAAAAAAAGGGCTCAATAACTAAAGTTGGTACTTCTGTTTGTTAGACATGTAAGATATTAGATATAAATCTAAAAACTTATTACATGAAAAATTTAAGATTAGCTGCAGGACTATTTTGTTTAATTACAGCTATTAATTGCTCGGATAGTGATTCTGATGCTACTACTGATCCAAATGAGATTCTAAATCCTAACACAACTGAACCTTCATTGAGAATTATTAATATTGAAGATGTAGAAAACAAAGGCAACAGTACTGATATATCAATCAATTATAGTATTTCGGGAGTAGATCTATCCACAATAAAAGAACTACGACTATTATTTAGTGATAACGCCAACTTAAGTATTGAAGAGTTACTGCAAGTACCCCCCTCAAACTATAATATAACTGAAACATCTAATGCCGTATCGAAAACACTTGGTGAAAACCTTACTGATATTGAAGGTAATCTTATTGTGGAAAATCAAGAGTATTGGACTTACCTTATGGGTATATATAATGATGAAATTAACGAACCATTATTAGTTAGCGAATCAAAACTAATAAACCTCAAAAATGAAATTTTAGTTACCACTCCAATACTTACTGGTGAATTTAGAGCTGGAGAAGATATCGTTATTGCCAGCGATGGAACATTATATATTAACGAAGGTTTACAAGGCACAAGATTATTTAAAGTAACTCCTAATGGCAATAGCTCAGTATTAAGTAATGAATTAAATAACCCTGTAGGCATCGCTTTGGATGATGATGAAAATGTTTATTCATCAAATTTTAATAGTAGGGTAATAAACAAAACAACCCCTACAGGTGTAACTACTGAATATGTAAATGATAGTAGATTGTTCGGAGGCGGAGGTTTAGCATTTGATAACGATGGAAATTTATACAATACATTTTACGCTACTAGTAATGTTTATAAAATAAATGCTAACTCCATAGAAGTAGTCGCTAACAGCACTCTTTTTAAAGGTCCAGTAGGTGTAGTTTACGATAAAGAGCGCGAGAAACTTTTTGTATCTAGTTTTGATACAGGTAAAATATTTTGCGTTGCCCAAAATGGTACGGTTACCGAAATTGCCGATACCGATTTAACTATCGGTCACTTATCCTATGCTAACAACCACTTTTATGCTACTGGCTGGAATGAGAACAAAGTTTATAAAATAGCGCTAGACGGAACTATTGTTGAGCGTATAGGCACAGGTACCAATCAACAGAAAGACGGTTCCGCATTGGAAGCTTCTTTTGCACAGCCTAATGGCATTGAACCCACACAAGATGGAAGTTACGTATATGTTACCCAACAAGGTAATGGTAAACTCAGAAAGATAATCATGAAAAGATAAAATTGGCTGCTATTATAAGAGTATAACTTAGTTAATTAACCTTATTGATTATATTTATTAAGACAGTATCCAATATTTTGTGTAAACAAAAATTCAACGGGGTTTAACTTTTTTAAAGTTGAACCCTTTTTTCAAATATAGTTAAGAACTGGTTAAGAATTAGTCCCCAATTATGAATTGGCTGAGTCCATTTCTTAGTA
>CALGLV010000016.1 GCA_937958985.1 uncultured Aquimarina sp.
GTATGTTTTTTTAAAATACGCCAGGCCTCTTGTTGTACCTCGGGATCGTCTTTAAAGCTCCACATAGTGTCACTTGCTTTTTTACGAGTAATGTCAATTTTAACTATAGGTTCGGGATAGTGTTTTCCTACTTTAAAATCACAAAATTGCTGTTCCAAAGGCGGCATTAAATGGGGTTCGTGTACGTAGGCTATGGGTACATTTTTAAGTTCAGGAATCCATTTTTTAATAAACACTCCTTCAGGGTCGTGTTCTTTACTGTTTTTGGTAGGATTGTATATGCGCAATTGATTAATACCAGTTTCGCCTGCTTGCATTTGCAATTGAGGAAAATGTATGCCAGGTTCAAAATCTAAAAATTGTCGCGATAAATGTTGAGAAGCCCATTGCCAAGGTTGCCATAAATTGTGGGTATAAAAAGAAACTACTAAAGCTCGCATTCTAAAATTTAAATATCCAGTAGTATTTACACAACGCATACAAGCATCAACTATAGGGATACCAGTATTTCCCGTAGCCCATGTGTTGTGATATTCTTCGGAAATATTCTTTTTCAATTTATGATAACCGCGATTGATACTTTCAAACTCCATGCGGTCTTCCATTTCAAATTTTTGAATAAAATGCGCTTGCCACCGTAATCTTGATGTAAAGCCATCAATACATTTTTTATGAGTAGCATCAATTCTAAAGCCTTTAGCATGTTGCCAAACTTGCCTAACAGATAAACATCCCCAAGCTATATAAGGTGATAAGCGGCTACAGCTTTTGCGGCCTAATAACGGTTTTGATATATGTGAGTTGTAATTTTTATACCTTCCATCTTTAAAAAAAGAATGTAAATACTTAATTCCCGTATTAGTACCTCCTTTTTGAAAAAGAGTATTTTGGGATGTTTCAAGATTCGCTATTTTGAAACAGGTAGAGACTTCACTTAATTTCTTTGTATTCAAGAAATAATTTTCTTGTAAGTCAAAATCAAATTTTGGCTGAAGCATAAATTCAGTCCACTTATCGCTCCAATTACTTCTGTTTTTAAGTCCACGTTCAATACCATTTGTAATGCTTTCTTCCCAATTAATAAGGTTGTTTTTACAAAACCTTTTAACCAGTTTATCTCTTTCAAAAGTTAATCGTATCCCGGTTTCTTTATGAGAAAATATATTTTTAATACTCCAAAACTGTTGTAATTTACTAAGGGTAGGAATTATTTCATCAGCTACTGTTAAAACCTGTGTATTGGAACCTATCAATTCGATATTGATGTCAACTATACATTCTTTAATAAAATCCCAATGTCTTTGGCTGTAATGAGGATCGTTTATTAAAGAAGGTTCGAAACAAAAAAGTAAAAGGGTAGGCAATCCGTTTGAAATAGCTTTAAACAAAGGCTCATGATCTAACAAACGTAAATCGCGTTTAAACCAAACAATATTTATAGCGGGTTTAGTATTCATTAGGGTTTTCTATAATGTGCTGTGCTCTTTGTTTATGAGCAACCAACTGTTCGTTATCCATTTTATCTAATAATCGGTACATCATACTCATGCGTTGATTTCCTTTTAAAAGTGGCCGCTTATCATCTAAAAAATTCCAATATAAAGAGTTGAATGGACAGGCATCATCTGTCGATTTTTTAGAAACCTTATAATGACAACCTTTACAATAATTACTCATTTTGTTAATATAGCTTCCGCTAGAAACGTAAGGCTTTGTAGCTACCATTCCGCCATCAGCATACTGACTCATCCCTCGAGTATTGGTTAATTGTACCCACTCAATAGCATCAGTATAAACACCTAAATACCATTTATCAACTTCATCAGGATGTGTTTGAGTTAATAAGGCATAATTGCCAGTAATCATTAATCGTTGTATATGATGTGCATAACCCGATTGTAAACTTTGAGATATACTTTGTTTTAAGCAATTCATTTTTGTTTTTCCTGTCCAATAAAAATCGGGTAAGGGGTTGTTGTTTTCTAATTTATTTAAGGAAGTATATTCAGGCATTTTCAACCAATACATACCTCGCATATATTCACGCCAACCTATAATTTGACGCACAAAACCTTCTACCTGAGATATATCAATGGCATCTTTATGCTCACGCCAATATTCTACAACAGTTTCCACTACTTCCAAAGGGTGTAGTAGCTTCGTATTCATTGCAAATGATAGGTTACTATGAAATAAATACCATTCATTAGTATGCATGGCATCTTGATAAGTGCCAAAGTGAATGAGTAAATAATTACAAAAATAATCGAGTGCTTGTAAACATTCTTCCCTGCTTGTAGCCCAATCAAATTGTTTGGCATTAATGGTACCTATAGTTTTTATTTTATTCTTCTCTATAGCTATAACTATATCGAGTACATTTTTACTGAAATCTTTTTTTGAAGGTATTAAATGTTCCCCTTTCCATTTGTTTCGATTGTTATGGTCAAAATTCCACTTTCCTCCTTCGGGGTTTTTAGCATCGAGCATCATTACTTCATATCTTTTACGCATATAGCGGTAAAAGTATTCCATGGTAAACTGTTTTTTCCCTTCAAAAAAATCGGTCAAATCAGTTCTGCTAGTTAAAAAATGTTCGGTAGTGTAGCGGGTGTTTTTTATAGTTAAATCATTACAAAAATCAGTAAGTTGTTTGTCCAAGCGATATTCGTCGGGTAATTGATATTCAAAAGTGGTTATAATGTGTTTTTGAATTAGTGCTAATAAATTTTCAGTTAAAGATTGTTTGTTATTGCTGTCATCTAACTTATAATAAATAACGGTGTGTCCTTGTTTTTTTAAGTCAGAGGCAAAATTACGCATAGCACTAAAAAAAGCCGTTATTTTTTGAATATGATGTACTACATAATCCGTTTCTTGACGCATTTCGGCAATAAAATAAATTGTCGTATTGTCCACCTTTTTATACCAAGAATGGTTACTGTTTAATTGATCGCCAAGTATAAGTCGTAATTTCAAGAAATAAGATTTAAGGTTGTTTTGTTATAATTATAAAAGGGAAAAAGTTTGTTTCAAAAAAGTGATGGTTGTAACCATAGTCGTTGATGTTTTCCATTAGGATCGTAGCGTTCCGCTTGAAAATCAACATTAAATTTTCTGTCTCTAGGGTCATTACCAACTCCAGCGACATACATCCAATTACCGTAGTTACTATGTACATCGTAATCAATCAACATCGATTCAAAATAAGCAGCACCAATACGCCAATCTAATTTAAGTTCTTTTGAAAAATAGGAAGCTACATTTTGTCTTCCTCGATTACTCATCCAACCCGTTTGTTTGAGTTCAATCATATTGGCGTCTACAAAACTTTTACCGGTGGTTCCGTTTACCCATTGGTCAATTAAAATTTTATTTGTTGACCATGAGTATTCTTTATTTAAAATGCCATCAATTTTAAAAATGTCGCTATTGTGTTTTAATGAAATGTATTTGAAATAATCTCTCCATATTAATTCGAAAATTAGCCAATAAGTAGAATCGTTTTTGATAACCTGCTTTTCGTATTTTTTTATTTCCCAATAAATGGTTTTAGCAGAAATACTTCCATTAGCTAACCATGCAGAAAACTTTGAACTATAATCGATTCCTATTAAACCATTTCTAGTTTTTTTGTAATAAGACAGTTTTTTGGTTTCCCACAGGTAATCATTTAGTCTATTTAAAGCCGAATTTTCACCCCCTTTAAAAGGGAACGCTGTATGTGCTGGTGGTGTGAAATCCTTGAAACCTAATTGTTTTAACGAGGGTATCTCAGTATTATTTTCAATAGTAGGCTGAGAGAAAGAAGGATCTATTTTAGAAGTTTCTTTTATTGTAGCATATTTTTCTAATTTTTTTCTGAAAACCGTAAATACCTGTGGTGTTTTTTTTATTTCAAAAGGTAAGTCGGTAGGATCAAATAAAAACTGGTCGTAATTAGTAATCCATTTAACAGTATTTAAATCTAATTTATTTAATGTTTTATTTTCTGTAGAAACCTCTTCTGTAGTCCATTCTTTTTGAGAATATACTTTAGTGATTTTTTGCTTCTCTATTAAGGTTGGAATACAGTTTTCGGGAGCACCTACATAAATAAACAATGGTATATTATATGCTAAAAGATTCTCTCTAAGTTTATGAACAGTTTCAATTAAAAATTGAGTTCTGTATTTATCAATTTTCTTGAATCCATGAATGTTAGTATCAAAAATTGCAGGATCAAAGCAGTAAAGACCTACTACGTGATCACAAGATTTAGTTGCATCAGCTAAAGATTTATTATCAACCGTTCGTAAATCATTTCTAAACCAAACTAAACCTTTTGTTTCCATAAATTATAAGTTTTATACTTTATTTCTTCTACAACGCTCGCTACAATATTTAACTTCGTTCCATACTTTTGCCCATTTTTTTCGCCAATTAAAGGGCTTATTACAAACAATACAAATTTTATTAGGGAGGTGTTGTTTTTTTATTGTTTATCAAAAATACCAAATCATTAAACAGTTTTATTCGATTTAACTTGTTTTAACAACAAATCAAGATTGAGTAAATTTGCAAGTAGCCTAAGTAAAACTATAGGTGAATTTTGATACCATATGAATTTATTATTTCTACCTTTTAAGACCGATATTTCTCACATTGAGTTGCCTGAAAAATTTACTTATCCGTTTAACTATACTCCAAATAAATTAAGTGAAATTTCTGCAAAAGAGCTTCAGGATTATTTAACTAAGCAAATAGAGTGGAAACATAATTTTGGTTTTGATTCAGTAAATAAAGCAGATGCCATAGGTAAAATGTTTGGTGTATTGGTTTGTAAAGATATGAACGGCAATTTAGGACAACTTTGGGCCTTTTCAGGGAAATTAGCTGAAGGTAACCAATGGACAAATTTTGTACCTACGGTTTTCGATATGTTAATTCAAGAAGGTTTTTATAAAAAAGGAGAAGCTGTTTTAAATGAATATAATTCTAAAATTAAAGCAATAGAAGGTGATACGAAATATCATATTTTATTAGCCGAGCAAAAAGAAATAGTTCGCGAGTCGCAATTAGAACTATCCCAACAAAAATCTAGAATAAAGTTTTTAAAAAGTCAAAGACAACTAAAACGCGATAAGGCGCTAAAAGAATTGTCTACGGATAGTTACTCCTTATTAGCTAATGAATTAAATGAAGAAAGTAAAAAAGAGAATATCATCTTAAAAAAGATGAATAAAAAGTGGAATGTTATAATTGCTAGTAAAAAGGACGAGGTTGACACATATTTAAAAGAAATTGAGGTTTTAAAACAATTACGAAAAGATAAATCAGCAGCATTACAACAGCAACTCTTCGAAAAATATACTTTTTTAAATGTAAAAGGAGCAACTAAAAATTTAGGTGAAATTTTTGATAATAATCCGCCAGCAGGAGCAGGGGAATGTTGTGCTCCAAAATTATTACACTATGCATTTAATAATAATTTACAACCTTTATGTATGGCTGAATTTTGGTGGGGGAAATCCCCAAATTTAGAAATAAGAAAACATCAAAACTTTTACCCTTCGTGCCGAAGTAAATGTGAGCCTATTTTATTAAAACATATGCTTAAAGGTTTAAATGTTGAAGATAATCCTTTGGAGCAAGAAATTAATATAAATAAAAGGATAGAAATAGTTTATGACGATGAATGGTTAGCTGTTATTAATAAGCCTTGTGGTTTGCTATCAGTGCCAGGTAAACGAATAAAGAATAGTGTTTATACTCAAGTTCAGCAAATGTATCCTGAAGCTACAGGGCCGTTAATGGTACACAGATTAGACAGAGCAACTTCGGGCTTATTAATTATAGCCAAAGATTTACAAACTTACATAGCTTTACAAAAACAGTTTACAGCGCGTACCGTCAAAAAAAAATATGCAGCATTGCTAGATGGGGTATTAAAGAAAGATGAGGGAGTTATTAATTTGCCCTTAAGAGTAGATTTGGATAATAGACCACAACAATTAGTTTGTTTTGAGCATGGTAAAAAAGCAACAACCAAATTCGAAATTGTAACCGTTTTTAAAAATAAAACCTTAGTTCATTTTTTTCCAATAACCGGAAGGACTCATCAACTGCGTGTGCATAGTGCGCATAAACTAGGGTTGCATATACCAATTGTTGGAGACGATTTATATGGACTACCTAAACAAAGACTTTACCTACATGCTGAATTTATAGAATTTGAACATCCAATAAATAACGTTAAAGTAAATTTTGAGTTAAAAAGTGATTTTTTTAATAATTGAGAGTGTTTTAATGTTAATAATGAAATTTGATTATTGAAAATGTCTTAATAACTAGTGTATTACGTTAAAATAAGACTAATTATAATTTAATTAAATATAAACAATAAGTTTTTCTAATAACAAACGACTGATACTTATATACTATTTGTTTATTTTTATAAAAAAAATTGAAATATGAATTATTTAAAAGTACTGTGTTGTCTTGCGATAACGTTTTCTTTGATTTCTTGTGGTGGATCTGATTCCGAAGACACTATTAGTAATGGAGGTAGTAATTTGGACAGAAATGTTCCAAACAACAATACAAACGACGGTCTCGATGGAAATGTAATAACTGGTGATTTTGAAGCTTCTACACTACCTTTTAGTGCTTCGAATACCTTTGTGGGTCAAAAAGGGGCCATCAAAACTCAAGGGAATAAACTAATCGATAGTAATGGGGATATTATCCAATTAAGAGGGATGTCTTTATTTTGGAGTCAGTGGATAGGTAAATATTATAATGCGGATGCTGTAAAATGGATGAAAGACGACTGGAGCATAAATATTATTAGAGCTGCTATGGGAGTCGAAGAACAAGGAGGGTTTTTATCAAATCCCGATACAGAAAGAGAAAAAGTTTTTACAGTGATTGAAGCAGCTATCGAAGAGGGAATCTATGTAATAGTAGATTGGCACAGTCATCATGCCGAAGACCATGAGGAAGAGGCAATTGCATTCTTTTCAGAAGTAGCACAACGTTATGGGAAATATCCTAATATAATTTATGAAACATATAACGAGCCTTTAAGAGGGGTTAGTTGGGGTAGAGTTTTAAGACCATATCATGAAGCTGTAATAAATGAAATCAGAAAATATGACACTACAAATTTAGTAGTTTGTGGAACACCAACATTTTCACAAGAAGTAGATGATGTTATTAATAATGAAGTTGATGATGAAAATGTAGCTTATACATTACACTATTATGCAGCGTCGCACAAACAATCATTACGTGACAGAGCACAAAGAGCTATAAATGCGAATTTGGCTTTGTTTGTTACTGAATTTGGTACTACAGAAGCTAGTGGTGATGGTTTTTTAGATGTAGCAGAATCTAGAGTATGGTGGGAATTTTTAGATGATAATGATATTTCATGGTGTAATTGGTCTGTTTCTGATAAAAGAGAAGAATCAGCATCATTAATACCGGGAGCTAGGTCTACAGGAGGATGGACTACTAATCAAATTACAGATTCAGGAAATTTAGTAAGAGACGAGCTTAAATCTAAAAATGGTACTATTGATTAATTAAATCAAATTTAAAACTGTAATAAAAAAGCTATCTCTTAAGAGATAGCTTTTTTAATGTTATATTATTTCAATAATGGAGAGAACAAGGTGTGAATGGTCTAGAAAAAATGAAAAAGAAAAAGTGTATCATGACAATGAGTGGGGGGTGCCTTTGCATGATGACCGGTTGTTGTTTGAGTTTTTAATTTTAGAAGGAGCTCAAGCAGGCTTAAGCTGGTCTACTGTTTTAAACAAGCGAGACTCATACAGGGTTGCTTATCATAATTTTGATCCCCAAATAGTAGCTAATTTTGACGATCAAAAAATTGATGATTTATTACAAAATCCTGGCATAATTCGTAATAAATTAAAAGTGAAAGCATCTGTTACTAATGCGCAAGCTTACCTTAAAGTAATTGAAGATTTTGGTAGTTTTGATAACTATATTTGGAATTTTGTAAATTTTAAATCCATTATAAATAAATGGAAAACTAAAGAAGCCGTACCTAGTGAAACAGAGTTATCAAAAGAGATCTCTAAAGATTTAAAAAAAAGGGGATTTAAATTCGTAGGAAGCACCATTTGTTACGCTTTTATGCAAGCTATAGGTATGGTAAATGATCATACTACTGATTGTTTTCGGTATAAAGAAGTTTAATCATATATTTATATTAGGTGATTGTGTGTTGCACTCAGCTTTAAACTAGTATTAAAATTAATACAAATTATCATTTTCTATGAAAATCAAAAGCTATTGTTTAACTTTAAGATAATAAACATTATATAAATTTGAATTTAGAAAATACCATTCAGACTCAAACAAGTTTTGGGAATTTAGATTTTTTAGCAAAACAAGTTGTTGAAGGATTTATTTCAGGAATACATAAAAGTCCATTTCACGGGTTTTCAGCAGAATTTGCTGAACATAAAATTTACAATTCAGGAGAAAGTACCAAGCATATTGATTGGAAATTGTTCGCTAAAACTGATAAACTGTATACTAAGCGCTACGATGATGAAACTAATTTGAGGTGTCATTTTATATTAGACAACTCTTCATCAATGCATTATCCGCAATTGAAAGATCAAAATATTGATAACTTTAATAAAATTGGTTTTTCAGCTTTAGCGATAGCCTGTTTAATGCGCTTATTGAAAAAACAAAGAGATGCGGTAGGGTTGAGTATTTATAATGAGACTTATGAGTTTTATGCGCCTGAAAAAGGGAGTAACCGACATCACGCTATGCTATTGGAAGCGCTTGAGAATTCGATTTTATACTCCGAAGAAAAAAAGAAAACGGAAACTTATGAAATTCTTCATGAGATTGCCGAAAACTTACATAAACGCTCTTTGGTTGTTTTGTTTTCCGATATGTTTTTAAATACAAATCATTCAGACAAAATGTTTGAAGCTCTTCAGCATCTAAAACACAACAAACATCAAGTTATTTTATTTCATACTCTAGATTATGATAAAGAAGTTAACTTTGATTTTTCAAATGTACCACAACGATTTATAGATGTCGAAACAAAGAATTATATTGATTTATACGCTGAAAATGCTAAAGAGAATTACAATATATATATGGAGGGCTTTATAAAGGACTTAAAGCTTCAATGCGCACAATATAAAATAAAGTACAAAGCTGTTGATATTAATAAAGGTTTGAATGAAATAATGACAGAGTTTTTAGTGGAGAGAAAAAAAATCAAATAAAAAATGTTTTTTTTATGAAAAGCCCTTGTGCAATCAAAAAACAGTTGTATATTTGCACCCGCGATACGCAATGGTCTGGTAGTTCAGTTGGTTAGAATACCTGCCTGTCACGCAGGGGGTCGCGGGTTCGAGTCCCGTCCAGACCGCAAAAAGCTTCAAATTTATTTGAAGCTTTTTTTTTATAATATTAAAAATATTGTGTTGAGTTACACTATGGTGGTGTAATGAAGGTTAATCTTTAATTAGATTTTCAATGAGAAGCTTTTCCGATAGGAGAGGCTTTTTTTAGTAATAAGATTAATTAGAATCATTGGCAGTATCTCATTAACTGTGTAAGTTTAAAAAATAGCTTGGGTCATGACCCAAGCTATTTTTTTTTAATTTTAAATTAAAACACAGTAATGAAAAAAGAAGATTTATTAAACGACGACTTCCTTAAGCAGTTTAAGA
>CALGLV010000017.1 GCA_937958985.1 uncultured Aquimarina sp.
TAGAAAAAGACTATATTTCTGAAATAACGGAAAAATTAAATCGAAGACCTAGAAAAAGATTTAACTTTGATAATCCTGTAACCATTTTTGCTAAAAAAGTAAACGAAATTAACTTTTTGCACTTATGACTTGAATGTAGGATTTTTTTATTAAATAAAAAAAATTACTCTACCACTAACTTTAAAACAGCTGTTCTCGTACTAACTAAATATTCTCCTTTTTTCAAGTCTAGTGTGTCTATACGTTTATCAATATCAATAGCTTGACTTTTAACAAAAATACCTGTAGGCTCAAAAATTGAAATTACCTCTCCTAATTTTACAGGACTAATAGTTACATAATCTCCCATATTAACAGGATTTGGATAAATTTGATGTTCAATTTTAGGCAACCTATACTGGTATCCTAGTGAATAAATGTCTAACGTTGTTTTTATTTTACTAGTATCCTTTAATAAAATTGAATTTGTAAAAACAACTTTACCTGCAGGGTCAAAAAAGTTGATACTCCCTTCTTTCTCTTGAGCATTACTATTCATAAACAGTAAAACTATAGATGCTAATAGTATATTTTTCATAACAATGTTTTTTTTAAGATTATTAACAATAACTCCTTTTTTGACCGTGTCCACTTGTTAGCCTCTACACAAAAGGTCAATGAAATTATAATTTCAATTTTATCCCGTAATCAATAATTTCTTGATGATTAGTAGAGCTTGAATCAAAAACTACCACATAATTAAACGATGCGTTAGTATTACTGGTAATCATATTTTTATGTTTATTTTTTATATCATATGTAATTTTATGTAAATGATTTTCATGATATCTGATCTCGTTTATTTTATTATTGATTCTATCTTCTAAATTATGCTTTGAATCAACGGAGTTTAAGTCACATGTTGTAAAATCAGCAGCATTGTATTTGTATAGCGATGAGAATTCTAAAACTTCCGAATGCTCTATACCTTTATTGCATTCTTGTTTTATTTCTTCTAAACAACTGTTACACAAACGGAATTCGTTACTATAAAAATTATTGTTATTTGAATATCCATAACTGAATGATATGATTATAAAAACAAGTGCCGTAGTGATTTTTAAATTTTTCATATCTAAATAATTATTGGTTTATGTAAAGATATCACAACAACATTCATTATTTTTATTTATAGTTTTTATACATATCATAAATAAAAATATATGTTGTTCTGTTTTGTAAGTCTAAATCGTTTGTAATAAAGAGTTGCCTATTTAAAGATTCAACTAAACGCTAATTTCAGATTTCATCGATTAATCAAAACACAAACGAAGTGATCGTCAAATTTTAACATTATATTTAAAAAAAACGTTATATATTTGAAAAGCATAACAGCACAGAACAGTTTGACGACAAACATATTCCATATAAATCACGATAGTAATATTCCCAAATACCGCCAACTGGTAAAGAATATTAATGCTGCTATTTCTCAAAATTTACTGAACTACGGTGATGTTTTACCTTCTGTAAATCAACTTTGTGAAGAAGCTTCACTTTCTAGGGATACCGTTTTTAAAAGCTATCAACTATTAAAGTCGCAAGGGGTAATCGATTCGGTACCAAATAAAGGGTATTATGTTGCTAAGGAAATACGTCGCGTTTTTTTGTTGTTAGATACTTTTAAAGCTTACAAAGAAGTAATGTATCATACTTTTACAAGTAGTTTACCCGACAATTATATTGTAGATGTACAATTTCATAATTACAATGCCGCAATTTTTCAGAAATTAGTTGAAGATAGCGTCGGGCAATATTCGAATTATGTAATAATGCCTTTTAACGATGATAAAGTAAAATTATCTTTATCTAAAATCCCAAACGACAATCTATTGATTATCGATTGGAATACTTTCGATACAAATACCAATAATGTAATATTTCAAGATTTTGGAAAAGCCTTTGAAAATAGTTTAACCGAAGCTTTACCCCATCTAAAAAAATACAATACACTAAATTTAGTATATCCATTTTACACCAATCATCCTGAAGCAACTAGAGATTACTTCAATTCGTTTTGCAATGAACATAATTTTGAAAGCACTACTATAACAGGTAAAAATAACTTTGAACTACAAAAAAATGCGCTTTATATTTGTGTTAGCGAACGTAGTTTAGGTTACATTCTTTCCGAGTGCAACTCTAAAAACATAGTAATAGGAGAAGAATTAGGGCTTATTTCATACAATGAAACTCCTATGAAAAAATTTATACAAAACGGCATATCTGTTATTTCTACAGACTTTGAACTTATGGGGAAACGCGCTGCTGAATTTGTATTAGGCGAAGAAAATATTCAACAAATTATTCCAACTAAATTTATAAAAAGACAATCCATCTAATATGTACTATATAGGTTACGACATCGGAAGTTCATCAATTAAAGCAGCTCTTGTAGAGTCTGCTTCTGGAAAAGCAATTCAAGTATTGCAAGAACCAGCAAACGAAATGCACATTGAAGCCAAAGAAAATGGTTGGGCAGAGCAAAATCCAGACACTTGGTTTGAGCATATTTGCACCGCTACAAAGCGCCTAATTGCTGAAAACAATATTACAGCCTCAGATATTTCGGCTGTAGGTATTGCTTACCAAATGCACGGTTTAGTATTAGTGGATGCTAATGGGGAATTGTTACGCGATTCTATCATTTGGTGCGATAGTAGAGCTGTTAGCATAGGCCAGCAAGCATTTAATGATTTAGGTGAAGATTACTGTGCTACTTCCTTATTGAATTCTCCTGCAAATTTTACTGCTTCAAAATTGAAATGGGTTAAAGAAAATGAGCCTGAACTATTCAATAAAGTACACAAATTTATGTTACCTGGTGATTATATCGCTTACCGCTTATCTGGGGTAATAAATTCTACAGTAACAGGATTATCTGAAGGAATATTTTGGGATTTCACTAAAAATGAAGTTTCCTCAGAATTATTAAATAATTATGGTATTAGTACCAAAAGTGTACCCGATATCGTACCTGCTTTTGGTTTACAAAGTAAGGTAAACGAAAATGGAGCTTCAATTTCTGGTTTAGCCGTAGCAACTGAAATTAGATACCGAGCAGGTGACCAACCTAACAATGCCTTAGCTTTAAATGTATTTGAACCAGGAGAGGTTGCTGCGACTGGCGGTACTTCAGGCGTTGTTTATGCTGTAACTGATAGTTTAAGTAGTAAGGAATACGAACGCGTAAACAACTTTGCACACGTAAACTACGAAGTTAAAAAACCTAGAATAGGTAAATTACTATGTGTTAACGGTGCTGGTATTTTATACCGTTGGTTAAAAGAAAACACAGGCGTTTCTGATTATAATGAAATGAATGACCTTGCAGAAAAGGTACCTGTAGGAAGCGATGGAGTAGTAATTTTACCTTTTGGAAATGGCGCTGAGCGTATGCTTAAAAACAAAACTGTTGGCGCTCAATTTTTAAACGTGAACTTAAACCGTCATCATAAAGGTCATTTATGTAGAGCCGCATTGGAAGGTATTGCTTTTTCGTTTGTATACGGAATGGAATTTATGAAGAATGATGGATTAGAAACCAAAGTACTTCGTGCGGGAAATGATAACTTATTTCGCTCTGAAATATTTTCGGAAACAATTTCTACTTTAATAAATCAAGAAATAGAGATCTATAATACTACTGGTGCTGTAGGTGCTGCAAGGGCCGCTGGTGTTAAAGACGGAGATATCAGTGCTGTTAGTAAATCGGTAATGGAGAATGATTTTGTAAAGAAATTTACTCCTATATCTGAAAAACATGAAGCATTGACCAAGGCGTACCAAACTTGGAAAACTGCATTAGAAAAATTTTAAAAAATTAATTAAATAAATCCCGCTGTAACCCTAGCCAAAACGGGAATCAGCAAATCTAAAATCAAATAAATGGCAACAATAGGAAGCAAAGAGTACTTTAAAGGTATTGGCGAAATCAAATTCGAAGGGAAAGATTCTAAAAACCCTTTAGCATTCAAATACTACAACCCAGAGCAAGTAGTAGCAGGAAAAACAATGCGTGAGCATTTTAAGTTTTCAATAGCATACTGGCATACATTCTGCGGACAAGGTTCTGATCCTTTTGGACCAGGAACTCAAAATTTTGAGTGGGATCAAAATGCTGACCCTATTCAAGCTGCAAAAGATAAAGCAGATGCTGCTTTTGAATTTATTACTAAAATAGGATTCGATTACTACTGTTTCCACGATTTTGATTTAATTCAAGAAGGAGCAACTATTGAAGAGTCTGAAGCACGCTTAAAAGAAATCGTAGCTTACTTAAAAGAAAAGCAAAAAGAAAGTGGTGTAAAATTACTTTGGGGAACTTCTAACTGTTTCTCTAATCCACGTTTTATGAACGGAGCGTCTACAAATCCTAATTTTGATGTAGTAGCACGTGCTGGAGCGCAAGTAAAAGCAGCTTTAGATGCTACTATTGAGCTTGGTGGTGAAAACTACGTATTTTGGGGTGGTCGTGAAGGTTATATGTCTTTACTAAACACAGACATGGGTCGCGAATTGGACCATATGGGACAATTTTTAACAATCTCTAAAGATTACGCTAGAGGAAAAGGTTTCAAAGGAAACTTCTTTATCGAACCTAAGCCAATGGAGCCTACAAAGCACCAATATGATTTTGATGCAGCTACTGTAGTTGGTTTCTTAAACAAGCACAATTTACAAGACGATTTTAAAATTAATTTAGAAGTAAATCACGCGACTTTAGCTAACCACACAATGCAACACGAAATGGATGTGGCTGCACAAGCAGGGATGTTAGGTAGTATTGATGCTAACCGTGGTGATTACCAAAATGGATGGGATACCGATCAATTTCCAAACAACGTAATGGAAACTGCTGAAGCAATGTTAGTATTCTTAAAAGCAGGTGGACTTCAAGGTGGTGGTGTTAATTTTGATGCAAAAATCAGAAGAAACTCAACAGACTTAGAAGATATCTTTTTAGCACACATTGGTGGAGCAGATACTTTTGCTCGCGCTTTATTAGTTGCTGATAAAATTATTCAAGATTCTGACTATGATAAATTACGCGAAAAGCGTTATTCTTCTTTCGATTCTGGAAACGGAAAAGCTTATGAAGAAGGTAAACTTTCGTTAGAAGATTTACATAAAATCGCTCATCAAAATGGTGAATTACCAAGTATTAGCGGTAAGCAAGAATTATTTGAAAATATTGTGAACCAATATATCTAAAAACTATAGCAACAACATTTTTTTTTAGATCTTGATTGATTGATGATAAGGCTACCTGTGAAGGTGGCCTTTTTTGATTTATACTGGTTCTTTTTAGTTTTTGTGAATTTGCATAGGAGTTAACATGTGATTTGACAAATGTGGTCTTCTATTTTTATAAATAGTTATAACGTTTTCAACAAGTTCTTTCTTTAAACCCAGGTCTTATATAACCTTATGCTATGTCGAACTCTTGTTTTAGTATTCCGCTGATTCGCTCTACAATTGCATTTTTATAGGGGGTATATTTTTCTTTCACAACAATATATATTTTACAAATCAACATTTTTTTGTGGGTTTCACCTTTTCTAAATAGTAATAAATTCAAAGATGAAAGATATTCAAATATATATACATTTAGACAAAAGTTTATTTTTATAAGATTAAGTGCGCGTTATTGGTTAATTACCGCTATCTTAGCGTAAGAAATAGCTTACAAAATGCTTTGCTATACTAATTACAATTTATACTTATGATATATTCTATAAAAAAAAGGAATCGTTATTTTTAATTACTATAACGATTTCGCTTACTACGTTTATGTTTAACCTTAAATAATATGTTACTATGATAAATAACTACACACCTAAAAACAATATCAAATCGTTACTAACGTTTCTTTTTCTAACTTTTAACTTGACATTATTTTATGCACAATCTGGAGACCTACGCCAGGATTGTGTTGAGAAAATAATATTTGATCACAATGGCTATACTTATGAATTATGGCAAAGTGATGTAGCAGTCTATGATGGTTGTATGACTACAAAAAACAATGGTGATTTTTATATAGAATGGACTACCATGTATAACACTTTGGCACGAAAAGGTCTAAGACCAGGACAGCCAAACAATACTATTGATTTCTATGTGAATAATCAATTTAATGAAGATGGCAATGTTTTTTATGGCGCATATGGCTGGTGGCGTAATCCGAGTGAGAATGGCTACAAAGATTTAGTAGAATATTATGTAGTAGAGAATTACGGTGTTAATAAGCCTACAGATAATATGCCATATTTCGGTGATATTTACTCCGATGGTGCGATGTACGAAATCTATATAGGAGAAAAAACAGGACAACCATCTATTGACGCACAAGTAGATAATTTTACACAAATTAAAGCTATTCGTAAAGAAGCTGATTTACGTTTCACTGGAACGATTAATATGGTTAATCATTTTAACGAATGGGCTGGTCTTGGTTATGTTGTAGATGATTTATTTGAAGTATCTATGAAAATAGAAGGGTTCTCTGGAGATCCAATAGAAGATCCAAATTTCGGGAATGCATATGTAACAGCTAGTATGTCTAATGCAGGTACTTTTAGTCCAAACCATGTAAGCACAGCTGTTATACCAACTACAATTAGCGGTACATACCTTTTGAAAGCAGAAGCTGGAGGTCGTTACGCAACCTCAAACAATACCAATTGGGCTACAGTAAAAGAAACGCAATTCGAAACATGGAGTTCACAACACTGGACTCTTGAGCATGTATCAGGTGACATATACCGTCTTAAAGAAGAATATGGAGGAAGATACCTTTCTGGAAATGCAACAACTGAAAGTGTTGAAGTTTCAGATCTTGACCCTAACGGAGGTTCGCAAAAGTGGGAGCTTGAGCAGGTTGGTAATAACTATAGATTAAAATGCCAATGGGGTGGAAAATATTTAACTAGTCCTGATGAAAATTGGGGGTCTTTATCTGTAGAAACAGGAAGTGCTGGAAGTGATAGAGAATGGACATTAGAAGTTGTTACTGGAGCAAAATCGCTAACAGGAGTTGTCGTGAATACAAACAATAATAATCTTAAAATTGAAAAGAAAATTAGTGTATATCCCAATCCTTCTAATGGATTTATTAATTTGAGTATTTCTGGATATAATTTAGATAAGCAAGCTTCAGCTGTAATATATGATATGCAGGGTAGAGAAGTTATCAGGTTGGCAAACATACAAGAAGCGACCAGTATTTATACTAACAATTTAGCAAGAGGTAGTTATTTTATTCAAATTTATACAGATAAAGAATTAGAAACAATACAATTCTACAATAACTAATTCTTAACATCATACAAATACGTTTGTTATGTTTAAAATACGGAGGGTTAAACCCTCCGTATTTTGTTTTTAATAAGTTTACTTAATCCCTTCGAAAAAGATTTTTAAGCACCCCCCCTGCGTAAAGTCTCCAGACCTTGAGTGATAGAAAGAAAGACAGGTAAAGAGCGTAAAGCTAAGGAAATAATATAGAGTAAATTACAACAAAAACTATCTTGGAAGGGGTAGCTTTTGTTTTTTATGTACAAAGAGTATTAGTGGTATAGTTATTTTAGCTCAAAGTCGGGAGATTTTACGTAGCGGTGTGACTTCTAAAGTTTGTTGTAATCGAGGATTGTAAATCCGTTTTATCTCGTTAACCTCTTTTGTATTGCATAATACTCCAACAAGCGTAAACTACTTAAGAATCTAATTAACGTGAGTTCGACTTAAGAAACAGCAATTTTATAGAAAGAAAAAGCAGAATATTTAGTGAATTAAAGTGTTGGATTCCAACAAACTAAATATATTCTGCTTATGATATCTGATTCTAAAATTATCGAAATTTTCTGTAATCTTGACGACTTTGTCAAAGAATTTGAGTCTATTTTGACAAAAAATAGTTAAAAAACCCAAACTTTAACACTTACGTAAAAAATTAACAATCAACAACTTAATCTACCTACAAGTAGATTAAAAGCTTAATTTTATCGATTAATGGATTTTACACTTGTTTACATCCTTAGAAATGCTTAATTTAAGGTTTGCTTAACAACTAATTCCCTCTGTTTTTATGAATTTAGCTGAATTAACAAACGTAAACCGATTATTATGCTCTATATCGGGACATAAATACAAGCTAGTTAAAAAAATAACTAAGCACTTAAAGCATTATCAATGTAACTGCTGCGGATCTCAAGTAACTACAAATTCAAAAGGCAATCTAATTTCTCTTACAGAAGAATTGAAGTTAATCCACCTAGGTATTGAAACTGTAATTGTTAAACGAAAATCACGTAAGCTGAATAAGAAAAAGGCTGTAGCCTAATTTTCCTTATTCTCGCCTAAACTATTCCATCCTTGTGCTGTTATTTTAGCCTTGGTATTTCCTCTTGTAATTAAGTGAACACCTTCTTGCTCTGGTACGATATGACCAATAATACTCAAGCTTGGGTTTGCTTTTATTTTTAGAAAGTCTTCTTGCTTTACTGTAAAAAGTAATTCATAATCTTCTCCTCCGTTTAAAGCAATAGTAGTACTATCCATATTGAATTCCTCACAAGTTGAAATAACTGTAGGGTCTAATGGTATTTTATCTTCGTAAATAGTAGCTCCTACTTTTGATGCTTTACATATATGTAATAACTCCGACGAAAGTCCGTCACTTACATCAATCATACTTGTAGGCTTTACCTCTAACTCTTTTAGTAATAAAGGAATATCCTTACGAGCCTCTGGCTTTAGTTGACGTTCCACAACATAGCTATATGGTGATAAATCAGGTTGAGATTGTGGATTAACCTCAAATACTTTTTTCTCTCTTTCTAATATCTGAAGCCCTAAATAAGCAGCTCCTATATCTCCAGATAGTACAATTAAGTCATTGTCTTTAGCTCCATCTCTATAAACTATATCCTCCTTTTTGACATGCCCTAGAGCTGTAATACTAATTAAAAGTCCTTTGTTAGACGAAGTTGTGTCACCACCAACAACATCTATATTATAGATTTTTGCAGCCATTTCAATACCCGCATATAAATCTTCTAAAGCCTCAAGTGGAAAACGATTACTAACTGCAATAGAAACTGTAATTTGTTTAGGCACAGCATTCATTGCATATACATCCGATAAATTTACCATTACAGATTTGTATCCTAAATGCTTTAAAGGCATATATGCTAAATCAAAATGAACACCCTCAACTAATAAATCTGTAGTAATTACGCATTCATCTTCAAAACTTACTACTGCTGCATCATCACCAATACTTTTTAAAGTACTTGTGTGTTTTACATCAAAGTTTTTAGTTAGGTGATCTATTAAACCAAATTCTCCTAAATCATCAAGGTTGGTACGTGCCGGATTTTTATCTTCTATCATAATGCAAAAATACAGTTTTAAGCTGTTTTACTTTATAAAATTTAATCCAAACATTGTTTTGTTTTGGGTAATGAAAATCCTATTAAGTTTTTTACAAAATAAAAGAATGGAATAGACAATGGTATCACAAGCAATACCCATCCAACAATTGCATAAATTAATTGACTAAAAAAGAAAGAAACTATCGACATCCAGTCCATACTAAAGACTTGCTTAACCATTTCTAGAGTTAATGTATTATCCGAGTTATTGAAAATATAACTTCCAAAATCTGTTAAAGGAACAAAAACTAAAAACCGTAATGGCTCTAAACTATAAGTAATTAAAATTAATAAGGGTATGTTTAATTTTTTACGTACTCCAATTGCTGTTACAACAATCGTAGTGAGTCCAAAAACAGGGAAAGTAGTTGATAATAAAGCTATCGTTAAACTAGTCGCAAGCTCACACGAGGTTAACCCCTTGTGTAATGCATTTGAAAAATGCCCTTTTATGATGCTTACTAATTTCATACTGTTGCTTTACTTAAAGCTTGGTCGAAATAGTACTCCTAAAATTTCATTATAAGCATTTTACAGCATTATTTTCTACCAAAGTCTGCAGGAATTTCACCCCACGCTTTGGTTTCCCACTTTATTATTTTAGTTTGATAAGTGTTTGATTTCAACCAATTCTCGGCCCTTACAACCAACTCCATAACATCTTTATTTTTTGAATTGGGGTTAAGATTGGTTTTACATTTTTTTTGACGCACCCAGCTCATAGCTATTTTAGAATCGGTATACAAAAATCGATCGCTGTTGTGTTTTTTTAAATAAGCTAAACCATGTACTAAAGCTAAAAATTCTCCAATATTGTTAGTCCCTTGTAAAAAGGGACCTTGATGAAATAATTGCTTTTTGGTTTGTGTAACTACGCCCCTATATTCCATTTTGCCTGGATTTCCGCTACTCGCAGCATCAACAGCTATTGAATATAAGTTTGGCTCACCTATTTTACTTAATTCAGCTTGTGATAATTTTGGCTTGCTCGTATTTTTACCAATGTAGTCAGCATAATTTCCATCAAAAGCTTTAATCGCGGCCGATTTATTTTCGAAAGATTTATACTGCGCTTGTGGATAATTTAAAATAGCCGCTTTACAGGTTTTCCAATTTTCAAAAATACCTACTTTATGCCCTTGCCACACAACATAAAATTTTTGTTTTTTTCCCATTTAATAAACCGTTAAAATAGAGTCGAAAATCAAGAAAATAGTAGTTTTTCAATAACTTCAGGAAAATGCTTTTGTTCTAATACGTGAATTTTAGAAGCAACATCTTCCGGAGTATCCGTTTCTGTTAAAGCTGTTTTTGCTTGAAAAATAATCCCTCCTTCATCATAATGCTCGTTAACATAATGAATCGTTATTCCAGAAAAAGGCTCTTTATTTTTTACAACAGCCTTGTGCACATTCATACCATACATGCCTTTACCCCCGTAATTAGGTAGTAAAGCAGGGTGCACGTTTATAATTTTATTAGGATATTCAGCTATTATATTTTCAGGAAATTTCCATAAAAAACCTGCTAAAACTATTACATCAGGATCGGCATCATTAATAATATGTAGTACATCATTACTTTTGTACAAAGATTCCCTGTCAAAATGCAACGCTTTTACATTGTGATTAATCGCCCTCTCTAACACTTTAGCATCTGCCTTATTTGAAAACACATGGGTTACTTCAGCCTTATTATTTTCATTAAAATATTTAATTATATTTTCGGCATTGGAACCATTACCAGATGCAAAAATTAATATTCTTTTCATATTATTTGATTTAAAATAACATAACCTATTAGCTACAATTCTTACAACTAAAGTATGTTTATTTTTGTATTTTCACTACAAATTAAATTTTAACCTGTAGAACGTTTGTTAAAAAAAGCGCTTCAATCCCAGTAAAATTAAGGATAAGTAGTATTTTTTGAAAATTAAAATTCACATTTTTTTTGGTTTAGGCGGTATTAATCGAAAGTTTGTTATTTTTGCGATCTAAACTAAAATTTAAAATTAGAAATTATGTCGGACATTGCATCAAGAGTAAAAGCGATTATCGTTGACAAATTAGGTGTTGACGAAAACGAAGTTGTAACAGACGCAAGCTTCACGAACGACCTTGGAGCTGATTCATTAGACACTGTTGAACTTATCATGGAATTCGAAAAAGAATTTGATATTCAAATACCAGACGACCAAGCAGAGAACATCGCAACTGTAGGTCAGGCAGTATCTTATATAGAAAACGCAAAATAATAACCCTTTACGAGTAACTGTATGGAGTTGAAGCGAGTAGTAGTAACAGGCCTAGGTGCATTAACACCAATAGGAAACAATATTGAGCAATATTGGGAAGGTTTAGTAAATGGTAAGAGCGGTGCAGCACCGATTACTCATTTTAATGCTGAAAAATTTAAAACTCAATTTGCCTGTGAGGTTAAAGACTTTGACATCACACAGCACATGAATCGTAAAGAAGCAAGAAAACTCGATAAGTTTTCTCAGTACGCTATGGTAGCAGCAGATGAAGCTATTATAGATTCTAAGCTAGATCTTGAAAATATCGACAAAACACGTGTTGGTGTAATTTGGGGTGCTGGTATAGGAGGTATTGAGACATTCCATAACGAGGTAAGAGATTTCACAAAAGGGGATGGAACACCGCGTTTCAACCCCTTTTTTATCCCTAAAATGATTGCTGATATAGCACCTGGTCACATTTCCATAAAACATGGATTTATGGGACCTAACTATACTACAGTATCAGCATGTGCATCCTCTGCCAATGCAATAATCGATGCTTTAAATTACATTCGCTTGGGCCATTGTGACGTTATTGTTACTGGTGGTAGTGAGGCGGCTGTAATACAATCGGGTGTTGGTGGTTTTAATGCATTGCACGCTCTTTCTACAAACAATGAAAACGCAACTACGGCCTCAAAGCCTTTTGATGCTAATCGTGATGGTTTTGTATTAGGTGAAGGCGCAGGGGCTTTAATTTTAGAAGACTACGATTATGCGAAAGCTCGTGGGGCTAAAATTTATGCTGAAGTTATTGGTGGCGGACTTTCCTCCGACGCTTACCACATGACAGCTCCACATCCGGAAGGAATAGGAGTTGTTGCAGTAATGCATAATTGTTTAAAAAATGCTGGTATTAAGCCCGAAGACGTTGATGCTATAAATACGCACGGTACCTCTACACCATTAGGTGATGTTGCCGAATTAAAAGCTATTGGAAAAGTTTTTGGTGACCACGCCAAAAATATTAACATCAACTCTACAAAATCTATGACCGGTCACTTGTTAGGAGCTGCTGGTGCCATTGAAGCAATTGCTTCAGTGTTATCTATTGAGCATGGAATTATTCCTCCTACAATTAACCACACTACACCAGATGAAAACATTGATCCTGAACTAAATTTAACGTTGAATAAAGCTCAAAAACGTGATGTCAAAATCGCTATGAGTAACACTTTTGGATTTGGCGGACACAATGCTTGTGTATTGCTTAAAAAATTAAACGAATAAACGCTTATCATGGGCTTTATTCAAAATATTTTTAATTCTCGATCTAATTCTAAGGTCGGGAATTTTTCTTTTTTCATACAAGATGTTATCGGTTTTAAACCGAAACATCTAAAATTTTATGAAGTAGCTTTTACCCATAGATCTTTAGGAAAAAAAGATGCTAAAGGAAATGCCAAAAACTACGAGCGCCTAGAATTTCTTGGAGACTCAATGCTTAGTAGTATTATTGCTGCTTACTTATTTAAAGAAGTACCCTCTGGTAACGAAGGTTATTTAACCAAAATGCGTTCTAAAGTAGTTAGCCGAAAACACTTAAACGAACTCGGAAAAGATCTTAATCTTATCAGCCAACTAAAAACTCAAATTCCTACCGATCAGTTTGGAGTAAACGTACATGGTAACTTGTTTGAAGCTTTACTTGGCGCTATTTATTTAGATCGTGGTTACGACTATTGTGAGAAATTTGTTTTTTCAGCCGTAATTGACCCTTATGTAGATATCGAAAATTTAGAAGGACAAGTAATTAGTTATAAAAGCTTGCTAATTGAATGGTTTCAAAAAAAGAAACACAAATTCAATTACGAAATTTACGATGATACAGGAAACGAAGAGTTACGTCATTTTGCTGTAAAGCTTTGGGTAAACGGGAAAGTAATTGCTAAAGCACGTGCTACATCAAAGAAAAAAGCAGAAGAGAAAGTTTCAAAACGTGCTTATTTTGCGTTTCAGAAAAAAATAGAAGAATAACCAAACGAAAACGTTTTAATCCAAATATAGGAAACAATAAAATTTATTTTAAAACGATTTTCTTTGTACTTTCGTTGTGTTTATTTTAACACTGTTATATATGGTAACAAATAAAATAGTTCTTTCTGATTTTGATATCGAAATATTTTATTTATGTGCTATACACGCTAACATACCGTCATACAAAATGGCGTTTTTGTTAAATAAACATTTGGGATTACAGTTAAAACGAGCAAAAAAAGATGTTACCGTTACTAACACAGAGCAGCAACAAGAAATATATCCCAAATATGTATTTGATGATGAAACACATTACATCACTTATACTTTAGTAAAAAACAAATGTGTGCTAAATGATATTGATGTTTCTAAAGGAATCAATTTATTCACTTTAGATGAATCTATTCAAGAAACAAAAAAATTAATCTCGGAATATAAAAATGCAGATTATTTTTTAAAAATTGAATCGGAAAATGATACTTATGCAATGAAAATGCTGGTATCAGAAATTTTAGAAATAAAGCAAGTAATTACTTCTTACGAAGTGGATTACAATAAGATAAAGAAAAAAACTAATCTAATATTTGAATAATGTCAGTAAAAAACGGACGTAAAAAAACAAAGATTGTAGCTACACTTGGACCTGCAACAGATTCTAGAGAAATCATTAATGACCTTATGGTTGCTGGTGTAAATGTATTCAGAATCAATTTTTCACATGCTGATTATGATGATGTGAAACGCCGTGTAAAAATTATTAGAGAGCAAAATGAAGCCAATGGTTTTAATGCTGCTATTTTAGGTGATTTACAGGGCCCTAAATTACGCGTAGGTGTAATGGAAGAAGGTACTGTTGTAAACGCAGGAGATATCGTAACATTTAAAACAGGTGAACCTTTTGTTGGTAATGCCACTAAAGCTTACATGAACTACTCTCAGTTTCCTAGAGACGTAAAAGCAGGTGAGCGTGTATTGGTAGACGATGGTAAAGTTCACTTTGAAGTTGTTTCAACAAACGGAGATGACGAAGTAGTAGCTAAAGTTACTCAAGGAGGTCCTTTTAAGTCTAAAAAAGGGGTTAACCTTCCTAATACAGATATTTCTCTTCCAGCATTGACTGAGAAAGATATTAAAGATGCTGAATTTGCTTGTGAAATCGGAGTAGATTGGATTGCATTATCTTTTGTACGCCACGCAAAAGATGTAGAGGATCTTCAAAAATTAATTGCTAAACATAGTAAATATGATATTCCTATTATTTCTAAAATAGAAAAACCTGAAGGGGTTGACAATATTGATGAAATTTTAGCTGTATCTGGTGGTTTAATGGTAGCTCGTGGTGATTTAGGAGTTGAAATTCCTGCACATGAAGTACCATTAGTACAAAAAGAATTGGTTTACAAAGCTAAATTAGCGCGTAAGCCTGTTATTATTGCTACTCAGATGATGGAAACTATGATCGATAGTTTAACACCAACTCGTGCTGAAGTAAATGATGTAGCAAACTCAATTATGGATGGAGCCGATGCAGTAATGCTATCTGGTGAAACTTCTGTAGGTCAATATCCTGTTGAAGTAATTCAAACCATGAGAAACATTATTAGAAGTGTTGAAGATTCTGCTTTAATATCAGTTCCATCTACACCTCCTAACAATTCTGATGAGCGTTTTATTACGCATTCAGTATGTTTCCATGCTGCACATGCTGCTAACGATATTGACGCTGGTGCAATCTCTACATTAACTAATTCTGGTTATACTGCTTACCAAATTTCTGCTTGGAGACCTAAAGCTCATATTTTAGTATACTCTAACAACCGTAGAATTTTATCTCAACTTAATTTACTTTGGGGAGTTAAAGCATTCTACTACGACAATCCTGCCGCTACTACTGATATTACTATTGAAGAAGTAAACAAAATGGCTATTGAAAGAGGTTATGTTGAAGCTGGTGATCGTATGATTAATCTTGTTTCTACACCACTTCATGAAAAAGGTGATGTGAATACAATGAGAGTTACTCAATTGTAGTAATTACAACTCATATAAAAACAAAGCCCTAATTGCTAAGGCAGTATCTCATTAACTGTGTAAGTTTAAAAAATAGCTTGGGTCATGACCCAAGCTATTTTTTTTTAATTTTAAATTAAAACACAGTAATGAAAAAAGAAGATTTATTAAACGACGACTTCCTTAAGCAGTTTAAGAG
>CALGLV010000018.1 GCA_937958985.1 uncultured Aquimarina sp.
ACTACTGCTGTAGAGGTATCTCCGTTAGCATCTTCAATCTCATAAGTAATACTTACTGGACCATTGAAGTCTGCTGCTGGGGTGAAGTCAATACTATCGTCTGTTGGATCATTTGGTGTTCCATTATCATTCAATACTGCAACCCCTACCAATGGATCAATTGGTGTAACTACGATATCCGTAGTACTTGGTCCGTCGCCGCCAAAACTATCATTGCCGATTACTGGAATGTTCGTCAATCCTGCATCTTCCAATACATCTGCTGGCGCATCATTCTGTGCTAATGGAACATCGTTTACATTTAAAATTGCACAATTAATGATATCTTCACATGCATAATTAGGATGTGTAACTAACAAGCAATATTGAGTTCCATCTAATAAATCAGGTGAATTTGCAGTATTAACTCTTAACCTATTACTTGTAACACCTCTATAAATATCATTAGGATCATTAGCTTCGGTTAATTCAATTCCTCCGTTATTTGGATCACCAATGAACCATTGAAAAACAAAACCATCTACACTCGCAACTCCTGCTCCAAAATCAGGAACACCATTACTAAAAACATTTGTTGAAGTAATTGTAGTATTTCTAACCCTAAATTCAGCCTCTTCTCCCTGAGTAATATTTTGATCTGAAGGAACTTCTGAAAAAGTAATTTCAGAAGCTGTTGTTACATTAGAATTATTTCCAATATAAGAAGTAGCCGCACCTAAAACTTGGCCATTTGCATCAAACCCCGTTCCATCAACTTCGCCATCATCATTAGCATCAATATGACCCACTTCTATAGCATCATTACAACCATCATTATCGCTATCTACATCTAAATGATCAGGAATTCCATCTTCATCCGTATCTAAAAAAGTACAATAACCATGAGACGATAATAAAAAAGTAACAAAAGCTAAATTTGGGTCATCTCCATCTAAACGACCTTTGGAAGTGGATATAGTTATCGTATCAACTAACCCTACAATAGTAATGTTTGAAGAGTTTAAAGCTGTATTTGAACTCCCATTAGTAAATGATGTTATAGAAGCTAAATTTGTGTTATTATTAGCTATTGAAAATAAATTACTCCCGCCTGGATTCAAGCTAGGATTAGGATTACCGTCAAAATTTGGAGATAAACCTGTAGTACTTAATAAATCACCTATAATAACAGTAGGTGATTGAGGTCCTGTAACCCCAATCTCAACAACATCACCAGAATCAATACCTGAAAAAACAAACTGAGGATTCAAAACAGTTTCACTATACGTTAATGTATATATTAAGCGATCACCTAAACCGGAATCTATATCATTTCCCTGCAAACGCAAAGTAGTGGAATCTTCAACACTCAAATTAGTAAGCTGAACGGTTGCCTCACCAGGAGCATCAACAATAGCAGTAGTCACATCTACACTAACCCCATTAAGAGGAAAAATATCATTAATAGAACCCGACAGCGTAAAATCTCCTACCACACCAACTCCTATATCTTCTTGACAAACCAAGCCTTCATTAGTATCTAGTATACCATCATTATCATCATCTACATCACTTGTATTTAGAACGGAATCTAAATCACTATTTGTTGGATTTGGATTAGCATTTGGGTTACCCAATTCAACAATTAGAAGATCAAGAGTACCTAAATCAGAATTCACACCCAAATCATCGTCTACACTAAATAAAATTGTTGCATCCCCAACATAATCTTGCTCTGGTTGAAAATTCAAACCACCAATAGTATTTATAGAATAAGTACCAACACCAGGTATTACTAAAGGGCTACCAACAAGACCAACATTGAAAGGATCATTAGGATCAATTAATCTTAAAGACGAAGGATCTATATTATTTTCCAAATCAGATGATCCCGCCAATAAATTGATTTGAAATGTATCATTTACTGCAATTACATCCGAAAAATCATCAACATTCGGAGGCGTATTAACAATTGTAGTGTCTTCTTGATCAAAAGTAACCTCACCTAAAAAACCGATAGAGTTTTGCCTGTTGTTACTATCATTACTACTACCTGTTCTAAAATTTACAATACTTATATTTTCGTAATTAACCCTAACTATATATTCCGTATTAACAACATCAATACCCGCAGCAAAATCAGCATCACTTTGAAATCTTGTAAATTCTCCATTTTGAGAAACAACCAAATCCGTTGGAGGTGCTACTCCTCCTTCTATTGTATACGACCCTGTAATAATAGCTTCAAAATACTCAAAACCATCTACATCAATTGCCTCTAACACAAATGTTGACAATCTAGCCCTAACTCCTACATCATTTGCATCCAGAACCGTACCATCTAACACAAATTCAATTTGCCATTCAACATAACCATCTCCAGCTGCAGTATTAACAGTTGGCTCAAATCTATCATCAGAACCTAAAGTAGAATCTACTACAAAGTTACCAGCAGTAATATCATCTAGATTAACCTTATCTACAATAGTTATTATTGCGTCAACAATAACACCATCCTCAGACGAACCTACATTTTCATAAATATAACGCGCTCCAATCTCTTCATCTGCCGCACCCCCTGCCAATAAAGTTGGACCTTGAGCAAGACTAAATGTAGGCTGAATTTGACTAAACAATGTTACACTGAATAGACAGACAAACATCAAGAGTAATCTCTTGATTAATGTAAAAGTATTTTTTTGTAAAAATAACACCATAATTATAGTTTTTCTAAAATTACTTGCGAACCTGTAGATTCTCAATATTTTAATAACCGTTAAACTTACTTTTAGGTAAGTGGTCTTCAGTAAACAAATTTAAGACAGAAGTCGCGTTGATATGAAATTTCTAAAACTAAAAATGAAATTTTTCGTTTAAAAATGTAAAAAAACAGTTTAACGGCAGCAATAAAAATTATAAAAACAAAAAAAGCTTTAATATTCTACTCAAAATGTACACTTTTGTAAAAAACAAAAAATGAAACTTTCCTTCGATCAAGAAATTCAGAGAAGAAGAACTTTTGGTATTGTGTCTCACCCAGATGCAGGTAAGACAACACTTACTGAAAAATTATTATTATTTGGGGGGGCCATTCAAGAAGCTGGTGCCGTGAAATCAAATAAGATAAAAAAAGGAGCTACAAGTGATTTTATGGAGATTGAGCGTCAACGAGGAATTTCTGTAGCTACTTCGGTATTGGCTTTTGAATATAAAGGGAATAAAATTAATATTTTAGATACCCCTGGACACAAAGATTTTGCTGAAGATACTTTTAGAACATTAACAGCTGTGGATAGTGTTATTGTTGTTATTGATGTTGCCAAAGGTGTTGAAGAGCAGACTGAAAAATTAGTTTCGGTATGTAGAATGCGAAAAATCCCAATGATTGTTTTTATTAATAAAATGGATAGAGAGGGAAAAGATGCTTTTGACTTACTCGATGAAGTTGAACAAAAACTTGGTTTAAAGGTGGTTCCTTTAAGCTTCCCTATAGGAATGGGTTATGATTTTAAGGGGATTTACAATATTTGGGAGAAGAACATAAACCTTTTTGACGAAAGTTCTTCAAGACATAT
Source organism: uncultured Aquimarina sp. (assembly GCA_937958985.1). Lineage (GTDB taxonomy): Bacteria > Bacteroidota > Bacteroidia > Flavobacteriales > Flavobacteriaceae > Aquimarina. Next base: position 3,555 of record CALGLV010000018.1, read on the forward strand.
TTCAGAAACTACAGAAATAAATGACTTATCCGATAGCAAACTTGATACATTAATTGGAGAAACTAGTGCCGATACTCTAAGAGAAGAAGTTGAATTGGTTAGTGAGGTTTATCCAAAATTCAGTAAAGAAGATTATCAAAATGGTGATTTACAACCTGTATTCTTCGGATCTGCTTTAAATAATTTTGGAGTTAGGGAGTTGTTAGATTGCTTTATTGATATTGCACCTAAGCCACGACCTAAAGAAAGTGACACAAGAGAAGTATTTCCAAGTGAAAAAAAATTCTCTGGTTTTGTGTTTAAAATTCACGCCAATATGGATCCTAAACATCGTGACCGTTTGGCATTTATAAAGATAGTATCTGGTACTTTTGAACGAAACACCCCCTATTTACATACGCGATTAGGCAAAAAATTAAAATTTTCTAGTCCAAATGCTTTTTTTGCTGAAAGAAAAGAAATTGTAGACATATCATATCCTGGAGATATTGTTGGTCTTCATGATACTGGTAACTTTAAAATTGGTGACACCTTAACTGCTGGTGAGCAAATGGAATACAAAGGAATACCTAGTTTTTCTCCAGAACATTTCAGATATATTAACAATGCCGACCCTATGAAGTCTAAACAACTTTTTAAAGGTATAGATCAATTAATGGACGAAGGTGTAGCTCAATTATTTACATTGGAACTTAACGGGAGAAAAGTAATTGGTACGGTAGGAGCGCTACAATACGAAGTTATTCAATACCGCTTGGAACACGAATACGGTGCAAAATGTAGCTATGAAAATTTAAATGTTCACAAAGCTTGCTGGGTTGAAGCAACTGATTCTAAAAGTGAAGAATTTAAAGAATTCAAAAGAATAAAAAGTAAATTTTTAGCTAAAGACAAGCGTGGACAATTGGTGTTTTTTGCAGATTCGTCTTTTAGTTTGCAAATGACAATAGACAAATTCAAAAGCTTAAAATTTCATTACACCTCTGAGTTTTAACTGAAAATGTATTGGTTTTCTATTTTTCACTCAAATAAACCTCTTTTTTTTAATAAAAAAATATATTACATACAAACACACCATTACAATTAAAAAAGCGCTTAAAAGCGCTTTTTTTAATTCAAAAAACATACTGTAATAAGTTTAAATTATTAAATACAAAATATTAATAATAAAAAACAATTAAAAAGTACTGACTAAAAAAAAACCTCAAAATAATAATTTTGAGGTTCTTCATTTAAGCTTGCCCTGTTGGACCAAAGTTTAGTGGAATGGCTGGATTATCATAATCCTTTATTTTTCCATGTTCTTTTTCAAACTTACTAACATTTTCACTTAGAGCATTAACTAAACGCTTAGCATGTTGCGGTGTTAATATAATCCTGCTTTTAACCTTACTCTTAGGATTACCAGGCATAATATTTACAAAATCAACTACAAACTCCGAAACTGAATGATTTATAATTGCTAAGTTACTATAAGTACCTTCAGCAGTTTTCTCATCAATTTCAATATTTATACTCTTAGATTTGTTTTGCTCTTCAGCCATAATTATTAGTTATAGTTCATTTGTTGTTCTACTTCTTGAGAACGATTTTCGTACTCTTCTTTAGAACCTACAATTATCGAATCGTAAAGTCTCATTCCTGTACCTGCTGGTATTTTCTTACCTACAATTACATTTTCTTTAAGACCTTCTAAGTAATCTTCTTTACCACTTACAGCTGCTTCATTCAATACTTTTGTAGTTTCCTGGAAGGAAGCTGCAGATATGAATGATTTAGTCTGTAAAGAGGCACGTGTAATACCTTGAAGTATTGGAGTAGCCGTAGCTGGTTCCGCATCACGTGCAACAACAAACTGCTTATCCTCTCTACGTAAAATAGAATTTTCATCTCTTAATTGACGTGGAGTAACTATTTGTCCTGCTTTAAGATTCACACTATCTCCAGCATCTTCAACAACTTTCTTTCCGAAAATTGCATCATTTTCCTGAATAAAGTCTGACTTGTGAATTAATTGATTCTCAAGGAAAATAGTATCTCCCTGATCTTGAATTTGAACCTTACGCATCATTTGACGTACTACAACCTCAAAGTGCTTATCGTTAATTTTCACCCCTTGTAAACGGTATACCTCTTGTACCTCGTTTACTAAATATTGTTGTACTGCCGACGGTCCTTGTATTTTTAATATATCTACTGGTGCAATTGCCCCATCAGATAATTGCATTCCTGCACGTACAAAGTCATTCTCTTGTACTAATATTTGGTTTGATAACTTAACCAAGTACTTTTTAATATCACCTAATCGAGACTCTACAATAATCTCTCTATTTCCACGCTTAATTTTACCAAAAGAAACAACACCGTCAATTTCAGAAACCACTGCAGGATTCGATGGATTACGAGCTTCAAATAATTCAGTTACCCTAGGAAGACCCCCTGTAATATCACCCGCTTTAGCAGATTTACGAGGTATCTTAACTAATACTTTACCTTCTTTAATTTTTTCGCTGTCCTCAACCATAATGTGAGCACCAACCGGTAAATTGTAAGAACGTAAAACTTCGTCTCCTTTACCCACAATAAGTAAAGTAGGAATTTTCTTCTTATCTCTAGATTCAGAGATTACTTTTTCTTGGAAACCAGTTTGTTCATCGATTTCTACTTGAAAGTTAACACCCTGCTCTAAATTATCATATTTAACTGCTCCAGCAAATTCAGATACAATTACACCATTATATGGATCCCAAGTACAAATCTCTTGATCTTTTTTAATAGCTTCTCCATCTTTTATTAGCAATTCAGAACCGTAAGGAATTAAGTTAGTACTTAACACCACTTTTGTTTTAGGATCAACAACTTTAGCCTCAGAAGTACGAGAGATAACAATATCTATCAGTTTACCTTGACTATCTTCACCTTTAACAACTTTAAGTTCATCTATTTCAAGAAGACCATCAAATCTAGCTTTTAAACTATTGTCTTCAGAAATGTTACCTGCAATACCACCTACGTGGAATGTACGAAGTGTTAACTGAGTACCTGGTTCTCCAATAGATTGTGCTGCAACAACACCTACTGCCTCACCTAATTGAACTGTTTTATTTGTTGCTAGGTTACGGCCGTAACATTTAACACAAATACCCTTTTTAGCTTCACATGATAATGCAGAACGAACTTCTACAGTTTCAATAGGTGCAGCATTAATAAGGTCTACATGCTTAGATGTAATTTCGACTCCTGCTTCAACTAAAATTTCTTGAGTTAATGGGTGAATTACATCATTTAAAGAAGTACGTCCAACTATACGAGCCCCTAAAGACTCTATAATCTCTTCATTTTTCTTTAAAGGCGCTACCTCCACCCCTCTTAATGTACCACAATCCGTTTGGTTGATAATTACATCTTGAGAAACATCTACAAGACGACGAGTTAAGTAACCCGCATCGGCTGTTTTTAATGCTGTATCGGCAAGACCTTTACGCGCACCGTGAGTAGAAATAAAGTATTCTAAAATTGAAAGACCTTCTTTAAAGTTAGATATAATTGGGTTTTCAATAATAGCTCCACCACCATCTGCTGATTTTTTTGGTTTTGCCATTAATCCACGCATACCTGTTAACTGGCGTATTTGCTCTTTAGAACCACGCGCTCCAGAATCAAGCATCATAAATACCGAGTTAAAACCTTGCTGATCTTCAGAAATACGTTTCATCGATAACTCAGTTAAATCTGAGTTTGTGGATGTCCAGATGTCAATAACCTGGTTGTAACGTTCGTTATTAGTAATAAGACCCATATTATAGTTACCTATAATACCATCTACTTTAGTGTTAGCCGAATCAATCATTGATTGTTTTTCTGGCGGGATAATAATATCCCCTAAACTAAATGACAGTCCACCTCTAAATGCGAAGTTATAACCTAGTGTTTTAATTTCATCTAAGAAATCTGCTGTGACTGGAACTGAAGTGAATTTTAAAATATCACCAATAATGTCACGTAATGCTTTCTTAGTTAAAACTTGATTAATATATCCTGCTGCTGCTGGAACTTTTTCATTAAAAAGAACGCGTCCAGTAGTAGTTTTTATGATTTGAGGTACTAATTCACCAGCCTCATTAAAGTCGTTAGCACGAATTTTAATACCAGCGTTAATATTCAATTGACCCTCGTTATAAGCAATATTTACTTCTTCAGCAGAATAAAAAGTTAAACCTTCACCTTTGATTTCTAATTCTGGAGTAGATTTACGCTCTTTAGTCATATAGTAAAGTCCCAATACCATATCCTGAGAAGGTACCGTTACTGGAGCACCGTTCGCTGGATTCAAAATGTTATGCGACGCTAACATTAGTAACTGAGCTTCTAAAATAGCCTCTGGTCCTAATGGTAGGTGTACCGCCATTTGATCCCCATCAAAATCGGCATTAAAGGCCGCACAAGCTAATGGGTGTAACTGGATTGCTTTACCTTCAATTAATTTTGGTTGAAAAGCTTGAATACCTAGACGGTGAAGCGTAGGAGCACGGTTTAATAGTACAGGATGTCCTTTAAGAACATTCTCTAAAATATCCCAAACCACAGGCTCTTTACGATCTATGATTTTCTTTGCCGATTTAACCGTTTTAACAATTCCACGCTCAATAAGCTTACGAATTACAAAAGGCTTATATAACTCAGCAGCCATATTTTTTGGAAGACCACATTCCGATAATTTCAATTCTGGTCCTACAACAATAACCGAACGTGCTGAATAATCTACACGCTTACCAAGCAAGTTTTGACGGAAACGCCCTTGCTTACCTTTTAATGAATCTGAAAGAGACTTTAATGGTCTGTTACTTTCTGTTTTTACAGCAGAAGATTTACGCGTGTTATCAAAAAGTGAATCTACAGATTCTTGAAGCATACGCTTCTCGTTACGTAGAATTACTTCTGGTGCTTTAATTTCAACTAAACGCTTTAAACGGTTGTTACGAATAATTACTCTTCGGTATAAATCATTTAAATCTGAAGTTGCAAAACGACCTCCATCTAAAGGAACCAATGGACGTAATTCTGGTGGTATTACCGGAATTACTTTCATGATCATCCATTCTGGATTGTTTTCACGATTCTTATTTGCATCACGTAAAGCTTGAACTACTTGTAAACGCTTTAAAGCTTCCGCTTTACGTTGCTTAGAAGTTTCGTTATTTGCTTTATGACGTAATTCATAAGACAACGTATCTAAGTCAATACGCTTTAATAATTCTATAAGACATTCGGCTCCCATTTTAGCGATAAACTTATCTGGGTTAGAATCTTCTAGATATAAATTTTCTTGAGGAAGACTATCTAATATATTTAAATACTCTTCTTCAGTAAGGAAATCCATTTTTTGAACTGGTTCTCCTTCTTCATTTTTTGCAATACCTGATTGAATTACTACATAACGTTCGTAGTAAATAATCATATCTAATTTCTTAGATGGAAGTCCTAATAAATATCCAATTTTATTAGGTAAAGAACGGAAGTACCAAATATGCGCTACTGGCACTACTAAGTTAATGTGTCCAACACGGTCACGACGAACTTTCTTTTCTGTTACTTCAACACCACAACGGTCACAAACAATCCCTTTATAACGGATACGTTTATATTTTCCACAAGCACATTCGTAATCTTTTACAGGACCGAATATACGCTCACAAAACAACCCATCACGTTCTGGTTTGTGGGTACGGTAATTTATAGTTTCTGGCTTAAGGATCTCACCATGAGAAGCCTCTAATATAGACTCCGGAGAAGCTAAACCTATAGAGATTTTATTAAATCTCTGTACTTGATTCTTATCATTATTTCTTGCCATAATTAATGGGGCTTAAGAATGTTAATGTTTGTTTTTTCCACTAAGGAACTGAATAGATAAATTTACGTTCCCCCTTTCGGGGGAATGTAATTAGTTTTCTAAACGGATATCTAATCCAAGTCCTTTAAGTTCGTGCATCAATACGTTGAATGATTCAGGAATACCTGGTTCTGGCATGGCTTCACCTTTAACAATACTTTCGTATGTTTTAGCTCTACCAATTACATCATCAGATTTAACTGTTAATATTTCACGTAATGTACTTGATGCTCCATATGCCTCAAGTGCCCATACTTCCATCTCTCCAAAACGCTGCCCACCAAACTGAGCTTTACCACCTAAAGGTTGTTGCGTAATTAATGAGTATGGTCCTATTGAACGTGCGTGCATTTTATCATCAACCATGTGACCTAATTTCAGCATATAAATTACACCTACTGTAGCTGCTTGATCAAAACGTTGCCCTGTTCCACCATCATATAAATGTGTATGTCCATAACGTGGTACACCTGCTTTATCTGTAAGCTCATTGATTTGATCTAAAGATGCTCCATCAAAAATTGGCGTTGCATATTTTTGACCTAAATTTTGACCAGCCCAACCAAGAACTGTTTCATAAATTTGACCAATATTCATACGAGAAGGTACTCCTAGTGGATTCAATACGATATCTACTGGTGTTCCATCTTCCAAGAAAGGCATATCTTCTTGACGAACGATACGAGCAACAATACCTTTGTTACCGTGACGTCCTGCCATTTTATCACCTACTTTTAATTTACGCTTTTTAGCAACATAAATTTTAGCTAGCTTTAAGATACCTGCTGGCAACTCATCCCCTACTGAAATTGTAAACTTCTCGCGACGTAAATTACCTTGAAGATCGTTTTCTTTAATTTTATAGTTGTGAAGTAAATCAGCAACCATTTTATTCATATCACTATCTGTAGTCCAAGTACCTTTAGTTAAGTGAGAAAAATCGTCAATACTATTTAACATTTTAAGAGTATACTTTTTACCTTTTGGTAAAACTTCCTCCCCTAAATCATTAGATACTCCTTGAGATGTTTTTCCACCTATAATTGAAAATAATTTTTCAATTAAATTGTCCTTTAAAGTTTCAAATTTAGTCTCATATTTAGATTCTAAATTTGCGATATCTTCCTTATCCTGAACTCTTTTGCGCTTATCTTTTACCGCTCTAGAAAATAATTTCTTATCGATAACCACACCGTGTAAAGATGGAGATGCTTTTAACGAAGCGTCTTTTACATCACCTGCTTTATCACCAAAAATGGCACGTAATAATTTTTCTTCTGGAGTTGGATCACTTTCTCCTTTAGGAGTAATTTTTCCAATTAAGATATCACCAGGCTTAACTTCAGCACCAATACGAATCATTCCATTTTCATCAAGGTCTTTTGTAGCCTCTTCTGAAACATTAGGAATATCGTTAGTTAATTCTTCGTTACCTAGTTTAGTATCTCTAACCTCTAAAGAATACTCGTCAATATGTACCGAAGTAAATATATCTTCTCTTACTACTTTTTCAGAAATTACGATTGCATCCTCAAAGTTATACCCTTTCCAAGGCATAAAGGCTACTTTCATATTTCGTCCAAGAGCTAGTTCTCCATTTTCTGTAGCATACCCTTGAGATAATACTTGTCCTCTATATACACGATCACCTTTCCTTACAATAGGTTTAAGGTTGATACTTGTACTTTGGTTTGTCTTACGGAATTTAATAAGATTGTACGATTTGATATCATCATCAAAACTTACAAGCTTTTCATCTTCTGTACGATCGTAACGTATATCAATTCTATTAGCATCTACATACTCAACAGTTCCATTACCTTCTGCATTAATTAAAACTCGAGAATCTGTAGCTACTTGACGTTCAAGACCTGTTCCAACAATAGGAGCATCAGCTCTTAATAATGGAACTGCTTGACGCATCATGTTTGATCCCATCAATGCACGGTTTGCATCATCATGTTCCAAGAAAGGAATTAATGATGCTGATATAGATGCAATTTGATTTGGAGATACATCGGCATAATGTACTTCAGATTTTTCAACCACAGGGAAATCACCTTCTTGACGAGCAATTACCTTATCTAATTCAATAGTACCGTCATCATTCATAGGATTGTTTGCTTGCGCAATTAACATTCCTTCTTCTTCTTCAGCACTTAAGTATCTAGGTTCTGTAGTTAAGTCTATTTTTCCATTTTCTACTTTACGATATGGCGTCTCTATGAATCCCATAC
>CALGLV010000019.1 GCA_937958985.1 uncultured Aquimarina sp.
CTTTTAATAGACCACTTTGTAAAAATTGATTTTTTAAATCATCCATAATAAAACTGTGTGTTATAAAATTAATAAAAAAATTAGGCGGGGTTTTAAAACCCCGCCTAATTTCTGTTTACACAGTTTTTTGGATACTACCAATAGCAAAAAAAAATAGCTGTTATACTTTAGAGTATAACAGCTATTTTTTTGTTGTTTTTTTTAAATAACCTAATCGTTACTACGTTTATAGGAACCAAATAGCTATTATATAATTAGCTTATTTTGTATATTAAGTATGTGTGATTTAACGTAACATTTTATTTAACACTCCCAATGCTCCCCTTATGAAGGTTGCACTAGTTAATACTTTTACAATTGCTTTAGTTGTGGAGTTGCTAGAACTAGAACGTCTTGTGGAGGTTGACCTAGAAGAAGTTTTTTTATCTAATTTTTCTCTTTCTTTTTTAGCTACTTCTTTTGCTTCGTCAGCTTGTGCTTTTTTTATTTTTTCATTAAGTAATTCTAAAGCGCTTTCCCTATCTACATCTTCATTGTATTTATCCGACAATTCCGAATTATCTGTTAATTGCTTTAATTCACTTTTTGTTAATACATCCATCCTACTCATTGGAGCCCTAAGCATTGTTTGTGCTAAAGGTGAAGGTCTTCCTTTTTCATCTAATGCCGAAACTAAAGCCTCTCCTATTCCTAACGAGGTTAAAACCGAAGCAGTATCATAGTAATCCGAAATTGGATAATTTTCGGCAGTTAATTTTATAGCCTTTCTATCTTTAGCTGTAAAAGCACGAAGTGCATGCTGAACTTTTAATCCTAATTGGCCCAAAATTCCATCGGGAACATCTGTAGGGCTTTGTGTAACAAAGTATATCCCCACACCTTTAGAGCGTATTAATTTTACTATATTTTCTATTTGATCTAATAAAGCGCGTGACGCTTGATTAAATATCAAATGAGCTTCGTCCAAAAACAAAACTAATTCTGGTTTATCACTATCGCCTTGTTCAGGCATTGTACTATATATTTCAGCCAATAGGCTTAACATAAATGTAGAGAATAATTTTGGTTTGTCTTGAATATCGGTTAATCGAATAATATTAATATACCCTTTACCTTCGTCGTTTTGACGCATCAAATCCTCTATTTCAAAAGAGCGTTCTCCAAAAAACAAATCACCACCCTGTTGCTCTATTTCAATGATTTTTCTAATTATTGAACCTGTAGATGTTTTTGAAATAGAACCGTATTCTTCCTGAATTTCCTTTTTCCCATCTCCCGTTGCGTATTGCAATACTTTTTTTAGATCTGCCAAATCCAATAGCGGTAATTCATTATCGTCACAATACTTAAATATTATAGATAAAATACCTGCTTGCGTTTCCGTAACATTTAATATTCGGGCTAATAATACGGGGCCAAATTCACTTACCGTAGCTCGTAGCTTAGTACCTGCTTGATTTGATAGTGTGAGTATTTCGACAGGGAATTTACTAGCTTCAAAAGGAATTCCTATTCTTTCGTGACGTTCATCTATTTTTTTATGTCCAGGACTTGGTTGTGCAATACCACTTAAATCGCCTTTTAAATCCATTAATAACACAGGAACACCCTTATTACTTAAATTTTCAGCTAGTACTTGTAGTGTCTTTGTTTTTCCTGTACCTGTAGCTCCTGCAATTAAGCCGTGCCTATTAAGGGTTTTTAAAGGTATTTTTATTTGTGCTTCGGCTAGGGTTTCCCCATCTAGCATTCCTGCTCCAAGAGCAATAAAATCTCCTTTAGTTTCGTAACCTTCTTTAATATGATTAACAAAATCTTGTTTTGAACTCATCCTTACTATTTTGAAAATTTAATTTAAGTAATTTATATTGATTTACTTACTAGATTTAGCATTTAAACTATTAATTATCATCGACAATAGAACGTAAAACAGTATCGTAATCAAAATACCGGCGTACTTAAATAATAACACCATTGCTAATGAAACTACTACAAGTAAGTAACGCATCCAATTTTGTTTAAAATCCCATGTTTTAAATTTCAAGGCAAAAAGTGGAATTTCTGCATTTAAAATATAACTACTAAATCCAATTAAAATCAACAGTACATATGTATTGGTTAACCAAGAGGCGATAACACTTTGAGGTTGTAAATAATATATTAACCCTAAACTAATAATTAGTAGCGTATTGGCCGGAGTGGGTAATCCAATAAACGAAGAAGTTTGCCTAGTATCTATATTAAATTTTGCTAACCTGTATCCTGATGCAAGTGTTACTCCGAAACCTAAAAAAGAAATATAATCTAAGGGTACTGTACTGGGGAAACTGATTGGAAAATAATCCTCTACTAAATGTGACTTTTTGAGTAGTTGAAATAAAATCATCCCAGGAACAACTCCGCTTGTTACCATATCGGCCATAGAGTCTAACTGCAAACCTAGTTCACTTTGAGCGTTAAACAGCCTGGCGAAGAAACCATCGAAGAAATCAAAAAATATTCCTAACAATGCAAAAAAAGCAGCAAGATCAAGTCTATAAATGCTTGCAAAGTAAACAGCTATACAGCCCGAGAACATATTTAACAGAGTTATTGTGTTAGGAATATACTTTTTTACTGACATATTAATTCTATTAAACGACTATTTATTTATCGTTTTACAAATAAAGTTTAATATATTATAAAAAAATAACATCTTTGTAAAAAAAAATCTTTGAAAAAGCTATTATTTTTAATAATACTCACTATTTCAATAGTAACTACTTATTCGCAAACGCGGAATTATTCAAATGAGTTTTTAGCTATTGGTGTAGATGCTGCTTCGTTTGGTAAATCGAACGCTGTTGTAGCCTCTACCGGCAATGTTAATTCTACTTATTGGAACCCCGCTGGGTTAACTAAATTAAAAGGTAAACAAATATCCTTAATGCATGCATCGTATTTTGCTAATATAGCTAATTACGACTTTGGTGCTTATGCCCTACCCCTTGAAAACAATAGTGCATTGGGTATTTCCGTGGTTAGATTTGGAGTAGATGACATACTAGATACTCGACAATTAATTGCCAACGATGGAACTGTAGGAATTCGTTTTGATAACCTACCTAGATTTTCAACTGCTGATTATGCATTTACCGTTTCCTATGCGCGAACTCCATTTAATAAAAGTTTCAGTTATGGTATAAATGCTAAAATTGTACGAAGAATTATTGGAGACTTCGCTTCTTCATGGGGTTTTGGACTTGACATAGGGCTACAAGGAAAGGTCAAAAAATATAGTTATGGTGTAATTATTAGAGATGTTACTACTACTTTTAATTCGTGGAAAATTGATGATGATATTTTTGATAATAACATTCAGGATGATCCCAGTAATGCTATAAACAGAGAAAATAATTTTAATGCTTTAGATGCGCAAGAAGCCCCTGAAAAAACAGAAATTACCATACCAAGTATACAAGCTGGTATTGCTAGGGATTTTACCTACCGCAGAGACCTTACTATAAATGTAGAAGCTAATATTAATGTTCGGTTTGCCGAATCTAATGATATAATAAGTACCTCTGCTTTTAGCATTTCTCCTGCATTGGGCTTTGAAATGGGATATAGAGAATTTGTTTTTTTAAGAGGTGGAGTTGGTAATTTTCAAAATTCAATAGAATTTGATCAAAGTGAAACGCTTAGTTTTCAACCCAATTTTGGGGTAGGATTTCATTATAAAGGTGTTTCAGTTGACTATGCACTTACCGATATAGGCGACCAAAGTGCTGCTATCTTTTCCAATGTATTTTCCTTGGTGATCGATTGGAAAGTATTCAAGAAGTAATGTTGTTACTGCCAATTAGTAGCACCTGTTATCTCTAATTGACTATTTTGAATATAGGCGACAAATTCTAGTTCTTTCATATTAAAATCAACATTTTCAAATATAATTTCTGAGGTGGATGAATCTCTAATTATTTTCTTGTCTACTACAATATGAGTATCAATTAAAGTTCTATTTCTATTTTCTCCACGTTTTACTTCTGTAATTTTTTCTTTCAGAAGCATCACTATATTTAATCTACTATTAGTATCAAATATAGATGCATACCTTAATACCACATTATTTCCTTTTTTGGTTACACTAGTAATTGTAACGGGTATAGAAAGTGAAGTGCTGCTAAGTTTATTTAAAGAAGGTATTAATGAATTTTTATCGGAACCTACGATATGTTTTTTTCCATTTATAACCAATTGAGGGGTATAAATAGATCTGCCTCCAAACTTTCTACCGTATTCTTGCTGGTAATTAGTAAATGACGCTTTACTAAAAGGATCCTTCCACCCTAATCTATTCCAATAGTCAACATGGTAAGCTAGTACCATTACATTTTCATAAGAATTATTTTCTGAAACCTGTTTTAAAAGCCTATCCGCATTTGGGCAACTACTGCACCCTTGAGAGGTAAACAATTCTAAAACAATATTTTTTTGTTGTGAAAAACCACTTACAAAAAACTGAAAAACTACGAATACTAAAATACTTCTAATCATGTTTTTGTAGTCGTTTTGCAAAAAGAAACCTTTCAAATACGACTGTAAACAAAAAAGGCTACCTTATATGGTAGCCTTTTTTATGTTTTTTGAATTAATTTTTTATAATAAAGAATCAATTGCTTCAGTATAAACATTTTTAGGAGATACACCTACTTGGCGACCTACTATTTCACCGTTTTTAAACACTAATACTGTAGGTATATTACGTACACCGTATTTAGCTGCAAATTCTTGATTTGCATCAACATCTACTTTTCCAACGATTGCTTTCCCTTCGTACTCACCGCTGATTTCTTCAATTACAGGACCTACCATACGACAAGGACCACACCATGCTGCCCAAAAGTCTACTAATACTGGTTTGTCGCTTTTTAAAACTACTTCATCAAAAGTAGCGTCTGTGATTTCTAAAGCCATATATTTTTAATTAAAATGGTTATTAAATTTTGTTACACAAATTTAGTCAATTATTGTTCGATTACTTACAAATCAATAAATCAAATTTACTTATTCCCCTATTATTTTAAGTTATTATTCAACTTCAAGCAAATTAATATCAAATACTAACACGGAACCTGGGGCAATACCACGAGTACCAGAATTTCCGTAAGCCAAGCGAGAAGGAATAATTAACATACCCTTACCGCCTTCTTTAAATAACGGAATACCCTCTGTCCAGCCAGGAATCACTCTATTTAAAGGAAAAGAAATACCACTTTCTGCACTTTCATCAAAAACCCTTCCGTCAGTAAAATAACCTTTATAAGCCACGCGTACTGTTGAACTAGCTATGGGGTTACTTCCATTGCCTTGCTCATCAATTACATAATACAAACCTGATGCTGTTTTTTGTGCCTGTAAATTTTCAGCAGCTAAAAACGCACTAATTTCGGTGTTATTTGCTTCTGTAAAATCTACTTGTTCTGGTGTTTTAGGGTCGTCTGTACACGAAATTACTAGGGTTGCGCATACTAGTGCTATTAAAAATTTAAATCCTTTTTTCATAATCAAAATTTATACATTAAAGTATTGTTATTTAAAAAAGTGGTTCTATTTAAAATCTTATTTTTGAAATCTTAAAAGTTACTAACCACTACTTGCATCAAATATAACTATGCTTGTAAAAAGTTTACTAAACAAATATGAGTTTTATTAAAAATATACTGGCATCGATTATAGGTTTTTGGATTGCTTTCGCTGTTTTTATAATTATTGGAATAGCAATAATCGCAGGTTTAACAATGGAAAAAGCGGTTAGCGTTGAACAAAATTCAATTTTAGAAATTGACATTAATGGTGAACTTAAAGATTATACTCCATTAGATAGTGGTAAATTTGAAAAGGTGCTTGGATTACGAAATCAAGTTGGATTTAATCAAATTTTAGATGTTATTAATTTGGCAAAATTTGACAATAAAATTAAAGTTATAAGTATTAAAAAATTACCTAATAATATAGGCTGGGCTCAGGCTACAGAATTAAGGGATGCCTTAATCAGTTTCAAAAAATCCGGAAAAAGCGTTTGGGCTTATAGTGATTATTATAGTCAGAAAGACTATTACATTGCAAGTATGGCTCATAAAATCACTTTATCGCCTGTAGGTTCCGTTGATTTAAAAGGGATTCACTCAGAAGTATTATTTTTTAAAGACTTTCAAGAAAAATATGGGGTTAAAATGGAGGTAATAAGGCATGGGAAATATAAAAGTGCCGTGGAACCTTTTTTAGCAAATACAATGAGTGATGCGAATAGAACTCAAATTAGTGAATTGATTCATTCAATTTGGCTAAAAATTAAAACGGATATAGAAGCATCTAGAAATATAGATACCGAAAAAGTGGTTACCAACCTAAAAGGAAGACTGCCTAAATTAGCCTTAGATACAAATTTAATTGACCAAATATTTTATGAAGATGATTATTACAATCAAATTAAAGCATCTATTAGTGATGAGGCTAAAGTAATCTCTTTTGAAAACTATGTATTTAATAGTTTTTCTGCTTTACTCCCATCTGTTGATAACAATAAAATAGCCGTTGTTTATGCACAAGGAGAAATTATATATGGTGAAGGCGATGAAAATAGAATTGGTCAAAAATTAATGATTAAATCCATATCAAAAGCTAGTAAAGATGATGCTATAAAAGCAATTGTACTAAGAATTGACTCCCCTGGCGGAAGCGCTTTAGCTTCAGACTTAATATGGAACGCTATTGAAAAAGCAAAAAAAATAAAACCTGTGGTTGTTTCTATGGGTAACTTAGCAGCATCAGGTGGATATTACATTGCGAGTAATGCCACTAGGATATTTGCTCAACCTAGTACAATCACAGGGTCTATTGGTGTTTTTGGAATACTCCCTAACGCTTCTAAAATTTCTAAAAAAAATGGAATTAATGCTGAAGTTGTAAGTACACATAACAATGGTGCTCACTACAGTGTAGTTAAACCTATAAATCCAAAATTCAAAAATACAATGCAAGAAGGTATTGAATTTATTTACGATACTTTTTTAGATCGAGTAGCTCAAGGTAGAAACTTAAGTGTGGAGGCTGTTGATAAATTAGCGCAAGGCAGAGTATGGTCGGGATCGCAAGCGCTTACTAATGGTTTAGTTGATGAATTAGGTGGTTTAGAAAATGCTATTATTTACGCAGCAACTCTTACCCAAACTAACAATTATAGTATTGAGGAATTCCCTAATTACAAGATGAATTTTAAAGACTTAATGAGCAATCCTTTACTACGTATATTACAAAATGACAATATTAGTAGCTCCTCTAAAAAAATAGTTTCTAAACTTAATTATTTAGAGCAGCTATTTAAATTAGAAGGAATACAAGCAAGAATGCCTTTTGAAATGGTGGTTGAATAAAACACTTATATAGTATCATTACTACAATATTAGTTATTCTAATGCATCTATTTTTCTGAAAAAACAGGATGGTTTACGCTTGTAAAAAGTGCTAATTAAATAATGATAAAACTAAGTAATGACTTATTCACTAAATATCCGTACATTTGCGCCAAATTTTAGTATAAGCTTTATGAGTAAAGAAATTAAAAATATCGCAATTATTGCGCACGTTGACCACGGTAAAACAACCTTGGTTGATAAAATTATGTATCACTGTCAGTTGTTTCGTGAAAACCAAAACACAGGTGATTTAATTTTAGATAACAACGATTTAGAGCGTGAGCGTGGAATTACGATTACTTCTAAAAACGTTTCTGTTAACTATAAAGGAACTAAAATTAATATTATTGACACTCCTGGTCACGCCGATTTTGGTGGAGAAGTTGAGCGTGTATTAAACATGGCTGATGGAGTTCTTTTATTAGTAGATGCTTTTGAAGGACCAATGCCACAAACACGTTTTGTATTACAAAAAGCGATTGACTTAGGTTTAAAACCTTGTGTTGTTGTAAACAAAGTTGATAAGGAAAACTGTACTCCTGATATAGTACATGAAAAAGTTTTCGACTTAATGTTTGAATTAGGTGCTGAAGAATGGCAATTAGATTTCCCAACTGTTTATGGTTCTGCAAAGAACAATTGGATGAGTGACGATTGGAAAAATGAAACAGATAACATTGAGCCTCTTTTAGATATGGTATTGGAACACATTCCTACACCAAAGTTTGATGAGGGTACTACTCAAATGCTTATTACATCTTTAGATTTCTCTTCTTTTACTGGAAGAATTGCTATCGGTAGACTTCAAAGAGGAAGTTTAATTGAAGGACAGCAAGTTTCTTTAGTAAAAAGAGACGGCTCTATAGTTAAATCAAGAATTAAAGAATTACATAGTTTTGAAGGACTTGGCCGTAAAAAAGTAGCCTCTATACAAACAGGTGATATTTGTGCTTTAGTTGGTTTAGAAGGTTTTGATATTGGTGATACTGTTGCTGATCTTGAAAATCCTGAAGCACTACAAACTATTGCTATTGATGAGCCTACAATGAGTATGTTGTTTACCATTAACGATTCTCCATTTTTTGGAAAAGATGGTAAATTTGTAACTTCAAGACACATTAAAGATCGTTTAACTAAGGAATTAGAAAAAAACTTAGCTTTACGTGTTAACGAAACAGACAGTGCTGATAAATTTTTGGTATTTGGACGTGGTGTACTTCACTTATCTGTATTGATTGAAACAATGCGTCGTGAAGGATATGAACTTCAAATAGGACAGCCACAAGTAATTATAAAAGAAGTTGATGGTGTAAAATGTGAGCCTATTGAAGAGCTTACGATTGACTTACCTGAAACTGTTTCTGGTAAAGCTGTTGAAATGGTAACGCTACGTAAAGGAGAATTGCTAAGTATGGAAGCCAAAGGCGACCGTATGATTTGTGAATTTACAATTCCTTCTAGAGGAATTATTGGTTTACGTAATCAATTACTTACCGCTACTGCTGGTGAAGCTATTATGGCACACCGTTTTATAGAATACCAACCAATGCGTGGTGGAATTCCAGAACGTCAAAACGGATCTTTAGTTTCTATGGAATTAGGAAAAGCTATTCCTTATTCTATTGATAAATTACAAGATAGAGGTCGTTTCTTTGTTGATCCTGGTGAAGATATTTACGAAGGTCAAGTTATTGGTGAAAACTCTCGTGGTGATGATATGGCGGTGAATATTACTAAAACTAAAAAACTATCTAACGTACGTTCATCTGGTGCAGATGATAAAGCTAAAATTGTTCCTGCAATTAAATTTTCATTAGAAGAGGCTTTAGAATTTATTCAGAAAGATGAATATGTAGAAGTTACTCCTAACTTTTTAAGATTAAGAAAAGTTTATTTAACAGAAAACGAACGTAAGCGTAATAAAATCGCTTAATTCATTTCTTATAAATACCATAAAAAAAGGCTTTCAGAAATGAAAGCCTTTTTTTATGTAATATTTTCTGATCTAACTATTTTTTTTATTAGTCTACTATTTCTTTTTTCATTTGAATAATTGTATCCGCAGGATTAGCGGCACCGAAAATTGAACTTCCCGAAACCAAAACATTCGCTCCTGCGTCAACTAATTTCTTAGCATTTTTAATGCTTACTCCTCCATCAATTTCAATAAGCAAATCAGGATTTTTTATTTTCGAAAACTCCCTTAAGGCTTTTATTTTATTATAGGTGTTTTCAATAAATGCCTGCCCCCCAAATCCGGGATTCACACTCATAATACACACTAAATCTATCTCTTCAAGCATATTTCCTAATAACTTTACGTTAGTATGAGGGTTTAAAGCAACTCCTGCTTTAATTCCATAGGAGTGAATTAATTGTATAGTTCGATGTAAATGCGGGCATGCTTCATAATGTACCGTAATAATTTCTGCTCCTAAGTCTACAAATTCTTTAATATAACGATCTGGATTTTCAATCATTAAATGCACATCCAACAATTTAGTTGCATGTTTTTTAATCGCCTTTAAAACCGGCATTCCAAATGATATATTGGGTACAAACATACCATCCATAATATCAACATGAAACCAGTCGGCATCACTGTGATTAATAATTTCAATATCCCTTTGTAAATTTGCAAAGTCGGCTGCTAAAACTGATGGGGCTATAAATGTATTTTTCATTACAATTGTTTATAAATGCAAAAAGCTATCTTTTTTCAAAGATAGCTTTTGTTATAATTTGATTAAAAAATTAACCTAAATATGTTTTCAATATTTTACTTCTAGAAGTGTGTTTTAATCTTCTAATTGCTTTTTCTTTTATTTGACGTACACGCTCACGAGTTAAATCAAAGGTTTCTCCAATTTCTTCTAAAGTCATTGGGTGTTGTTCCCCTAAACCAAAGTATAAACGTATTACATCTGCCTCACGTGGCGTTAGTGTTTCTAAAGCACGTTCGATTTCTGTTTTTAAAGATTCGTGCATCAAATCACGATCTGGGTTTGGTGATTCTCCTGATCTTAATACATCATATAAGTTTGAATCTTCTCCTTCTACTAACGGAGCATCCATTGATACGTGACGTCCAGAGTTTTTCATAGACTCCTTAACATCACTAATCGTCATATCCAGCTCGTTAGCAATTTCTTCAGCACTTGGTGGACGTTCATGAGATTGCTCTAAAAAAGCAAAAGTTTTGTTGATTTTGTTAATCGAACCAATTTTATTCAAAGGCAAGCGTACAATACGGGATTGTTCAGCTAAAGCTTGTAAAATAGATTGACGAATCCACCATACAGCATACGAAATAAATTTAAAACCTCTAGTTTCATCAAAACGTTTTGCTGCTTTTATTAAACCTAAATTTCCTTCATTAATTAAATCGGGAAGTGTTAATCCTTGATTTTGGTATTGTTTTGCTACCGATACCACGAAACGTAAATTGGCTTTAGTTAATTTCTCTAAAGCACGCATATCACCAGCTTTAATCCTTTGAGCTAATTCTACCTCTTCATCGGCAGTAATTAAATCTACCTTACCGATTTCTTGTAAGTATTTATCTAAAGATGCGGTTTCTCTGTTAGTAACCTGCTTGGTGATTTTAAGTTGTCTCATGCTTAAGTTTGGAATTAAGAT
Organism: uncultured Aquimarina sp.; assembly: GCA_937958985.1. GTDB lineage: Bacteria > Bacteroidota > Bacteroidia > Flavobacteriales > Flavobacteriaceae > Aquimarina. The sequence goes on from CALGLV010000019.1 coordinate 11,097, forward strand.
TTGGGTTAATAATACTCTACACTATCTTATACGTATAGATTGCTGTTTTTGTTACAATTATTTTAAAATAAAATCATTATTACTTTTTTGCTACTGTAAAAAATAAATAAAAACCATTTATTCTAATTCTAATAAAACTTAAAAAAACTACCTAATTAGAAACAATGAAGGCTGTCTAAAAGACAGCCTTCATAAAATAGCTTATACTATCTGTGCGATATTAATCGTCTTTTCTTTCTTCTCTTGGCTTACGATCGTCGCGACGATTATCTCTTCCGCGGTTATCTCTACCTCTACTATCGCGAGCTTTAGGGTCGCGCTTAGGTCTTTCAACATAGCCTTCTGGCTTAGGCAATAATGCCTTACGTGAAACTTTTTCTTTACGCGTTCTTGGATCCGTACCAAAGTACTTAACATCAAATACATCGCCCATATTTACTACGTCCGATACATTTTCTGTACGTTCCCATGCCAATTCACTTACGTGAAGTAATACTTCGTTTCCTGGAGCTTCTATATATTCAACAACAGCACCAAAGTCTAACATTTTAATTACTTTAACCTCGTAAGCACTGCCTACTGTTGGCTTAAATAACATAGATTCGATTCTAGCTAAAACAGCTTCGATTCCTTCAGCACCAGTACCTAAGATTTCAACTATTCCTTCTTCAGTAACTGGATCTTCGTTAATAACGATTGTTGTTCCTGTAGTTTTTTGAAGTTCTTGAATGTTTTTACCTCCTGGTCCAATTAACGCGCCAATAAATTCGTTAGGAATAACACGAGTTATCATTTTTGGAGAGTGTGGCTTCACATCTTCAGCTGGAGCTGAAATAGTATCTGTAATTTTTTCTAAGATATGTAAACGACCATCTCTTGCTTGTTTTAGTGCATTCACTAAAATTTCATATGACAATCCTTTTACTTTAATATCCATTTGACAAGCAGTAATACCATCGGCAGTACCTGTAACTTTAAAGTCCATATCACCTAAATGATCTTCATCCCCTAAAATATCAGAAAGTACCGCATAGCGATCTCCGTCAGAAATAAGTCCCATTGCAATACCAGAAACTGGTTTTGTCATTTGAACACCTGCATCCATCAATGCCATTGTACCTGCACATACTGTAGCCATAGAAGAAGAACCGTTAGATTCTAATACTTCTGAAACCACACGTACTGTATAAGGACAATCCGCAGGAACCATACCTTTTAATGCACGTTGTGCCAAGTTACCGTGTCCTACTTCTCTACGAGAAGTTCCTCTTAAAGGTCTTGCCTCTCCAGTACAAAATGGAGGGAAGTTATAATGTAAGTAAAAACGCTCTTCACCCTCGTGAGTTGGAGAGTCTAATATATTTGCATCTCTAGAAGTTCCTAAAGTTACTGTTGCTAATGCTTGTGTTTCCCCTCTAGTAAAAATAGATGAACCATGAGTTGATGGCAAGTAATCTACTTCACACCAAATTGGTCTGATATCAACTGTTTTACGTCCATCTAAACGTAAACCTTCACTTAATGTTAATTCACGTACTGCGTTTTTTTGTGCTTTATTGAAATAAGATCCAATAAGTCCTCCAAACTCTGCAGTTTCTTCTTCTGTAAAGGAAGCTTTAATTTCTTCTTTTACTTCAGCGAAAGCTAAACTACGCTCAGCTTTTGATGTTCCTTTTTTAGCAATAGCATAACATTTGTCGTAAGCTAAATCGTTAATACGAGCTGCTAATTCCTCATTTTCAGGAGCAGTTTCGTATTCTCGAGTTTCTTTTTTACCTACAGCTTCAGCTAAACGTACTTGCGCAGCACATTGTACTTTAATTGCTTCATGAGCAAACTTAATAGCGTCTGCCATTTCTTCTTCAGAAATCTCATCCATTTCTCCTTCTACCATCATTACTGAATCTGCAGAAGCACCAATCATCATATCAAGATCCGATTGTTCTAATTGTGTACGAGTTGGGTTAATTACAAAATTTCCATCAATACGAGCTACACGTGCTTCTGAAATTGGAGTTTCAAAAGGAATGTCACTTAATTGAATTACTGCAGAAGCAGCTAAACCTGCTAAAGCATCTGGCATAACATCTTCGTCATGAGACATTAATTGAATCATCACCTGCGTTTCTGCATGGTAGTCTTTTGGAAATAATGGACGTAATACACGGTCTACTAAACGCATTGTTAATACCTCAGCATCACTAGGTCTTGCTTCTCTTTTAAAGAAACCCCCAGGATATTTTCCTGCAGCAGCAAATTTCTCTCTATAATCTACTGTTAAAGGTAAAAAATCAACATCGCTTTGCTTGTAGTTAGATACTACAGTACAAAGTAACATTGCTTTACCCATTTGTACCACTACAGATCCGTGGGCTTGTTTGGCTAATTTTCCAGTTTCAAGTGTAATCTCTCTACCGTCTCCAAGGTCTATAACCTCTTTAAAAACTTGTGGAATCATAAATATTTTTTCTAATTAAATTTTGTCTCGATTCGTTGGTGGCAAATCTGTGTTATTGTGTTGTTTAGGCTTCAAGAGAAGTTCCTATTATGGGAGACAACTTAATTTTAAATTCGGCGTAATATACGCATTTCTTGTGTATCTATATCTCAAAAAATAGCACAAAAAAAACGGAGCCTAAAAGACTCCGTTTTTCTATCTTTTCAAAGATTATTTTCTTAATCCAAGCTCTTTTACAATAGCACGGTATCTTAATACATCTTTCTTAGTTAAATAGTCTAATAAACTACGACGCTTACCTACTAATTTCACTAATGAACGCTCTGTATTATAATCTTTACGATTTTTTTTCAAATGCTCTGTTAAGTGAGAAATTCTAGCTGTAAACAATGCGATTTGTGCTTCTGCAGTACCCGTATCGTTTTTTCCTTTTCCGTGCTTTGCAAAAAGTTCTTCTTTTGCTTCTTTTGTTAAATACATTCCAATATTATTTAAATAATTTTTATGCGAACAAAGGAATTTCCTTTGAGAGTGCAAATATACGACTTTTATTTAAACCTTATCCTATATATATTTTTTGTAATTATCCCTACTTTAAGCGACATAATAAGCTAACCGTTATAAATTATTATTAGTAAAAAAAGGCCCTAATTAATGAGCAGTACTGATATCGAAAAATATAAGAAATATAAATTTAACAGCATTTTACAAACCATACTTTTTGTGGTAATGCCTGGCTGTATTTTATATACATATATTGATTATAAAACTTATGGTATTAATAAATATGTTGTTATTGACACCATCAATTTTATTTCTATCGTTTTGGTTTATGTTTCTTATAAATTAAATTTCATATCGAAAGCAAATTTGTTAATTGGCACTGTTTATTGCTTAATGATTAGCTTAGGAATTACATTAATTGCTAGTGCTACTGATCCAAATTTTAATTTTGAGCCTTTTTATATTACTACGGAAATGTTATTGGTTATGCTCATTTTTGCCATAGGTTTATTTGTCCACTTCCAAAGTATTTTAGTAATTGTTATATTCAATTTTTTATTTTCTTTACTTAGTTGGTTTACTTCGGGAAGCAACTACCCTATTGAAAAATATTTGTTCTATACTCTTATTGTTAGTGGCGCTGGTGTAATGGCGTATATAAGCCAAAAAGCTGTTATGCATTTATACAAAAAATTAAAAACTGCCAACATATTAGTTAGTGTGCAAAACGAGGAGTTATTAGCTATTAATCAGTCAAAAGATGATTTATTCAAAATTATTGGACATGATTTAAAGACTCCGTTTTATCAACTTACTAGTTTGGTTGATTTACTTGTTGATGAAGAAAATAAACAAGAAAAAAACAAAATACAGTCATATATTAAAGAGGCCTCTGAAAAAGGAGTATATCTTTTAGAAGACTTATTAGAATGGGGGAAAAATCCTAAATTACACGCAAATATTGTTTTAAAAGAGCAGCGAGTCGATAGAATTCTTGAGAATGTTTTAAATTTCTCTAAAGTGATTTATGAAAAAAAAGAAATTAAAATTATTAATAATGTTTCTCCTAATTTTAGAGTTATCGCAAATACATTTATGTTAGAAACTATTCTGAGAAACGTATTAACAAATTCTATTAAATTTTCATACAGAAAATCTAAAATCACCATTAAGTCTGTAATTGAAAAGAACATTAAATCAATTATTATAGAAGATAAAGGTGTTGGAATCAAAAAAAGAGAACTGGATAACTTATTCGATAATTCTAAAATTAGCACTCAACTAGGTACAGAAAATGAAAAAGGAAATGGCTTTGGTTTAAATATTGTAAAAAAATTAATGGAAAAACAAAAAGGGGAACTTATTATTGAAAGTAAATTTGGTATTGGAACTTCCATAATTTTAAAATTCTCAACAACCTCCTAAATTTTAAATTTACTTTTTCCTTTTCAAATCTAAGATTACATTTAGTTATTTTACTTTTACAAAATGAAACAACTACTATCTGTTAGTTTACTTTTTGTAATATATTTAAGTATTACCAGCTGTGATTTTAATTTTAACTCTAAAGCAAGTTTAAATAAAAATATTGATACAATTTTAAAACCTGCTTATGCTAAGAGGTTTTTTATTACTCAAAATAACAAAAATAAAACACTACATATAGTTAATGCTAACAACACTACTAAATACCAATTAGTTGAAAATAGTAATGAAAATAAAAATAGCACGCTAGAAAATAAAATAGCCATTCCTTTAAAAAAAATAATTGCATCTTCTACTACTGATATTTCTTTTTTTGAAAGTTTAGGATGCACACAAAATTTAGTAGGTTTTTCCCAAACAAACTATATTTCTTCCATTAAAACACGAGAGTTAATCCAAAACAACTCTATTAAAGAGGTTGGGAAAATAGCTCAGTTAAACACCGAGGTTATTCTTGATTTACAACCTGAATTATTTATTTCCTCCTCCTCGCCTACCGACAATAAAAATTTGTCTTTTTTAAAACAAAACAACATTACTATACTTCACAATACCTCATGGCTCGAAACTCATCCATTAGGAAGGGCTGAATGGATTAAAGTTTTTGGATATTTATTCAACAAACAACAACAAGCCGACTCTATATTTTCTTCCATAGAAACCAATTATAAATCATTATTAAAAATTGCTAATCAATCCAAAAAACGACCAACTGTTTTATCGGGTAACTTATATAAAGATGTTTGGTACACCCCTGCTGGCGCAAGTTTTGAAGCACAATTAATAAAAGATGCAAATGGTAATTACTTATGGAAAAATAGCCTTGGCGCAGCAAGTTTATCTTTAAGTGTTGAAGCTGTTTTGGATAAAGGACAAAAAGCTGAAATTTGGTTAGGAGGTGGGCTTTTTAATTCTATTGAAGAACTAAGTAACTTTGAAGAAAAATATACTTTATTTGATGCTACAAAAACAAAACAAGTTTATACTAAAGATTTAACACAAGGAACTACTGGAGGTATATGGTATTTTGAAATAGGTGCTTTAAGACCTGATTGGATATTAGAGGATTTAATTCAAATTTTTCATCCAGACCTTCTACCTAAAAAAGCATTTCATTTTTACAAAAAATTAGACTAAACCATTGAATTTAACAAAAAAACATATTTACTGGTTCATTATTTTAAGTGTAAGCGTTGTCATGGCTTTTATACTCAACTTATCTTCTGGCTCAGTGGCAATTACTTTTTCTGAGGTTATCGATAGTTTTATCAATCCCACAGCTATCAAAGAAAGCCATTATTTAATTATTAGAGCTTACCGACTTCCTAAAGCAATAACCGCAGTACTGGTGGGTAGCGGACTTGGAGTTGCCGGTTTATTGATGCAAACTTTTTTTAGAAACCCCTTAGCAGGTCCTTACGTATTGGGGTTAAGTTCTGGTGCTAGTCTTGGAGTAGCTTTACTAGTACTAGGAAGTTCGAGCATTAATATACTTGGGCATCTAACAAACCACAAATGGTCCTACGCATTATTTTCCTCATTAGGCTGTTTATTAGTACTTACAGGGGTTATGTTAGTTTCTCGAAAAGTAAAAAACACCAACTCCATACTAATTGTAGGCTTAATGTTTAGTAGTATAGCCTCTGCAATAGTAAGCATCCTTTCGTTTTTTGCTTCTCAAAGTGAATTACAACAATACGTATTTTGGGGTTTTGGAAATTTAGGAAACTTATCTTGGCACGAAATTTACTGGTTTGCTCTAATATATAGCCTTGGTATAGGCATTGGCCTTTTTTCAATAAAAGCCTTAAATGGTTTATTATTGGGAGAAAGCTACGCTAAAAGCCTGGGACATAATATTCAACTAAACAGAATACTCATCATTATTGCGACTAGCCTACTTACAGGTGTTGTTACCGCGTTTTCAGGCCCTATTGCATTTATTGGTTTAGCTGTACCTTATTTATCGAGGCAAATATTTAGCACTTCCAATCACAAAATTATTTTTCCTGGGGTTATTGGTATCGGTAGCATTGTAATGCTTTTATGCGATTGTATTGCTCAATTACCCAATAACGAGCTTATTTTACCTATAAATGCTATCACTGCAATCGTAGGTGCTCCCGTGGTAATTATTTTATTATTAAAAAGTAGAAAAATAAATTTTTAAGCATGAAAGCAGAAAACATCATCTCTACTAAAAATTTATCTATTGGCTATTCCAACAAACGTAATAGCAATATTTTAATTAAAAATATAAATATCGACATTCCTAAAGGGAAACTAACAGCTATAATTGGTTTAAACGGAGCAGGAAAATCAACGTTAATTAAAACCTTAGCCAAACAACTACCTAAATTAGGTGGAGATTTTTACGTTAATAATAAAAACGCTACTCTTTATTCTAATAATGACTGGGCTAAAAAAATATCTTGGGTACAAACAAATACAGAAACTGCCTTAAACATTACTGTCGAAGAATTTATTAGTTTAGGAAGACAGCCTTATACAAATTGGTTTGATCAACTTTCTACTACCGACATTAATATTATAAATACTGTTATTAAAAATGCTAACTTAAAAGAACTCAGAAAAAAAAACTGTAACGAACTTAGTGATGGACAACTACAACGAGTAACTATTGCAAGAGCTTTAGCACAAGATACCGAAGTTATTATTTTAGATGAACCTACCACTCACCTAGATATTATTAACAAAATAAGCACTTTAAATTTATTGAAAGAATTGTGTGAAACTCATGGTAAAACGATTGTATTTACGACACATGAAATAGAATTCGCACTACAAACCGCAAACTATATTTTAGGAATATCAAAAAACAATGTATTTATGAATTCTACTAAAACTACTATAAATAAAGGTATTTTAAATCAACTTTTTGAAACTGAAAACCTTGTATTTAATAAACAAACTAGTCGTTTTAGCATACGATAAGGTGTTATAAATTAAGGAGTTGTTTACACATTGTTCTTTAATTGTTTATAAGTTTCTATTTAATTAAAAAAAGCACTATTTTTGCAAACTGTTAATTTAACCTCTGACGATATTCGTGAATGTTGCTTTAATTTATATTATACATTATATCCAAAATGGAAAACTTAATTAAATTTGTACAGGACGAATTTGTTCCTAAAAACGAATTACCTGCATTTGCAGCCGGTGATACAATTACTGTGTATTACGAAATTAAAGAAGGTGAAAAATCAAGAACTCAGTTTTTTAGAGGTGTAGTACTTCAAAGAAGAGGTTCTGGTACTTCAGAAACTTTTACTATTCGTAAAATGTCTGGTACAATTGGTGTAGAGCGTATCTTCCCAGTTAATTTACCTGCTATTCAAAAAATTGAAATCAACAAAAGAGGTAAAGTACGTAGAGCTCGTATCTTTTACTTTAGAGAACTTACTGGTAAAAAAGCCCGTATTAAAGAAAAAAGAGGATAATTTATTTTTTCCTTATATAAAAAGCCTCGTTTTAACGGGGCTTTTTTTGTTTTCATTTATTCTCTAATAATTAAAAAACGAAAACAGCCTAAAAAATAGAATACTCTTAATAATTGTGCTATTATTTTCAATATTCGATAAATTCATACGGTTTTTAATCCCTAAAAACTATTAGAATATCAAAAGCAATCATTGTGATTCACAAACAAACATTATTTAATATATTTGCATTCGATTTTACAGTAAATTCGAAAAGGATTGCGTAAAGTTTTAACCAAATTAGAAACCTATATTATGGCAAATAAATCTACCATTATCTATACTAAAACGGACGAAGCTCCAGCTTTAGCCACCTATTCTTTTTTACCTATAGTGCAAAGCTTTGCTAAAACAGCAGATATTGATATACAAACTAAAGATATTTCTTTAGCAGGTAGAATTATAGCTAATTTTCCCGAAAACTTAACTGAAGCTCAAAAATTAAATGATGCTTTAGCAGAATTGGGTGCTTTAGCTAAAACACCTGAAGCCAATATTATTAAATTACCAAACATTAGTGCTTCAATACCTCAATTAACAGCAGCTATTAAAGAGTTACAAGCTGCAGGGTATACTATTCCTAGTTTTCCTGAGGATCCACAAACGGCTGAAGAAAAAGAAATTAGAGCTCGCTATGCTAAAGTTTTAGGTAGTGCTGTAAACCCTGTGTTAAGAGAAGGAAACTCTGACCGTAGAGCTCCGAAGCCCGTAAAACAATACGCCAAAAACAACCCACACTCAATGGGTGCTTGGTCTTCAGAATCTAAATCGCATGTAGCTACTATGAGTAGTGGTGATTTTAGAGCTAACGAAAAGTCTGTGACTATAGACAAAGCAACGTCTGTAACTATTTTTCATACTTCTTTAAAAGGACCTAGAACCATTTTAAAAGAAAATTTAGCTTTATTAGATGGTGAAGTTATTGACGCAACAGTGTTAAGTAAAAAAGCTTTACTGTCTTTTATTGAAGAGCAAATTGCCGATGCTAAAGATACAGGTGTTTTGTTTTCATTACACATGAAAGCTACAATGATGAAAGTTTCGGATCCGATTATATTTGGACACGTAGTAAAAACTTTCTTTAAAGAAGTATATTCAAAACATGCGGCTACTTTAGAAAAATTAGGCGTTGAAGAAAATAATGGTTTTGGAGACTTAATTAATAAAATTGAAAAATTACCTGCTAATGAAAAAGCAGCCATTGAAGCTGATATTAAAATAGCTTTAGAAAATGGTCCTGATTTAGCTATGGTGAATTCTGATAAAGGAATTACTAACCTTCATGTTACTAGTGATGTTATTATTGATGCATCAATGCCCGCAATGATTCGTACATCAGGACAAATGTGGAATGCAGCAGGAAAACAACAAGACACGAAAGCCGTGATTCCAGATAGTAGCTACGCAGGTATATACCAAGCTACTATAGATTTTTGTAGAGAAAATGGTGCTTTTGACCCTACTACAATGGGAACTGTTCCTAATGTAGGTTTAATGGCTCAAAAAGCTGAAGAATATGGATCGCATGACAAAACTTTTGAAATAGCACAAAGTGGTGTTGTAGAAGTTATTGATGCTAACGGAACTCTTTTACTATCTCACACAGTTGAAGAAGGAGATATTTGGAGAATGTGCCAAACTAAAGACCTTCCTGTTCAAGATTGGGTTAAACTAGCTGTTAACAGAGCGCGTGCAACACAAGTACCTACTATTTTTTGGTTAGACAAAAACAGAGCGCATGATGCTGAATTAATCAAAAAAGTAAACACTTACTTACCTAATCACGATACTTCTGGTTTAGATATTCGCATTTTATCTCCTATTGAAGCCACTAAAGTTTCTTTAGAAAGAATGAAGGATGGAGAAGACACTATTTCAGTTACAGGAAATGTACTTAGAGATTATAACACCGACTTATTTCCTATTTTGGAATTAGGAACAAGTGCCAAAATGTTATCGATAGTACCATTAATGAATGGGGGTGGTTTGTTTGAAACTGGTGCTGGAGGATCTGCTCCAAAACACGTTCAACAATTTACTAAAGAAGGGCATTTGCGTTGGGATTCTTTAGGAGAATTTTTAGCTTTAGCTGTTTCTTTAGAGCACACTGGTGAAACTACAAACAATGCTGAAGCGTTAGTATTGGCTGAAACTTTGGACAAGGCTACTGAAAAATTCTTAGCTAACAAAAAATCACCTTCTCGTAAGGTTAATGAATTAGATAACCGTGGTAGCCATTTTTATTTAACTATGTACTGGGCAGAAGCTTTAGCTAGTCAAGAAAAAAACAATACTTTAAAAGAAAAGTTCGCCCCTATTGCAGCGCAATTAAGTAACAATGAAACAACAATTGTAACCGAACTTAATGACGCTCAAGGAAGTGAACAAGAATTATCGGGCTATTACTTCCCCGACGAAGCTAAAGTAGCTAAGGCAATGCGACCGAGTGCTACTTTAAATACAATTTTAGATCGTATTTAATACACCAATCTTTTAATATATAAGCACCCCTTATTCTACTTAGAATAAGGGGTGCTCTGTTTTATAAGTTTAACAAAAAATTATACGCTATAACATTTGCTTCACACTAGTTTAAGATAGTAAACCGTATATTTAATTATGGAGAAATCGAATACTAATTCAGGGTTTGTTTTTAAAAAATATGAAGCTCCTAATAGCAGTATTTTTGATCAGCTATTGGAAATTTTTAAAGAACTTATTACCCATACTTCTGGTGATGTTGATGAAGCGCTAGACTGGTTACAGCAGCTGGACAATGAATATAATATTACCACCAAAGAATATACTTTTGAAGATTTTGTAAATGAATTGAAACAAAAAGGATATTTAAAAGAAGAAATAGAACCCGATGGTAACAGCAATTTATCTATTACTGCTAAAACAGAAAGAGAGATAAGACAACGTGCCTTAAATCAAATTTTCGGCAAGCTACGTAAGTCCGGAGCTGGTAATCATAAAACTTCTAAAACAGGAGTTGGAGACGAAAAAACAGGTGAATTTAGAAATTATCAATTTGGAGATAGTTTTGAGCAAGTATCGGTTACCGAAAGTCTTCGAAACGCTCAAATAAACAATGGAATAGCTGATGGGTTCAAACTTACCGAAGATGATTTGGTGGTTAACGAAACTAGCCATAAATCTCAAATGAGTACCGTACTAATGATTGATATTAGTCACAGTATGATTTTATACGGAGAAGACCGAATTACACCTGCCAAAAAGGTAGCAATGGCGCTTGCCGAATTAATTACTACTCGTTATCCCAAAGACACGCTAGAGATTATTGTATTTGGTAACGACTCTTGGAAAATTGACATTCAAGACCTACCCTACCTTAATGTAGGACCCTATCACACAAATACAGTTGCTGGTCTTCAATTGGCAATGGATTTGTTAAGAAGAAAACGCAATACCAACAAGCAAATATTTATGATTACCGATGGGAAGCCAAGTTGTTTGCGCTTACCCGATGGAAATTACTACAAAAACAGTAATGGCTTAGATCAACACATCGTAAACAAATGTTATGGGATGGCGCAACAAGCTCGAAAATTACATATACCCATTACAACTTTTATGATTGCTAGAGATTCTTATTTAATGGAATTTGTTGAAAAATTCACAAAAGCCAATCAAGGAAAAGCATTTTACACAGGGCTTAAAGGTTTAGGTGAAATGATTTTTGAAGATTACGAACAAAATAGAAAAAAACGAATTAAAGGATAAACTATTCTTAAATACAACATATGGAATACATACAGTTAAAAACTTTAGGAGATTTAAAATCATCAGGATACATTTCAAAAAGCATTAAAGATGAATTAAGAGATAATTTATCTTTCAGAATAAAAAATAAAATTCCTTCTTTTGAAGGCGTACACGGTTATGAAAATACGGTAATCCCTCAATTGGAAAGAGCTCTATTATCACGACACAATATCAATTTACTAGGGCTTCGTGGGCAAGCGAAAACACGTTTAGCAAGGCAAATGGTAAATTTACTCGACGAATATATTCCTGTCGTTGAAAGCTCTGAAATTAATGATGATCCTTTGAATCCGATTTCAAGATTTGCCATTGAACTTATTCAAGAAAAAGGTGATTTAACCCCAATTACCTGGCTGCACCGTACTGATAGGTTTGCCGAAAAATTAGCAACTCCCGATGTTACAGTAGCCGATATCATAGGCGATGTAGATCCTATAAAAGCTGCAAATTTAAAACTATCGTATGCCGATGATAGAGTGATTCACTATGGTATGATTCCGCGTGCCAATCGTTGTATTTTCGTAATTAATGAATTGCCCGATTTACAAGCACGTATTCAAGTAGCTTTATTTAATATCCTTCAAGAAGGAGATATTCAAATTAGAGGATTTAAACTACGTATGAATTTAGACATGCAATTTGTGTTTACTGCAAACCCTGAAGATTATACTAATAGAGGAAGTATAATTACTCCGCTGAAAGATCGTATCGGTTCGCAAATTTTGACGCATTATCCAGAAAATATTGAAATTGCCAAAACAATAACCGAACAAGAAGCTAAATTAGGAACTAGCCAAAAAGAAAATATTTATGTTCCTGAATTGGCAAAATATTTAATAGAACAAATTGCTTTTGAAGCTCGAAAAAGTGAATATGTAGATGTAAAAAGTGGTGTTAGTGCCCGATTTAGCATTACCGCTTTCGAAAATTTACTAAGTACAGCCGAGCTTCGTATGTTAATCTCTGGAGAAAAAAAAACCAGTGTACGCCTGGGCGATTTCATGGGTGTGATTCCTGCAATCAATGGTAAAATAGAATTGGTATATGAAGGAGAACAAGAAGGTGCGGCATCAGTTGCCCAAATACTTATTCAAAATAGTATTAAAACTTTGTTTACCGAATATTTCCCTAAAATTGAAAAATTAGAACATAAAGATGCTGTTAGCCCTTATGACGAAATAATAGCTTGGTTTTTCGATGGTACAGGTTTTGAATTACCAAACGATTTAGAAACCGAAGATTACCAACAGCAATTAGAAATGATTCCCTCGCTTGATGCATTGATTGAAAAACATCAGCCAGACTCTAAAGCTGAAGACAAATATTTTTTAAAAGAATTTATACTTTGGGCTTTAGTAGAATTTAAAAAACTAAGTAAACAAGAAATTAAAGATGGATTTCAATTCCAAGATGTGTTTAGAAATTATATAGATAGAATTTAATATACTTTCTAATATTCAAAAATTGAACATTAAAATTTAAACAAAAAAAAGAGCGCAAATTGCGCTCTTTTTTTTTAAAATAATAAGTAATTAATTATTTTGTAGCTACTACAGAAATCTTAATCCCTACATTATCTTTTATAAGGTAATCTCCTAATTTAGCTGGATCCGCAAATTTACCTGAATTGTATTTAAGGTTGAATTCAGTACGATCTATAGTAAATTCTTCACTCGTAATAGTTGCCGAGTTTCCTGCTATGTTTACTGAAGCTGGAAATTCAATATTCTTTTTAACTCCTTTTACAGTTAAGTTACCAGCAATAATAGTTTTACCATCTTTCTCGTTAACACTTGTAATTTGAAAAGCAGCACTTGGATATTTTGCAACATCAAAAAAGTCTTCTGCTTTTAAATGCCCAATTAATTTTCCGTTATTTTCATCATCAGCTGGAATATCTAAACATTTAATAGTGTTGATATCAAAAATAAAGTTTCCGCCTACAAGTTTTCCTCCCTTTGCATTTAATACCCCTGCAGAAGCATTAATAGTTCCATTATGTCCTCCTACAATTTTGTCTGCATCCCAAGAAACCGTAGTTTTTGAAGCTATTGCTTTAAATGTTTCTGCAGCAGCTACAGTTTCAACCGCCTTAGCTTCACTTGTTTTTGTTTTATCATTTTTACAAGACACCATTCCTAGTGTTAATAAAGCTAAAGAAATAGCTTTGATTGCAATATTTTTCATAATTATTTAATTTTGGTTATAAATTATACTTCAAAAGTATCCTAATTTTAACGATTGTTTTCTTAAAAAAGTATTAATACTTCCGTGTATTTTTTTTTAAATCAGGAATTCATACTCCGCTTAGTCTCCTCTGAAATTTGTAATTACAAAAAACATTATTATTTTCTTTAGGGCTTAATAGCACTACTGAAATGGTGCTAATTATTTAAATAGTTAACTCAAATTGACAAACTTTATACTTAAATATGGGGTTAATTAAAATATCCTGTGACATGTTGGCATACATTATGAAATGGCGTTACTTTTGCACTTCTAAAACAAAGTTTTAAATACCACTTATTACGATGAGTACAAAAGATAACGCAGAAGAAATAGTAAACGATACTACGGTTAACAACGAACAAGAAAACAACACTGAAAAAGAGACTGTTGAAGAAACTTCGAAAGAACCTGTAGAAGAAAAAGACGAACTAACGCTAACTCAAGAAGCTTTAGCAACTGAAAAAGACAAATTTTTACGTCTTTTTGCTGAATTTGAAAATTATAAAAAACGTACCTCAAAAGAGCGTATCGAATTATTCAAAACAGCTGGGCAAGATGTTTTACAATCAATATTACCTGTTTTAGACGATTTAGACAGAGCTAAAAAAGTAATCGAAAATTCAGAAGACGAAGCTGTAAAAGAAGGAATCAATTTAATTCATGATAAATTAAAAAACACCTTAAAATCTAAAAGTTTAGAAGAAGTTGAAGTTAAAGCGGGTGATGCTTTTAACGCAGATTTACATGAAGCAATAACTCAAATACCTGCTCCAAACGAAGATTTAAAAGGTAAAATTATTGATGTTATTGAAAAAGGATACAAATTAGGAGATAAAATTATTCGTTTCCCTAAAGTAGTTACAGGAAACTAATTTTAAAAAACTATGAAAGAAGATTTTTACGATATACTAGGCATTTCAAAAAATGCTACGGCTGCTGAAATTAAGAAAGCTTACCGAAAAAAAGCAATTGAATTTCACCCTGACAAAAACCCTGGTGATACTGTAGCCGAAGAAAATTTCAAAAAAGCTGCTGAAGCTTATGAAATTTTAAGTAATGCCGACAAAAAAGTACGTTATGACCAGTACGGACACCAAGCCTTTGAAAATGGCGGCGGTGGCGGCGGCAGAGGCGGCTTTGGAGGTATGGATATGGACGACATATTTAGCCAATTTGGAGATATCTTTGGAGGCGGTGGCTTCGGAGGCGGCGGCGGATTTGGCGGTGGCGGACAACGCAGAGTCAAAGGAAGTAATATGCGAATTCGTGTAAAGCTTACGCTAGAAGAAATTGCTGAAGGTGTAGAAAAGAAAGTTAAAGTAAAACGTAAAGTTCAGGCTAAAGGTACTACTTACAAAACTTGTAGCACATGTAACGGATCGGGACAAGTGGTTCGAATTACCAATACAATACTAGGACGCATGCAAACTGCTGCTCCTTGTAATGTTTGTGGGGGTGCGGGTCAACAAATAGATAAAAAACCTAGTGGTGCCGACTCACAAGGACTTATTGTAGAAGAAGAAACAGTAACTATTAAAATACCTGCAGGTGTTCAAGATGGCATGCAACTTAAAGTTTCTGGTAAAGGAAATGAAGCTCCCGGAAACGGAATTGCTGGAGATCTATTAGTAGCTATTGAGGAGTTAGATCACGATGAGTTACAACGTGAAGGAGATAATTTACATTACGACTTATATGTAAGTATTTCCGACGCTGTATTAGGTACTTCTAAAGAAATACAAACTGTTACAGGAAAAGTACGTATCAAAATTGAAGAAGGTGTGCAAAGTGGAAAAATACTTCGCTTACGCGGAAAAGGAATTCCAAGTATTAACGGTTATGGTAAAGGTGACTTACTAGTACATGTTAGCGTTTGGACTCCTAAAACACTAACAAAAGAACAAAGAGATTTCTTTGAAAAAATGAAAGAAGATACTCACTTCACCCCTCATCCAGAGAAAAGTGACAAATCATTTTTTGAAAAAGTTAAAGACATGTTCTCTTAATTACAAGATAAGTTAGTTTTTTTAACTATATTTGAGAAAACCACTTGTTAACTCAAGTGATTTTCTTTTTCATAGCAATTTTTTTCCCATCCTATTCGTAAGTTTAGGGTGGGTTTTGCTTTTATATAGTATTTAACTAAGCCATTTCAAATAATAGTTATATTTAGACAAATGATACGCTCTCAAGAAAAAGAACCCATCACAGAACAAATCATTGTTACTTTAGACGAGAACATTTGGCAAAACTTACTCTATATATTAAATTATAAAATTTTCGAGAGTACCGACCACAAAATAAGCATCTCTTTACTATCTATAATTGTAATTATTTGTGCTTTTATACTCACTAGAATAACCCTGAAATTTGTTACCAAAATTGTAACTAATCGGCTACAGCCAGAAAATAGAATTAAGTTTAAATCTATTTTTTCTTTTTCCAAATACATAATCTATGCTTTAGTCTCAATAATCGTTTTTCAAAGTTTAGGTATTAATTTCACCCCGCTATTAATTGCCTCCTCTGCCCTATTGGTTGGTGTAGGTTTGGCGCTTCAAACTTTTTTTCAAGATATCCTTTCGGGTATATTTATTTTAATTGATCAAACGGTTAAAGTTGGTGATGTTATAGAGTTAGATGGTAAAGTAGGTAGGGTAGTAAATATTAAATTACGAACTACAAGGGCGGTTACTATCGACAATAAAGTAATGATTATTCCCAATCATCAATACTTAACAAACAGTTTATACAATTGGACGCAAAACGGGAACCTTACCCGTGACTCAATCGCTGTTGGTGTCGCTTACGGCAGTGATACACAACTTGTAAAAAAAATACTTCTTGAAGCGGTTAATCAACACCCAAGTGTTTTAAAACATCCGCAACCAATGGTACTTTTCGAAAATTTTGGAGATAGCTCGCTAGAATTTAAAATTGTATATACAATTAACGATAGTTTTAAAGGTATTATTCCCCAAAGTGATATTCGATTTAAAATCGACGAACTTTTTAGAGCTAATAATATTGAAATTCCTTTCCCGCAAAGGGTAGTTACTATAAAAAAGGAGGGCTAAAATTACTATTAATAAAAGGTTTATTTTATATTGTAAGTAACTTATAAACAGAACCCCTTTTTATGTCAAAAATATTAATTGTAGAAGACGAAGCAGCAATCCGTAGAGTACTATCCAAAATACTATCGGAGGAAAACGATACCTATATCGTATCCGAAGCTGTTGATGGCTTAGAAGGAATTGAACTATTAAAAAAAGAAGATTTTGACCTGGTAATTTGCGATATTAAAATGCCAAAAATGGATGGCGTTGAAGTATTGGAAGCTGCAAAAAAGATAAAACCAGAAATCCCTATAATTATGATATCTGGCCACGGAGAGTTAGAAACTGCTGTGCAAACCATGCGCTTAGGGGCATTTGATTATATTTCAAAACCACCCGATTTAAATCGCTTATTAAATACTGTTCGCAATGCTTTGGACCGTAAAAGTTTAGTGGTTGAAAATAAAAGACTAAAAAAGAAGGTTTCTAAAAATTATGAAATGGTTGGAACTTCCGAGAAGATTACCGACATTAAAAACATGATTGAAAAGGTAGCGCCTACTGAAGCGCGTGTACTAATTACTGGGCCAAACGGTACAGGTAAAGAGCTAGTAGCGCATTGGGTACACGAAAAAAGTGAACGTTCTTCGGGTCCTTTTATAGAAGTAAATTGTGCTGCTATACCTTCCGAATTAATTGAAAGTGAATTATTTGGACATGTGAAAGGGGCATTTACATCTGCCAATAAAGACCGTGCTGGTAAGTTTGAAGCTGCTAATGGTGGTACCATTTTTTTGGATGAAATTGGTGATATGAGCCTTTCAGCGCAAGCTAAAGTTTTACGTGCCTTACAAGAAAGTAAAGTGCAACGTGTTGGTAGTGATAAGGACATTAAAGTAAATGTACGTGTGGTTGCTGCCACAAATAAAAATCTTAAAAAGGAAATTGAAGAAAAAAGATTTCGTGAAGATTTATACCACCGTTTAGCGGTAATTTTAATTAAAGTTCCGTCGCTTAACGATCGTAGAGATGATATCCCTTTATTAATAGAATATTTTTCTAACAAAATAGCTACTTCGCAAGGAACGGCTCCAAAATCGTTTTCTAAAAAAGCCATTAAATTATTACAAGAGTACGATTGGACGGGTAATATTAGAGAACTTCGAAATGTAGTAGAACGTTTATTAATATTAGGCGAACAAGAAGTAAGTGAAAAGGACATTAAATTATTTGCTTCAAAATAATGAAGCAAATCTTTTTTATAATTTCTTTCCTAACAATGCCATTGCTTTGGGCGCAACACGAGCCTAAAGCATGGATTATAGGGCTGCAAGCAAATACTAGTTTTGCTTCTCCAGAAAAATTAGGTGGGAATTTTCAGCTAAACTATGCCCATAATTGCTATACCACTGTAATTAATGAAGTTTCCGTTTTTCCCTACGAAAATCAAACTGTTTTAGAGGTTGCAAGTAGTGTAAATTTGATTATAAATAATTTTAAGAGACAAAATTTTATACTTACCGGGGGTATTGGTTTATCGGTAACTTCTGTTGAACTAACTGACAAGGAATTGAAAAATGCTTTTTTAGCGCTTTCCAGTAATACAAATCAAAATCATTTAGGTGTGTTGTTCAAAATCAAAGGTTTGTATCAATTTAAACCGTATTGGAATTTTGTAACTTCTGTTAACCTTAAAACCTTAGGTAGTGATTTTGTAAACATTTCAATGGGAATAAATTACGAATTTCCTTACCGCAGATAAAAAACTTAAACTATGAGTGACTTAATTGCACACGAAAATTTTGACATCGCAAACTCTATTACAAATGTTGATGTAGGGCTTTCAGAAAAAGAAGCTAAAAGAAAATTAAAAAAGCTAAGTAAAAAATTGGGCGATTTGCAAGATACCCTTTACGCCCACGGAAAATATGGGGTACTTATTTGCATACAAGGCATGGATACTGCTGGTAAAGACAGTATGATACGAGAGGTTTTTAAAGAGTTTAATGTACGTGGAATTGTTGTGCATAGCTTTAAAGTACCTACGGAACTTGAAAAAAAACACGATTACCTGTGGCGCCATTATATTGCTTTACCTCCTAAAGGAAAATTCGGAATATTTAACCGCACACACTACGAAAATGTGTTGGTTACCAAAGTACACCCTGAATATATACTTGGCGAAAATTTACCCAATGTAACTTCTGTTACTGATCTAAACGAAGAGTTTTGGAATAAACGATATGAGCAAATCAACAATTTTGAAAAGCATATTGCCGATAACGGAACCATTATATTTAAATTCTTTTTAAATCTTTCTAAAGAAGAGCAGAAAAATAGACTCCTTAGGCGTATCGAAAAAAAGGAGAAAAACTGGAAATTTTCTCCAAGCGATTTAAAAGAGCGTAAACTATGGGACGACTACCAAACCTGCTACGAAACCGCCATACAAAAAACATCAAAACCCCATGCGCCTTGGTACATTATCCCTGCCGATAATAAACCTGTAGCGCGTTACTTAGTAGCCAAAACTATTTTAGAAAGGTTAGAAACCTATTCTGATATTAAAGAACCAGAATTAGACCCTAAAGTTAAAGCAGAACTTTCTAATTACTTAAATACCTTGGAAGGAGAAAAGTAGGTGCCCATACACCCTATAATTTGATTTTAGTAGTGTTTTATGGTGTTTGTTTATAGTTAAGAAACTCTACATAATTTCAAAATACAACTTCAAAAATTGTCCCAAATATTTACTAAATTTGGGACAATAATAAATATACAATGACTAAATCAGTTCAAACTAAAATTGAAAACGAAATAAAATCAATGAAAAGAGGGAGCGTACTATTCCCATCGAACTTTGATGATATTGGAAATGTTGAAGTGGTAAAAAAATCATTATTGAGACTTGAAAACAAAAAATTCTTAATAAGGTTAGCTCATGGAATATATTTATATCCAAAACAAGACAAAATTTTAGGAGCTTTATACCCTACAATAGAAGAAATAGCCACTGCAATTGCTAACCGTGACAAAGCACGAATTATCCCAACAGGAACAACAGCTCTTAATAAATTAGGATTGTCAACTCAAATTCCAATGAATATTGTTTTTCTAACTGACGGAGCTCCAAGAAGTATAGTTGTAGGTAAAAGAACCATAAAATTCAAGCGAACATCTCCAAAAAACTTGGCTGTAAGAGGAGAAATTACAAGTTTAATTATTCAAGCACTTAAAGAAATTGGAAAAGACAATACAACAGCAGCCCAATTGGAAAAAATTAAGATGCACCTTGAAAAAGAAAAACAAGAAATTATAGAACATGATGCTAAACTAGCCCCTGTTTGGATTTCAAAAATCATGAAGAATTATCAAATATGAAAGCGTTTATACAACTTAATAATAAAGATAAACTAAACATATTCAATCAAGTGAGTGAAAAAACGGGGTTTCTATCTTCTGCAGTTGAAAAAGATTGGTGGGTAACTTTATCACTGAATATTATATTCTCTTTACCTTATTCTAAACATATAGTTTTCAAAGGAGGAACATCTTTGAGTAAAGCATGGAATTTAATAGAGCGTTTTTCAGAAGATATTGATTTGGTAATTGATAGAAAGCATTTAGGTTTTGAAGGACAATTAAGCAAAACTCAGGTTAAAAAATTGCGAAAAGTATCTTGTTCCTTTATTGGAAATGAATTTTATAAAGACATTAATGATGCTTTATTTAAATTAGGTGTTTCAGATTATGAATTAGTTGTTCAAAAAACAAAAGATACAGATACCGACCCTTTGGTTATTGAATTACGATATAAATCTTTAACAGAAACATCCACCTATTTAAGACCAAGAGTATTAATAGAAGTTGGCGCACGTTCCTTAATGGAACCTGTAGAAAATAAATCTATTATTTCTATGGTTTCTGAGGAGTTTAAAGAACTGCCTTTTGCTGAAACAGAAATAACAATACCTGTTGTTTCTCCTAAACGAACCTTTTTAGAAAAGATATTCTTATTGCATGAAGAATTTCAAAAAGAGACTAAGTTTATAATGGAATGTCTAGTTTTGTTGGTACGAATTTATGTGATTAAATTAGATTTGTATTATGGGTAAAAAGATTTATGACCAAGAATTTAAAGAGACTCTTGTTTCTTTATTAGATACAGGAAAAACTGTTTTAGAATTATC
>CALGLV010000020.1 GCA_937958985.1 uncultured Aquimarina sp.
CTCAATAGCCTTATTCAATCTAGTTACGGTTTCTTGTTTTCCCAAAGTAGCTGCAATTTCATATACATCGGGTCCGGAAAGAGAACCTACTAAAGCCAATCGTAAAGGCATCATTACTTTACCAAAACCAATTTCCTTAGCGGTAATCCAAGCTTTAATTTCGGTGGTTGCATTTTCAGATGAAAAATCAGTGATACCTTCAATTTTTTCAATTAATTCTTTCATTAAATCAGAAGTTCCATCTTTCCAAGCTTTTTTGGAAGCTTTAGCTTCATAAGAAGTAGGCGCTTCAAAAAAGTATTTCCCCAATTCATACAAGTCAGCACTAAAAACAGCACGCTCTCTAAGCATCGCTGTTAGGTTTTCTAGATTTATTGAAGTGCTTATACCTTTATTTTTTAAAAGCGCTTCAAAATCACCCGTAAGCTCTTTTAAATCTTTTTTCTGAATATATTGTTGTTGAAACCACTTGTTTTTTTCTGGATCAAATTTAGCACCAGATTTGTTTGCTTTGTTTAAATCAAAAGCAGTTATCAATTCTTCTAAATTAAAAATTTCTTGTTCCGTTCCAGGATTCCATCCAAGTAGGGCTAAAAAGTTCACCACGGTTTCCGGATAAAAACCTGCCTCTCTGTACCCTGAAGAAATTTCTCCACTTTTAGGATCTTCCCAATTTAAAGGAAATACAGGAAAACCTAGTTTATCACCATCACGCTTACTTAATTTTCCTTTTCCTACAGGTTTTAAAATCAACGATAAATGTGCAAACTCAGGTGCTTTCCAATTAAAGGCACGGTAGAGTAGGATATGCAATGGCATAGAAGGCAACCATTCTTCGCCACGAATTACATGCGAAATTTCCATTAAATGATCGTCAACAATATTTGCTAAATGATAGGTTGGCATGCCATCACTTTTAAACAACACTTTATCGTCAAGGGTATTTGTATTTATGGTAATTGTTCCACGAATACTATCTTGCATTATCAAAGTTTCATCTTGTGGTGTTTTAAAACGAATTACATACGGTTCACCAGCTTCAATCTTAGCGGCAACATCTTCTGCCGAAAGGCTTAAGGAATTAGTTAGTTTTTCACGATTATGCCAATTGTAAATAAATGTTTTACCGTTAGCTTCGTGTTCTTTTCTATGAGCATCTAAAGCTTCAGCGGTATCAAAAGCATAGTAAGCATTTCCTTTAGTAATTAATTCTTCAGCGTAAGCTTTATATAAATGTTTACGCTCACTTTGTTTATAAGGTCCAAATTTTTCATTTTTTCCAGGTCCTTCATCATAAGGAATATTACACCAGTCTAAAGCTTCTTTAATATAATCTTCAGCTCCATCTACAAATCGAGTCTGATCGGTATCTTCAATACGGAGTATAAAAGTTCCGTTATTTTTTTTGGCGAATAAGTAGTTAAATAATGCGGTACGTAATCCACCAATATGAAGTGGTCCTGTAGGGCTAGGAGCAAATCGAACTCTAACTGCTGACATAGTTTTAAATTTTGATGCAAATATACTCTGTTTGTATTTGTATTAAGAATTATGATTTGAGAATTTGCTTTGATCTTGGAAATTATAACCTACGTTTTAAACTGTTTTTGATTCAGAATAATTAGTAACTTTATAAGTTAAATTATTTTAGATGCCTACAGATTATAATCTTGTTTTAGAAAAGGTTAAAAAGTTTATCCAAAAATACTATGTTAATGAGCTTATTAAAGGTTTTTTAATATTTTTAGCTATTGGTTTAGTGTATTTTTTGAGTATTCTTTTATTGGAAAACTTCCTATGGATGTCTACAACTGTTAGGCTAGTAATGTTTTGGTCGTTTATTCTAATATCGTTTTATCTGTTTATTCGGTTCATAGGTTTGCCATTAGCAAAGTTGGTTAAAATAGGAAATCAAATTAGCCCTATACAAGCCTCTGAAATTATAGGAAAACACTTTCCCGAAATTGATGATCAACTCATTAATTTAATACAACTTAAATCTAACGATGTTAATTCCGATTTATTGGAAGCTAGCATTGCTCAAAAATCCAAATTCCTTTCTCCATTACCTTTTTCCAAGGCTATCAATTTTAAAAAAAGTTTTAGCTACAGCAAGTATGTTTTAATACCTGTTTTATTCTTTTTACTGTTTAGTGTTTTTAAAGGATTTGATTGGTATAAAAAAAGCTTATCTAGAGTTGTGAATTATGATGTTGCCTATACAGCACCGGCACCTTTTTATTTTAATATTATAAATTCCGATTTGAATGCTTTACAGAATAACGACTTTACTTTGGAAGTTATGACGGAGGGTAAATTGTTACCTTCTCAAATAAAAATTAACTTTAATAATGAATCCTATTTTTTAAAGAAAACCGATTTTAATAAATTTCAGCATACCTTTAAATCTGTACAAAACCCAATTGAGTTTAAACTTTCTTCGGGAACGGTTTCTAGTTTCGAGTTCACTTTAAAGGTAAATGATGTGCCTTCTATTTTAGATTTTAGTTTGCGTGTAGATGCCCCAAAGCATACATTAAAAAAGACAATAATTATTAATAATTCGGGTAACGCTATTGTTCCGGAAGGCTCCAAACTAATTTGGAATATTAAAAGCTCTAATGCCGACGTTATTAATATTTCTTATAACGATTCTGTTTATTCTTTTGATAATAAGAAGCCCTTGTTTTTATATAAAAAACGTATAGCGGATGATTTTAATTATACGATTACAAGTTCAAACGAATTTGTACAAAATCATGAAAAGTTAAATTTTAATATTGAAGTTGTTAAAGATCAATTTCCACTAATTAATGTATTAACTAAAACAGATTCTATTGTAAAAAATCGTTCATTATATTATGGCAGAGTTTCGGACGACTATGGTTTGCGTAATGTTAATTTGGTTTATTACAACACAAAATCTCCCGACATAAAACAGAAGAAAGGTATTACTATAAGTAAAGGTTTATCCTCTGAATTTACGTATCATTTCCCGAACGATCTTAACCTTGAAGAAGCGGCTAATTATGCTTTTTATTTTCAGGTTTATGATAATGACACCTTCAATAATTACAAATCTTCAAAATCTAAAACTTTTAATTACAATGTAGTTTCTAAAATTGAGAAACAACAAATAGAGTCTCAATCACAACAGCAGCAATTAGACGACTTTCAAAACACCATCGAAAAATTTGAAGACTCAAAGTTGGATCTTGAAAGTTTTTCGAAGCTTCAAAAACAATCATTGAGTTTATCTTTTAAAGAAAAAGAGAAGTTGTCATCGTTATTAGAAAAGCAGTTTAAAGAACAAAAAAAGCTAAAAAAGTTAGCTAATAATTTGGAGAAGGCTTTAGATAATGTAGATAAAAAAGACAACTTAACTAAAGAAGAATTAGAGCGTACAAAAAAGCAATTAGAACAAAACAAAAAGCTTATTGAAGAAATTAAAAAGGCAGTAGAAAAATTATCTCCTAAAGAACTTAAAGACAAAGTTGACGAACTAAAAAAAGAGAACAAAAAAGTTACAAAAAATCTGAATCAAATATTAGAACTTACTAAAAGATATTATGTAATAGATAAGCATCAACGTATAGTTCAAATGTTAGAATTACTTTCTGAAAAGCAAATTGATGTTGCTACAAAACCTTCAACAGTTGAAATTGAAGAACAGATTAAAAAGGAATACAAAATCATTAGAGAAGAGCTTGATGATTTACGCGAACATAACTCTAAACTTAGAAAGCCAATGGCGCTTGATGATGATTCAGTATATGAAGGAAAAATTGAATCTAAGATTACAGAAGCTATTGAAAATCTAAAAAAATCAAATACTGAATTAGCAAAAAGCAAACAAAATGTAGCAGGTGTTATGCTTAAAAATTTAGCCGATAAAATGTCTAAAACTTCTGCTGCATCTGGTGGCGAACAATTAAAGGATGATGAAGAATCGTTACGTCAAATTTTAGATAACCTTGTATTGTTTTCTATTGAGCAGGAGGATAACATGAATAATTTTTCTAATATCTCTAACAACAACCCTAATTATTCTAAATACATCCGTACTCAAAATCAATTACGAGAACACTTTAAACACATTGATGATAGTCTTTATGCGGTATCTTCCCGCAACCCAAAAATAGGAACCAAAGTAAACGATCTTATTTCAGATATTGATTACAATTTAGATAGTTCCTTGGAAAGCATTGCTGATAATAGAGCTTATCAAGGTGTTACAAAGTTGCGTTTTGCAATATCTAATTCTAATGATTTAGCGGTAATGCTTTCTCAAAGTTTGAAGCAAATGAATCAACGAATGAAACCAGGAAAAGGAAAACCGAAAGATCAAGGTTTTCAATTACCGGACATTATAAAAAAACAAGAATCGTTGAATAAGGCTTTTCAAGAAGCATTACAAGCAGGACAAAAAAAGCCTGGTGATTCAAGCAAAGAGGGTAGTGGTGGAAAAAAGAAACCAGGTGAATCGGGTAAGGAAGGACAAGAAGGAAAACAAGGGGAGCAAGGCAATTCTGGGAAAGAGGGTAACGGAGGTGAGAAAGGAGAATCTGGCGAACAAGGAAAAGGTGGTAAAAGTGGCAAAGCAGGTCAATCAGGAGAAAATGGTGAGTTTGGAGAAGACGGTTCATTTGGTTTAGGAAAGGGTTCTGGTGAAAAAGGAAAAGGCGACCCATCCGGAGAAGAATCTATAGGTGTAGGTGAGAATAGCGATGGTAAATCTTCCGGAAAAGGAAATGGCAAAGGCTCACAAGGGGAATCAGGAGACGGTGGTAAGAAGCCAGGCGATACAAAGGATTTTAATAATGGTAAAGAACAATCGTCTGATGGGAAATCCAATAGCTCAGATAATCCTAAAGATTCTAATTCTAACGATAAGGGTAATTCTTCGCAAGGAAAAAAAGGTAAATCTGGCGGCGGAAATGATGGTAATGCTATTGACAGTGAAGAAAATGATTACCAACAATTATTCGAAATTTATAAGCAACAACAAGATCTTAGGAATCAATTAGAAGATAGAATTGCCAAAGAGGGTATTCAACCTAATGCGCAATCACGTGTACTTAATTTAATGAAACAAGTTGAAAACGATCTTATTGAAAAAGGGTTTAATGAAGAGACGTTAAATAGGATGCTTAATCTAAAACATCAATTATTTAAATTAGACAAAGCTCAATTTCAACAAGAAAAAGACAAGAATCGTAAAAGCAAAAACAGCACAAAATCTTTTGTTTCTGATAAAGTGATCACGCCCCAACAAATTAAAAAGTATTTTAATAGTACTGAAATTCTCAACAGAGAAGCACTACCTTTGAAGCCAAATTACAAGCGAAAAGTTAACAGCTATTTTACCAATTAACATGATTACTTTTAATTCAATTGATGTGTCTATTTCCTTAAGCCAGCTAGCTATTAAATCTTGGTTACTTGAGGTTACTAAATCCGAAAATAAAGTTATAGGTCATATAAATTATGTATTCTGTAACGACAGTTATTTGCTAGATATTAATCAACGTTTTTTAGATCACGACACCTATACCGACATCATTACTTTTGACAATTCTAATGCTAATTTTATTTCAGCAGACATATACATATCGATAGATCGAGTTAATGAAAATGCTGTCATTAACGAGGTTGCTGTTGCTGCTGAATTGCTTCGAGTGATAGTACATGGCGTGCTTCATTTATGTGGATATAAAGACAAGAGTAATTCAGAAGCTTTATTGATGCGCTCTAAAGAGGAAGAAAAAATCAACATGTTCCACGTGGAACGATAGAGAGTCTTTTAACTTTCGTTTTGTTTTATCAGTATTGATTAGTCGATATTTCATCGTAATTTTGCAATAGAATTTAAATCATACGCATTAAAATGGTTCCACGTGGAACGTTTATAGTAATTAACCTTTTTGTTTTAGTATTGATTTTTTAAAAACTAAAGCAGCAAGTTATTTTAGATAATATGTTTGGACAAGAATATGACGTTATTGTAGTTGGCGCAGGACATGCAGGAAGTGAAGCTGCAGCCGCTGCTGCAAATTTGGGTTGTAGCACCTTATTAATTACAATGAACCTGCAGAACATCGCTCAAATGAGTTGTAATCCTGCGATGGGAGGTATTGCTAAAGGTCAAATAGTTCGTGAAATTGATGCGCTAGGTGGTTATAGTGGAATAATTTCCGATAGCTCAGCTATTCAATTTAAAATGCTAAACAAGTCAAAGGGACCCGCAATGTGGAGTCCTAGAGTACAATCCGATCGCATGCGTTTTGCTGAGGATTGGAGAATGAAACTCGAAGCAACCAAGAATCTTGATTTTTATCAAGAAATGGTTTCAGGTTTAATTATAGAAAACGGAAGAGTTTGTGGCGTAAAAACAACGTTAGGAATTGAAGTGCGTTGTAAATCTGTAGTGCTTACCAATGGTACCTTCTTAAATGGATTGATTCATATAGGCGAAAAACAATTCGGCGGAGGTAGAGCAGGGGAAAGAGCCGCTACGGGTATTACTGAACAATTGGTAGATTTAGGTTTTGAATCGGGTAGAATGAAAACGGGAACACCACCTAGAGTGGATGGTCGTTCTTTAGATTATTCAAAAATGATTGAGCAACCGGGCGATACCAAACCAGAAAAATTCAGTTACGCTCCAGAGACAAAACCATTAACCGAACAGCGTTCGTGTTTCATGACATATACCTCACCTATAGTTCATGATTTACTAAAAGAAGGTTTTGATAGGTCACCTATGTTTAATGGTTCTATAAAAAGTATAGGGCCGCGATACTGCCCTTCTATCGAAGATAAAATAAACCGTTTTGCAGATAAAGAACGTCATCAAATGTTTATTGAGCCTGAAGGATGGAATACCTGTGAAGTTTATGTAAATGGTTTTTCCACTTCCTTACCAGAGGATATTCAATTTAAAGCTTTGCGATCTGTTGTAGGTTTCGAAAAAGTTAAATTCTTCAGACCAGGATATGCCATAGAATACGATTATTTTCCGCCAACGCAATTAAAGCACACATTAGAAACTAAGTTAATCGATGGATTATATTTCGCCGGACAAATAAATGGTACTACCGGTTACGAAGAAGCAGCTTCTCAAGGGCTAATGGCAGGAATGAATGCTGCCCTAAAAGTTAAGGAAAACGAGCCCTTAATATTAACTAGGGATGAGGCTTATATAGGAGTTTTAATTGACGACCTTATTACAAAAGGAACCGAAGAACCTTATAGAATGTTTACTTCAAGAGCAGAATACAGAACGCTACTTAGGCAAGATAATGCCGATTTTAGATTAACACCAAAAGCAAATGCTATTGGTTTAGCTTCCGATGAACGCATGAGAGCTATGGAAAATAAAAAAGAAAAATCAAGCTCTTTTATTAGTTTCTTAAAGGAAACGAGTATTTCCGAAAAAATAGCAAATCCTATTTTGGAAGAAAAATCTTCTGCACCAATGAAACATAGTGATAAAATTTTTAAGGTATTGTCTCGCCCACAAATATCACTTACCGATTTGTTGGAGGTAGAAAGCATTAAAACTTATGTTGAAAAAAATCAGTTAAATCAAGAAATGTTAGATCAAGCTGAAATTCAAGTTAAGTACTCTGGCTATATCGAAAAGGAAAAAAATAATGCAGATAAATTGTCAAGGTTAGAGCATCTTAAAATTCCTGATAATTTTGATTATAAAAAACTTAAATCTTTATCCTATGAAGCAGGGGAGAAGATGTCAAAAATTAAGCCTGTTACTATTGCCCAAGCTTCCCGTATAAGCGGTGTTTCTCCAAGCGATATTTCGGTGTTGTTGGTTCATTTAGGACGCTAATACTAATTTTAATTAGTACTGAATATCCAAATAATTATTCATCGTTCCACGTGAAACCTACTTAATGAAGTCAATAAAAGTAACCGACTACTCCATTTCTCAAAAAGAATTTACGCTAGTATATAATTCTGAATACGATTGGTACAAAACTAATCCTGTCCCAGAAAATATAGAAGTATATTATGATAGCAAAGAGTATATTTCGCATACAGATGCAAAAAATTCTTTAATAGATAAGCTGTACCAATTAGTAAAATCGATAACTATTAAAAGTAAAGAAAGCTTAGTGTCTAAGTATATAGATTTAGAAAATAAATCGATATTAGATATTGGTAGCGGAACAGGTTCTTTTTTAGAAAAGTTAAATAGTAAAGGGTGGCATTCCATAGGGGTAGAGCCTAATGAAAAAGCAAGAAAGCTATCCAACGAAAAAAACGCGATTAGTGTAAAAAATTCTCTTGAAATTCAAAATCATACTTTCGATGCAATTACAATGTGGCACGTGTTGGAGCATGTTGAAGATTTAAAACAACAATTTTCAGAATTTAAGAGATTATTAAATCCTGAAGGTGTTATTGTAATCGCGGTTCCAAATCATAAAAGTTACGATGCCTTGTTTTATGAAAATTATTGGGCAGCTTTTGACGTACCAAGACACATTTGGCATTTCTCAGAAACATCAATTGAAAAACTAGCCACTAAGTATGGGTTTCAATTAGTAGAAACAAAACCTATGTGGTTCGATTCTTTTTATGTGTCTTTACTTTCCGAAAAATACAAAACAAAAAAAATCAATTATTTCAGAGCTTTTGGGGTAGGATTACTTTCTAACATAAAAGCGCTATTTACAGGTCAGTTTTCTTCAAAAATTTATGTTTTGAAGAAAAAAAACTCAAATAAAGCGATTTAAGGCTTTTTTTAAAGAAATTAAACAAAGTATTTGCGTCTTTTTTTTAAGAGTGATAAAACCCCTTAAAACAATTCATTTTTCATCAGAAGGATTTATGTTAAAAATAAATTCAATAATATAATATTATGATTCGTTTTTGAAACGGATTTCTCATTTTATACTAAAATGTAGTCTCAAAATATGTTAGAGCTCACATTATTAATCAAGGTGATACTTTTGGCTTACATTTTTTGAATTAACGGATCTATTTTTATTAAGCGCAATAATTACTAAGCTATACAAACAACAGCGTGTCATTTTTGTTTGCAGTCAAGTTCTACTAAATAAAAAATAGAACCTCTATAAAATATAGGATTGCAATTGTGGCTTTTATTAAATTATAATCATTCTAAGAGTCCAAAACAAGTGTTTTTAGGTCAAAAAACAATGTAAATAGTAAAAAATACACTTCTTTAACTCTCTCCTAAAATAATTCTTGCTATTTTAGTACATTAAAAGAAGTTATTAACCCCTTACTAACAGCTCCCAAAGCTATAGTAACCTACGCTTTTATTGTTATGTGCCGTTCAAATCAACGATTTTTTAAGGTATTTATTGCAACAGTTATCACTGCGTGTATGTCTTGTGCAGGATTTTCACAATCCATTTCTAGGCCAAGTACCGGTAATGCTTGTTTTGTTTTAGTAAATGAATTACAAAATATATCCGTAGAAATTTCTGGAGGACCAATTGCTAACGGAACTTCATTTGTTTTAAGATTATCTAATAAAGAAGGAGGCTTTAACAGTAACTCTATCATTGTTGCAGAAACAACCAATTCAGGAAATAATATTGATTTCATTGATTTTTCATACCCGATAATTGATGGAGAAGGAACCACATTGGCTAGTGATGAATATAGGCTTAGAGTTGAACAGTTAAACGGAACATTACAAAGTTCTAGATCCAATCAATTTTCTGCTTTTTTTTATGACCTTACAGTACTAGAGTTGAATCCAAGAGTATTGTGTGAATTTGGACAATTGCGTGCAGTTCCCGACAATTTACCCATATATGTATGGCATAGGATAACAGATGCCTTAGGCGATCAAATAATTCCTGGTGAAAACACAAACACCTTAGAGGCAAATGTAGAGGGACGATATTATTTTACGCCACCATTAGGAGAGTGTGCTCCTATATTACCTGAGGCACGATCAAATTTTGTGACCGTTTTTGAAGCCGTTGCGACTCAAGTTCCCAGTTTTTCGATTTCTTTAACTTCAGGACAGAATCCTTTTTGTGCTGATGAATCTAGTGTTACCTTATCAAGTTCCTTTGTTGATACTGCTTTTTCTTACCAATGGATACGAAATGACGTAGCGATTTCTGGTGAAACAAATCCTACCATAACCGTTTCAGATATTAATTCTGAGGGGATGTATTTCCTTGAAATTTCTGATGATAATCAACGTGCCGAAGAAAGATGTGCTACGCAGTCACAAAACGAAATTTTTATTGATTTAAACAATCCGTTTATCAATTTTGCCGCAAATCAATCTTTAATTGTGCCAGATATTCCTGGAGAAGAAGAGGTTTTAACTGTTGAAGCAACAGGGCAAAGCCCTATTACAATTACTTGGTTTAAAGATAATGTTGCAATTGCAAATAGTAATAGTCCAACAATTACTGCCACGGGGCCAGGTAATTATACTGCCATGATATCAGGTTCATCATGTAATACTTTTAATGAAGACACTACAGATACCGCTATTCAAGTAATCCCTATCGATAATTTAACGGTAACACTAAATTATGACAATCCGGGTTATGCCCCCTGTATTTTAAGCAGAGTAGGTGTTAACATTTCAACTATTTCTACTACGGTAAATAACAGTGTTATAGAAATACCTAGGTCTAATTTTAATAATTTTGGTATCTCATGGTTCAATAATAATGAAGAACTGACTCAATTTACAGGTTCAAGTATTATTATTGATAATGCCGGAGGAAACGGAAATTATTTCGCAGAAATCACTTTAGGAACAGTTGTTTTTACCTCTAATATTTTGCCTGTACAATTAAATCCAGGAGAATTAGCTATTGAAGCATTTCCAACAATACTAGATGAAAGCAACCCTACTTCAAATTTATCAGTGCCTTTAACCGATGAGGCCATAGCATCGTTATACACCTACTTATGGTTCAGGGAAGATTTTAATGCTCCAAACGGACAAGCTCAAATATCAACAAGCAGTTCCGTAGAAATCAACGAAGCAGGAAATTATTTTGTAGAAGTTACTTTTGATAACTGCCCTGCCGTAAGATTAAATACTGTTTTTATTAGTGAAGCATCAGTAGTTATCCCTAATATATTAACTCCAAATGGTTCTAATAACAGGAGGTGGCAACTACCTGTGCAGTTTACAGGTCAGCCTAATGTTAATGTGCAAATAATTTCTTCTACAGGGGTAGAGGTATTAAATCAAAACAACTATAACGGCACTTGGCCCGATGACGAACTTTTGGAAAGTGTTTACTATTATATCATCAGCGAAAATAACAATCCTTTGGAAAAAGGATCAATAACAATTATTAGATAAAGTATTTATGAACAGAAAACTATCTATTCTTTTCGTTCTAAGCTTTGTCATTCAAAGCATTTTTGCCCAAAGCGAAACCGCTGCCGGGCCTCCAACTCAGGCGGTACATAATGCGGCTAAGTACAACCGCTTTCTTTTCAATCCTGCTTTTTCGTTTGACAGAGTAGCTGCCGATTCTGGCGATAAAAATGGTTATATATCCGTATACGGTCGTTTGGAAAAAATTGATTTTGACGATGCTCCAAGAAACATAAATGCAACCTACAGCAAAACGCTTAACGAAAACATGAGTTTTGGAGGGGGATTGTTTCAACAAAATATTGGAGTAATTTCTCATTTTGGCGGAGTATTAAATTATACCTATAATGTAGAATTCAATAGAGATACTTACGTAGCTTTTGGGGCCAATGTTTCTTACCAACGCGTAGGGTTAAAGTCAGAATTAAGAACCACAGGAGCTATTGAAAACAACTCTCTGTTAGGTGAGTTCGAGGGAACTTCCTTACTAAGAGTAACCCCAGGGGTAAACTTAAATTATAAAAACTTTGATTTCGGAATAACGGCACGAAATATCATTAGTGCTTCCTTAGGCGGAAATCAAAATACCTTCAAATCCAATACAATCGTGGTACATGGAATGTACTCTCGCCCTTTTGCTAGAAGATCCCCAAATACTTTTAGAGGGATGTTATACGTAGAAAAAGAAACAGCTCTTGATCCTGTAGTAGGGGTAAACGGATTTGTTGAAAATAGTAAATACGGTTTCGCACAATTAGGCTACAACCAAACATTTGGAGTGTCACTAGGTTTAGGATTCAATGTAACCCCGCAAGCAACCATAGCGTATACTGTTGAAAGAGGTTTAGGAGACGCCGATGTTTTTGGTTTAAATCACGAATTTACATTGGCTTATAATTTTGTTGAACCCCAACGAAGAGGACGAAGAAGAACCCCATCTAAGCCAAAAGCTAAAAGAAAATTACCAAAAAGAAACGAGTTAAGCAAAGCTGAAAAAATAATAGCGCTACGTGAAGCCCGTGAACAAAACAAAACGAAACTAGCAACACTTCAAGAAGCTAAAGCCAAAGCTGCTTTGTTAAGAACTACGAAACTAAAAGAAGCGGAAGAAAAAGATAAGGCTAGTGAATTGGTAAGAACTGTTAGCTTACAAATTAACGATAACAGTTTAGAAAAGGCAAAAGCAACCTTAGAGCGTATTAAAAACAGTAAGTATATATCAGAGGATGATAAAAAATCGTTGCTCGCCAGATACACAAAAAAGCTAGAAATTTCTCAAGATATTGAAGAAGAAAAAATACGTATAGCTGAAGAGACGAATGCCAAAAACGAAGCTAGGGCTACGCTGAAAAGGGTTTCTAAATTTTTAGATGAAGAAAATGTTACCGATGCTCAAAGCACATTAACATTGATTAAGAGTAGTAAATACGTTTCGCCGGAAGAAAAGAAAGAAATTACAGCTAGATTACAGCGAATTATTCAACAGAAAGAAGCTACCCGAATTGCATCATTAGAAGCTGAAGAGCGTAAAAAAGGAGCAGAATTAGTACGATCTACCACACTTTTATTAGAGGGTAATAACATAGAAGAAGCTAAAAATAGAGCATCTCTAATAAGGCAAAATAAGTTTATTCCAACTGCGGAAAAAGAGAAATTGTTAGCGAGTATAAACCAAAAAGTTAAAGAAAATGAGCAGGCTATTGCTTTGGAAGAAAAAAGAAAAGCCAGAGGAGCAGAGTTAGTACGATCTACAAATTTATTGCTTGACGAAGAAAATACAGTTGCAGTTCAGAATAGTATTGATGAAATAAATCAAAACAAGTATATTCCTGAGAGCGAAAAGAAAAAAATATTGAGCAGACTACAAAGGATAGTCAAAAAGCAAGAAGAAATTGCAGCTGTTGAAGAAGCTAAAAAAATAAGTACCCTAAAGCGTATTGAAAATGAAAAAAACGAAGAAGCTGTTGCTGAAAAATTAGCTGAAGAACAACGTTTGGCAAGCGAACAAGAGGCACGACGTACCTTGTTATCTGAAACAGAAGTAATAATAGCTGAAGGAAGTTTAGAAGAAGCAAAAGCAAGAGCCACTTTAGTACGTTCTTCAACATTAATACCTGCGGAAGAAAAAGACCGTATTTTGAGTTCTTTAACTAGAATAATCGTAGAAAAAGAAACAGCTATTACAGCAGCGCGCCAAGCCGAGGATGTACGTTTAGCAGAAGAGCAACGTTTGGCAAGTGAACAAGAGGCACGACGTACTTTAGTTTCTGAAACTGAAGAAATAATAGCCGAGGGAAGTTTAGAAGACGCAAAAGCGAGAGCCACTTTAGTTCGTACTTCAACATTAATACCTGCGGAAGAAAAAGACCGTATTTTAAGTACATTAACTAGAGTTATCGTAGAAAAAGAGGCGGAAAGTGTAGCAGAGCAAGCACGTATTGCCGAAGAACAGCGCCTAGCAACAGAAGAAGCAGCACGCCAAGCCGAGCAGGCACGTATTGCCGAAGAGCAACGTTTAGCAACAGAAGAAGCGGCCCGCCAAGCCGAGCAAGCACGTATTGCCGAAGAGCAACGTTTAGCAGCTGAAGAAGCGGCCCGCCAAGCCGAGCAAGCACGTATTGCCGAAGAGCAAAGTTTAGCAGCTGAAGAAGCGGCCCGCCAAGTAGAACAGGCACGTATTGAAGAAGAACAGCGCCTAGCAACAGAAGAAGCAGCGCGCCAGGCAGAGCAAGCACGTATAGCAGAAGAACAGCGTTTAGCAGCTGAAGAAGCAGCCCGTCAAGCAGAACAGGCACAAAAGTTAGTAGCTGAAACAGAAGTTATAGTATCGGAAGGAAGTTTGGAGGAAGCAAAAGCAAGAGCCACTTTAATACGTACTTCTACATTAATTCCAGCAGAAGAAAAGGACCGTATTTTAAGTTCTTTGAAAGGAGTAATTGTCGAAAAAGAAGCGGAGAAAGCACGTTTAGTTGAGCAAGCCCAAAAAGAAGCAGAAGAAAGACAAGCCCTAATAACTGAAACGGAAGCTATAATATCAGAAGGAAATTTAGAAGAAACAAAAGCAAGAGCAACATTGATTCGTACTTCTACATTGATACCGGCAGAAGAAAAGGATCGTATTTTAAGTTCTTTGAAACGAGTAATTGTTGAAAAAGAAGCTGTTGAAGCTAAAAAAATTGAAGAGCAACGTTTAGCAGCAGAAGAAGCGGCTCGTCAGGCCGAGCAAGCACGTATCGCCGAAGAGCAACGTTTAGCAGCGGAAGAAGCAGCCCGTCAGGCCGAGCAAGCACGTATCGCCAAAGAACAACGTTTAGCAGCTGAAGAAGCAGCCCGTCAGGCCGAGCAAGCACGTATCGCCGAAGAGCAGCGTTTGGCAGCGGAAGAAGCAGCCCGTCAAGCCGAGCAAGCACGTATCGCAGAAGAGCAACGTTTAGCAGCAGAAGAAGCGGCACGTCAGGCCGAGCAAGCACGTATCGCCGAAGAGCAACGTTTAGCAGCGGAAGAAGCAGCCCGTCAGGCCGAGCAAGCACGTATCGCCGAAGAACAACGTTTAGCAGCTGAAGAAGCGGCACGTCAGGCCGAACAAGCACGTATCGCCGAAGAGCAGCGTTTGGCAGCGGAAGAAGCAGCTCGTCAAGCCGAGCAAGCACGTATCGCCGAAGAGCAACGTTTGGCAGCGGAAGAAGCAGCTCGTCAAGCCGAACAAGCACGTATCGCCGAAGAGCAACGTTTAGCAAGAGAGGAAGCGGCTCGAATTGCTGAGGCTGCTCGTTTAGAAGAAGAACGAAGAAAAGCAGAAGCCATTCGTATTGCAGCAGAAGAAGAAGCTTCAAGAAAAGCGGAACAAGCTCGTATTGCTGAAGAAATACGTTTAGCAGAAGAAGCTAGGTTAGAGCAAGAAAGATTAGCTAAAGAAGCGGAAGAGGCAAACAAGAAAAAAGCAACGATTACAAGAACAACTACTACTATAAAAGAAGAGGTTGAAAATAAGAAAAGAGCAGAGCTGGTAAGAGTTAAAAAAATTATTAGTGATGAAGATCAGAAAGAAGAACGTAGAAAAGCAGTTCAGGCAGCACTGAAAAGAACGACCAAAAAAGTTGAAAAAGACGAAACTGGACGTACTACAACTTTAAAACGAACGTTATTGCCTCAACAAGGATCAGAAAATAATAGAACAAACTCTAACGGAATGGGGTTGAACTCGGATATTATTGAACAACAACAAGATTTTTTTGCGAAAGAGCTTTTTATGCAACCGCAAATTAATATTAAAAGTAAAGACGTTATATATTTTATAGATGCTTTAGTGAAATCTAAAAGCAATCAAAAAGAAATAACAAACGATCGTATTATTGATTTAGATAAAAAAAAGAGACTGTTAAAAACGAAATTGAAGATGGTGAAAACCTCAGAAAAGTAGTAAATTATAGTCCCAACAAAATAGAGTAATAACTCAAAACAGTACCAAAAACCCAAAATGTTACCCCATGGAAAAACATTTATACTCCCGAATTATTAAAATAGCCACCATACTATTTTTAAGTTTTTTTTCTAATACCATCTTGGCACAAAGTGTAGGAGAAATAATTCCTTATACCATAAGGGATACGATTACGGTTCGTGGTGACATGACGGTTACAGGAAACAGTATATTAGGGGTAAGGGGTGTAATAGAGGGCGTTAGTTATGAACCTAACGATCCCTTTGATGCACAAAATAATAATGGGGTTTTAAATTCGGTAACACTTAGAAGAGATACTAGAAGAAATCAAAACGGAGATATAATTCGTATTGATGAAAGAACAGACGATAACTCACTGTATACTAGAGCGTATATTGATATTGACAGTGATCCTGATTTTGATAATAGGTTTAGCGCAGCTTTTAAGGCAAATAGCATTAATTTTGAGTACGGAGGCACACAAAATCCTGATGGCGCACCAACTTCTCCGAGTACCGAAGGTACTTTTTCCTCGAGTGGTGCCGAGCTGTTAATAAACCCCACTTGTGGAATTGTAAGACGCGCTTTTTTATATTGGTCTGCAGCATATCCTAATGAAACTGTAAACGGTTTTAATAATAGGCTCTTCGAAGATCGAAGTAGAAGGCGATTCGAAAGATTTAATGATGGATCATCGAGATTTACACAATTTTTCGATCAAGAGGTTGACCCTGGAGGAAGTAATACGCCTAGAAGTCGTTTTTGTGGAAACAATTGTGAGGATTACACAGAAATTAAAATTTTACCACCCAACGGGGATCAGTACTATAATATTTCTTTTGATACCATAGTGCCTTCAACCAATCCAGGGGGCTTAAAATTAAAGTCCGATGTTATTGTCGATGGTATTGATGGTTCGTTTTTTAACAATCAATCTGAAATAAACGCTGAAAACAGATTAATAGCACAGCGCGAGATTGAATTAGGACGTAATTTATCGGCCGCAGAAATTCAACAAATAAGAGATAGTATTGATGTTCCTGAATTACAGAATTTACCATACGTTTGTGTTGCCGATGTAACTGAATTATTCAATGCATTACAAGATTCAGGCGAACAAGTTTCTGGTTTTTGGACAGTTGCTAATGTTAGGGCAACTACAGGATACCGCCCATTTTCAGGATTAACAGGAGGTTGGTCATTAG
The DNA here is from genome assembly GCA_937958985.1 of uncultured Aquimarina sp. Lineage (GTDB taxonomy): Bacteria > Bacteroidota > Bacteroidia > Flavobacteriales > Flavobacteriaceae > Aquimarina. Next base: position 17,006 of record CALGLV010000020.1, read on the forward strand.
CGGTTGCTTACGAAGAAAATGTATCTACGGCTACTGAAAGACAAATATCGTTTTTTGATGGATATACTCAAATACGACAAAACCAAACACCAGTTAGTTTTAGTTCTCCTCCTTTTGAAACTATTCCTGAAGGACCTGTAAATGCTTGGTTAGCTACCGCTAGTTTAGAGGGAGACCGTAGTTTACCAAGAGATCAATTTTTAATTGAAACAGCCACTACTAGAGCGAGGCTAGGAAATGGAGCTGATGCAAATGGACTACCTGATGCGGCTGTACCGCTAAGGGAAAACTCTACACCCGATAATACGACTAACTTTTTTAATAGTACCATTACAGATTTAGCAGGAACTCCTAATTTTAGAAGTCCGAACTCTTCGAATACCCTTGGGTATGATACCGATCATTTCAGTTTAAATAACACCAATAATTCTATATTAGATAACACTGGCGGGCCTGGGCAATCGGGAATCACTGATAACGAAGCTACATTTTGGCTAGCTACCGATCAAGATAGTTATTCTAACTTTTTTACAGGTTTTGCGGTCGAAATTATTGCGCCTAACGTACAGGTATTAAAAGTAGCTTTTGACAGGTTTGGTAACGAATTAACAAATAACGCGGTAATAGAATTTGGAGATGAATTAACGTATGAACTGGTGGTTCGTAATATAGGTAATGATGTAGCTACCAATATTCTTTTAAGTGATTTTTTACCGGTTAATACAGTTATCATTCCGGGGACAACGCGCATACTTTTAGATAACGTAGAAATTAACCCTACAATTATTCCAAATCAAACGTCTATTGATAGAAATACTCTATTACCATTTACCACCACCTTAATAGAAATTCCTATTCAAAACCTTACTCCTCAAGGGGAATGCCCTGCCAATGATGCGTCCTGTAGAACCCAAGTAACTATTCGATTGGAAAGTATAGGAGTTTTAGATGAATGTGATGCTAGCAAAAACGCTTGTATTGAACGAATTGAAAATGTAGCTTTAACTTCTTTTCAAGGTATAATTAACGATAGGAGAGTAGATCAAAGCGATAGTTTTTTCAGATTTATAGATGGCTGTGATGATGTTGAGCAAGGGCCTACTGTAACCTTAGCGAATAGGGTTGGTGAGTGTGAATCTACTGAAGCTATAGTATGTGAACAAGACACAAGGTTAACTGCGGGTACTGGCTTTACAAGTTACCGATGGTTCCGAATAGAAAATCCAGAAGACCGAAATGGAAATTCTATAATTGATGATGCCGATTACGCAAGAGATCTTAATAATGACGGAAGAATTACATTAGACGAGCTTGAAGCCGAAGCACTTGCAGGAAACCGTACCGTAGAGTTTATAGCCGATACTAGCAATCAAGTGGCTAATGGCGACGATCCAGGCCCTAATGAACTTGATGTAGATCGAGAAGATGAAGGTTTGTACATTGTTATTGAAGAAGCTCCTAACCCTTGTTTACAACAATTAGAATCCTTTAATGTGATCGATTTCTTTGGAGAAAACAGAGATGCTTTCAACTTACTTACCGACAATGCAGGGAACATTATACTTGGAGGTACTGCTGTAGAACCTGTTTGTGCAACACGAAGTGATTTAGATTTTTTTCAATTTATTATTTGTGACGACGGTTCAGGGGCTAATGATAGCTTAGACATACCGATCCCTTCAACATATTTAGATAATTATACTATTGAAGTTTTTCAATACCAAGAAAATTCTTGTGATAGGGAAGGTCCAGGCTGTCCGTTTTTAGTGCCTCAAACATTACCCAATACAAATCCATTACCTGACGATTGTGGTTACGATAGAATTATTAACACTACAGCAGGTGCATCTAGTGAAATAAGTATCAACCAAACGGGAAGTTATTATTATAGAGTTACCTTAATCCCTGGAGGGTGTGAAATTGTGGGTTATTTTAATGTTATTTTATTAAACTCAGATGTAAATTTAATTCCGCTTTCGGCACCTTTATGTAATGACACTACAACTATTGAGCTGCAAGGTTTACCAGATACACTTATGAGCCCTCCAAACAGGGCAAATACACCTGGTTTGTTATATGTATTAGAGTTTTATGAAAATACGGAAGCAGTTTTTGACGAGGCAAATTCAACCCCTGTTTTGGTTCAAAACCCTTTAGAAGAAAATGTTAATAGCAACAGTTTTGTTGCCAACGGTGATTACGGAATCTATACTTTAAACAGGCCTGCAGCAAGCGGTCAGCAAAGTGTTGAAATAATTGTAAGAGCGACCCCAATAATTACAGGAAGTGTAGCCGATACAGCAAGTCCGCCTATAGACTGCCCACCACTGTTAAGGCAAACAATAACTTTTTTAGATGTTACTATTGAAGATTTTAGATTTAGTGAAGACCCTATTTGTGGAACGGATAATCCAAGCACATCCCGTAATGAAACTTTGGGTGACATTACAGTAACGGTTGATAACGGTAACCCAAGCTATTTCTATCAGTTAATTAATGATGATGACAATACAGAAGTAGCTACTATAAATAATTCTCCTGATGAAAATATAATTTTTAGAGATGTAGCTCCTGGAATTAATTATAAAATTAGAGTATTTGCAAACGGTTTTGACAATAGCCTTGCGATTACCGATAATATTCCTGCCAACAGCAGGTGTATAGTTGAGCAAGGTAACATAAGCGTTGAACCTGTTTTTAATATTGTACCTACATTAACCATTGTAAAAGGATTGACCTGTGAGCCTGCGCAACTAAGGGTAGAATTATCAGTACCAGATGACCCAAATTTCGATTTAAGCAATACAACTTTCGAAATAAATGATCAATCAGGAAATTTAATTGTTAGTGGGCGAGGTGCATTGACACATTTTTTGATCGACGATATAAGTAATCAACCTCCAGTAGGTGGTCAAAACGACCCAGTAGACACCTCTATTATTTATGCTCCTTTAAATTCAATTCAAAATTTCACAATTAACGTAATTAGTAATCCTTCATGTATTGCTACTTCGACAATTCCTAATTCGATATCACCTTTTAATGGAATAGAGGCAAGAGAAAACACACGCACTGATGTACTGTGTAATGGATTTTCTACAGGAGGGTTTGTAATAGGTGCTTTTGAAGGAAGCACGAATAACCCGTATGTTTCCCCTCTAGCTAACGCAGGTACCCAAACGGAAATAGTATATGAAATAACCAATGCAACCCCAACGGATGCCAATATAATAATCGATCCCGATTTATTAGACCGACAAACAAGCCCAGTATTTACAGGCTTACCTGCGGGTAATTATACGGTGCGAGCAATAGATATCACAGGAGTACAAACTGCACCAGCTGCAGGAAACCCATGTTTTGAAGGGGAGGCTACAAGGCCAGACGCAGATACCGATATGAATGGATTAACTGATTGTGAAGAGCTTACAGGTATCGACGACAGTAGAACACCAGTAGTAGCGTTTCCTCTAATTAGTGAATGTCCTTCCATTGAAATTCCTATTATAATTACTCAACCCGATCCGTTACTACCGGTTACAATTAGTTTAGTACAACCGTACACCTGTGGTACTCCTATTCAAGAAGCTATTATTGGAGTAAACAACCCTACAGCTAATTTTGGTGGTACTCCTCCATACACGTTTACTTTAATTGACGATAACGATACGGAAGATGATGAAAATACTGCTATTGATGAAACTGCCGATGATAGAGTAGTTAGTACAACAACTTCTGACAATTATAGCGACTTCCAAAATATAACGGAAGGGAGTTATGTAGTACAAATTACAGATGCTAATAATTGTACTTCTTTATTTTCAGAAGATATTGACATAGCGCCTTTACCTACAGTTACATTTGAGCCTATTGTTATTCCTGTTTTATCTTGTACATCGGGAACACCTCAAAACATGGCAGACATACAAGTAACAGCAAATGCAGATAATAATGCAGACATAGAGGGATACCGTATATTTTCAATCGACGGCGTACCAGTAAACCCTCCTGCAGTATTTACAGCTAACCCTTCGGGATTATTTGAAAACTTAACAGCAGGGCAAGAGTATGTTTTTGAAACAAGAACAACCAATACATTATGTACAGAAGTTACTGGGCCAATAGAAATTGAACCTGTAATTCCTGTGAACTTAACTCTTTCTGGTGCACCTACAAATGTACTATGTAATGGAGAGGATAGTGGAGCAGTGTCGTATACAGTAACTTTTTCAAACGTGGGTGCCACTACAGGCTATACGTACCAGTTAACGTTACCTTCTGAGGTTAATCCTGTTCAAGAAATAACAACACCAATTACTAATTCAACATTAGATTTGTCTATGCTTTCGGCTTCGACAGAGATATATACCATTACAGTAACCGATGCCTCTACGGGTTGTACCGACACCGATACATTTCGTATTACAGAGCCTGCAACTAGAGCAACCGTTGTAGCTACCGAGCCTGTTTATAATTGTGAAACCGATCAGTACACTTTTACAATAACACCAAGCGGAGGTACTTCAGCAACTTATGAATATTCATTAGATAATTTTGCTACCGCTCCAGTAACCGATCCAAACTTTGCAATAACAGCGCCAACAGTTGTTACTACGCTAAGTATAGCGGTTAGGCAAAATCCAAATTGTATTGGTACTCCTGTAGCAGTTACTTTAAACCCAGTAACCGATTTTACAGCTACGGAAAATACCAATACCGATGTTTGTTTGCCAGGAACACCATCCATAATTTTTAATGTTACAGGAACACCACCATTTAGGTATCGCTTTAAATTAAGAGACGAAGTTAATTTTCCCGCAACTTTTGAAAGTGGAATTACATCAACACCTGGTCAGATAACAGTACAAAATCCACCAACCACAAGCGGTGTTTATGACTTTGAAATTCAAGACAGCTTGCATCAAGATCAAGCTTGTTCAGTAGTGTTACCAATTACTATTAACGATGAAATCACAACTACTACACCAACTAGGGCAACTACTTTAGATTGTCAACCATCGGGTAATGTACCCGCAACAGGAGAGTTTATTGCCTTTGACGTTTTAGGAGGTAATGGCGCTTTTACTTATACGCTTACTAATATTACAACACCATCAAATACGCCACCAAGTAATGCAGATAATGTGGGCACGGTAACTTCGCCAAGATTTGATTTTGACAGCTCATTTGATGATCAAATTATTGAAATTACGATTACAGATGGTAATGGTTGTGTATTACCAAACTCTATTCGATTCACCCCTAATTATCCGGAAGCACCTACTGAACCAGCAGTGTCAGCTACTACAATTTTATGTAATGGTGACGATAGTGTAGTTACAGTAGTACCTACAGAATTACAAGGAGTGAATTTAGTGGAGCTCCCCGGCGAAATAAACAACTTTGAATATAGTTTTGATAACGGTGCAACTTTTGGAGCTGCGGGAGCTAACAGCGATGTAGTAAATTTAGGCACTAATGCAACTCTAACGGTTCAAGTTGTTATTCGTAATGCCATTACTAAGTGTATTTCACCTACGGTAGAAGAGATTATTAATCAACCAATAGCAATTACAGAAACAGGACCTCGTACACAAACTAATGTAATATGTGATCCAAATAACGGAAATACGACTGCGGGTAGTTTCCAAACAACTATTTCTGGAGGTACAGTACCCGGATCCGAAACACCACCACAAAGAGTAGATTATTTATACCAGTTATTTAATGACAATGCTCCTACAGTAGAAGTAGATTCTGATAATAATACCACGGGAGCTATCGATTTTCAAGACCTTCAGGCAGGGAATTATTCTATAATAGTAACCGATGGTAATGGATGTACAAATCCTACTCCAATACGTTTTTCTATTATACCAGAGCCTGAAATTGCAATTGTTGATATAGATTCGGAAATTGATTGTACTAATGGAGTTACTTTGTTTTTCGCAGTTGAAGGTGGTGTAAATCCTGATTTATTTAGATTATCAGCATTTAGTAGTCAAACACCTGTAGATCCATCAGTACCAGGAGACGATTTTGCAAGGTTAGGAGATCCTGATTTTTTAATATTACCCCCAGGAGTAGTATTAAATACCTCGTTTACAACTGACAGAATTTTCCGTGCGACACAATTAGATTTTGATACAAACCTTCAGTTAACAGTAGTTGATGATAACTCAACTTGTGAGTCTACTTTGATATTTCAAACGCCTCCTGCAGGTCCACCATCACCAGTAACGGTAACTTCGGCAATGGCTACCAATGCTGGATCGTGTAATCCAAACTCTGGAGCTGTTGATGTTACATTTGATGTTGATCCTTCAAGTCAAGGAGCAACGTTTGAGGTAGATATTTTTCGAAGATTTGATAATGTTGAATTGGTACCTACAGTTACAGTAACAAATGCTTTAGCGACAAACGTAGTGCCAACGATTAGAAATTTACCTGAGGGTCAACTAAGGGTAAGAGTAATTCAAACTACAGGCGCAGGCGTTTGTAGTAACACTTTAGAATTTGAAATCGGTAGAGCTCCTGAATTAGAAGGGCCTTTGGAAGTTAATAATATACCTGCTTCTTGTGACGACCCAAGCACTACTTCATTAAATGAAGGTTTAGCAAACTTTACAGTAAGAGCTTCAGGTGGCCAAGGACCGTTTGAGTATCGTATTGAAAGTGTTGACCCTTCTAATGCAGCACCTAGTGAATTGAGTTCTTTCCCACTTAGTAATACCTTTTCTATCGACCCTACCGACGCGGTAATAACACCTGGAATAGTTGCTCCTAATATTATTGGGCAAGTTGAGGTTTGGGTACGTGATTTTAATGGTTGTATTAGTGGCCCCCTACTATTAGATGTAAGGCAAAACTTAGTTCCTGAATTAACCCTAGAAGAATTTAGTACTGATGAATGTAATGATGTTAATAGTTTTAATATTACAGCAACTATAAATAATTTTGATGCCAACCAAACCTACACATTTACAGTAAATGGAGGTCCGGCGCAAGCCTTAGATTTAACCGCTACTAGTAACCCTAACGAGGCAACAGGTACAATAACTGTTACCGACCGTATTGGTTATACTATTGAGGTAGCAGGTAGTTTAGTAGCAAGATGTACTACGGAAGACACGTTCAGAATTTTCCCTAGACTGGCAGTAGATGTGGCACTTTCAGAGCCCGATTGTAATGGTGAAATTCAAACCATAACAGCTACAGTAACCAACGGATTTGCTGGCGAAGCCGCACGACAATTAACGTACGAATTACTTGATGGCAGTACATCAATAAGCACTATTACAGGATCTACAAATACCACTGAAACCTTTACAAGCGGTATTGACGGAGTAAATTTAGTAGCGGGCACTACATACACTATTACTGTTACCGATGATTTTAATGGTTTAGGAAGTAGAACTTGTGAAGCTAGCAATACTGATAGCCAAACAGCAATACAATTACCAGCCTTTGGAACTCCAACTATTGTTAATTTAACTTGTCCTACTGACCCTACAGGATCCATAACTATTAACATAGATACAGCTGTAACTAGTGATACCCCTCCTTTAGATTTTGAATTGTATGAATTCCCAGATCTAACTACTGCGAATACAGCTATTAACGCAGGAACAGTCCGTACCTCAGGAACAGCAGTAATAAGTGCTACTGCTAATAATGTATTTACTAATTTACAAGGAGAAAGTAATGCAGTATATGTACCTATACTAATAGCAACTACATTAAATTGCCCTATTCCTGGAACACCAATAGCATTAACAGAGCCAACTCAATTAGTGGACACGAATTTTAATGTTACAGTAACTAGGCAAGGAATTTGTAATGATGCCGATACAACTAACGATACTGCAATTATTAGAATTGAACCGCTTATGCCTTTTGCTAACGGTGCAGATTCTGATTATGTATATAGTATTGCAGGTGTGGTAACAGATGCTCCTTTAACAGCAGCAGTAGATCAAGAAATTACTCCAAATGCAGGAACCAACCGAGTAGTTAATATTGAAATAAGGGATCGCTTTACAACTTGTAATGTAATTACTATTACTAGAACATTAGATCCGTGTCCAATTCCAATTGACCCTCTAACGGTTAATGTAGTTGAAACAAATATTGATTGTTTTGGTGAAACAGATGGCTCGGTTACATTTACAGTAGCACCAGCCAATGGGAATAACCCACCAACATATACGTATAGACTTGTTGGAGGTAATCCAGCAATTACTCCACGTGAAAGTGACCCAGCAGGAATTAGTGATTTAAGTGTTACAGAACTTAATTTAACACCAGGTAACTATACACTTACAGTTATCGATTTAGACGAACCTTCTTCTGCTCCAGAAACAAGATCGTTTACTATAGAAATACCAAATACCGCTCCAAACTTTAACCCAAGTTCGGCGCCAGATAGTTGTACTACTGTAACGGTTAATGCTAATGTGGTTTCAGGTTCGGGTACACCAGGTAATCCTGAAAATTATACGTTTGAATTGGATGACCCTTCTAATGGGGTAGGTGTTGATGTAACTAATGCAACGGGAATATTCCCAGGATTAGCAGCACCAACTTCAGGAACAATATCTTATAGTATTCGAATTTTAGATGACAATAATTGTCCGGTAACTAAAACTATTGAGGTAGGTCCAATCGAGCAAATTGCCACTACATTAACCACACCAAATATTTGTTTACCAAATGCTTCAACTCCAGCAAATACTGAAGTTAGAATTGATATAACTTCAGGAACACCACCATTTAGATTTGCACGTGTAAATGCAGGAGCCCCAGCCCCAGCGCCTACAAGTTTTACAACACTTGATTTAAATGAAACTAGAATTAGGGATACATCAATTACTATTGAAGGCGATTATGAGTATTATATTGAAGATGCTAACGGTTGTGATATTATAGAAGCGGTGACTATTAATCCTGTTTTAGAATTAACAGGAGCACCTACTTTAGTACCACCCGTTTGTGTGTTGCCAAATGCAATGCCTCAAGCACGTAGTAACGGTACCTATAATTTTACACCTATTGGCGGAACAGGAACATATACATTTGAAGTTGCACAAGGTACAAGCGAAGCTACTTTAGGTAATTTTGCAGCGTATACGGCAGGATTTCCATTCCAAGTAACAAATGTTGATGATGGAACGTTCTTCCAATTTAGAATAAGTGATGGGCAGTGTAGCTTAACACTAGATCCATTTAGTTTTGATTTCCCAGAAGCACCAACCGCTACAGCCGCTAACGCTGAATATTTCTGTGCAAATGAAACAGCTACAGTTGAAGTTATTGCTTCGGGTGGTTTAGCTCCATACACTTATGAGTATAGAGACGCTACTAGTAACCCAACGGATCCTTCAATAGGGAGCGGTTCAAGTTTTACAGGTACAGCCGGTACTTATAACTATATTGTTCGCGATGCTAAAAATTGTGAGTTTATGGGATCGTTTACTATAGACGATAGTTCTGTAAACATCTCAGGAGATCCAATAATTACAGATTTAACTTGTAATGTTAACGGTTCTATAGGTACCACTAACGGTGCAATTTCAATAAATGTTATAGGTGGTTCATCGGGTTACGATGTGAATTTAATTGACAGTTCGGGAGCGATTACTACAGTTTCCAATGCTACCGCAGCACCATTTACAGCAACATTCAATAATTTGGATGCAGGTATATACCGAATAGAAATTACCGACAGTAACAATTGTGATGCCGTTGTAGTTCCTAATATTGAGGTAGAATCCATTTCGCCAATAGATTTAGGAGAACCTACTTTCTTAGATTGTTCTCAAACAGCGAATAATGGAGCTACATTAATATTTGCTGTAACAGGTAATACTGGAGATCCTATTAACATCAAATCATTTGAGTTAAGTGCTGGCATTGCAGATGTATTTGTAGACCCTTCTGCTAGTACAGCCGATGATGTTTCTAGATTTGGAGATGCGGATTTTCCAATGTCTGAGTTTGATTTCCCAGCGGGAACACCAATGGCTACCACACAAACCTTCTATGCAATTTTGGGCTTAGATTTTAATACCGACTACTTAGTGGAGGTTATTGATAACGAACCTATTAATGGTACTCAGTGTCCTGCTAGTAGAACCTACACCATACCACCATCTGATTTATTAGAAATAACTACAATTACTACCACTCCAGAAGCCTTTTGTAATACAGGAGACGGGCAAGCGGTTGTTAATTTCCAAAGGGGTACAAGTACGGCAGTTAATTTTGATGCAGTACTAATTGATCCAGATAATAATGATGCCATTATACCAGGTTCACTAATTACACCTGTAACTACAGATGCTTCAGGTGCAGGTACAGTAACATTTACTGCCTTAGCGGTTGACAATTATAGAGTACGCATCACCGAAGCGGGTACACTATGTGGGAATTCTGAAGTATTCTCAATTACTAAAGCACCAGCATTAAATGCGCCTACAGTTAATAGTAGCTTAATTGTAAATTGTAATACCCCAGATGCAGCTAACTTTTCTATAAATGTAAGCGCAACGGGTGGTATTCCTTTTGCAGCTCCTGCCTCACCATACAATTTTGCAGTGGTTGACGGAACAGATATCATTAATCCACCTTTGATTATAAACAGTCCTAGCCCTATCGTTTTTGATTCGACAGTAGGTACAGGCGAATTTGTATTATGGGTAATGGATAGTTCTAACTGCCCTGCAGTTCCAGTTGCTTTTGAAGTAATTAGAGAGCCATTACCAGTACTAACAGTTGATCCTATATTTTCAGAAGATCAATGTGATGGTGTGTCTCTTTTCCGCTTTGACGTGCAATTAACGAATTACGATCCGGCATTTGAGCCGTATACATTTACTGTAGACGGACAAAGCCAATCACTTACTAATCCTGTATTCCCAACTACATTCCCAGGGATATTAACAGGACAGCTAATCGTTAATAGTCCGGGTGACTTTGTGTTTGCAGTTCAAAATAGCGATGCATGTAGTAGTGTGCCAACTACCGCTACTGTATTTGAACCGTTAGAAATAGTAGCAAGTTTAGACTCTGTTGCCGATTGTGATGGAAATATTCCTTCCATAACAGGAAATATTACCGGAGGTTTTGTTACGGGACCTAGAACATTGACTTATGAGTTACTTGATAATGCTGGATTGGTTTTAAATACGATATCTAATAATACAACTACAGTTACTTTTACTACACCTCAACTAGTAGCAGGAGAAAACTATAGAATAAGAGTAACTGACGATTATGGTATAGTAGCAGGAGATCCAAGTTGCTCAGAAACGTCAGTTCCAGTAAGTCAGCCAGTACTTAATAAGTCTGATTTGGATGCGCCAACAGTAGTGCAACCAACTTGTAATGGTGATACGGGAAGTGTACGCATAAACACCAATAATGCTCAAGTAGGTGACACACCTATAGTATTTGGTTTGTATAGTTTTGGTAACAGAACCGATGCTGAAAATGCAGTAACAAATGATGATATTAGTGCAGGTACTGCAGTAAGAACACCTGATGCAAATCAAGATTATACTGGTTTAGCTGCCGGTTTCTATGTAGATGTTGTATTTAACGGTTCATTAGCTTGCCCAACTGTTAATTCAGTAATCGAAATAGTAGAACCACCAGTATTTGTAATTGATGATATCACAGCCGATTTCGTGCAACCTACGTGTAACCCAGTACAAGCTGCTCAAGTAAGTATTACGGTAAATAATACTAATTCGGGGACACGCCCTTACTTGTTTAGGTTATTACCTACAGATGCTTTTACAGAAATAGCAGGTACCGACGTAGCGATTACTACACCAATTACCATCACTGTCGATGCTATTGCGGGTACTACTTACGATATTCAATTTAGAGATAGTGGAAGCTTAACTTGTTTAATGCCAATTCCATCTAGATCAGTGACAGTTCCAGAATTACAAAACCCATTTGCTGCGACAGCTACTACAACGGATTACTCTTGTGTATCCAACGAAATGGTAAGCGTTCAATTAACTAATTTAATTGCAGCTAATAACTATACCTTAACAGTAACAACACAACCAACAGCTAGTACACCAGTGATACCTACGCCAACTTTTACAGGAGCAGATACGGGTAGTATTGATGTAGAACTTGATGTTGTTGGAAGATATGTATTTACCATTACTGATGGTACTACAGGTTGTGATGTTGAAGTTACCCACGATGTGGATGATGTAGAACAATTAATGGTAACCAGGCTACCAGTTTCCGAATTGACGTGTACTGGAGATACAACCATGATTGGATTTGAAGTTCCTGATTTCACAGGATTTTACAGATATACAATTACAGAAAACTTAGCGACACCAGTAGTGAGAGAAGAAGCTATTGTTGAGGTTACAGCAACCACAGCAACTTTAACACACACTCCTGGCGGAGGAAGTGGTGCAACGGTAGCACTTGCTAACGGTACCTCTACAATAACTTCAGGAGTGGCCTTAGGGGTCAATACCTATACAATTGAAGTAGAAGCAGTTTCTGATGTAAATGGGACAACTCCAATTAATCCAACACGAGCTTTATGTATGGCGAGTACAGTAATTTCTGTAAACGGACCTACAGTACCTGTTTCTTTAGTGCCTTTAACAGCGACTGCACTAACATGTGATACTGACGCAATTATTACTGCATTTGCTTCAGGTGGAACGCCTCCATATACCTATACATTAACAGGACCAGGGATTGCTGCTCCAGTTGTTAATACTACAGGAATATTTGAAGGTATTGCGAATGGAATAACTGTAGCGACTACGTATACAGTAGGCGTACAAGATAGTGAGGGATGCCCTGTGGCAACTGCAACGCCAGTAACGGAAACGATCACCATAAATCCTACAGAGCAATTACCTGCTTTTGTTTTAATACCAGCTCCAGTAGCATGTGTCGGAGATGAATCTACACTAACGGTAACTGTTTCTGGTGCCGAAACGGTATCAGATACACAACGTATCAATTCAAGAAGATTCTCTTTAGTTGAGGTTGACAATATGGTGGGTGATAATCCATCTAATCCTTTAGCAACATTATCTCAGTCACCTACTGTTGAATTTACTAATATAGTACCGGGAATCAATGGTTCACCAAGATTCTTTAGGGTACAAATTATTGATTCGTTTGGTTGTACTACGATGTCTGATGTTAGATCTATAGAAGCACCAATTGGCTTAACAGCATCAAATGCTCAAACTATTGCGATTGATTGTGATACTAATAGACTAGAACAAGGAGGATTGGAAACAGCCCAATTCGAAATTAGCATTTCAGGAGGAACAGGGCCTTATAACTTCACAAGAGCCGCAAGTACATTTGCCGGAGGTGCTACACCAACATTAGTAACAGGTGGAGAAGTAGGATCGCCAACATTTACTAACGGAACACCAAATACAGGTTCACAACTTTATGAGTTACGTCCAGGAAGGCATTTCTTTAGAATTATAGATGCCAATGGTTGTGAAGCCTTTACACAGGTTGAAGTTGGTGCAGCTCCAGCACCTATTGAGTTTGATATCGACTTTTCAGAAGACTTGCTTTGTCCAGGTGTATTTGGATTTGTTGCGGTTGATGGGCCGGTAAGAGGAGGTACTCCAGGGCTAGTATTCGAATTATGGGTTGTAGATGGTTCAACTGAAACACAAATCATAGATGGTGATCTTCCAAGAGCACCAATTGCAAGTGTGAATCATGAAGTAAACTCTAGGTTATTCACAGGCTTACCTGATGTAAGATTACCAGGTTCAGGATTTAGCCGGAATGCTCGTTACGAGTACAGGGTATCTTCTGGGCTATGCGAACCAGGTAGGGAAATGTTTGATATTACTCAAGCACCTTTGTTAGAGTTTAATGCAATTTCATCAGCAGTATCTTGTGAAAGAGAAGAAGACGCTACAATTACGGTGAATTTAACAGGAGGTCTTCAAACAGGTGATTATACCATACTCCTTTTAAGAGAAGAAGGAATCGATAGATCTGATGCTAATTTTGCAGATGGTGCTACAACAGTAACAGTACCATTGCCAACAAACGATCCTGCTCCTGTAAATTCAATTCAGGGTACAGTAAATGAGTCTGCGGGTATTGCTCAACGAATTCAAGTGGGTTCAGGATCCACAAATACAGTGATTTTTGAAGATTTAGCGGAAGGTGATTATTCGTTTATTATTAGTACACCAACTAGTTGTATTACTTCTGAAAGTTTTATAACTGTGGCTAAGAAAGAACCATTTACAGCAGTATTTGATCCTTTAGGAAGCTCCGCACCAGATTGTAGTACGGATGCACCAGGTACAAGAACGTATACTCTTGAAGGAGGAACACCACCATACTATTATGTGGTAGTTAATTTGGATAATTTAGAAGAACAGCCTAATGTTGAAGATGTGTTTGGTATAGCTTCTAATAGAGTAGATTTAGTGGCTCCTAATACCTTTGTTGACATAACAATTGCTGGACCTAGTGCTGGTGAAACATTTGAAAACAATGTTAATTATCAAATTTTCTTTGTGGACTCTGGTAATGGAATTATAGCCCCTGCTAATTCAACTGCAGATGTTATAGCCCAAGACGGATTTAACGCCTGTGAAACAGAAACTGCCGCATTTAATTTTGAGGTACCTGATCTTACAGGGTTTACTGCTGAGCAGCGTTATATATGTGAAACTGGGTTGTACGATATTACAGTTATACAGCCAGCAACTTCTACTTTAGTTAGAGGTAATATTACGTATACAATAACAAATACCACTACAGGAAGTATAACTACTAGTACGGGTGACAATGTGCTTGAAAGTATTGAACCAGGAGATATCGTAATTACCTTTGATTATGAAAGACCTGACAATGGTTCTGTTTGTAGCTCTCTGCCAACAGATAACATAACGCAAACTTTAGACGATCTTGCTAGCTTAGAATTTTTAAGACAAGCTGTTCTCGACGAAAACGGAGATCCTGTTTTAGATGCGGTTGGTAACGAAGTGCGAACAGGTGAATCTTTTGAATTGATTGGATTAAATAGGTATAGAATATCTGCTCAAGGTGGTTTGCCTCCATATACGTATCAGGTAACGAATACACAAGGTGAATCGTTAGAGGTAGAGATTGACTTAAGAGGAAGAGCAATATTTACAATTACCGAAAGTGGTATTTATAACTTTAGTGTACGAGATGCTAACGATTGTACAGCTACTTCAACGGCTAATGATATTGGATTTATTGATATTGAAATACCGAATGTATTTAATCCATCAAGTAGCAATCCTGAAGTGAATAGATGGTTCCCTGATAATTTAACGGTAGGCGATGTATTCCCAATTCCTAACGGAGGAATAGTTGTTGAAGATGGTGTTACTATAATCACAATAACTACAGGAGGAGTTACTACCGGAGGTGTATTTACACCAGGTCAAGGGGGTAGAGGTACTATTACTGGGGGAACTACTACACAAGGAATAACGGTGGTAACCACAATAAACCCTGATGGGGAAACTTCATCAACGGTTACGGTTACTACAGGAGGTACTTTGGTAGGAGGTATTACTTCCGGCTTCCCGTCCTTTGATGCTAATGGAAATACAACAATAGTCGATGGAACAACTACAGGAGGTACACCTTCTGGAGGAGTTACTTCTGCACCAGTTGAAACAGGAATTACAGCTACACCAACGAGTACAACTGTAATACGAACTACTGTAGGGAATACATCAACTACTTCTACAGGAGAAACAACGGGGGGTGTTTTTATAGAAACAACTACGATGCCTGGTCCAAACAATACTACAGTTACCACTGCTCGTATTATTGATCTTACCACAGGTACGGTTACCGATGGTACTCGAACAGGAAGTATTGTTATTGGAGGAACCATTAGCGGAGGTGTTCCTATAGCAACCAACATACCTGTCGTAACAACTACCTCAGGTGGTACAACTATTAATCGAGGTGATGATTTCATCAACTTTGAAAATATTGAAGTAATGGTTTTTGATCGTTATGGAAGACTTTTAGAGCAGTTTAAAGGAATCTTGAATGATAATGATGGTGAAGGATGGGACGGAACTTACCAAGGAAATCCAATGCCTACTGGCGATTACTGGTACTTAATTAAATTGAATGATGAAAGAGGAAGAGAGATTAGTGGAAACTTTACACTTTATAGAAGTAAATAATAGAGAACAATGAAGAAAATTTTAATATATATAGCATCGTTGTTTTTAGGAAGTGTAGCTTATGCACAAGAGGTAACGCTTCCTATTCTGAACCAATATATTGCCGATAATCCATTTTTGTTATCTGCAGCATATGCTGGTATTGGTGAATGTTGGCAAGTTCGTGCCACAGGTTTTGAACAATGGGTAGGTTTAGAAGATGCTCCAAGTACACAAACGTTATCTATCGATGGACGAATTGCCGATCGATCGGGTATTGGTGCTATAATTTTTAATGATAGTAACGGTTTTACTTCACAGCAGGGTATTCAAGCTTCATTTGCACACCATGTAACTTTAACGGAGTATAATAAGCAGTATTTGTCGTTTGGTATTAGTTATAAATATGCTCAATATCGAATTGATTCTTCTGAATTTAATCAAACAGGCTTAGTAGGTATTGGAGGTGACCTTACCACAAACAATCATAATTTTGACGTAAGTATTTTGTATCGTGTAAAATCATTGTTTGTAAGTGCAAATGCTATTAATATCATCAATAGAAGACTTCAAGATTTTGACGAAACGGAACCCGAAGAACTTCAAAATTATTATGTTTATGGAGGTTTTACTTTCGATAATGTTTTTAAAGAGTTGCAGTTTGAGCCTTCTTTCCTGTATAGAAAGTTCGCTAGTGACACGCGTTCGACCTTAGATTTAAATTTTAAAGTACGTAAGTTTTTTAAAGACAGTTATTTTTGGGGTGGTATATCCGTTCGTGGTATTGTCGATCAGTCTTTCAAACCACTTTCTGTTTCCCCTTTATTGGGATTGAAAAAGTCTAAATTCTATTTTGCTTACGGATATCAGTTAAATACCAACGAAGTTTTTCAAGCTTCAACAGGAGGTTCACATTTAGTAACTTTAGGTATCGACTTTGGTTGTAAAAAGAGTTCATGTGGCTGTACGTATTAATTTTATATATGCTTACACAGTAAACAAAAAAAGCTCCATTTTGGAGCTTTTTTTGTTTGTAGCGCAATTTCTTTATTTTACAATAGAAAAAATTCTAGCTCTCCGCGACATAAAAATTTAACCTATGGGGCCGGATTAGGAATTGACTTGTGCACATTTTCAATATCCTCCAATACCTCTTTTGACAATTCAATATCAATACTACCTATGTTTTCAGTAAGTTGATTAAGATTTGTTGCTCCAATAATATTTGAAGTAACAAAGTCTTGTTGATTAATAAAGGCTAAGGACATTTGAGTCAAGCTTAAATCGTGCTTTATAGCTACTTCATTATAGGCGCGTGTAGCCTCGAATGATTTTTCATTATGATAGCGAGAGAACTGAGGAAATTGCGTTACACGACCATCCTTAGGAGTGTCTTCTAAATATTTACCCGTTAGTTGCCCAAAACCAAGAGGTGAATAAGCTAAATAACCAATATCTTCTCTTAATAAAGCTTCAGTCATTCCAATTTCATCCTTTCGATTTAAAAGGCTGTAAGGATTTTGTACAATACTTATTTTGGGTAATCCTTTTCTGGCTTCTTCAGCATAGCGCATAACACCATAGGCCGTTTCATTGGACACACCGATATTTCTTATTTTGCCTTCCTTTATAAAACCATTAAGGTTATGTAGCACCTCATTAAAATTGTCACTCCAAGCTTCATCAGCATCATGTTTGTATCCTAATGGACCAAAAAAATTGGTATTTCTTTCAGGCCAATGCAATTGATACAAATCGATATAGTCAGTTTGCATGCGTTTTAATGATTTGTGGATGGCATCTTCTAATGCTGTTTTACTAAAATCTACTTTATTTCTGACTTCGCTAACAAAAGCTCGTGGACCTAAAATTTTACTAGCTACTATTATTTTATCCCTGTTGTTATTCTTTTTTAACCATGTACCAATAATTTTTTCAGTAGCTCCCTGTTTTTTAATATCAAAAGGTACGGGATACATTTCTGCGGTATCAAAAAAGTTAATTCCTTTTTCAACGGCATAATCCATTTGTTCATGCCCTTCTTTTTCAGAATTTTGAATGCCCCAAGTCATCGTTCCTAAGCACAACTTACTGACTTTTATAGCTGTTCCTGGTAGGTTTGTATATTTCATATTTATTTTTTTTGAAGTGTCCTAAATTAACTAAAGCGAAACTTATTTTCGTTAAAATAGCTTTAAAGTTAAATTTAATGAACTCCTTTTTTTGATTAGGAGCTATTCTGCTATGCTAAATCAATAAGTATAATATATTTGCAAAAAACTATTTGTAATGGCAAAAATACTTACGGGAGTACAAAGTACAGGAGTTCCTCACTTAGGAAATATTTTAGGGGCAATTTTACCAGCTATAAACATGGCAAACGAACCTGAAAACACTTCGTTTTTATTTATTGCTGATATGCATTCGCTAACACAAATAAAAGAGGCAAGTACATTAAGAGCAAATACATTGGCTACAGCGGCTACTTGGTTGGCTTTTGGATTGGATATCGAAAAATCTGTTTTTTACCGTCAAAGTGATATTCCGCAAGTAACAGAACTGAGTTGGTATTTAAGTTGTTATTTCCCATACCAACGTTTAACCTTAGCACATTCTTTTAAAGATAAAGCCGATAGACTTTCAGACGTTAACTCGGGCTTGTTTAGCTACCCAATGCTTATGGCTGCTGATATATTGCTTTATGATGCAGAATATGTTCCTGTAGGGAAAGATCAATTACAGCATCTTGAAATGACGCGTGATGTTGCTTCTCGAATACATGCACAAGTTAAAAAAGAGATTTTTGTTTTACCCGAAGGGAAAACACAAGAAAGTACTATGTATGTACCTGGAACTGATGGTGCAAAAATGAGTAAATCAAAAGGGAATATTATAAATATTTTTCAAACAGATAAAAAATTGCGCAAGCAAATAATGGGTATTGCTACTGATAGTACCCCGTTGGAAGCTCCTAAAAATCCAGATACGTGTAATGTATTTGCATTGTATAAGATTTTAGGTTCAGAAGATCAAATAACGGCTTTAAAAGAAAAATACGTAGCAGGTAATTTTGGATATGGCCATGCTAAACAGGCATTGTTTGAGCTTATTGTGGAGAAATTTGCAGATCAGCGTGAAAAGTTTAATTATTATATGGAGCACCCTAATGAAGTGGAAGCAGCGCTTACTGTTGGTGCTGAAAAAGCACGTTTAGTTGCCAATAAAACGTTGAAAAGAGTAAGGTCTGTAATGGGGTATTAATTAATTAGTTACTTATAAAGTCTTAATTTCTTTTTTAGGAATCCAGCCAATTTTACCATTTGCCAATCGTATTTTGTGCCAATTTTCAACAGCTTCAAGTTGTTGCACTTTGGTACCTTCGTGAAGGGTGAAAAGTTGCTCACTACGCAGGTTAGGTTCACTTTGAATTTTCACTTCTTGGGCATATACAATAGCATACTTAGTTGTGTTGTTGTGATTTTCTGATAGGTAAGCAAAAGTGATGCTAAATAAAGCAATGACAATGCTTAACGACCAAATGCCAAAATATATTTTACGTTGGTTAGGCTCGTAGCTTTTGTAAAACAATAGGAATCCTACTACAAATAAAAACACACAAATCACAGCCAGCCACGCCCATAAATCAGTATCGTATGCAAGTAAGCTTTCATGGGTACGTGTTATAAAACCTTTGGGAAATGCCTGTATATCATCCAAACGTGCTTGTTTAGCATAACCGTAATTTACTAGAATATCTTTGTTATTAGGATCGAGTAACAATGCCTTTTCGTAATTGTAAACACTAGGACCTATTTTTTGAAGTTTGTAATAACTATTGGCAAGGTTAAAATACAAATTTGAGGAATGATTTCCTGTTGTAAGGATATTCTCATAAAGCTTTGCTGCCTTGGCATAATCCCCTTTATTATACGCTTCATTAGCTTCAATAAATGTAAGGTTGTTTTGAGCGAACAGGGTTGTTGTAAAGAACAAACAAAATAGATAAAATAGAATTTTTTTCATGCTACAATTGTTTATCAATTAATGAAATTACATCTGAAGCTTTCTCAAAATCTTCGGTCATAGTTTGAAGTGTATTTGGCGTATAACGTGCCATATCGCAAGTTTCTAACACTTCTTTAAATTTTGAGATAGCGGCTGCTGAAACTTCCTTGTCTTGTAATAAAGATTGAATATTGTCTTTATTCATTTCGGAAGTTTCAATTTTTAAACGGGATTTTAAATAATTATGAAGCGCCTTTTCTAAGGACACATAAAAGGCTTTAGAATCGCCTAAATCCTTTTTAGCTTTTGAAAGGTGTTTCTTAGCTAGTTTCGAGGCTCTACGGGCTTTTGAACCTTCGATATCGCCTGCTAAAGATTCATTTCTTTTGCTAATTAATAGAAATAAAGGAATCGTAAGTAATGGTAAGAGTAATAAACACCAAAAAAGAGTTGTTTTAAAAAATTGAGGCTGTTTTATAGTTTGCAGATTGGCTTCACTTTTAATAAAACGAAACTGTTGATTTTTAGTAGCTTCAACTTCTTCTTGAGTTTCGTTGTTAGTAATAGCGGTATTATTTTGAGTATTTGCTATAGCTTCTGTAGGACCTTGTAAAACATCAATAGCAATAGGGCGCGATCCTAAAGTTTTATAAGACGCAGTTTTAGGGTCAAAAAAAGAAAAAGTAATATTAGGCAAAGGAAATTTGCCTTTGTATTGAGGTACCAAAGTATAGTTGTCGGATATTGAACCTGTCATTCCTTTACTCCGTACACGCACACTTTCTTTATGTTCAGGATCGTATTTTTCGATTGCGCTAGGTACTTTTAATTCAGGAAGTTTAAATAACTTTAAATTACCGTTACCCGATACTTTAAGGTTTACTTGTAGCGATTCGGTAGCGTTTAAACTGGCTTTAGATTGAGTTACAATGAAACTGAAATTCCCCACAGCACCCGTAAAGCTTTCAGGAGCATTTTGCGGTAAGGCTTTTACATTTAGCACGGTATTTCCTGCCGTTACTGTTTTGTTTACAGTGTTGTTTACCCTGCGCCCAAAAAAGTCTCTTTTATTGGTAGGAACCTGTACCGGAACCGTCATACTTATTGGACTAAGTTTTAGTTTCCCCGTTTTTTGAGGATACATTACGTATTTTTTATAAACTACATAATTGCTAGGCACCCCTTTGTAAGTACCTTGTTTAGGTTTTAACTGCTGCCCTAAATCAATTTCTTGACTCCAAAAATCCCTGAATTTTGGCATTTCGTTTAACTGAGGGTTAAACAATCCTACACTGTTTTCCCAATATAAAATATATTCTAAAGTAACAGCTTCATTTAAATAGGGGTTAGAATTTGAAACTCGTGCAACTAAATGTACTTTTTTATCGGCTACATAATCGGGGTTTTCTCCTCCTGAAGGATTGGCAACAGAGCCCGTTACTGTAATAGTGATAGGACTTGTTTTATAAGTGTTTCCATCAACTTCAATAGTAGCCTGGCCTATTGTAAATTTTCCTTTTTGTTGCGGAGTTAAAACATAAGTAAAACTTTTTTGATAACTACTTTTACCATTAGTCCATTGCCTGCTTACCGATTGCGATGGCCCGTTAGCTTTAAACCCATTGAAGCTTGGAGCTCTAAAATTATCTCCGTCTTTATTTACAGTGAAGGATACTTGTAAGCGTTCGTTAATAGCAATACGCTTTTTATTTACAGTACCTTCAAAAGTAACCTGAGCAGTTACAATTGTGGTAATTAAAGTAATTAATAAAGTATGTAAAAATTTTAATTTCATTCTATATTAGGTAATTTATAATCATGAATTATTAAGATTTATTTTAAATATAATGCTTCAAAATTAGCCTCAAATAAATACATAAGGAGTACAACGTTAAACTAAATACAATTAAAATCAAATTTATAGTTTACCAATCTTTGTCGGATTTTACTCGAATACCTTTTTGTTTCTTGGCATTTACTTTTTCTTGTACTTTCTTTTCTTGGTTTTCCATGGCCTGTAACAAGCTTTTTACTTGCTCGGGAGACAATTGACCTTGAGCTGGTTTAGGAGGCTTATTTTCTTCTTCTTTATCTTTTTCACCATCGCCATCCTTGTCCTTATCTGAAGGTTTATCTTCCTTGTCATCCTTTTCGCCTTCGTCTTTTTTATCGTCCTTATTCTCCTTGTCTTTTTCTTCCTTTTTGTCGTCTTTATTTTTGTCTTTTTCCTTGGAGTCTTCATCATTTTTACCGCTGTCTCCTTTTTCTTTATTTTTATCGCCGTCTTTAGACTTGTTTTTATCTTGCTCTTTTTTCATTTGTTTTGCAAGGGCTAAGTTATAGCGAGTTTGATGATCGGTTGGGTTATTACGTAAGGCATTTTTGTAGGCTTCTACGGCTTTATCGGCTTCGCCCGTTCCCATGTATGCATTTCCTAAATTGTGATAAGCACTGTGTTTTTCAAAATCTGTTTTAGCCAATTTTGCTGCTTGTTCGTTTCTTTGCGCGGCCTCTTGAAAATTTTGAGTAGCATGATAAGAGACTCCCAAATTATATTTGGCAATAGCATTATTGGGGTCTTTAGCAATGGCTTTTCTATACGATTTCTCAGCCTCAATTACATTGGCTTTTTCTTTTGTGATCTCTTGGTTTCCTTCAAAAATTAATTGAATGGCCTCTTTTTCGTGCTTTGGTAATTTCTTTTTTTTCTGGGCTTGACCCACTACAGCTACCAAACAAAATAAAATAGTACAGATGTATTGTATTTGCTTTTTCATTAGGTTATTTCTTTTCTTTAAACAAATTCAATTTTTGAACCCAAAGTGTGCGACGTTCTAACAATAAAATATCGAGTAGTAATAATATTAGCGCTGCTCCCAAAAACCATTGAAATTGATCTTTGTAAGTCGATACTTGTTTGGCTTCGAATTCCTTTTTATTCATTTGGCGTAATAGGGTAGTAAGTTCGTCTACCGCTTTTTTTGTATTGGTGCCATCAATATAACTACCGTTAGCATTGGTAGCAATCGCTTCTAAGTTTTTTTGGTTTAAGCGTGTAATTACAGTTTCGCCAGAGCGATCTTTTTTGTAACTCTGAACAATTCCATTGCGTTTTAAGGGAATAGGTCCTCCTTTTTCTGTTCCTACACCAATACTTATAATTGTAATTCCTTCTTCTTTGGCTTTTTCTGCAATATCGGCAGCATCACCAGTTTCATGATCTTCACCATCACTAACTAATACTAATACGCGGTTGGTTTGTTCGATGTCATTATAATACGTTTTTGCTAAATTAATGGCATCGCCTATGGCAGTACCTTGGGAAGAAACCATATCGGTATTTAATGCTTTTAAAAACATTTTGCCCGAAGCATAATCTGTGGTAATAGGAAGTTGTGGAAAGGCGCTTCCTGCGTAAGCTATAATTCCTATACGATCGCCTGTAAGTTTATTGATTATTTGAGATACTAATTGTTGCGATTTTTCTATCCTATTGGGAGCGATATCTTCGGCTAACATACTCTTCGAAACATCCATAGCAAATACCAAATCCACGCCTTCGCGTTTTATTTTTTCGGTTTTATTACCCATTTTAGGATTTACTAAGGCAATAGCGGTTAACCCTAATATTAAGGCAGCTACAATTAGTTTAAGCACAGGTTTAAAAACCGATTTATTAGGCGCTAATTGTTGTAGTAATTCGCTTTCTGCAAATTTTTTCTGCGCTTGACGCTTCCATATTGCATTAGCAAAATACACCAATAGTACTGCTGGGATTATAAGCAATGCCCAAAAATATATTTTTTCTTCTAAAAAGTAATTCTCCATAATTTTTAGCTTTCGCTGAATTATTTTTTATTTCAATTGCTGTTTTAAATAAAGCTTTTAAAAAGGGTTTGCTTCAATAAATAAGCAAGCGCGTACAATGCAAAAGCGATCAATGCAAAAATGCGGTATTTCTCCTCGTAATGCGTAAACTTCAATTCTTCTACATCTGTTTTCTCAAGCTTATCAATTTCTTTATAAATAGCTTTTAAGGAACGGTTGTTTGTTGCTCTAAAATAAAGTCCCCCTGTTGTTTTGGCAATTTGTTTTAACAATGCCTCATCAATCTCTACGGGCACGTTAGAATATTTAAAACCACCATTGCCATCTAAGGCTACTGGCGACAATGCATTTCCGTTAGTTCCTAAGCCAATAGTGTATACTTTAATGGCATATTCTAAAGCCAGTTCAGAAGCAATTTTAGGATCAATAAAACCGGCGTTATTAGAACCATCGGTTAACAAGATGATTACCCTACTTTTTGCCTTGCTATCCTTTAAACGATTAACAGCAGTGGCTAGCCCCATACCAATAGCGGTACCGTTTTCTAGGTTTGTGTCATATTTTAAGGTACTCAAAGCACTTAGCACAATAGAGCGATCGCTAGTAATGGGGGTTTTGGTATAACTTTCACCAGAATATACTACCAAACCTATGCGATCGGTAACACGGCCTCTAATAAAATCGGCAGCTACTTTTTTTAAGGCTTCGAGCCTATTAGGACGTAAATCTTTAGCATACATACTGGGTGATATATCTATTGCCAAAGCAATATCAATTCCTTTCGTAGTTTTTGTTTGCGTACTTTCGTCAACAGTTCTTGGTCGGGCAATGGCTATTACTAAAAGAACAAAGGCTATAGCTTTTAAAATAAATACGAGTGGATGAAGTTTAGATACCCAATCAGTATCTAATTTAAACCCATCGGAACTGCTTAATTTAAGCGAAGCCTGTTGCTGATTTCGTTTCCAAACAAACCAGCCAATGGCTAATGGTAATAATACTAGTAACCAAAAAAACGCTGGATTTTCAAAGATATATTTTGTAGTCATTAGTTATCGCTTTTTTTAATTTCTACAGAATTTATAATACGTTCCATTACTTGAATAGAACTACTGTCGTCCGCTTTATAAAATATGGACACGCTTTGGATTCCTTGCCCTTCACCAAAAATAAGTGTGGTGTAATTCATTTCGGTTTCAATTTCAGTTTTTGGCACAGTTAAAGTAGCACTACCAAATACTTTTTTAGCCTCGTTACCCTCAATAGTTTTAAAATCTTCGTCTTTAACGACAACATTTTTAGCGTTGAGGTTGCTGCTTAAAAATTGAGAAACAAATTCGCCACTTTTATCTAGTGTAAAACCAATATCTTGCCTAAAGGACATCGTGTTCACCATTAAGTAAAAGCTAGACCCTAGTTCTCCAAAGGTGTATAATTGGTTACCAACAAACATTTGTTGCTGTTCACCTTCTAGTTTTATAGGTTGCCTTGTCAATACCTCGGGAGTGGTTACTTGTATCCCGGGAACGCCATAGGTACTAGTAATCCAGTTTTTTCGCAATAGCGTATTTCCGGTGCGTTTTAAAACATAATCTAATGCAGTTTCGTAGTTCGATACAGAAACGAAAGTGATTAGTCCCACTACAAGGGCTAGTATACCAGCAAGTATGGTTCTGCGTTGTTTTGCTTCTTTTTGCTTCTTTTCTTGCTCTAAACGGTAGGTTTCGTTAAGTAATTTTTCTTCTTCGGTTAACTCTGGTTTTCCCTGTTCTACAGAATTGATAAATTCAGAAATAATTTTTTTGTCTTGAACAGCGGTTTCTTCAGAAGGGTTAATAGCAGCAAATTTTGCAAAATCGGCTGTTTTTAAAGTATTTTTGAAGCCTTCTAAAGTAGATTGTTTAATGCTAAGTTTGCCTTTTTTCATTAATTGTTGAAGGGTTTCGAGAACCTCATCAGTAGTGCTTTCTAAAGCATTTTCTGCCACCTCTTTATCTAAATAGCCTTTAGCAATGTCGGTAAGTTTAGAGTATAGCTGTTTATACTCTTTAGCTTCTATTAAAGAATTAACCTCAATGCGGTTTAGGGCTAGTACTGCTTGGTCGTAAGCAGGTAAATCTTCTTCTTTAAGTTTCTTTTTCCCTCCGAATTTCCAATATAAAAAAGCGACTAAGCCTATAAGTGCGAGTATGCCTAAAACCCAAAATGCAATACGCCACCAATTAGTTTCCGATAAATCTTCCACAGCTTGTAAACCTTTTATAGGGTATAGCTTTTGTTTGGAAGTATCTACAACAATATCGCGTACTTCTACTTTTAAGGAATCGGTATAAAAAGTTTTGTTTCCAATAATAACTTTTTGTTTTGGAATTGTGTAATGCCCGGTGTCAAATTGTGTTAAAGCATATTGTTTTAATAAGCGATAGCGCCCGCCTTCGTCAAGGGTATCTATTACCGAGGATTTTATTACTTCTAAGGGCGAAAAACTATCACCTTCTGGAAACACGACTATTTTATCTTTGTTTTCTTCTACCTGAATAGCGTAACTAATTACCGAACCCATTTCGATGGAGGTGGAGTCGATTGCAGAGCGCACTTGAAATTGTTCTTGCGCTTGAAGTGATGACAAAGCAGTAGTAAAAACAGTAAATACACACCACTTTAAGATACTCTTATAAAACAATGTAAAGGTTGTTGTTTTTTGCATTTAACTTCTTCTTTTAAAATAACCCAACAATTTTTTAACGTAATTTTCTTGGGTATTACAGCTTACAGTACCCGATCCGCTTTTACTAAAGCTTTCCTCAAAGTAATTGATTTTATCGCGGTAATATTTGGCGTAATTACTTCGTATTTTTTTGGATGAAGTATTCACCATTTGAAGCGTGCCGGTCTCTTGATTTTCAACTTGAATAACTCCTAAATTAGGGATTTCAGCTTCATGCCTGTCGTAAATACGGATACCTGTAAGGTCGTGTCGGCCAGAAGCAATTTTTAAAGTTTGCTTGTAATCGTCATCAATAAAATCGGACATTAAAAAAACAATTGCTTTTTTACGCTGAATATTAGATAAGTATTTTAAGGCCTTAGCGATATCTGTTTTGTTACTTTTTGGTTTACATTCGAGCAACTCCCTAATGATTCGTAGTACATGCGATTTCCCTTTTTTTGGAGGAATAAATAACTCGATCTCATCTGAAAATAGAATAAGCCCTACTTTATCATTGTTTTGCGTTGCCGAAAAAGCTAAAGTAGCTGCAATTTCGGTGACTTGGTCGCGTTTAAATTGATTTTCAGTACCAAAAAGTTGTGAGCCCGAAATGTCTACCATAAGCATTAAGGTAAGTTCGCGTTCCTCTTCAAATACTTTTATGTAAGGTTCGTTGTAGCGGGCCGTAACATTCCAATCAATAGCACGAACATCGTCCCCGAATTGGTATTGGCGTACTTCACTAAAGGTCATTCCTCGACCTTTGAATGTAGAGTGGTATTCCCCGCCAAAAATATGATCACTCATACGACGGGTTTTAATTTCTATTTTACGAACTTTTTTTAGTAATTCTTTGGTATCCATAGGCTCGGTCTGCAACCTCGTTATTTATAGTTTAGGGTATAAGGGTTTAAAGATGAAACGCTTTAAAGCAATCAACAATAAACAATCAACAAAAACTATTTATGGTACTTCAATTTCGTTTACAATTTGACTAATAATTTGCTCGGAAGTAATGTTTTCTGCCTCAGCTTCATAAGTAATACCAATACGGTGTCTTAATACGTCGGTAACAACCGCTCTTACATCTTCAGGGATTACATAACCTCTATGTTTAATAAATGCGTAACATTTTGCAGCAGTAGCTAAACTAATACTACCACGAGGCGAAGATCCAAAACTAATTAATGGTTTTAAATCGGGTAAATTATATTTTTCTGGATAACGAGTGGCAAATACAATATCAAGAATGTATTTTTCGATTTTTTCATCCATATAAACAGTACGTACTGCTTCTTGTGCTTTTACAATTTCTTCAGCAGTAACAACAGCGTTTACTTGTTCATAGCTTCCTTTTAAGTTAGCACGCATAATTAATTGCTCTTCTTCTAACTTAGGGTAGTCGATTACTGTTTTTAACATAAAACGGTCCATTTGAGCTTCAGGAAGCGGGTACGTTCCTTCTTGATCAACAGGATTTTGTGTAGCCATAACTAAAAAAGGCTTGTCTAACGGAAAAGTTTCGTCGCCAATAGTTACTTGTTTTTCTTGCATGGCTTCTAACAAGGCACTTTGAACTTTAGCAGGAGCACGGTTAATTTCATCGGCTAAAACAAAATTGGCAAAAATAGGACCTTTTTTAATAGAAAAATTATTCTCTTTCATATTAAAAATAACGGTTCCTACCACATCTGCTGGCAGTAAATCGGGTGTAAATTGTACTCGGCTAAACGATCCTTTAACAGCTTTAGCAAGGGTGTTAATGGCTAACGTTTTTGCTAAACCAGGCACACCTTCTAATAAAATATGTCCTTGTCCTAGCAAACCAATAAGTAAACGTTCAATCATGTATTTTTGACCTACAATAACTTTATTCATTTCTAAAGTTAGAATGTCAATAAAAGCGGAGTCTTTTTCAATTTGTTCGTTAATTAATCGAATATCAACGTTTGCTGCTTGTTCCATTTTGTGTTTAATTTTTAAAGTCGTGAATTTAACAATTGTAATGTTGTATTGCAAATACCGTTATAGATATTGAAAACAATTTAAAAGTAACGTTAACAAAAGCGTGATTGCTAAAATTTAACCTATATTTAAATTCAACTAAGTATTCTGTAAAAACAGAAACGGACTACTTAAAATGTTGTTGCAAAAAAAATTGAATTGTTTTTAATGATTAATAAGCGCCTTTTAGTAAAAAACCTGTTGGCTCATAATGATGAAAATAGTTTTTATGATAAAAAACTGCGCTTAAATATTTCCGAAAAAGAAGGGAAAGCAAAATTTTTAAAACACATTTGTGCATTATCGAATAGCAACCCTAATAATAATTCTTTTATTGTAGTCGGAATACGCGATGAAAATAACGCAATTGAAGGAGTTGATTTTTTTGACGACAGTAAACTTCAAAACTTAATTAACGCCTATTTAAAAAATCCGCCAGTAGTTTCTTACGAAAACATATCATTTCCACATTTACCTACGGGCAAAGTAGTGGGCTTAGTAACGGTGCTACCAACTAATAAAGGGGTTTGTGTATTAAGTAAAGGTATATGGAAATACGATAAAGGTTCTGTTTTTTATAGAGATGGAAGTATTAGCATGCCTAAAGACAGTCCAGAAAAACGCCAAGATGTTAATTCAAAAACAGTAGCTTTCATAGAAGGACACTCGCGTAATACTGTTAAACTTACCTTAGATGGTGTTTTTTCTTTCATCGAAGAGCATAAAAATTACGATCCAAAATACCATGTATTCAAAGAGTATTTTGTGATGTGCTGGGCAGCCAAGAAAAAGGAAGTTAAAGGGCAAACCTATTATTCTAGAGTGGATATAGAATTGATAAATGAACAAGTCCGTTTATTTTATTCTGTATTCGACGAAGTTTCCATTGATATTTCTGAGGAAGAATTTAAGATAACCGAGTATATTAGCTTAGGTTATGACGGCACTAACAAGTATTATCCTTTTGAAGAAGTAAGCATCTGTTTTAAAAACAATGTGAATTACGAAATGAACTCGAAAATAATTTTTGAACCACCAATTTTCCCTTCTTCAGTATTGGATTTTTTAATGAATAAAAATGAGAATTTACTTAGAAAGGTGAATTTGAAAAGTACCTTAGAGGCCAAGGATAAAAAGTGTTTTGAAGAAATGCCCACTACTTATTTGTTGTGTTATTTGAATGGTTATTTAGATGCTTTAGATAAGTTACACGAAGTTAAATTAATAGTAAAAGAATACTCTCAAAATGTATATCAACAATACAAAGATGTGTTGAGAGTGATTCGAAAAGTAAGATACAATTAATGGATAAAAGAATTTTTGCCATAGGCGATATACATGGAGGGCTAAAGGCTTTAAAACACCTTGTGGAAATGCTACAATTGAACCCTGAAGATCAATTGATTTTTTTAGGCGATTATGTTGATGGCTGGAGTGAAAGTGCTGAAACCGTATTTTATTTAATGGATTTAGCAACGAAGCAAAACTGTGTGTTTATTAGGGGTAATCATGATGAATTATGTTACGATTGGTTGGTAACAGGAAAACATACCAAAGAATGGGTTTTACACGGGGGCACAGCAACTAAAGAAAGTTATTCAAAATATAGTAAAGAAGAAATAAAAACACAATTTTCGTTTTTCGAAGGCTTACAAAACTATGTGATTCTTGATGATGAAAAATTATTTTTACATGCAGGTTTTACTAACTTGAAAGGACCTCATTTAGAATACTTTCCGAAAATGTGTTATTGGGATCGCACTTTGTGGGAACTTGCACTTTCGGTGAACCCCGAATTGGATATAGATGATTTGTATTACCCTCAGCGATTAAAGCTATTTAAAGAAGTATATGTTGGGCATACACCGGTTACACGCATTAATCAAACGTATCCAGTAAACGCAGCGTGCGTATGGAATGTAGATACAGGCGCAGCCTTTAAAGGGCCTCTTTCGGCAATTAATATAGAAACCAAAGAGGTGTTTCAATCAGCGCCAGTGCATACTTATTATCCTAATGAAAGGGGAAGGAATTAAATTGAGGATGTTGTTGATTTGTAATTAGCCAAACAAGTATTCAACAACATCTTCTATTTTTGCTACTTTAATTAATTGCATGCCTTTAATTTCAGTACTTATTTTCGAGTATTTTGAAACCATCATTTGCGAAAAACCTAATTTTTCAGCTTCTTGAATTCGCTGTTCAACCCTACTAACGGGGCGAATTTCTCCTGCTAAGCCAACTTCACCAGCAAAGCAAATATCTTTACTTAAGGGAATATCTTCGTTTGAAGATAATATAGAGCAAATTACGGCTAAGTCAATAGCGGGGTCGTCAATACTAATACCTCCAGTAATGTTTAAAAAAACGTCTTTGGCTCCCAATCTAAAACCAGCACGTTTTTCTAAAACAGCAAGTAACATATTCATTCGCTTTACGGGGTAGCCCGTAGCACTACGCTGAGGGGTTCCGTAAACGGCAGTGCTTACCAAAGCTTGTACCTCAATCATTAAAGGACGTAGTCCTTCTATAGTGGAGGCGATTGCGGTACCACTTAATTCTTCTTCTTTTTTTGACAGTAATAATTCACTAGGGTTACTAACTTCTCTTAGTCCGGTGTGTTGCATTTCGTAGATCCCTAATTCGGCAGTAGAGCCAAACCTGTTTTTATGAGCTCTTAATATTCGGTATACAAAGTTTTGATCACCTTCAAATTGAAGTACGGTATCAACCATATGTTCCAATATTTTTGGACCAGCGATAGTGCCATCTTTGGTAATATGACCAATTAAAAGCACTGGGGTATTGGATTCTTTAGCAAATTTTATGAGTTCGCTAGTGCACTCTCTTATTTGAGAAATACTGCCAGGACTACTTTCTATATAGTCGGTATGTAAAGTTTGAATAGAATCAATCACCAAAACATCGGGTTTTGTTAACCCCACTTGTTTAAAAATATGCTGTGTTTTAGTTTCGGTAAGTACTAAACAGTTATCTAATTTAGATAGCATGCGTTCAGCACGCATTTTAATTTGCTTTTGACTTTCCTCGCCAGAAACATATAATGTTTTAAAAGGTAAGTTCAACGCAATTTGAAGCAGCAAAGTACTTTTACCAATTCCTGGTTCACCACCTAATAGGGTTAAGGATCCCGGCACAAGTCCTCCGCCTAATACTCTATTAAATTCGTTATCTCCGGTGTTTAATCTATAATCAGATGAGGTGTCAATTTCAGAAACCTTCAAAGGCTTAGAAACTCTTTTTTGAGGACTTTCAGAAGATTCTTTCCAAACTGCTTTTTCTTGCTTTTCAATAATTTCTTCAGCTATTGTATTCCATTCTTTACAGGTAGTACATTGGCCTTGCCATTTTGAAAATTGAGATCCACAACTTTGACAGTAGAAGGTGGTTTTAGTTTTTGCCATTTATAATAAGTAGATATTAAAGATACAAAATATAGATTTTCATTAAAATAGTGTAATTCAATATATTCTTTTTCGACCAACAATCAGTCGTTAAAAAGCAATATATTAAGATTAAATGTGTTAATTGTGCAAAATAACTTGTATAATTTTATATAATTGTTAATTTAGTAATAAGAATAAATATTAATTAATCCCCAAATAATTATGGCAGCTTTACAAATAGAAAAAGAAAT
The DNA here is from genome assembly GCA_937958985.1 of uncultured Aquimarina sp. Lineage (GTDB taxonomy): Bacteria > Bacteroidota > Bacteroidia > Flavobacteriales > Flavobacteriaceae > Aquimarina. The sequence continues at coordinate 49,410 of CALGLV010000020.1, forward strand.
AGTGTCGCATTTACGTTTTCCGAGTCATGAGGTTTTGGATACGATAGAAGCAAAGAAAAGCAGGAACAAAATATTAAATAGAGCCTCGGTTTTAGGCAATATTGACCGAACTAAAATGCATATTGTATTTAAAGATAGTGAAGGTTTAAAAAGAGTACACACTACTGTTTGGGGTGTTACCGATAAGTATGTAATTTTAAAAGGAGCTAATTTAATACCGCTACATAGAATTGTAAAAGTATATTAGTTATTGTTTAATTTATAAAATAAAGGTTGTTTGTAGGAAACTAGTACATGAATTTATTTTATTAAAAAAGGTTGAATAGTGTTAACTATTCAACCTTTTTTGGTTATTTATGGTAGTATAAAATAAATGTTATTTAGGTTCTACTCCACCATCTAAGTAATCTTGAAGATCATTCAATTCTTTCCATTTTCCTTCAAAAGCTAAGCCTGATTGCTTTGGCCAAGTTCCAGGGTTATGAATTTCGTAACGTTTTCCACCGGTATTT
>CALGLV010000021.1 GCA_937958985.1 uncultured Aquimarina sp.
TAAACAAACAACCATCAAAAATTCAATACTTTCCGAAATTTTTAAAGACATTTCTTTCTCCCCTGAGGAAGTGAATTTTGTGGAATCTAAATTCGAGAAAATAAACCTACAAAAAGGAGCGGTTCTTTTACAGGCTAATAAAATGGTTGCTCATCAATACTTTGTGAGCAGTGGTTGTTTAAGAACGTATTTTATAACTACCTCAGCCAAAGAACACACTATACAATTTGCGATTAAAAATTGGTGGATTAGTGATTACACTGCTTATTTTACGAATACAAAATCCATAATGTCTATTGAGTGTATACAAGATGCTACCGTATATAAAATTTCAAGAAAAGATATTGAAGAGTTATATATAGAAATCCCTAGGCTTGAAACCTACATCAGAAAAAAGCTAGAAAGCGCCTTTGCGGGTTTTCAAAAAAGGATTCTTAGTAATTTATCACAATCCGCAAAGGAAAGGTATGTTTCGTTTAAACAAACCTACCCCAATATTGAGCAAAGCGTAAAAAATTACCACATTGCCTCCTACTTAGGAATTACTACAGAAAGCCTAAGTAGAATTAGAAGAGAAATAGCGCAACATTAGTTTCTTAACATACATCAATTTTTTATCTGTTTTACCTGCTTATTTTTGTGTAAGCAATTTATAATGAGTTGTATTCAGTTATAACTAGGGAAATTTATTGCTTGTAATTGCTATTGTTATGGGATTTATTTCTTGTAATAACCACACAAAAAACAAACAAAAAAACCACCGATGAAAAAAGTATTATTTGTATTAACCAGTCACGAAGATTTAGGGAATACCGGAGAAAAAACAGGTTTTTGGATTGAAGAATTTGCAGCACCTTACTATTTATTAAAAGATAAGGGTGTTGAAGTTATTTTAGCTTCTCCAAAAGGAGGGCAACCACCTATTGATCCTAAAAGTGCTACTGCAGATTTTGAAACACCTGCTACGGTACGTTTTAATGGTGATAAAGAAACACAAGAAATTTTATCAAAAACCTTAGTTTTAGGTACCGTAAATCAAGCCGATTATGCTGCTGTTTTTTACCCTGGAGGCCACGGTCCGTTATGGGATTTAGCAGAAGACAAAAACTCTATTACTTTAATTGAAGCTTTTTATAATAATAACAAACCTGTTGCTGCTGTATGCCATGCGCCTGCTGTGTTTAAAAACACAAAAAATGCAGATGGTACTCCGCTTGTTAAAGGTAAGCGAGTTACAGGGTTTACTAATAGTGAAGAAGATGCGGTGCAGTTAACTGCTGTTGTTCCTTTTTTAGTTGAAAATATGTTAAAAAGTAACGGCGGAATTTATTCTAAAAAAGACGATTGGAATCCGTATGCTGTGGAAGATGGTTTATTAATTACAGGACAAAACCCTGCATCGTCTGAATTAGTTGCGGAACTTTTATTAGACCAATTGAAATAAACACTCCCCCCAAAATAATTTGTTAATAGCGCCATGAATTGAAATTCATGGCGCTATTTTCTGTTCCATTAATTTTTTAAACCAAATTACTCTAAGCTACATTTTTTTAAAGCCCCTCGTATTTATTGATGTATTTAAGTTAACTATTTATGCTCTTTTTGACCCTAATAAAAAAGCAGCAAAAATTACCGCAGAGTTACTAAACCTCATCACAATTTATTACTTGTTTTTTTTACCGAATAGTTTTCTAAAAAAACTGCCGCCTTTTTCTTTTCTACGTTTTTGACGATCGAATTTTCGTTTTTGAATGCGATCTTTACGAGAAAATAATTCTTTAATAAATGTAGGTTCCTTAAATGCTGGACAATCTATAGGCGCTCCTAAATTTTTAAACCTAGCTTTAGTATAATTATCAAAGCTCGCATCTTTTGTTAAAGATTGATACCAATTTGCAAAAATAGGTAAGGCCGAATTTGCTCCTTGCCCTATTCGAGTACTTTTAAAACCCAATTTATGATTGTCTGCTCCTACCCAACAAATAGTAACTAATTTAGGGGTTACTCCTACATACCATCCATCCTTATTACTTTGAGTGGTTCCTGTTTTTGAGGCTATTTCATTCTTCAACTTATAGTTGTAACGCAAGCGCTTTGCAGTACCACTATCGGTAACGCGTTGCATCATTTTAATAATTTGCCTATTTGTATGTGTACTAAATGCTGGTTGGCTAGCAACAATAGATTCAAACTGTTTTAATAATTCTCCTTCATTGTTTTCTATTTTAGTAATTACAAAAGGAGTGCTGTAACGCCCATTATTAGCAATACTTGTGTACGCCTTTGCTAATTCTAATACACTAATTTCTGCGGTTCCTAGGGCTAATGAAGGCACATTGGGCAACTCTGTTTCAACACCCATGCTTCGGGCTAAATTAATAGTAGTGCTTACTCCTATTTGCTGTATTAACTTTACACTTATTACGTTTAACGAATTGGCCAATCCTGCCCACAAAGAAAACTCACGGTGATCGGTAGTATCACGCGAGGCGTTGGTTGGTGTCCAATTATCTAAATCTTTATAGCTTACTGTTTTGTTCGATATATAATCGCAAGCACTATAGCCGTTCTCTAAAGCAGCGGTGTAAACAATTGGCTTAAAGGTAGAACCTACTTGTCGTTGACTTTGAAATACATGGTCGTACTTAAAATGTTCGAAATTGATTCCTCCTATCCATGATTTTACGGCTCCCGTTTCGGCTTCTAAAGAAACAAAACCTGTGTTTAAAAATTTAGAATAATAGGCCAAACTATCTGCTGTTGTAGAGGCTAGTACTTTTTTTCCTTCCCAGGTAAATACTTCTACTTCATGTTTTTTATTAAGTGTTGCTTTTATTTTTTCTGGCGAAAGCCCTTGCTTTTTGAGTTTTTTATAAATATTTGATTTTTTGATAGCGGTTAATGATGCTGGTTGTAACCAAGAAGCTGATTTGCCGTAACTTTTTTCGAACTGTTTTTGCAAACTACTCATGTGCGTTTCCATAGCTTTTTCGGCTTTAGATTGCATTGCTGCATTAAGCGTAGTGTATATTTTAAGTCCGCTATTGTATAAATTTAATTGTGTTTTATGCTGTTGATTGTAATCCTCTAACCATCGTTTAGCTTTTTGTTTTACATATTCTCTAAAATAAGGTGCCAAGCCTGTATTATGACTAAAACTTTGGTAATCGATTTCTAGCGGAAGCTTTTGTGTTTCTTCTAAAGTTTTTTTAGAAATGTAATCGTACTTATACATTTGCGCTAACACGGTATTGCGCCTTTTTTTGCTTTTTTCTGGAAATAACCTAGGATTGAAATAATAGTTGGTTTTTAACATTCCTACCAAAACTGTAGCTTCTTCTAGTTTTAACTGATAAGCCGATTTATTAAAAAACTTAAGTGAAGCACTCTCTATGCCGAAGGTATTATCGCTAAAAGGAACTGTATTCAAATAATGGGTAATAAGTTCATCTTTGGTATAGGTTGCCTCTAACCTATTAGCAATAATTATTTCCCTAATTTTATGAACTACAATTCCGAACCTACCAATATTACGGCGCGGAAACATGTTTTTTGCTAACTGTTGCGATAAGGTACTTCCACCTCCGGAGGATTTATTGCCCATTAAAACAGATTTGAATAACACTCTAAATAAGCTGAGTTTATCCACACCACTATGCTCATAAAAACGAGCATCTTCCGTTGCAACTAGGGCATTTAATAGGTGCTTAGGAAAAGATTTAAATGGAATTGGCTGCCTGTCGGTGGTATAATATTTCCCTAATAACTTGCCATCGGCACTCCATACTTCGGTTGCTTTACTTTGTTGTATTTCGGTAAGTTCCTTAGTGGTTGGAATTTTTCCCCAATACCCTAAATAAATACTTCCCACAAAAGCTATAATAGATACTACCCCCAATAAACTTAAAGTTACTACTAATTGTAAAAGGCGTTTTTTTAAAGGTTTTTGTTGCTGTTTTTTTGCCATAACTATTTTAAAAATGCGCGTAAGGCACCACTATATAACGTTGGAAGGTTTCATTATATTTCACCCAAACCATAAGCGATTGCGATACTTCCATAAACCGTTGTATTTCAACACAGGTTATTTCGAAATCGTTCCATTTATTTTGAGTTTTAGGCTGTCGTAACCAGTCCTGTTTGTTAGGGCAAAAATAGGTAGTATATGTATTGTGTAATTCTTTAAATTGAAGAAAGGTTACATAGTTACCCACAATGCAATTGGCATTAAATACATTGATGTTTAGCTTACTGCGAAGTGGCACAAACAAGTTTGCTTTAAATATTACTTTTTGCGCAATATCCTTTGCCTGTGGAATATAATTTGCTAAAATAGTTTGGGTGGTTTTTTGATGTAAAAGGGGCAATTGTTTTTGCTTCAGCTTAGTTACCTTTTTTAATAAAGAATCATTTCGATTGGGGCCTATCCATGCCCGTATATCATTAGCATCGAAAGCAGGGTTGTACAAATAAAATTTTGTTACCAACTCCAAATGAATATGCTTTTGATATTTTGTATCAAAAACCAGTACATCTATTTCACCAATAGTGCGTTTGTCTTCTATAATTTGTAAATTTTCAAAAACAGTTTGGAATCGCTCGCTTTGGTTTAACCATTCGGAAAATAAATCTTCTGCAAGCTTACCTAAGCGTTTGTTTTGCTTTATTTGTAAACCACTTAAATGGTGATTAACCTCCAAAGGCACATCAAATTGACACAGTTCAAAAAAGCAGTCTTCCCACAATAAAGGCATGCTACAATAACCCTCGTACAAAAATTGTAATTGTGCTTCTGAAATCGTAGACTTATACTTCAATGCCTTATTTAAAATTTACCAAGAATCCAAAAAATCAATATAAATATAAGTATTGTTGAAAAACAACCTCCTCCTAATTTTTTAGCTCCGTAACCAGCTATCAATGCTTTTATAATTTTATTCATATTATTTTATATTAATTTTAAACAAGATACAGAACAATATTTTATTCGCTCAACCTCATTTACAATTTGTTTTGACTTAAAAAATTATCACATTATAATGTTTTAGTAATTAAATTCAAAAAAATAGATCAATTCCCTATTTTAAAAGCAAAAATAATACCGATACATAGGATTATACTCATATTATTTGTTTATTTAACTATAATTATTCAGTAATAACTAAAATAGATTCGCCTTTTTAATATTTTTATACTTAAACAGCATCAATTTTAATGTTTTCTAAAAAAAAAGTTTAGAAAATTAAATTAAAGAACTTAGTAACTTAATAACCAACCAATTGATAAACGCTAATACAACCAACGACGATATTTTATCAACTGTTAAACTTAAGGAGAAAATAGGGTACAGTATCGGTGATTTAGGCTTCAATTTTTATTGGGCAAATATTGCTGGGTTCCTTCTTTATTTTTATACCGATGTTTTTGGAATTTCCGCCGCCGCCGCCGGAACCATGTTTTTAATTACAAAGATAGTAGATGCTTTTACCGACCCCATAATGGGAGGTATTGCCGACAGAACAAAATCAAAATGGGGTAAATACCGCCCCTATTTACTCTTTGGAGGAATACCTATGGCTGGCGCTGCTGTACTTACTTATACTACTTTGGATTTAGGAGATACAGGCAAACTTTTTTGGGCGTACGGAACGTACTCCTTTATGATGCTAATGTATACTATTTTAAGTGTACCCTACTCTGCTCTTTCAGGAGTAATTACTGCTCGTAGCCAAGATAGGACAGACTTAATTAGTTTTAGATTTATTGCTGGCTTTACAGGAACTACTCTAGTGAATTGGTGTACGTTGGATTTAGTCGAGTTTTTTGGTAATGGCAACGAAGCAAAAGGTTGGCAACTTACCATGCTGGTTTATGGTATTATTGCTGCGCTGCTTTTTATTGTAACCGCAAAAACAACTAAAGAACGTATTCAACCGCCTGCTTCTCAAAAATCAAAACCCATAGACGATTTAAAAGACCTTTCAAAAAACAAACCTTGGTTGGTTCTTTTTTGGTTAACACTCATCGTAATGATCACGATTACCTTAAGAGCGAGTGCTTCTATTTATTACATCAAATACTATGTAGAACGACCTGAGTTAGTAGGTTTATTTTTAACCACCTACGGACTTTCACTTGCTGCTGGTGCTGCACTTACTCCTATTATGTCTCGTTTTTTAGATAAAAAAAAATTATTAATGGTACTACTTTCTACTACGGGAGTACTTTCTATTCTATTTTACTTTATTCCTGCAGATCAAATAGAACTGCTATTTGTTGTAAATATTTTAATAGGATTATCCTTAGGACCTAAATCGCCTTTAACATTCTCGATGTATGCCGATACTGCCGATTATACCGAATGGAAAACAAAAAGAAGAGCTACAGCCATGACATTTTCTGCCGCTATTTTTTCGCAAAAACTTGGAGGAGCACTTGCTAGCTTTATTATAGGAACCGTACTTGCCACTATGGGGTATGTAGCTAAGGAAGCACAGTCCGATGCCTCGCAATTAGGAATTTTATTAACCATTAGTATTATTCCTGGAATTATTGCTTTAATAGCTGCCTATATAATGCGATATTACACTTTAGATAAATTCTTTTTATTAAAAATTCAAAAAGAATTAAAAGAACGTAAAAACAATACACTTAGCTAATGATTACATCTATCGAAAACGGAGATCGTTTAGTATTAAACACCCCTACTAAACTACCCAACGCTTCAAGTTTTTTATGGAATAAAAAAATGATGATACACGTAAACTGCCGTGGTTACGCTACCGCACAGTTTATGCAGCCCGAGCCTGCGAAATATGCTTACGCCCCTAATATGCAAGCAAAAACATTTATGCAGCCCGAGCAATCCTATTATGCGCATCATCCTGGCAGGTTTTTTTATATTAAAAATGAAGCCACAAATAGTTTGTTTTCGGCACCCTACGAACCCGTAAGAAATACCTTGGACGATTTCCAATTTTCGGTTGGTAAAAGCAATATTATTTGGACTATAAAAAAAGAGAGTCTTGAAATTGAAATGAAATTAAGTCTTCCTGAAAATGAGGCTTTAGAACAATGGAGTTTTAAAATAAAAAATACTTCCAATAAAAAACAACAATTGAGTATTTACCCGTACTTCCCTGTGGGCTATATGTCCTGGATGAATCAATCTGCGGAATTTAACGAGGCTATTAATGCTATTATTTGCAGTTGCATTACTCCGTATCAAAAGTATAACGAGTACGACACTATAAAAACCTTTAACGACAAAACGTTTTTAATTGCAAATACCAAACCCACTGCTTGGGAGGCCAATCAACATATATTTGAAGGCGAAGGTGGCTTAAGTTTTCCTAGTGGTATTCAACAAGAAAAACTATCGAAAACGGATGCGCGCTACGAAACGCCAAGCTGTGTAATGCAATACCAAGTAAGCTTAGCGCCTGAGGAAGAAAAAGAATACCTGTTTTTATTTGGAGCTGCCAAAACCGAAAAAGAAATTGTAGAAATTCGCAGTCGCTATTTTGAAACAAAAGGTGGTTTTGAAAAAAACACAACTGCTAATAAAAAATATATTGCTGATGGAGATGGTTGTTTACAAGTTTCTACTCCAGATAAAGAATTTGATAATTTCATTAACCATTGGTTGCCTAGGCAAATATATTACCACGGCGAAACAAACCGATTAAGTACCGACCCCCAAACCCGTAATTATTTACAGGATAGTTTAGGGATGAGCTATATTAAGCCTAAGGCCACACGACAAGTATTTTTAACTGCCTTAAGCCAACAACATGAAAGTGGCGAAATGCCCGACGGTATTCTACTTTACGAAGGTGCTGAACTTAAATATATAAATCAAATACCGCATACTGACCATTGCGTATGGGTGCCAATTTGTTTAAAAGCCTATTTAGATGAAACCAATGATTACAGTATTTTAAAAGAAATAGTTCCCTTTAAGGGGAATCAAAAAAAAGCTACAATAACCGAGCACATTCATTTAGCTATGGAATGGCTACTAAAAAACAGGGACTATAGAGGCTTAAATTTTATTGAACAAGGCGATTGGTGCGATCCCATGAATATGGTAGGCCCAAAAGGAAAAGGGGTTTCTAGCTGGTTAACGCTGGCTACGGCATATGCGTTAAAAGTTTGGTCAAAAATTTGTGACAATACAAATAACCAAGCTTACGCTGAAAAATTTAAAACCGAATCTATAAACCTCAATAAAGCGGTCAACGATAATTTTTGGAATGGCAAATGGTATTCACGAGGCATTACAGACGATAATGTAACCTTTGGTGTTCCTACAGACAAAGAAGGTCGCATATTTTTGAATCCACAAGCTTGGGCTATGTTAAGCGAAGCTTCGGATGCTATTAAAGAGAAACAACTTATTGATGCTGTTTCTAAAAATTTAGAGACTCCTTATGGAGTAGAGCTATTAGCGCCTGCATTTACTAAAATGAGAGAAGATGTGGGGCGTGTTACGCAAAAGCACCCTGGTTCTGCGGAAAATGGCTCGGTATACAACCATGCGGCGGCTTTTTATATTTTTAGTTTATATTCTCAAAATTATAGTGAAAAAGCATACGAATTGTTACGAAAAATGATTCCTGGTCCTAATGAAGCTGATCTATTACAACGAGGACAACTTCCTACATTTATTCCGAATTATTACCGCGGTGCATTTAATCAATTTCCAAGAACAGCAGGGCGTTCGAGCCAATTATTTAATACAGGTACTGTTGGTTGGGTTTACCGAAGTATTATCGAACAATTATTCGGCTTAAAAGGTTCGGAAGAAGGTTTAGAAATTAACCCTCAACTTCCTAAAAAATGGAAAAAAACAACGGTTATTAGAAAATTTAGAGGCGCTACCTTTAATATTTCTATAGAACGATCTAGTGAGGTAACAAATACTGAATTAACTGTTGATGGAATTAAAATAAACACTACTACCATCAAAAATATTCAACAAGGAAAAAATTATACCGTTGAGGCTAAAATAATTTTATAATAGCCTAACGAACAACCTATTTATTCAACACAAATTATGGCCATTTTCTATAAAAAAATTGCAATCCTGCTGTCGGTAATTTCAGCAGTACTTATTCAAAGCTGCGAACCTGCTATTCCTGAAAATTGGACGTGGGAAACCTTAGCTGCTAATGGGGAGTTAACAGCTCGGCACGAAGCAGGGTTAGTCGCTTATAAAAAAGACCTGTATTTAATGGGCGGAAGAAGAATTAATCCTACTTCTGTTTTTAATACCGAAACTAATAGCTGGTCTCCAAAATCGAAACCTCCTATAGAAATTCATCATTTTCAACCTGTAGTTTTTGGTAATGCGATATACATTATTGGTGCTTTAACGGGGCAATGGCCACACGAAAAACCTATAGACAAAGTAATTATTTATTATCCAGAAGAAGACAAATATGTATTTAGCCACGATATTCCCAAAGAGCGTTTACGAGGGAGTGCTGGTTTAGCGGTGTATAACAATAAACTGTATGTAGTTGGAGGTATAACTAATGGGCACATGAATGGTTTTAAACCTTGGTTTGACGAATATGATCCTGCTACAGGAAAATGGACCGTATTACCTGACGCTAATTTTGCTAGAGATCATTTTCAAGCAGTCGTTAATAACAATAAATTATATGCTTTTGGAGGAAGAACTTCCTCTAGAGCTACTCAAGAAGATATGAATTTGACTGTAAGTCATGGTGATATTTTCGATTTTAAAAAGCAACAATGGCAATCCACTACAAACAATTTGGCTATACCAACAGAAAGGGCAGGTAATTTTGTAATGAGCTATAACAATCAAATTATAATTGGTGGTGGAGAAAGTGTTAAACAAGAAAAAGCACATGCCGAATTAGAAGCCTTTGATACCACCACAGGGCTATGGAGTAATTGGCCTTCTTTAAAGGAAGGAAGGCATGGCTCTGGATTTGCTGTAGTTGGAAATTATGTATATACCGCATCTGGTTGTGGAAAACGCGGTGGCGAACCGGAGCTTGTATCTATAGAACGCTTACAGTTACCAAAAGGCAACCCCACACCTATTAGTAATACTAACGATAACACTACTGTTTATAAACAATGGCATACGGTTACACTTTCCTTTAAAGGAGAAGCCACTAGTGAAAGTGCTGAGGACAATCCATTTTTAAATTCAAAATTAAGTGTAGAATTTCAGCATGAAAACACAAAACAAGTGATTCGAGGTTTTTATGCCGCCGATGGGAATGCTGCAGAAACTAGCGCTAATACTGGTAATGTTTGGCAAGTTAGATTTACTCCTAACAAAATTGGTAAATGGTCATACAAAGCATCTTTGAAAAAAGGGGCGCGTATTGCAATCGATTCAAAGGTTACTGGAACTGAAATTCCTTTAAAAAATGCTCAAGGTAGTTTTATTGTTACTACATCAGACGGGGATGAAAACAGCTTTACCAAAAATGGATTTTTAGAAGTTAATAACGGATTTTTTAACTATAGAAATTCTAACAAAAATTGGCTAAAAGCCGGAACCAATAGTCCTGAAAATTTATTGGCTTATGCCGATTTTGACGGTACGGAAAGAATTAGAGCGAAGTCCAGAGATGAAGAAGCACAAGCTCCTGACTCCATACACAAATACACCCCTCATTTAAAAGACTGGAAAAACGGAGATCCTACATGGAAAAACGGAAAAGGAAAAGCATTAATTGGTGCTGTGAATTATTTAGCTTCCAAAGGTATGAATTCCATTTACTTTTTAACCCTTAATATTCTTGGTGATGGTAAAGATGTATGGCCTTATGTGAAACCTAATGACTTTACCCGCTTTGATGTGAGTAAACTTGAACAATGGGAAATTGTATTTAAACACATGCAATCCAAGGGGGTTTTATTACATGTAGTACTTCAGGAAACTGAAAACGAAACGATGCTAGATAATGGAGATACAGGCGATTTACGTAAACTTTATTTTAATGAACTTATCGCTAGGTTTGGCCATCATTTGGCATTGGTATGGAATCTCGGCGAAGAGAATGGCCCTACTCCTTGGAGTCCTAAAGGGCAGAATGATGCGCAACGAAAGGAAATGATTCGCTATTTAAAAGCGAATGACCCTTATAAACATCCCGTTTTACTACATACACAAGCAGAAGATCCGTTGAGGTCGGATATTTTAAATGATATTTTAGGTTTTAAAGAATTAGACGGTTTATCATTACAGCAAGCAGAACGAGAACATACCGCTGAGGTGATCCAAACTTGGAAAAAGAAATCCTTAGCATCCGGAACTAATTGGTTAATTACCATGGACGAAATTGGGAAATGGCATACCGGCGCCCTTATGGACGAAGAAGACCCAAATCATAAAACACTTACTCATTATGTACTTTGGGGAACCTTGCTTTCTGGTGGTGCTGGTGTGGAATGGTACTTTGGTGGTAAACATCCTCAAAACGACTTAACCTCAGAAAATTGGAGAAAAAGAGATCGCTTGTGGGAAATTACCAATAATGCCAAAAATTTTGTAAACACCTATTTACCTTATTGGGAAATGCAACCTGCTCATAACATTGTAAATCATAAGGAAGGCTATTGTTTGAAACAAAAAAATAAAATTTATGCCGCATATTTTCCGAAATCAAAAAGCTATATATTAGATTTGACAGAAGCTACAGGAACTTTTAATGTAAAATGGTACGATCCTTTTTATGGCGGGGAATTGCAATTGGGAACCGTTCAAACAATAAAAGCAGGAAATAGTACTGTAAATTTAGGAAATCCCCCAACTTCAAATAAAAACCAAGATTGGGTAGTATTAATAACAAAAAATAATTAATGACTTTTTATCAAGCAAAATCACTAGCAACCTCAGTTTGCTCATTATTACTATTTTCAACTTTAACCAACAGTTGCAAACCTAAACAACACGAACCTAAGGTGGAAGAAACTAAAATAATAAAGCCCGTTGTAAATTTAGAATATAAAACTAAAGCCGCTCTAGGAGAGGGAGCCCTTTGGAATTATAAAACACAAGAATTCTATTGGATTGATATTGTGAATAAACAATTCCATATTTACAATCCTGCCACAAAAACAAATAAGTCTTTTGAAATGCCCTCGCAAATAGGAACTGTTGTTCCTAGTACTAAAAATGAGGCTGTGGTAGCTTTAGAAGATGGTATTTATACTGTTAACCTTATTGATGGAAGTCTTAAAATGCTTTCTGACGTAGAAAATAAAATGACCGAGAATAGATTTAATGATGGAAAATGTGATCCTTTAGGAAATTTATGGATAGGCTCTATGCACTTAAAACAAAGTGAACCAAAGGCTAGTTTATATAAGGTAGATAGCGAAGGAACAGTAACTAAAATGCTAGGAAATATTACTATTTCAAACGGAATTGTATGGACTTCGGATAGTAAAACGATGTATTATATAGATACTCCTACAGGTAATATTAGAGCTTTTGATTATGATATTTCAAACGGTACTATTTCTAACGAACGCGTAGCCGTTGTGGTGCCACCTTCTTTAGGCTATCCTGATGGAATGGCTATAGATGAAGAGGACATGGTTTGGGTTGGCTTATGGAACGGGAACTCGGTAGTACGTTTTAATCCTAATAATGGAGAGTTACTTCAAAAAATTGAGGTTCCCGCTCACAACGTTACCGCATGTGCTTTTGGTGGCAAAAACTTAGACGAACTTTACATTACTACTGCTACTGTAGACATGACTGAAGAAGAACAAAAAAAATACCCACTTGCTGGTTCTATCTTTAAAGTTAAACCAGGCGTAAAAGGTGTGAAAAGTGATTTTTTTGGTAATCCATCTAAATAAAAATTTATGCTAATAATTGTAATGGGAGTAAGTGGTTGCGGAAAATCAACTATTGGAAAACAATTGGCAGATCATTTAAATATTGATTTTTTTGATGCTGACGATTTTCACCCCATATCAAATATTACGAAAATGAAAAACGGAGAAGCTTTAAACGACGCTGACCGAAAACCTTGGTTGGAAAATTTAGCAAAAAAACTACCTCAATGGGAATTAAATGGCGGAGCGGTATTGGCTTGCTCCGCTTTAAAAGAAAACTACCGTGAAATTTTAATGTCCGAATCTAAAACTATACACTGGATTTTATTAAACGGAACCTTTGAAATTATTGCTGAAAGGATGTTAAAACGAGCAAATCACTTTATGAAAACTGATTTACTGAAATCTCAATTTGATACGTTAGAAACTCCAACATACGGTTTGCATATCGATATTAAAAACGATCCTTTAGCTATTATAGAGCAAATTGCAGAAGAATTAACGCTTTAGCTCTTGTTATTTTGTAATTATCCTATATTGAATAACAACTTCTTATTTTACTTGTTATTGAAATATTGAAAGAATAAAAATATAGCCAAAATTCACACCTTATTTTCAAAGTTTAATTGCTTCGCTCTGTGCTTTATTAATGTTGTTAATGCTTTTTTATTTTCATTATTTAAGAAACTATTATTAATTAATACATCCCATTTTTTTGTTCCTTTCTCTATACGTTTCCAAAGGTTTTCAATTGCTTTTTGGGGAATGTGAGCTTTTAACATCGCCTCGTTAAAATCTTGTCGTTTTAGTTTGCGCTTCTTTCCATTAATATTTAACGCCAATTCTTCTTGATCTTCTGGAATTAATAATTTTACAGCCAACATATCATAAGCAGGAGATAATTCATAATGTCTATTATCATTTGCAATGATTGAAAAGTTTTTTAAATGCATATCATTATTTCCAATTAGAAAAGACACAATCAATTGCTGATAAAATTTTACTGCTTCCAATAAAGGGTTTAAAGCATACCTAAGAATTCCTTTTGCTATTTGCTCGTAAGAACCACGGTATTTATGTTCTGTTAGTCGTTCTGTAAATTGACAGGCGTCTTCCATTGGTGACTTACCTCCCTTTGAATTACGATCTATACGTTTTGTTAAATAGGCTAATGATCCGTCTTTTAATGGAATTAACAAAAATGGTACTGTTGCTATCCCACAAGCTTGTGTTAATAACATGGACAACGCCTCAATCTCTGGCATTTGTGAGTATAATTGAAATGGAGGTTTTAAAATATAACGCCCATTTAACGCCCCTACAACAGTTAATCTATTTTGAGTGTTTTGTTCCGTAAAGCCTAATGATAATTTTGGTTGTACCCCCGTAACAATAATACGTTGCGCTACGTTTTCTTTGGCTAAATCTTCTATTTGAGATAAATGATAATCTAATTCTAGTACAGGGGTATCTTCTTGCCAAAAATCTACAAGACATTTTTGATGATAATGTTTATCACCCTTATTTAGTGCTTTGTGGCAAGCTAAGCAGTTCTTCATATTTTCTCTATAATGCTAATATTACCAATGCAATCTCTACATATAGTTAGTAATAAACCCATACGATCTCTGGGACTTATTTTCCAATTTTTATGTGTAATGTCTAATAACCAACCTTCAGGAATTAATCCATCGAAGAAGGGAAATAATTGTTCAGATTTAAAAGGTGCTTTTTGTAATGGTAAGGTTACACTAACTTGCATAGCGTTTTCTTTTTCTAAGTATGTTTTTTCATACTCAAAACTATAATTAGTGTCATTTTCAGTTAATATACCTGCCAGTGTATTATTTACCCATATTTCGCCTTGTCTCATCGCTTATAGGTATTGGAGTTAATGTGTGTCCGAAAAATAAGAGTACTTGATTTACTTTATCTGTCATTAGATTTGGTTTTCCTTGTTCAAGTTCGCGTACAAAACGCAATCCTACTCCTGTAAAGTCTGACAATTCTACTTGTGTTAGTTTTGTTTTTTTACGTCTACCTCTAACAAATTGAGCTATACCGTTATCTCTATCCCAATTATCCATAATACACCTTTATGGGTACAATATAAAAAAATACAATTAAATTATACCCATAAGGGTGTATATTATTTTAACACATCTTTTTAACACCCTTTCGGGTATAAAAAATGCGTTTATTTATTACTACATAATAAAATTGAAAATAATTCACTAATTTTAAAATGAACGCTAGCGGCAGACGTAATATATAATTTTGTAGTTTTTATAAAATTAACTTGAGACTAATTACCCCATATTTATAACATAAGTAGTTGTTTTTCAACAATTCTTAAATATGTAATCTCAAAGTAAGCTTATTAATTCAGTTACATTTTATCAAAAAATATCCTAATCCGTTTTTAGTTTTAGAGTCTAGTTGTATCTTACTGTATACTCAAAAAAAATTATGAGATCTATCGCCAATATTACCCTATTAATTGCTATCCTTTTCCTCTTCAACTGTGGAAAAAGTGATGATCACAATACTACCCCTCCAAATATTTCAACTACTAGCAACGAATCTCCTTCGTCGATTCCTGTCGAAAATCCGAAACCAAATAATTTAGTTTCACTAAACGGCAATCAATTATTAAATGCACAAGGCAACCCATTGTATTTGCAAGGTGTTGCTTTTGGTAATGAAGTATGGAACAACTCCTCCTCTGCCCCTACAAATCATCATTCTGAGATAGATTATGATAGGGTTAGTAAAATGGGAATGAATGCGGTACGGTTTTATTTAAACTACCGTCTGTTTGAAGATGATGCTAACCCGTATGAATACCGACAACAAGGCTGGGATTGGTTGGATAAAAATATTGCTTGGGCAAAAAAATACGGAGTATACTTAATTTTAAATATGCATGCCCCACAAGGTGGATACCAATCGCAAGGAAATGGCGATGCACTTTGGGATATTTCCGAAAATCAAAATCGCTTAATTGAACTTTGGAAAGCTATTGCCGAAAGATATAAAGAAGAAGGGCAAATTATAGGTTTTGGCCCCGTTAATGAGCCTGTACCTAGTCAATCCATGTCACAATGGTCTAGTTTAGCACAAAGACTTATTAACGAAATACAAGCTGTAAACCCGCATCATTTACTATTTATAGAAAAAGCGATTTATGTAAAAGGCAATTTTCAGCCCGACGAAAATTTAAACTTTCCTGTAGTTGAAGGTAAAAATATAGTGTATGAATTTCACGGCTATGATCCCATAAGATATACACACCAGTTAATGGATTTTACCCAATTGCCTGATGGCGGAAAATATCCCGATGAAGCAATTTTAGAAGTTGGTGATGGTGTATGGAAAACCGCTACTTTCGGTAACCCAAGCATTACTTCACAAAATTCAAACTGGAATTATTTTCAAGGAGAAAAATTTAAAGTAACTGATATCGATATCGCTTATGTGCTTCCTGCCTTAATCGGCGCAAAGGTTAAAGGTCGGGTTTATTTTGACGATTTAGTTATTAAGGAATATGATGCTAATGGGAACTTTACTCGTAATATTTCGGAGTTGAATTTAAATAGTTTAGATAATTGGTATTATTGGAGTAATAACAATTCTGGAAATCAAGGTTTAGCAACCATAGGTCATACTGATAACGCAAGCCTTTTTATTGAAAAAAGTACAGACGATTGTAACCTTTCCAACCCTTCCTTACGTTTTATACCTAAATTAAATTACCATTATCAAATAAACGGATGGATGAAAGGTAAAGATGTAGCCACAAATGCAAACTGCCATTTTAGACTTGATATGTATAGCTCTAAAGGAAAAATATTAAAACGTAATAAAGAGTATTTACGTTATGAAATTGAAAAATTTGTGAATTGGGCTAAAAAGAAAAATGTACCGTTGTATATGGGAGAATTTGGCACTGGATTCCCTAGTTTTCAAAATGGAAAAGGAGGAGTTACTTATGTTGAAGATTTGCTAGATTTGGCTAAAGAATATAATATTCACTTTACCTACCACACCTATCATGAGGATAATTTTGGAATTTATCGTGGTCACCAGAAACCCGATCCAGCAAATGTAAATCAATCACTTATAGATTTGTTTACAGAAAAATTAAACTAAAAGTATATTAAATGTAAGTTCAACTTCATGTAATATACTTTTAGTTTAAATCGTAACTGCTTTAAATAAGTCTTCAATATTAAGCTGCTTTTCTTCTATTTGAAGAAGCTTTAATTGATTTGCAACAGCAAAATCAAAAATGGATTCTGCCATATTATTTTCATTTACAAAATTAATAACAAACTGTGTTTCGCTTAAGCTTTGGACTTCCGATACTTTTGGTATTTCCTTTAACTTTAAAACAACTACTGGCTTATTAAAAGTGACTATCAGTTGTTTTTCAATAGTATCGCTCAACATTTTATCGGCTACTAGCTTCCCTTTATTAATTACCAAAACACGGTCGCACATCGCCTCTACTTCTTGCATTACATGAGTAGACAATAACACTGTTTTGTCTTTACCTAAGTTTTTTATTAATAAGCGTATATCTTCCAATTGATTGGGATCTAAACCTGTTGTTGGCTCATCTAACAACAACACTTGCGGATCGTGCAATAAGGCACATGCTAAACCTACGCGTTGCCTATATCCCTTAGATAAGCTTCCTATTTTCTTTTTAAGCTCATTTTGTAAACCTGTGAGTTCTATTACTTCATTAATTCGTTGTTTGCTAACGTTATACACATCAGCATTAAAAGCTAAATATTCCTTAGGATATTGATCTAAATACAACGGATTATGTTCCGGGAGATACCCAATACTTTGTTGTACTTGTTTTTGCTGTGAAACAATATCAAAACCATTTACGAAGGCCGCCCCTAATGTAGCCTGCAAATAAGTAGTTAGTATTTTCATAAGCGTAGACTTCCCCGCTCCGTTAGGCCCTAAAAAACCAACAATTTGTTGTTTAGGTATTTCAAAGGAAATACCCTCTAAAGCATTAACTTCTTTATATTCTTTGGAAAGGTTCTCTACTCTTATGGACATAGTGCGAATTTACAAACTTAGAATTGATAATTATATTTAACTATGTTGTGGATCCTATCATTGTTAAAAAAATCTATCTGTTTTATCAATCCATTTTTATAATATTTATAAAATTTAGATTTAGTGTTGATAAAGGAGTCTGAAAGTTCGGAAACTTTATGTGATTCTATCTGAGACACAAGTTGTCCGAAAGAATTGTAATTTGATTTTAAAACATTTAATGATACCTCTTCTTTAATAAATTTATTATAAGTTCGATATTCCGAATAAATAATCCTTTTTTGAATATCTAATTTTGTTATCTGGTGGATCAATAATTTACTTGAGCTATAGCTTTTTTTATCAACGCAAATATCTCCATCAAATCTTTCAATACTTTGGATATTTTTTAGCCCCTTATCTAATATTCGAATAGTTGTTTTGAGGTTACTCTCGCTTTTCACTAATGTCCTTACAGACTCGCCCAAAGTGGTTAAAACATAAATATTTGTAAAATTATCTTTGTATGCATATTTAATCCGAGCATGCTCTTTGTCTTTAAAACGCTCTTCTAATAATTTTCTTCCTATTGAATCATATTTATATTCAATTTTATCTGGATAACCAATAAAACCTATTTTGTTATTAATGTTAGCTATAATTTTATCAACTCTAAAAAATAAATTGCCTTTTGCCTTTTCAAATTTTCCTTTGTTTAGATTCCTTTTTATCTCTATAACCTCTGTAGCTAGTAGTGCTTCATTGTTGTAGTTGTATAATTTAGTTACATAAGTGTCTTCACTATCAATTTTAGAAGCAAAAATGAGTTGCCCTGATTCATTAAATTTATTAACTTCTTTACATGTAAGTCTATGTTCTATTTTGCTAGTTTGATCTATAGCATATATCCTTGATGTTTTTTTTACGACCTTAAGTGAATCAATAATTTGTTTCTGCTGTTTATTTAGAATATCATAGCCATATTTATATACGGTTTCATCATGTGCAAATTCGTAATTAGATTGCCCATAGATGTTAGGAATAAAGTTAATTATCAATAATATATATATTATAAACTTCATTAAATATTGATTATCTAGCAAATGTATTCAATCAACATTTATTTTTTCAAAAAAAGCAAAATTATATTTTTTGTTTAAAAAACTTTAAATAGATTTGCAACTATATCTTAAACGAGAAATGAACAATTTATTTTTTAACGTAAACTTTTATTACTTCTACTTTTATAAGTAAGAAGTCGGGTTTATTATGTTATAAATAATTATAAAATATAAAAAGATCCCGATTCAAAAATGAGTCGGGATTTTTTTATACCAACAATACTGAAAAGGCAACAGTCTAGAACGATGAAAAAAATAATAGGCATACAAGGAGTAAAAGGTTCGTACCACCATGCAGTAGCATTGGCTTATTTTGGCGAGGATATCGAAATTGACGAATGTATGTCGTTTCGAGAATTGGTAGACAGCCTAGAAAAAGGAAGATGTACCGATGCTGTAATGGCCATAGAAAACTCCATTGCAGGTTCTATTATTCCTAACTACGCGTATATTGATGAGCACAACCTTACTATTTGCGGGGAGTATTACCTCCCTATTCATCACTGTTTAATGGCTTTAAATGGTCAAAGTATTGAAGGCATTTACGAAGTCTATTCGCACCCAATGGCATTGCTACAGTGTAAAGAGTTTTTTAGAAAGTACAGCCATATAAAATTAATCGAAGATACCGATACCGCCGAAGTGGCTCGAAGAATCAATAATAAAAAATCGGAAGGTGTTGGAGCTATTGCTGGTAAAACTGCTGCTGAAATTTATAATTTAGATGTTTTAGCAGAAGATATTCAAACTATAAAAACCAACAGTACCCGCTTTTTCATTTTAAATAAAAAAGAATCTCCTCTTAATCAAAATGAAATTAACAAAGCAACTTTAAAATTTGTTTTGAATCATAATCGAGGAAGTTTAGCTACCATATTAAATATAATGAGCGATTGTAATTTAAACTTAACCAAAATACAATCATTACCGGTTATTGATCAACCTTGGAAATATGCCTTTTTTGTAGATACTACTTTTGAAACCTACGAAGATTATCAAAAAGCTGTTTCTGTTTTAGAAATCATGTCAACCGAATTTAAAATATTAGGAGAATACCAAAATCAAAAAGTATGAGTTTAGTTACCGCAAAACGATTACATAGTGTTGAAGAATACTACTTCTCTAAAAAATTAAGAGAGGTACGCGAACTTGCCCTTGCAGGTAAGCCAATTATTAATATGGCAATCGGTAGTCCCGATTTGGCTCCTCCTACTTCGGTATTAGAAGCTTTATCGAATACCTTACATATTGATGGCGCTCATAAATACCAGAGTTACCAAGGCTTACCCGAATTTAGACAAGCAATATGTGATTTCTACAGTTCTAAATACAATGCTAGTTTTGACGCAAACTCTGAAGTATTGCCACTAATGGGCTCTAAGGAAGGAATTATGCATATTTCGATGGCTTTTTTAAATAAAGGCGATCAGGCATTAATTCCAAACCCAGGATACCCTACCTACACTTCGGTAACCAAATTATTAGAAGCAGAACCTGTTTTTTATAATTTATCGGAAGCCAATAATTGGGAACCCGATTTTGAAGCGCTTGAGAAATTAGACTTAAGTAAGGTGAAAATTATGTGGGTAAATTATCCACACATGCCTACTGGTGCTGCCGGTTCAAAAGAACTATTCAAAAAACTAATCGCTTTTGCTGAAAAAAATAATATTCTTTTAGTAAATGATAATCCTTATAGCTTTGTTTTAAACTCCAACCCTATTAGTATTTTTAGCGTCGAAGGTGCCAAAAATGTTGCTCTGGAACTTAATTCACTAAGTAAAACCTTTAATATGGCTGGTTGGCGTATTGGTATGGTTTTAGGAAATAAAGAAACTATTAACGCTGTACTTAAAGTTAAAAGCAACATGGATAGCGGTATGTTTCAAGGGTTGCAAAAGGGTGCTATTGCCGCTCTGAATTGTGAAGAAGACTGGTATACATCAATGAATAAAGTGTATGCAAACCGTCGAAAATTAATTTGGCAATTAGCCGAACTTTTAGGATGTACTTACGATAAAGAGGCAACAGGAATGTTTGTATGGTCTAAATTACCTTCAAATATTACGAACGCAGAAGCTTTTATCGATAAAATTCTATATGAAAAATCAGTATTCATTACCCCGGGTAGCATCTTTGGATCACAAGGAGCTGAGTACATTCGTTTTTCATTATGTATCGAAGAAGTCAAAATACAAGAAGCCATAGAGCGCTTAAAAGACTTTAAAATATAACTAAAGATTAAAAAGTAAATAGCCCTAAGCCTAGCGCTAAAAGCTACACGCCAAAAGCAAAAAAAATGAATGTATTTGTAATAGGAGTTGGATTAATTGGAGGATCTTTAGCCACAGATATAAAGGCCAGTTACAATAACGCAATCATACATGGTATTGATGCCAACGATATTAATTTGGAAACCGCAATTTCTTTAGGCTTTATTGATAAAAGTAGTACCTTTGCAAATCTAAACAATGCGGATATTGTAATTATTTCGGTACCAGTAGATATCACCGAAATTGTACTACCACAAGTTTTAGATAAGGTCTCTGACAATTGTTTGGTTTTTGATGTAGGTTCTACCAAAGAGCGTTTATGTACGATTATTGAGCATCATGCTAATCGTGCTTGCTATTTGGCAACACACCCTATCGCAGGTACAGAATTTTCTGGACCCAAAGCCGCTTTAGCAAATCTTTTTAGAGGTAAAACAAATATTATTTGTGAAATCGAAAAAACAGGTTTAAAGCAACGCGAGTTAGCATTAGATATATTCAACCGTTTAGGAATGCGTATTTCTTATATGGATGCAAAAGCACACGACAAGCATATTGCTTACGTTTCGCATTTATCACATATAAGTTCTTTTATGCTTGGTAAAACGGTTATCGAAAAAGAACAAAACGAACGCGATATTTTTGATATGGCAGGAAGTGGATTCGCCTCAACAGTGCGTTTAGCTAAAAGTTCGCCAGCAATGTGGACCCCTATTTTTAATCAAAATAAGGAAAACATTATTGATGCTCTTGACGAATATATCGAAAACCTAACCGCTTTTAAGCAGTTAATGCAAGCCAACAGAAGTACTGATATTTTTAATGAAATGAAAAGTACCAATCGCATTAAAGAGATTTTAAAAGGAATAGAATAAATAAGAGAAATAGAATATAGACTAAATTCATATTTTTTATAAAACTTTGTATTTAGTAGTAAACTAAAAATTAATTAAATAAAGCTTATTGTTTATCGCTTGAGGTTAATAGCCAAAAGCCAATAGCGAAAAGCACCAATAAATACTTACGATGGAAAACAAAAAGGAACTTAGAAATTGGCTAGACGCCTACAAATTAGACCACCCACTTGTAATAGCAGGTCCTTGTAGTGCCGAAACTGAAGATCAGGTAGTAAAAATTGCACATCAATTAAAAGATACTGATGCTACTGTTTTACGTGCTGGTATCTGGAAGCCACGTACACGTCCAGGAAACTTTGAAGGAGTTGGTGCCTTAGGTTTAAAATGGTTGCAACGTGCTAAAGAAGAAACAGGAATGTTAACTGCTACTGAGGTAGCTAGTCCACATCACGTTGAATTAGCATTAGAAGCTGGTGTAGATATTTTATGGATTGGTGCACGTAGTACCGTTTCTCCTTTTATCATTCAAGATATTGCCGAAGCCTGTAAAGGTATTGACAACCCAGTACTAGTTAAAAACCCTATCAATCCAGACCTATCTTTATGGTTAGGTGCTGTTGAGCGTTTTTACACTTGTGACGTTAAAAACCTAGGAGTAATACACAGAGGTTTTTCTACTTACGAAAAAACAAAATACCGTAATATTCCAGAATGGCAAATCCCAATTGACTTACAAGCTAAGTTTCCCGATTTACCAATAATTTTAGATCCATCGCACATTGCAGGACGTAGAGATATTATTCAAGACCTATGTCAAACAGGTTTAGATTTAAACTTCGATGGTATGATTATCGAAACTCACTACGACCCAGACAACGCTTGGAGTGATGCTAAACAGCAAATTACACCAGATACGCTAGTTCAAATCATGAAAGATTTGAGAGTACGTAAAGAAAAAGGGGGTACTGCAGCTTACGAACATGCTTTAAACGAATTACGTTCTAAAATTGATATTACCGACGAATTAATTATCCAACAACTAGCAAAACGTATGGGTATTGCCGATGAAATTGGTAAAGTTAAAGCCGATAACAACGTACAAATTTTACAAAACGACCGTTGGAATGCTATAAAAAACAAAGCGATATCCGAAGGTGGAAACGTAGGTTTAAGCTCTGAATTTATCGACAAAGTATACAGCGCTATACACGATGAATCAATCAATCACCAACACAATGTAGGTAAGTAATTACTTATATTTATTTCATATAAAACGCCTTGTTCTTATTAGTAGAACAAGGCGTTTTTTGTTTCCTATAATTTGGGCGTTCCCCTACAGGTCGGGCTATACGCTGCAATCTTTTTATCGTTCCTCAAAAAAGGATTTCCACTACTATCCCTAACGCATACAATAGAAATGAATAAAAAGCCTTAATACTATACCAAGACTTTTCTTCGAACAGAGTCGATTATGCTAACAATCAAAATTAATTAGAACTAAGAACAATATTTATCACACAAACACTCAAGCAACAACTAAAAACCGATACACAACAAAGTAACTTCATAATACAGCCCATTTTATTTAGGGCGACTATAATTTTCATGTAATAACAACCATTTACTAATTTAAATTTCCACGCTTTCCTATTTTAACCATTTTCACACAGATTGGTGATCTACATATAAATAGATCAAATGTTATTCCTTTTTTATTGAAATTTTAAAAAAGTAACATTAAGTAAATTCAAAAAAAAGAGTACTTATTTATGTACTCTTTTGTATATTTACACCATGGAGACAGTAAACTACACAGACTTTCGTGCTAATCTAAAACATTGGTTTGACAAAGTAATTAATGATGTAAGTGACATCATAATAAAACGTAAAAACGGAAAAGATCTTGTTTTAATATCCTTAGATGAATATAATTCTCTTAAAGAAACAACCTACTTACTTACAGGAAAAAATAGAGATGTTTTATTAAACTCTATTAAAGAGTTAGAAGATGGGAAAGGAGTACAAAAAGAATTAATCGAATAGATGAAATTAACGTGGACCTCCTCTTCTTGGGAAGATTATTTATACTGGCAAAAAATTGACAAAAAAAAAGCTAAGCGAATAAACGAACTTTTAAAAAGTTGCATTCGTACACCTTTTGAAGGCATTGGAAAACCAGAAGCATTAAAAGGTGATTTACAAGGGTACTGGTCGAGACGAATCACCTCAGAACATCGTTTAGTTTATAAATATGAAAATGAAGAAATATTAATAGCTGCCTGTCGTTATCATTACAGTAAATAATCAATTAGTTGGTTTCCACATACAGCACTATCCCCTGATAGTGTTTAAGTATAAAATATTGAGACACTATTAACTTTATTAAAAAAGCTAAACCTTATAAAGCATAGTCACAATCACCCCTTTATTATCTGCTAAATCATAACGTAGCAATTCACTACTCGTTGTTACTTTAAAATTAAAAGGAGGCGCTAAAATAGCAACACCACTTTGTTTTTTTATACGTATCCCCTGCCCAGAAATAATATCTTTATTAGATATAAAATCCCCCTGTGGCAAATGCTCCATTAATATAATATACTTGAAGTTTGAAAGCTTATTTAAAATACTATGTATTTCATTGTTTGACAAATGCTGTAACACTTGTCTAATAATTACACAATCCGCATTAGGCAACTCAGCTGTTGCAATATCTAAACATAAAAAACTTAAATTATTGGCTTTAAAATTCAAGTTATTGTAAGCAATTAACTGTGGTACAATATCAATAGCTGTATAGTGTTTAGTATATTCAAAGAGCTGTTTACCGATATTAAAATCGCCACAACCCAAATCACATAGGGATAGTTTAGATTTAAAAGAATTTAAAAAATCCTGCACTTTTTCTACATAAACACTTACAATTTCTGGATGGTGTGAACCCTCACCAGAATAAAAATCAGTACCATTATCGCCCCAAAGCTTTAAAGCATACACTTGCTCCATTGCTTTTTTTGTTGGCCAAGCCTTCTTTATTTTCAATGCTTTTTTATTCAAAAACAGATGTGTTAATTTTACTACTAAGCTATAAAAATAAAAATCCCCAACTATAAATTATAGTTGGGGATCTGTATATTTTAGTTAAAAAAATTATGCTAATTTCTCTACCACAACCCAAGTTCCTTTTTGTAATAAAGGAATGGCTTGTTTAAATTTTACTTCTTTAGATTCCCCGTTCATTACGTTTTTAATAATCACACGATCATTTCTACCAATTTTTGGCTCTTCACGTACCACCGTTTCTACTGCCTGCTGTGGTTGTTGGTTATTTGCAATGGCTCTGTTTTGAGAGGTGCGCTCGTCTAAATTCTGAATTTCATCTTTCTGCTCAATAGTTTGCTCTTGAGCTTGTTGTGGAGCTGCTACAGTAACTTCTGTATTTCCAGATGGCAATTCTGCCTTAAACAAGAAAGAAATTACTTCTTTATTCAAGCTGTTCAGCATTCCTTTAAATAATTCAAAAGCCTCAAACTTATAAATCAATAAAGGATCTTTTTGCTCATGTACCGCCAAACGAACACTCTGCTTTAACTCATCCATTTTACGTAAATGCGTTTTCCAAGAATCATCAATTAATGCTAACACAATATTCTTCTCAAAATCTTGAAGCACTTGACGCCCTCCAGACTCATAAGCCTTTTCTAAATTAGTGCTTACATTAAGTGATTTATTTCCATCAGAAAAAGGTACTCCTATACGCTCAAAATTAGCATCAGGATTATCACGAATTTGTTTAATCACATTAAACACAGATTCTGCAATATTCTTTTTCTTACCATCATAATGGTCTAAAGCTGCTTTGTAAACTTTACCCGCTATAGCTTCTGGTTTTCCGCTTTTAAACTCCTCTTCGGTTACAGGACTTGGCATTGCAAAATTACGAATCAATTCAAATTCGAAATTTTTATAATCCTGAGCCATCATATTTCCTTCACAAATATTTTCTGCAAGGTCATATATCATGTTAGCAATATCCAGTTGTAAACGCTCCCCATATAAAGCATGGCGGCGACGTTTATATACTACTTCACGTTGTGCATTCATCACATCATCATATTCTAGTAAATGCTTACGTGTACCAAAGTTGTTTTCTTCTACTTTTTTCTGTGCGCGTTCAATAGAATTAGACAACATACTTGCTTGAAGTACTTCTCCCTCTTCTATCTTCATTCGGTCCATCATTTTAGCTATTCGCTCCGAGCCAAATAAACGCATTAAATTATCTTCCAAAGAAACATAAAATTGTGAACTACCCACATCTCCTTGACGACCTGCACGACCTCTTAACTGACGGTCAACACGTCGAGAATCATGACGCTCTGTACCTACGATAGCCAAACCACCAGCATCGAGTACTTCTTTAGATAACTTAATATCCGTACCACGACCTGCCATATTTGTTGCTATAGTTACTACACCAGGATCTCCCGCTTCAGCAACAATATCTGCTTCTTTTTGGTGTAATTTTGCGTTAAGCACATTATGCTTAATTTTACGCATACCAAGCATTCTACTTAGTAGTTCCGAAATTTCTACCGAAGTAGTACCAATAAGTACTGGTCTGCCCGATTGTGATAATTTTACCACATCTTCAATAACCGCATTGTACTTTTCTCTTTTTGTTTTATAAATCAAGTCTTGCTTATCATCACGAGAAATCGGTCTATTTGTAGGGATTTCAACTACATCTAATTTATATATTTCCCAAAATTCACCGGCTTCGGTAATTGCTGTACCCGTCATACCCGATAATTTGTGGTACATACGAAAGTAATTCTGCAAAGTAACCGTGGCAAAAGTTTGTGTAGCATCTTCGATCTTAACACTTTCTTTTGCTTCTAATGCTTGGTGTAATCCGTCAGAGAAACGACGACCGTCCATAATACGACCTGTTTGCTCGTCAACAATTTTAACTTTGTTATCCATTACTACATACTCTACATCTTTTTCGAATAATGAGTATGCCTTTAAAAGCTGAGTAATGGTATGGATTCGTTCACTTTTAATGCTAAAGTCTCTGAATAACTCTTCTTTCTTTTCGGCTTCTTCCTCAGCTGTAAGTCCTAATTTTTCAATTTTATTAATTTCAACAGACATTTCTGGCAAAATAAAGAAAGTTTCATCCTCCCCTTTTGAAAGTGCAGAAACACCTTTATCCGTTAAATCAATTTGATTATTTTTTTCTTCAATTACATATAATAAATCCGCATCAATTTTATGCATTTCGCGGTTATTATCTTGCATGTAAAAGTTCTCCGTTTTTTGAAGTAACTGCTTTACACCTTCTTCACTCAAATATTTAATTAAAGCTTTATTTTTAGGAATACCTCTAAAAGCTTGTAGCAACTTAAATCCTCCTACTTTAGTATCACCCGCTGCTATTAATTTTTTAGCTTCAGCTAATACACCCGTTAAATATTTTTGTTGTTCGTTTACCAAACCTGAAATACGAGGTTTCAATATATCAAACTCATGAATATCTCCCTTAGGTACAGGTCCGGATATTATTAATGGTGTACGTGCATCGTCAATTAAAACAGAATCCACCTCATCTACAATAGCAAAATTATGTTTACGTTGTACCAAATCTTCTGGCGCATGAGACATATTATCACGTAAGTAATCAAAACCAAATTCATTATTAGTTCCATATACAATATCACTATTGTATGCCTTACGGCGTGATTCAGAATTTGGACGGTGATTATCTATACATTCAATTGTTAAACCATGAAATTGAAATAAAGGTGCCATCCATTCGCTATCACGACGCGCTAAATAATCATTTACCGTTACTAAGTGTACGCCATTACCTGTTAATGCATTTAAATATACAGGTAGGGTTGCTACAAGTGTTTTTCCTTCACCCGTATGCATCTCGGCAATATTACCATTATGAAGTGTTATACCTCCAATAAGTTGTACATCGTAATGAATCATGTTCCACTTAACCGTTGTGCCTGCTGCATCCCAAGAAGTAGCCCATTGCGCTTTATCCCCATTTAAAACTACATGAGGTCGTGTTGATGATAATTCCCTGTCGTATTCCGAAGCAGTAACCTCTACAAATTCGTTTTCAGTAAAACGACGTGCGGTTTCTTTTACCACAGCAAAAGCTGCAGGTAGAATCTCATCTAAAGTAGCATCGGTAACCTCTAAAATTTTCTCTTCAAGCTTGTCTATTTCTAAATAGATATCTTCACGAACATCCATATCACTGGACTGTTCTGCTTTTTCCTTAAGTGCATCAATTTCCTTAACCAAGTCTGCTTTAGCGCTTACTAATTGAGCTTTAAACTCGATTGTTTTAGCACGCAACTCGTCGTTAGAAATAGAAGTCAAAGCAGCCTCAGCCTCTTTGATTTTAGTGATTATTGGTTGTAAGGCTTTGACATCTTTCTTTGATTTGTCCCCTACGAATATTTTAAGTACAGAATCTAAAATTCCCATAATTGATTTTCGGTATTATAATGGCGTAATTTACGCAAAAAAAAAGCCTCTATCGAGACTTTTTTTGTAGTTATTTTTAGCTAATGCCTAATATTCATCTTCGTTCCAAAGGTAGTCTTCATCCGTAGGATAGTCCGACCATATTTCCTCTATTGAATCGTAAGAATCACCTTCATCTTCGATAGCTTGAAGGTTTTCAACTACTTCAAGAGGAGCTCCTGTACGAATTGCGTAATCAATTAGCTCATCTTTTGTAGCCGGCCAAGGCGCATCACTTAAATAGGATGCTAATTCTAATGTCCAATACATTGTAAACTGTTTTTTTGCAAAAATAATTTTTTTACTTTCTCTCGCAAGCAAAAAATATAATTTTTAATACTAATTTATAAGAACGTCTCTGTTTTTGTTAAAAAAATGAATTATTCACTCTTTTCAGGTATCCATTTTATTTCTTCAACTGCTAACTCTGAAGTCAACTTTCGTGCCAGCACAAAAAGATAGTCGGAAAGTCGGTTAAGATATTGCAAAACTTCTGCATCTAAAGGCTCAAAATGATTTAATTCGTAAGCTAAACGCTCGGCTCTACGGCAAATACTTCGTGCAACGTGACAATATGACACTATCGGATGCCCTCCTGGGAGTATAAAATGCGTCATCTGTGGTAATTGCTCGTCCATACGATCAATTTCTAATTCTAAATCCTCTATTTTTTCTGGCTTGACCTTTTGAATATTTAACCGTTTTTGATTGTCGTTAGGAGTAGCCATAATTGCCCCTACACTAAATAACTCGGTTTGAATTTTCAACAAAAACTCTTTGTGTATTGCAGCAATTTCTTGATCTCGTAATAAACCTACAAATGAATTTAATTCATCTATAGTACCGTAAGCTTCAATTCGGGCGTGGTTTTTTGTGACGCGTTTACCTCCGTATAAACTAGTAAAACCTTCATCTCCTGTTTTAGTATATATTTTCATTTTAATAAATCTTTAAAATAAGCTGTTATAACCTGATACAAAACGCTTCTTTAGCTTGAACTTCTCGAGGGAATATAATACCAAAAAAATAAGTATCTACGATTACTTGCGCTTTTACATTGCATTTAACTTTTTCCCACATACTACTCTTTTTATAGGGGCGCTCTATAATTAAAATTCCTTTTTTATTTAACATTCCAAAAGCTTCATCTATGGTTTCTAGTTTAAAATTAACATTACTCACGTATACTAAATCTTTAAAAAATGAACTTTTCAAATCTATTAATTGCGCATTAGGAAGCGCATATATAAAATGTTTTTCTTCTACAAAATAGCATGCTTTATGTATATTAAAATAACCTAACATATCGTTTAACACCTCCAAATGCTTTCTTTTAAACCCTTTTGGTAGTAAAATACTACTCAATTTTTGCTTTTTACTATTGTAAAAACATTTAGTAACCAAATCATATACAAATGGAGAATGAACGCCGTGGGCATTGGATGATTTTAAAAGAAATTTTAAGTATTGCAATTGGCTATTATTAGCTTTAGTGTAACGGAATTTGCTTTGAAAAATTAATATTCATTATAGCATAAGTGTGCTAATTTAGATTAAAATGTGTTAATTTAAAATAATAAACCCATGATATTCACAAATGGCACTTCAATTACAGCCTCTTTAAAATTCCTGATTTAAAGTATGAATACCCCCTTTATTTCTTATAAAATCACTAGTTAAAAATACCTTTAAGTTGAACACACTAAAAACACACATCAACCCACTATTTAACTTATAAAAAACATCTTTTTCATCCTTGATTTTTATTATTGCCACAGCAGGAATCGGTAAACTTTAAAGACGTACTTTTGTGGCTTCAAAAAAATATAGAATGAAACGTATTAATCAATACAAAAAACTCTTTGGAGTTGAAAAAGAACTTGACCTAAAAGAACTTAAAAAAAGTTACCGTAATTTAGTGAAAGAATGGCACCCTGACAAGTACCAAAAAGACGACCCGAAGCACGCTGAGGCAGAAAAGAAAAGTGTAGAAGTTATTGACGGATATCACTTTTTAGTAAGTATTGCTCCTGAAACTTTGGAAGCTAATAAAGAGGCTTACACAGAAACAATTACTACCTCTCCTATAGCCGATTACCAACACAAAGGAATGCTATTAGAAATTACCTTTACTGACGGAACAACTTACGAATACTTTGGTGTTACAAAAAAGGTATACCTAAAAATGGTAAATGCTGGAAACTTAAATCGTTTTGCTAAACGTTCTATATATCCAACATATACTTACAGAAAATCTAAACGTCACCTACAAGAAGTTTAATTTTTGCACATTAACTTTTACTAAAAATTTATTTATGGCCACTAATTTTTCTGATTTAGGAATTATAGCACCTATACAAAAGGCGCTAAAATCATTGGATATTACTACTCCTAGTAGTATACAAGAAAAAGCAATACCTGCTTTACTAACCACTAAAAAAGATATAGTGGCACTTGCGAAAACCGGATCGGGTAAAACCGTGGCTTTTGGCTTGCCGTTATTGCAATTAATTGATAAAACGAACCCAACTATACAGGCTGTTATATTGGTTCCTACGCGAGAGCTTGGACAACAAATACAAGCCAATATAGAAGCTTTTGCTACTGAAATTCCAGAAATTACAGTAGCTGCTGTTTGTGGTGGCGTACCTATTAAACCACAAATAAAACGCTTAACGGAGCCAACACAAATTATTGTTGCTACTCCTGGACGTTTAATTGATTTAATAAAACGTGAAGCTATAAACATTAAACAAGCAAACTATTTAGTGTTAGATGAAGCTGATGAAATGGTTACCTCATTAAAAGAAGGTTTGGACGAAATTATTAAGGAACTTCCTAATAATAGAAGAACCCTTCTTTTTTCTGCTACATTACCAGGAACAATTAAACAATTGGTTCAAAACTACATGTCTAAAAATCCAACCCATATTGAAGCTGATATGGAAACGGTAGGTCATCAAGGTATTGAGCACCAATATGTGGTTGTAGAGCCTATTGAAAAGTTAGAGGTATTAATGCATTTTTTAAATACACGTATTGGTCAACGCGGAATTATATTTTGCAAAACGAAAGCCGCTGTAAATAAATTGGCTAAAAACTTAGCAATCAATAAATTTTCGTCAGGTTCTTTACACGGTAGCCTATCTCAACCTATAAGAGATCGTATAATGGGTCAGTTTAGAGAAGGACATATTGATATTTTAGTAGCTACCGATTTAGCTGCCCGCGGTATTGATGTTAAGGAAATGACTTATGTTGTGAATTATCATTTACCCGACGTATATGAAGTCTACGTTCACCGAAGTGGTCGAACAGCTAGAGCTGGTATACCTGGTTATGCTTTAACAATACTTCAAGAGGAAGAAGCTAAAGAAATTAAGGATTTTGAAGAACGCTTAGGCATTTCATTTTCTAAATACGAAAAAGCAGATGCTAAAAGTTTAGAAGAAAATAACACCTTATTATGGGCTAAAAAAATCTTCAAAACAAAACCTAATCATACGGTTTCTGGTGAATTTAAAGAGAAAGTACATACCGTATTTCATCATTTAACTAAAGAAGAACTTATTGATAAATTATTGGCTAATCAGCTTTCGTAATTATTAATTAGTCACCCCATAAATTCATACGTAATACATAAAACCATGGCCAATAGTATAAAAGGACAACAAGATATTTTAGCAAAGCTGAATATAAAGGAGTTGAATCCTATGCAACAAGAGGCCGTGCGTATAATTGACAAGTCGGCAAATACTGTTATTCTGTCTCCCACAGGAACAGGAAAAACAGTTGCCTTTTTATTGCCACTACTCGAAACTTTAGACCCTAATAATAACGAAATACAAGCTTTAATTTTAGTGCCATCGAGAGAACTGGCCATACAAATTGAACAAGTAATTCGTAATATGGGAACAGGCTTTAAGGTTAATGCTGTGTATGGCGGTAGAGCTATGTCCAAAGATAAAATTGAACTTAAACATACCCCTGCTGTTTTAATTGGAACTCCTGGAAGAATATTGGATCATTTAGGAAAAGATCGATTTACTAAAGATAGCATAAAGACCTTAGTGCTGGATGAATTTGACAAATCGTTAGAAGTTGGTTTCGAGTACGAAATGAGGGGAATTATTAATGAACTACCTAACATCGAAAAGCACATATTAACTTCTGCCACGCAAGGAGTAGAAATTCCTGATTTTGTTGGTTTGGGAAATCCTGAAGTTATTAATTACCTTAACGCTAAAGCTACTTCTAAATTAGCTATTAAAAATGTAGTTGCTTCTAACAATGACAAAGCCCAAACCTTAATTGAATTATTACACCACATAGGTAATGAACCAGGAATTATATTTTGTAATTTCAAAAGTACCATCGAAAAAGTAAGTGCTTTATTGAACGATCATAAAATTTCTCATGCATGCTTTTCGGGCGGAATGGAACAAAAAGATCGCGAACGCGCTTTAATAAAATTCAGAAACCGCAGTAGTCAAATTTTAATCGCTACGGATTTAGCTGCCAGAGGAATTGATATTCCAGAGTTGCAATTTATTATTCATTATGAATTGCCTCATGCTATAGAAGAATTTACACATCGAAACGGAAGAACTGCCCGAGTAAATGCAACAGGTACTGCTTATATCCTAAAGTCTAACAAAGATCGCTTACCCGAATTTATTGATAATTCCAAGGGTATCGACATTTCGCGCAAAGCTTCTAAAAAAGGTGAATTTTGGGAAACCTTATTTATTTCTGGCGGACGAAAAGATAAAATATCTAAAGGAGATATCGCTGGATTATTTTTTAAACAGGGCAATATTACCAAAGAGCAATTAGGAACAATAGAATTAAAGCAAGATTGTGCTTTTGTTGCCGTACCTACAGCTATTGCAAAGGATTTAGCTGAAACGCTAAACAACACGCGTTTAAAAAAGAAGAAAGTGCGTATTCACATACTTCAATAGCAATTAAAATACCTAGTTACATTGCAGAAACTTTTTCTTGCAACATTTTTATTTCGTCTCTTAATTTGGCTGCATGCATAAAGTCTAGTTCTTTTGCTGCCTTTTCCATGTCTTTTCGGATGGATCTTACTCTTTCTTTTAATTGATCTTTAGTGTAATAAATCACTTCTTCCTCTGCTGCTTTCAATGTTTCTGCAGCGCGTAATTGATATGGTTTTTCTCTTTTTGTAGTATTTAAACTATCTTCAATAGGTTTATTTAAAGCCGTAGGTACTAAGTTATTTTTAGTATTGTAATTGATTTGCTTAGTACGTCTGTAATCTGTATCGTCCATTGTTTTTTGCATACTCGCTGTAATTTTATCTGCATACAAAATAGCTTTACCATTAACGTTTCGTGCTGCCCTACCAATGGTTTGAGTAAGTGAACGTACGTTACGTAAAAAACCTTCTTTATCCGCATCTAAAATTGCAACTAAGGATACTTCTGGCAAATCCAAGCCCTCTCGTAATAAGTTAACCCCAATCAATACATCAAACAAACCGCGACGTAAATCTTGCATAATCTCAACACGTTCTAAAGTTTCCACATCACTATGAATATAACGACAACGCACATTAATTTTTGCTAAGTATTTAGCGAGTTCTTCTGCCATTCTTTTGGTTAACGTAGTAACTAAAATACGCTCATCCTTATCAATACATAGTTGCATTTCTTCTACTAAATCATCTATTTGATTTAAGCTTGGACGTACTTCAATAACGGGATCGAGTAAACCTGTAGGTCTAATAATTTGCTCCGTATATAATCCCTCACATTTTTGAAGTTCATAATCTGCTGGGGTTGCACTTATATACAATACTTGATTTTGAAGCGCTTCAAATTCTTCAAATTTCAACGGACGGTTATCCATAGCCGCTGGCAGTCTAAAACCATATTCTACCAAGTTCTCTTTTCGAGAACGGTCACCACCATACATTGCATGCACTTGCGGAACGGTAACGTGACTTTCATCGATAATCATTAAAAAATCATCTGGAAAAAAGTCTAATAAGCAAAAGGGGCGTGTTCCAGGCATACGTCCGTCTAAGTATCTTGAATAATTTTCAATTCCAGAACAATACCCCAACTCTTTAATCATTTCTAAATCAAAATTGGTACGCTCTTCTAAACGTTTAGCCTCTAAAGGTTTTCCGATTTCTTTAAAATATTCCACCTGTTTTCCTAAATCTAATGCAATTTGATCTATAGCATTAAATAGCACTTCCTTAGAAGTCACAAACATATTAGCAGGGTAGATAGTCAACTTATCAAAAGTTTCTAAAATAGCATTGCTTATGGGATCAAAAGATTCTATCTCCTCGATTTCATCCCCAAAGAAATGAATTCTAAAGGCATGATCGGCATACCCTGGAAAAATATCGATGGTATCCCCTTTTATCCTGAAAGTACCGTGTAAAAATTCAGCTTCAGTTCTTGAGTATAAAGCTTGAACTAATTCTTTTAATAATTCTGTTCTAGAAATCTCTTGATCTCTTTCAATATTTACTACATTTTTTTGAAATTCAACAGGGTTTCCAATACCGTATAAACAAGAAACCGAAGCAATTACAATTACATCCCTCCTACCCGACAATAAAGCCGATGTAGTGCTTAATCGTAGCTTTTCTAATTCATCGTTAATTGAAAGATCTTTTTCTATATAAGTACCACTTGTAGGAATGTATGCTTCAGGTTGGTAATAGTCGTAATAAGAAACAAAGTATTCTACCGAATTGTTTGGAAAAAATTGCTTGAACTCTTGGTAAAGTTGAGCCGCTAATGTTTTATTGTGAGCTAAAACCAATGTAGGCTTTTGGACCTCATGAATAACATTTGCCGCGGTATAGGTTTTACCTGAACCTGTTACCCCCAATAGTGTTTGAAATTTTGAACCGCTTTCAATACCCTTTACCAACTCTTTTATAGCTTGGGGTTGATCGCCTGTAGGGCTGTATTCTGAAACAAGATTAAACTTCATGATATATTCCTTTTGAATACATCAAAACTACATAAATAGCTTAAGTTTATAGGATCATTTTTAGAAAAGGTTTTGTTAAGAAATTACCTAAATGCAGGACAATTACACTCTCTTCCGCCTTCACGAAGATTTCTTTTACTATAAAAGTTGTACCCCAAAGTAATTTGATGAAAACCTGAATTACTTATTTTAATATCGTTAACTTGATTGGTATAAGTGTATGAAAAGATGAAATTATTGCGCTTAAGACCAAAAAATGGAGTAATTCCGCTAAAGCGTTGTAAATCTATAGTTTCATTATTAGCTGTAGTTTCCGATCCATCGAAATTAAATCGATACGATAACCCTCCGAAAAGCTGAGCATTTTCATTTAAATTGTAATATCCTTTTAAATTAATATCTGCAAATTGTTCACTTATTTCAGGTATGGTTACGTACATAACCGAAGGCTCTAAATCAAATTCTCTATTAAGGTCGAAAGTATACCCCGCAGTAAGTAAAAATGTACGTTGGTCATTAGGCTCTAATCCACTTTCTAATAAAAAATCATCCTTACTTATGGGCAATGCATTTTTAACTGTTGCTAATATAAAAGCATCCCCTTTGTAATAAGACATCCCAAAATCTGAATTAAAGTAACCATCAGTTAGAACAGTTCCTGAAATAGCAGGATCAAATAAACGTGAATTTATTAACCCTCTCTCATCTATACGTCTTTGCAGAATAGCTAAGCTAATACCAAAAGAAAGTTGATTTAATTCGTAAGCACGTGCATTTAAATTAATATGATAAGCAAACGTACCATAAAGTCCGTTTTGAGAAAAATTTCCATTCCTATCAGTAAAAGCAATACCACCAACACCAATATTCTTACCTACTCGAGCGTTTACACTTGCTGTTAATAATGAAGGTGCATCATCAACATCAAACCACTGCGTACGGCCAGTAAGCCTTACTTGCTCGCTACTTGCTGCTCCAGCTGTAGATGGATGTATTAAATACCAACTTCCCGTTAAATAATCTTGATAAATAGGAAGTCCCTCTTGCGCTTGTAACACACTGTAAAAACATATTAGTAAGCTAGTTAGTAATTTTATCTTCATTAAAATAAACGGTTAAGTAGGTGATGATTTAAAAACAAATTTACTTTTTTTTAAATTAATATATTCAGTTTGTTAGTCACTATATTTGTGGAGATGGAAAAAGAGAAGCTTTTATCGCAAAAAAAACCTACTTACGCTATAAATAATAATTTAGAAGCCTATCTAAAAAAGTACAATCGCCTTTCAAAGCTTTCTGTTTTTTACGATGATTTGCTACGTTTTAGTGGAAGTGTAAGTGTTTATGATAAAAATGATGTAGACACCTTGTGGGTTAGTGTATATTACAATGAATTTGAGCGCCGTGAGATCGACGAAAACTTAAAACAAGTGTATAGCATTCTGCATTCCGATGGAAATCAGGATATTATTGAGTTTTTAAGTATTGATGCTATTGATTACTGCACGTTTGGAAACTCCAAACCCTTCAGAGTTAAAATTCGTAATATATTAAATGATAACTACTCGCATTTTTATGTTAAAAAAGCAGATGCTTCACGGGTATATGGCTTAGAATTAGAACACATATTCTCGCCACATCGTATTAATTTTTTAGTGTTTCAAAATACCTTAATAGAAGAGCATATTGTTGGAATTCCTGGCGATACATTCATTAAAGATTTTTTGCCTGATTTAAGCGCACAAGCTCAAGCGCAAATTGCTAAAGAGTTTGTGAAATTTAATGAACGTTGCCAATTAAG
This sequence comes from uncultured Aquimarina sp., assembly GCA_937958985.1. GTDB lineage: Bacteria > Bacteroidota > Bacteroidia > Flavobacteriales > Flavobacteriaceae > Aquimarina. Next base: position 37,487 of record CALGLV010000021.1, read on the forward strand.
GTTATTGGGAGATATGCGATCGTATAATTATGTGGTGGTACCCACTCACGATTTTGACCATGTTAAATATACTGTAAGAGCGATTGATTTTGACCAGCAGTGTTTCGAAGGAAATTTAAAAGTATATCAACCTCAATTTTTTAAAGAGAATTTTCCTATAATGAATATTATTAACGATCGACTGGATTTGTCGTCCGTTTTTCAGTATCAAAAGGAAGAACGTTCTATTTTTGCAAAACGTTTTTTAAACACGCATAAAAGGACTGAACGTTTACTTGAATGTATTAAAGAAGATCATATTTCTACTCCTGAAAAAATAATTCAACTTAAAAATGATTTGTATACGTTTAGCTACTTATCAAAATTTAAAAAGTGTGAAACTATGGGTGAAATTTTAGAAACCGGTTTTAATTTTATTAAGAAAAATTACCAGCATCATAAAGAAGAATCTGGATATTAAAAACACCTATGAGAATAGATATTATAAGCGTAGTGCCTGAGTTAATGAGAAGCCCTTTTGAAGCTTCAATTATGAAACGCTCTATAGAAAAAGGATTAGTCGAAGTTCACTTTCATAATTTAAGAGATTATGTAACTGATAATTACCGCCAAATTGACGATTATCAATTCGGTGGAGGCGCTGGAATGGTAATGATGATAGAACCTATTGATAAGTGTATTTCGGAACTTAAAGCCGCTCGCAGTTACGACGAAATTATTTACATGACTCCCGATGGAGAAACACTAAACCAAGGTATGGCAAATAGTATTTCGTTATTAGAAAATATCATTATTCTTTGTGGGCATTACAAAGGAGTAGATCAACGCGTAAGAGATCAATTTATTACCAAAGAAATTTCGATTGGTGATTATGTATTGTCTGGCGGCGAACTTGGAGGAATTATTTTGTGCGACTCCATCATTCGTTTAATTCCTGGTGTACTAGGCAATGAAACTAGTGCTTTAACGGATTCTTTTCAAGATAATTTATTAGCACCACCTATATACACACGCCCCGCAGATTATAAAGGCTGGAAAGTTCCTGAAGTACTTACCTCTGGCAACTTCCCTAAAATTGAAGCTTGGCGTGAAGAACAAGCATACCAACACACTAAAAAAAGAAGACCTGATTTATTAGATGAATAAATCAGGTCCTTAGTATATTTCTTTTCGAAAATTAACTTAAGCCATTATAGCGTTGATTCTTAAGCGTAATTTTCTCATATAATCCTCCTCTAACCAAGAGCGGTAATTTTTGGTGCTATTACTAATACAATACGAATACATTCGCACCCTGTATTCTATATCTTCATTTAGCAATTTAGAAAGAATACGTGCATCAAACACATCTTCACTATTTTCAACACACATTTGTGCATGCTGATCGATAGAGCGTTCTAAAACCATTTTAGATTTCTCGCCATTGTTCACTATATAATCGTACTGTTTTTTAATATCAAAAAACACCTCTTCAGTTTTCGAAAACTCTTCGCGTACATGAGCTGGCATTACGTATTTAAACTGACGTTCGATTTCATCGTCGGTCACTAAGTTCTCTAAATAATAATCTGGTAATCTAAAAATACGTTGCCAATCTACATCCGAATTCCATAGTCCTAAACGAGCTGCGTTATTACCCAAGTCAATTACCGTAAATTCTTTTTTTGTAGGTAAAGCTCTCGATCCCCTACCAATCATTTGAAAATATAGCGTTAGCGATTTAGTTGCTCTATTCAAGATTATCGCCTCAATAGTAGGCTCATCAAAACCAGTAGTTAAAATTCCCACCGAACTTAATATTGCATTCGGAGTTTCTTTAAACCATCGTAGAATATCTCTACGCTCCTGCTTACTGTTGGTATTGTCCAAATGACGTGCATCGTAACCCGCCATTTTAAACGTTTCGTACACTTGCAATGAAGTGTTAATACCGTTATTAAAAATAAGCGTTTTTTTGTTTTTTGCTTTTTGCTCATAAGCATACAAGAGTTTTTCTTGCATAAAAGCATTCGAATACAAATCTTCAGAAGACTTAACGGTATAATCACCATTAATACCAATTTTCAACGTACTCAACCCTACATCGTAAGAATAAGTTATGGCGTTCGAAAGGAAGCCTTGCTCAATTAAATTAGATATCGGTTGCCCACAAATAAGCTCGCGGTAACTATCTTTCATTGGCATTTTAATGTTACTACTCAGTGGTGTAGCAGTAACTCCAAGTATAAAACAGTTTTCGAAATGACGAAATAATTTCCTGAAAGAATTGTAGTGAGCTTCATCAATAATAACCATTCCTAGGTTATTAAATTCAACTTTTTCTTCGTTTAAACGATTATTCAACGTCTCAACCATTGCCACAAAACAAGTGTAATCGTCCTCGTTAGGTATTTCTTTTACTTTACTATTTATTACTTTACTTGTAACCCCAAAACCTTCTAACATTTTAGAGGTTTGGTTACAAAGTTCAATCCTATGTGTTAGAATAAGTACTTTCTTATTCTGCTCTTGGATATAACGCCTTACAATTTCAGAAAAAACTACTGTTTTTCCTCCACCTGTAGGCAATTGATAACATAAATTATACCCATTAGGCTTTGAATTTATTTTCTTAAAGATTTTGTCTATATCTTCTTTTTGATAAGGATATAACTCTTTAATTTTGGGTTTGCCTTCAACCATAAAATCTTTAACGCTTTTGAAATTTAAGGCTACAAAAATACTACTTTATTTTAGGTATACCCCTTAGAAAAACAAGTTTATTTTTATAGTTATCATTTAAATAGACTTTTGTAATTTCATTAAAAAATTAATTATGGCCGCAACAGAATCTCAAATGATCCCATTAGGAAGCGTAGCTCCTGAATTTGAATTATTAAATACAGTAACAAATACAAAGGTTAGCTTACAAGAGTTAAAAAGTGATGCCGCAACGGTAATCCTTTTTATTTGTAATCATTGCCCTTTTGTGCATCACATAAATTCTGCTTTAGCAGAATTAGCGAATTCATATCAAGCTTTAGGTGTTTCTTTTATTGCCATTAGCAGTAACGATGTTGAAAATTACCCTGATGATGCACCTGAATTAATGACCGATGTTGCCAAAGCTAACGGATATACTTTTCCTTACCTATACGATGAAGATCAAAGTGTTGCGAAAGCTTACGATGCTGCTTGTACTCCTGATATTTATGTTTATGATGAAAACCTAAAATTAGCTTATCGCGGAAGGTTTGATGAAACAAGACCTAATATGGGGGTTGCATCAGGTAAAGATCTTGCCACTGCTTTAGACGAAATTTTGGCTACAGGTAAATCAGCATCGCCGCAATTACCAAGTATTGGTTGTGGTATTAAATGGAAATAAACTATGGTACATTGGGGAATTATTGGCCTAGGCACTATAGCCAACACTTTTGCAACTGCTTTAAGGCTGGTAAATAACGCTAATTTAAGAGCTGTTGCTAGCAGAAATATTGATACCGCTATTGCTTTTAGTAAAAAACACGATGCCGATATTAGTTATGGCAATTATGAAAAATTAGCCAACGATCCCGATGTGGAAATCGTTTACATCGCTACACCTCATGTTTATCATTACGAACACTCTAAAATGTGTTTGGAGCGCGGTAAAGCTGTTTTGTGTGAAAAACCTATGGGTATGAATGCACAGCAAGTAAAAGCGCTCTGCGCTATTGCTAAAGCGAATGACACCCTATTAATGGAAGGAATGTGGACTGCTTTTTTACCAAATTTCAATAAACTTGAAACTATTGTAAAAAATAAAGAATATGGTAATGTTCAAAAAATACAGGCTGATTTTTGTTTTGTAGCCCCTACTACTAACCCTAATCATCGATTAATTAATAAATCTTTAGGTGGAGGTACTTTATTAGATATTGGTATTTATAACATATTCGCCTGTTTACGACTATTAGGACTTCCTGAAACCATAAATACAGCTGCTGAAATTGGAACTACTGGTGTGGATATGCATTGTACACTTAAATTTATTTACAAGGATAATGAAGCTGTATTGACTTCATCTTTTAAGAAACAAAGCTCAAATGCGTTACATATTGAATTTGAAAATGGGACAGCCACATTGGGGCCTAACTATTTTTCCCCAGCACCATTATCAATATCAACTAATTCTGGAGAAATGCTTCACTATGAAAAACACCATAAAGGATCAGGATATGAATTTGAAGCTAGGCATTTTCAAGACTTATTTGTCAACCAAAAAAACGAAAGTAATATTATGAGCCATAAAAATAGCATTGAACTTTCAACTTACTTAGATTTAGCACTTAAGAAAGCTAAAATTGAATATTAGCAAAACGATTTCAAAAAAAAATAAAAAAAAATCACTTTTTATTGCAGCTAATCAATAGATTTTTATATTTTTGCAACCGCTTTGAAAAGGAAGCAAGTTCATTAAATATTGGAGAGGTGCCAGAGTGGTAATGGAGCAGATTGCTAATCTGTCGACGCGCAAGTGTCGCCAGGGTTCGAGTCCCTGTCTCTCCGCCAGTTTTTTTATATCTTTATGATATAATTTACACCTCGGGGTGTAGCGTAGCCCGGTCATCGCGCCTCGTTTGGGACGAGGAGGTCGCAGGTTCGAATCCTGCCACCCCGACACAGTTGTCGTAACAACTATAAAAATACGGGCTCTTAGCTCAGCTGGATAGAGCACCTCCCTTCTAAGGAGGCGGTCATAGGTTCGAATCCTATAGGGCTCACTTAAATCCTCACTATTTATTTAGTGGGGATTTTTTGATTTATATAAGTTAGTGTTTACAAGGGGTACCCCTATTTCTTCTTTATTCTAAGTGTTGTGCTGTTTAATTAAAAAATTCTATTTGGGGTACATTTTTGGGTATCAATTATTCTCTTTGGGTATCAATTTTAAAATCAAACTTAATGGACTACCTACTAAATTTGGTACTATTTTTTATGCTACTTTTTGATTGTTAATAATTTTTAGTTTTATCTCAAATTCAGCTGGAGATTTATAATCTAAAGCAGAATGCATTCTTACAGTATTATACCAATTAATATAT
>CALGLV010000022.1 GCA_937958985.1 uncultured Aquimarina sp.
TAATTCTTCGTAATTTCATAAATAACGTAATAGGAAAACCCCGTTTTCAGCTCTGAACAGCTGTTTTCGGGGTTTTTATTTACTATAATTTACGAAAAAAACCTCGTATTTACAAGGGTTTTGGATATTCTGAAGGTGCCTTAATAAAATTATTAAACTTTAAAAAAGTAAAGCTTTTGGTAGCAACAATTTTTTTCTTCATGCTTAATGCTGGCTTTTCAATAAAATGCCAAGAAAACATTGAAAGTATTCCGGTAAAAACAATTGATATAACTATAAAAAGAGAAAAAGATATTTTAGGAAAACTGTAAATTACAAGTTGTTGGATAGGAAAGGCATATATATAAATGCCGTACGAATAATCCCCTATTTTATTAAAATTTCTTATTTTACCTTTTGGTACATACACACAATAAAAAAGAATATATGGTATGAGAAAAACATATAAATAATTAAAAAATATTTTATTGGTAACAGCAAAAAATAATAAAGTAAATATCGCTAAAGCCAAATATTCTAACTTTAGTTGTATTTTATTTTTAAAGTTATAGAAATTAACACCTATTAAAAACATTATTAATAATGTAATTGTATTTATTGTTAAATTGTTTAATTCAAAATATTCTTTGGAAAAGAACACCCCCAATACAACTACAAATACCAAAAAATAAAAATATTTAAACAGTGTCTCTCGCTCTTGTTTTATTACTAATTTAGAAAATAAACTAAGTATACTGGCACTTACTAATAAATAGAAATACATTTTAACTTCATGGGGTAAAGTCCACAAGGATCCATTAACTGCATTTGGATATGGTATATTTGAAAACACCCCTATTAGTCCATACCTAATATTACCCACTACCAATAATGAGTTATATAACAAAAAATCCCAAATACTATTATCCTTAATATATAACTCTGCTTTGACTGTTGTAGTGGAAAAACCTAAAATGAATACACAAAATAGTACTGAGACAATTAAAGCAGGATAAATTCTTAACAATCTTGACACAATAAAATTCCCAATACTTTTACTATTCACAAAACTTCCCATAATTAGAAATCCACTTGAGATAAAAAAAACATGAACAGCTAAACCACCCCAAGATTTTCCGAAAAATTGTTCTACAGGCCCAATAAATTTATATCCATACAACGGGTAGCTATGTGAATACAAAACTAAAATAGCTGCTATAAATCTAATAATATTAAAATTATTATCTCTGTTATTAGTGTATTTAGATATTACCAATTTTTTTTTAGTATTTGTAGCTATAAATTTTTTATAAAAAATGTATTCAAAATTTGAAATGAGTTTCTTCTATTTTAATGACTAAATTTAAAACACAGAATTATAGAGTACGCTATTTGTAATCAAACTAGAATAAAAAAACAACAATTTTCTTTACCTAATTGTTATTTCAAAACAAATTTACAATTAGTTTTTTATTGTTTTTAGTAAGTGAGTATGATTTCTTTAACTAAAAAACTTTAATTTTTTCTTTTTCAAAGAAAGTTCAAATCTTACAAATAATTTATAGCTGAGTGTACGCTTTATTTTTTTAAGATTTTGTGCTTTTAAAAAAAATTCTGTGGCCGACTCCTCTAATTTATTATTCTTATTTAATATTAAATTGTTTTCTTTTATAAATTTAATAAACTCTCCTTTTACTGAGTGTGATGTTACTTTATCATTATTTACTCCTCCGTGATATTCAAAAAAAGTTTCAAAATGCTTACCATAAATATGCTTAAGGGTTATATCAAGTTTTTCTTCTTCTAAAACCGACGTATTTCTTGATTCATGATGCTGTCTGTAATAAAATAATACTTGAGGTAATTTTACGACATTTGAAGAACTGTTTAGAAGTTGTAACCAAAATTCCCAATCTTCATAACCATATTTAAGCTCCTCATCATAACCTTTAGTTTTTTCCATATAGTCTTTACGCCTATAAATAGCCGAACAAAAAATACAATTTCCATTCATTAAGAACGAGTATGAATATTCAGGTAAAACCCAAACTCCTTTTTTAACACCAAAATATTCAGCATTACAATAAAGTAAATCTGTTTCTGGTTTTTTTTCAAAATATTCAACTGCTAATTCTAAATATTTCTTATTTATTTTATCATCTCCGTCTAAAGGCAGTATAAAAGTTCCTTTAGATTCTTTAATGGCAATATTTCTTGCGAAAGCTACTCCACTATTTTTTATTGAAATAACTTTAAATCTGCTATCTCCACCTACCTTAGATTCTAGTATTTTTAAAGACTCGTCTGTGGATTCATCATCAACGATAACGCACTCCCAATTATTGTAGGTTTGGTTAATAACCGAATCAATTGTTTCTTCTATAAAATTACCTTGATTGTAGCAAGGAATAACAATTGAAACCTTTAAATTTTTATTCATTTAACTATAATTAATTATCTGTATACTTTAACTTATCTAATTTTAAAAAACATACTAAATGCATAAAAGTATTTTTTAACGTTACTTCTTCCAGAAATTTTAAAAAATTCTTCAACATTACTTACAAATACAAAAACTCTTTTGAATCGATTTACAATGGTATTTGAAATGTAGCTGTTTGATAATTTATGGATTATGCTTGCTTTTTGATGATTTAAATTTTCAAGATGTTCTGAAAATTTTTTCATTCTATACTTTCTCTGTTTATTTTTAGCTTCCTTACTTATTTTTTTATGACCGTCTCCTCCTATTTGATTGGTATCATGAATTCTATACTTAACCAAAACTTCATCAACAAAAATAACTCCATTGCTGCAAGAAGCCAAAAAAGTTACCCACCAATCGTGCGGAATTAATTTAGGGAATTTAAAATCTTCATTTAATAAATCCTTTTTAAAAATCATAGCGTGTCCTGAGACACAATTTTTTATTATAAAATTTAATGGGTTATTAGAAGTAATAAAATTATGCCCTGTAGACATATTCTTCCCCATGGACTCTAATTGATTATTAACTAATTGTGAGTCGCAATAAGCAACATCATAGCTCCCTATTGCTTTTATTAATAATTCGAGTTTATTAGGTACCCAGTAATCATCCTGATCACAAAAAGCTATATATTCCCCTTTTGCTAATCTGACGCCACGTTCAAAATTTTTAACGTATCCCAAATTTTTATTTCCCTCATAAAGAGTTATAAATTCATGTTTTAATGCAAATTCTTTAACTATCGCTAAAGTAGTATCCGAAGAACAATCATCTACAACAATAATTTCAATATTTTTGTACGTTTGATTCACTAAACTAGTTAACTGTTTACTTATGTATTTTTCACCATTGTAAGAGCTAAGTACTATTGAAATCATATTGTAATTTTATATTTTGCAAATATAAGACTAAAAAAAACCTTTTTCTTTTGTTTAATAGTTTTCTAATAAGTTTTAGTAGTTAAACTACTAATTTAAAATATATAAAATATGAAATGGAAAAGCTTAGCTAAATATATATATTTACAATGTTTTTAAATTACTTTACCCATGAATTTCAAACAAACTTTTAATCAATTATTTCCTGCTTTTGACAGTAATCATCAAAAGGAATTAGTTATAAGAAAAACATTAGCCAAGCCACAAAATAATATTAGTGTTCTTAACACTCATAGATTAGACTTTAATAATGTTGGAGATTTTTACTGCGCACCACATTTATATTTTGACGAGTTAAAAGATAAATCGTTAGATATTTCTCATTTCAGAAATAAAAACAGAAAAAAAGTAAATAACTGGATCGAAAAAATTTCTGATAACTCATTAATCATAGGAGGAGGTGGATTATTAAATATAAGACATTTTGAAAAGCAAATGAAGCTTTTTGAAGCCTTGGCACTAAAGGGTAAAAAAACTGTTATTTGGGGAGCAGGTCATAATGACCCTAATTATAAAACAATTCATAACAGTAAAATCAAATCCTATAATGTTAACATTAATAATTTCGGATTAGTAGGTACTAGAGACTATAAATTAGCAAAAAACTGGGTTCCTTGTGTAAGTTGTTTAAATCCTATATTTGACCGAAATTTCAATGAAAATCAAGAGATTGGTATTCTTTTAGGAAAAAAGTCTGGTAAAAAAAGTAAACTCCTGAAAGATTTAAGCGACTATCCTCTATCTTATAATTCAACTAATTTAGAAGAAATGGTAAATTTTATCGGTAAAACTAATACATTAGTTACAGATAGTTATCATGCCATGTATTGGTCTATTTTATTAGGAAAAAAAGTTTTAGTGGTACCAACAACTTCAAAGTTTTTCGATTTCAAATATCAACCTGTAATTACTTCTTTTGAAAATTTTAAAAAAGATTTAAATAAAGCTCAAAGTTATTCTGGTATACTTGAAGAATGTCGAGAAATTAATATTGATTTTTCAAAAAAAGTATTTGACTACTTAAATTTATAATATGGAATGTATGGTATACTTTTTCTATTGATTAAATATAGAACTTTAGTACTCTTAGCTGTTTTGTTATTCAATGTCTTCAATTAGCTATAAAGTATGATATAGATAGAAAGTTTCAAAAATAAAAAATAATTTAGCTCATAATATTGCTTCTCTTATTAAATCCCCTTAATAAAATAATCCTTATTGTTCTCATACATATAACTTACTATTTAAAAAATTACTGAAAATTGGCTAAAAAAAATTACAATAATATCATCAAATAAGGTATTTTAATTACATGAAAACCTCCTTAATTATATCAACATACAATTGGCCAAAAGCTTTAGCTGTAGTGTTAAAAAGCTTATTATCGCAAACTTTACTCCCTAAGGAAGTAATAATTGCTGATGATGGATCTACAGATGATACCAAAGAGTTAATAAATACATTTAAAAAAAAATGCCCTATACCTGTAATTCATGTATGGCAGGAAGACAAAGGTTTTAGAAAATCCGTAATCTTAAATAAGGCTATAAAAAAAGCTAGTGGCAATTATATTATACAAATTGATGGTGATTGTATAATGCATCATAAATTTATTGAAGATCATGTTATTAATACTGAAAAGGGGACTTATTTATTTGGATCAAGAGTTAATATTAAAGAAGAAGCTGTAAAAAAAGTTTTAGATGATAAAATTATAAATTATAATTTTTTTGATAATTCGATACGAAACAAAACAAGATCTATACACTCCCACTTAATTAGTAAAGCATATTCTAAAAACGAATCTTTATCCTCAAAATACCGTGGTTGCAATACTTCTTTTTTTAAATCCGATTTTGAAGCTGTTAACGGATATAACGAAGATTTTAAAGGTTGGGGTCGTGAAGATTCTGAATTAGCTTATCGTTTACATAATTTTGGATTAAGCGGTAAACGTCTTCGCTATTGCGGTATTGTGTACCATATTCACCATAATGAATTACCTAAAAATCAATTACAAACTAACAATTCTATTGAAAAGCAAACTATCTTAGAAAATAAAATATGGACTAAAAACGGTTACGACAAGCATTTAAATTACAAAAAATATAATAAAAAGGATATCTGTATAGTAATACCCATATACAAAGTAGAGCTTACTGCTATCGAAAAAATTTCTTTAGAAAAATGTATTCAAAACTTTAATGAATACAGTATTTATTTTATACAGCCCAATAGTTTAGATAGTTACCGCATCAGTTTTCAAAATAAAATTAAAACCAAAAAATTTGACGATCGCTATTTTAAAGGTATTCTCGGATACAACAAACTGTTACTTTCAAATGCGCTTTATTCCGCTTTTGAAGACTATAAGTTTATGCTTATTTATCAATTGGATTGTTATGTTTTTAGTGAAAGGTTATTATATTGGGCAAACAAAAATTACGATTACATAGGGGCTCCATGGATTGCTAGTAGAAATACAATGGTCAAAAAATTACTTTCAAATTTTGATAGTAACAATAAAAAAAGGAGAGCTAAAATCTTTTTTCATGTAGGAAATGGTGGATTTTCATTAAGAAAAATTAAAACTTTTTCTCATATCACTAAAGAATTTAAAGGTTTTATTGATAAAGATTTAAAAAGAGATCCCAAGGATTACAAATTGATGGAAGATGTTTTTTGGTCTTTTAGAGCTCCCGAATTATATCCTGAATTTAAAATTCCTAATTATAAAAAAGCTTTAAAATTTTCTATAGACAGAAAACCTCAATTAGCTCTTAAAGAAAATAAAAACCGACTTCCTTTTGGCTGTCACGGTATTAACAAACCTAAAGTAATTGATTTTTGGAAGAAAAATATTCCCGAAATGAAAAATATTTAGTATTCTAATTAAATAAATATTATGATTAAATCAGGCGTTAGTGTATTGATTTCAACTTATAATTGGCATACAGCACTAGAACTCTCTTTGATAAGTTTATTAAAACAAACAGTTCTTCCTAATGAAATTATTATCGCTGATGACGGGTCAACTAAAGAAACTGAAAAGCTCGTTATTGATTTTTCTAAAAAAACGGATATTCCCATAAAATTTTGTACACAACTGGATTTGGGTTTTAGATTAAGTTTAGCAAGAAATAATGGATTAAAAGAATGTGAATACAGCTATGTAATTCAAATTGATGGTGATATTATATGTCAACAAAATTTTATTGAAGACCATCTTTATTATAGTAAAAGAGGCTACTTTTTAAGTGGAAAAAGGTGTGACTTAAATAGCAATGATACTAAAATAACACTTGAAACTAAAAAGCTTAATTTGAGCAATGAATCTTTAAGTAAAACGAAAATTCATTACAAAAAAAGAAATGCATTCTTTTATTTTATGTTCAGGTTCCCTCTTTTAAATAAATTAATTGATACTGGATTACGTGGTTGTAATATGAGTTTTTGGTTGGAAGATGCCTTGGCTATAAATGGATATAACACTAAAATTGAAGGTTGGGGGAAAGAGGATAATGAGTTTGCTTTAAGGTTAAACAGGCTTGGAATCAAAAAAAAGACTTTAAAGTATGGAGCTATAGCTTACCATCTAGAACACGCCATGAGAAATTTAGACAATTTGAAGAAAAATGAAGGAATTTTAGAAGAAATTTTAAATTCAAAAGAAATAATTATAGATAGTGGTATTAAAAACTTCAAAAAAGATAATTAAATTCCCTTTACTTTTGTAAAGAAAATGCAGCCTTAAATAACCTAATTTTTATGACCATAACACAACTAAAATATGTGTTAGCAGTAGCGGAACATCAAAACTTCACTAAAGCTGCTAAAAATGTATTTGTAACACAACCTACGTTGAGTATGCAAATACAAAAATTAGAGGATGAATTAGATATTTTAATATTTGATCGCTCTAAAAAACCAATACAACTTACCGACGTAGGTAAAAAGTTGGTCATTCAAGCGCGCAATATCGTTAACGAAAGTGATCGTATGCAAGATGTTGTTGATCAACAAAAAGGCTTTATTGGAGGCGAATTTGTATTGGGTATAATCCCAACGGTAATGCCTACGCTATTACCAATGTTTTTAAATACCTACATTAAAAAATTCCCAAAAGTTAAACTTAAAATAGTTGAGCTACCTACGGAAAGTATTATTCAAGATTTAATAGAAGGACATTTAGACGCTGCTATTGCTGCAACCCCACTTAATAATGATAGTATAAAGGAGCGAGTACTTTATTATGAGCCTTTTATGGGCTATGTACCTAATCACCATAAATTAGCGAGCAATACGAAGTTGACCCGGCAAGATTTAGATGTTAATGATATGTTGCTACTAGAAGACGGTCATTGTTTTAGAGATAGTGTTTTAAATATCTGTAAAACACAAAAAACGTACGAAGATGAAAAATTCAAATTAGCTAGTGGTAGTTTCGAAACTTTAGTTAAACTTGCTAATGAAGGTTTAGGAATGACACTACTGCCCTATTTACACACTTTAGATATTGGAAGCACAAATGAAGGTAAAATACTACCATTTGAAGATCCTAGTCCTGCCAGGGAGGTTAGCTTAATTTATAATAAAAGTGAATTAAAAATTCAAATTATAGATTCTTTAAAAGACACCATAAAAGCCATTATAAAGGGAGCTATTGCTTTTCAGAATGTTGAAATTATAAGTCCTAAAAACTAAAAAAAGCCTTTCAAAATTTAAGTTTTGAAAGGCTTTTTTTAGTTCCAATATATGCTGTTATTTTTTATAATATTCTCTATATCTCCAATAGGATAAACTGCCTATTATTGCAAAAAAGCCAAATGCTTTCCATACAAAACTTGGTGTTACGGGTTGGTCTCCACTAGCATATGAATGCAAACCCGATAAGTAAAAATTAACACCAAAATAAGTCATTAATACAGTTGTTACTGCTATCATCGATACAAAGTTGAATACCCATTTGCCTCGAAGTCCTGGTACTAACCTCATATGTATTACAAATGCATACACCATAATACTAATTAGCGCCCAAGTTTCTTTAGGATCCCAACCCCAATAGCGCCCCCAACTTTCGTTTGCCCATTGACCTCCTAAAAAGTTCCCGATAGTTAACATCACTAAACCAATTGTCAAAGACATTTCGGTAACGATTGTCAATTCTTCTATAGTTAGCTTCATTTTGCGTTTATTTTTTTTAGTAGTCAATATCATTAATAATAAAGATAAAGCTCCTAAAATAGCTCCTAAAATAAACGGTCCGTAACTCCCTACAATTACCGCTACGTGTATCATTAGCCAATACGAATCTAATACCGGCTGTAAATTAGCAATTGCAGGATCTAACCAACTTTGATGCGCAAAAAACAATACTATAGAGGTTACAAATGCTGTTGCACCAATAGTTAAATTACTTTTTCTTCCCAAAGCCAAGCCAAAAAACTGAGTAGCCCAAGCAACATATATCATACTTTCGTAGGCATCACTCCATGGAGCATGACCCGAAACATACCAACGCATTATTAAACCTACAGTATGTATTATAAACACCCCTATAATAGAAAATTTAAATAGGTTTACTACAATCTGTACCGCTATATGATCTTTAAAAATTTGAAAAATTAAGACAAACAACATCAATACCCCAAAAAGTAAGTAGTAACGGTATATTGTTCTAAATACATCGTATTTATTTAAGAACAACTCGGCTTCAATTTTTTCTTTCGAAGGCATAACTTCACTACCAAATTTTTCTTGAAATTTTCGAATACTACTAATATAATATTCAGCTTTTTCATAATCGCCTGTTTTCTTTGCCGACTGCAGTTCTTGCCTGTATAATGGGATAATCTGCCTAGTATACACCGAATCCATTCCTGAAAATTTTACTTCATTTAAAGCTGGCGGAGATACCCATTTATTATTATCATCATTAGGTATTGGAAATATTCGCAATACACTTCCGCTTAAAGCGGAATTTAATAAAAAGAATTTTTCATGAGTTTTCACAAAGTCTTTTTCAAATTGACTTGGAGTATTTGTGGAAGTTGCTTCTCTTAAAAAAGGCTCCAACTTATAACTTCCTTGTTTGTCAAATAAATCAACTAGTGCCACTCGTTTTTCCCCTTTAGGAGTACCTAGTATTTTACGAATACTATCATTTTTCTTATCAATATAAATCAACGGAATATTGTACCATGCGATGGGATTTTCCATCATCGAAATCATTACCTGATTACCATCTAAACCTTGGTAATTATCTTGTTTACTTAACTTACGTAGTAATTCTGAAGCAAACGTATTTAAAGGCTTCATACGTCCACCTGCATCTTGCACAATTATAGTTCCGAATTCTTGTGCGTGTGCTTTGGAAACTTTATTTGCTAGTATTAGAGAGTCTAACTGTTTCTTTGTTGGCTTTAAATTATTTTGAGTCGGAAGCCCTCCTATTTGGGCTTTTACATTAGGAGCTATAAAACCAATTAGTACTACAAGTACAAGCGATGCTTTTTTAAGCTTAATTCCATTTAGCTTTTTTTCTAGGTCTTTAAATCGTGAGCCTTTTACAAATAGAATCATAAGCATTGCTATATAAAGTAAAGTGTAACCAATATAGGTAATCCAAGTACCCCAGTAATCGTGATTTACCGACAGAATAGTTCCTTTTTCATCTTGATCGAAAGAAGCTTGAAAAAATCGAAATCCTTTATGGTCTAAAACATTATTCATAAAAATTTCATGTGAAGTCGTTTTATCATTTTCGATTAATTCTACTTTACTTTTAAATGCTGCATATCCCGTTTCAGTACCCGGATACTTTGTTGCTATAAAGTCATTTAATTTTAAAGAAAATGGAAGTTCTAATTCTTCCGAACCATAGCGCATCGCTATTTCTAAACCACCAATTTCATATTGTTTAAACTCGTTTACAACTCCTTTAGCTCCTAATAACTTAAATTGATGCTCACCCTCGTTAGTTTGTACATTAACTATTAGAGCATCCATTTGGTTTTTTTCTTTAATCGGAGATTCTATAATATCATAAATACCTTTAGTCACAGGATCTGGGAAAACAAATTGAGTACCTGCAAGCTGGTATAATGATCGTAGTTGTAATGACTGAACACTATCTTTTACTACAATACCCTTAAATTGGTCGGCCATACGCATATAATTTCCCTCAAAAGGAGAACTTATAGTATAGCTATTACCCACGGCCTTGTAGTTTATATTAATAGCTCCATTCGTAGGCTTATTAAAAGCAAATAAAATATTGTGAATATTTGCTACTTCTCCTTCTTTTAAAAAATGATCGTGACGCTCGCCGGAACCTGCTTCAACCATTTTTAAATACAAATCACCATCATCACTAGCTATTAAACCTTCTTCGGCTCCTTGTATAAATTTTTCGTAGCTAATGGCAACAGGCTGTCCTTTAAAGTCAGTTTCTATTCTAAATTTATTTTTGTTTGTTGTTGCTGCCGAAAATTCTAGTTTCTTTTTTCCTTTTCGCCTCAAAGGTTCTCCATCAACATCTCCTGTAATATAATACTGTAAATAAGTATCCGCAGATAAAAATTGATTTGTAGTTACTCCTTCTCGTATGGGCATAATACCTTCATAACTAATATATCGGGTTATTCCCGCTCCTAAAAGAATTAGTACAAAAGACAGGTGCATAACCAATGTTGGCAATTTTTCTTTTTTAAGTAAACGGTACCTAAAAATATTCCCAAAAAAATTAATTAGAAAAAGAGCCATAATAGCCTCGAACCACCAGGCATTATAAATCCAAATGCGCGCTGCAGGAGTGCCGTAGTCATTTTCTAAAAAGGTTCCTACTGCCATAGCTACTGCATATATAATAAACAATAAAGCCATTAGGCGTGTAGAAAAAAGGAAAGCGGTAATTTTCTTCTGAATCATAACAAAAAATCTGATACAAATTTAAGGTATAAACACAAGTTTAACCCTTACATTCGATACTATTTTACAGAAACAAATGTTACTTTTTTACAAAGACTTCTTGTATTTTTAAACCATGATAAAAACAGTTGTTTTAGGAAACGGAAATTTGGCTACACACTTATGCCAAGCCTTTGAGGAAAATGAAGCAATTTTATTATTACAAAACTACAATAGAGCTGGAAAAGCTATCCTTAATTGCAAAGTACCTGTTACCTCCAATATTAAAAAAATAGCTAATGCAGAAGTATATATTTTAGCGATTAGTGATAGCGCTCTTTACGACTTATCGGTTTTTAATAACCTTAACGGATTAATTGTTCATACATCTGGAGCGACATCTATGGATGTATTGAAAAATTTCACTAATTACGGGGTATTTTACCCTGTTCAAAGTTTTAAAGCTAATTTACCCGTTAATTTTACAGAAATTCCTATAGCTATTGAAGCGAACTCAGCTCTAAGTCAGCAACTATTATTTCATTTAGCGAATTCAATCTCAAAAAAAGTCTACACTATAAATTCGGAACAACGTAGTGCTTTACATTTGGCTGCAGTGTTTGCAAACAATTTTAGCACGTTTATGTATACCCAAGCCCTAGAGGTTTGTAATGAACATAAAATAGATTTTTCAATATTAAAACCTTTAATTTTTGAAACGATAACTAAACTTGAAAATGAGTTGCCTAATAAAATTCAAACAGGTCCAGCAATTAGGAATGATGAAAAAACGATTAGCAAACATTTGAAAGAATTAAAAAATGAAGATCAAAAAAAACTATACAACCAAATAACACTGGCAATACAAGACTATTATGGAAAAAAGCTATAAAGAATATTTAAATAAAATAAACACCTTTATTTTTGATGTAGATGGTGTTTTTACCGACGGGTCATTACTTATTGATAATGATGGTAATTTATTACGAACCATGAATGTAAAAGATGGTTACGCCGTAAAAATTGCTTTAAATAAAGGTTATAATGTATGTATTATTACTGGAGGAAAAAATGAAGCTGTAAAAAAACGATTATCCGATTTAGGTATTCATGAAATTTATATGAATTCACATGATAAGGTAATTGCTTTCAAAGATTATATTTCAAAAGTAAATGTAGATTCGGATGAAGTTTTATACATGGGAGACGATTTACCGGATATACCTGTTATGACAAGAGTAGGTTTGGCCACCTGCCCTCAAGATGCGGTTGCAGAAGTAAAAGCTGTGTCTGGTTACATATCTCATATTAAAGGAGGTAAAGGTTGCGTACGAGATGTGATAGAGCAGGTATTAAAAGTTCAAAACAATTGGTTACAAACAGAGGAGCGTAAAATTACGAGTGCTTAATATTTAATATATTTTTGTCACCGAATAGCAACACTAAATAAATCGACGAAATACGTATTTCGTCGATTTATTGTTTAAAAACTACGCGTACTAGATTTTTTAACATTTGTTACCCCCGAAAAAAACATATAACGGTTTTGCTAAAACTTCAATTAAAATAATCAAAATACATTTTTTTTCAAAAAAAAAACACCTTTGAAACTCTTTATACATAAAAAACCTACCAAAACGTACCCCCTTATTTTATTGACCTAAAGCTTATTACACACCCTTTTAGAATAAAAAAACTTAAATTTAGGTATAACAAATCTAACCCCTAATATTTGTATTATGAGAAGTTTAATTTTTCTTTTAGCCCTACTCCTAAAATTATCTGTGAACGCTCAAGACTCTAACTCTTATGCTATTTTTTCTGAAAGCCCTGAAAAAAGAATTAGTTACACCAATTTGAGTGAAAATAATTATTTCATAGAATTCAAAACAAAAAAGAAAGCTATTATTTGTTTAGAGTTAATTAAAGATGACATCTCAATTGCTATTTCACGGAAAATGGTAAAATCTAAGGAATCGAAAATAATTAAATTCAATTTACATGAAAAAATAGGTGTAAAAGCCAGACCTGGAAGTGGTTATTTTTTAAAACTAAGAATGTATGAAGGTGAATTTAAAAACACCAAAAATTTAGTTTCTGAAGTAATTATTGAAGATGTAAATCTTACTAGATTACTTTATACAAAATTATAAAACTATACCCAAGGAACATTCCATGTTGATAGCGGATTGTAAGTTAACTCTCCGCCATCAACTTCTAAAGGAGAATCAAAATTATTAGTATACAAACCACCAGTGCCTAAGCCTTGAGGCAAAGAATTTTTTAAATTATAAGTAAATTGAGATATCGCATTTAACCCTACATTACTTTCTAAGGCGCTGGTTATCCACCAGTCAATATTATTATTTTCAGCACTTTTAATCCAGTCGAGACTACCTGTAATTCCCCCAATTAAACTAGGTTTTAAAATAATATATTGAGGCTTTATATTTTTAAGTAATAATTGCTTTTTTTCTTTAGAAAACACTCCCAATAATTCTTCATCCAAAGCTATAGGTATTGGTGTATTTATACATAGTAATGCCATGTTTTCATGTTGGTTTGTAGCAATAGGTTGCTCTATACTATGCAAATTAAAGTCACTTAGGTACTTTAATTTTTCAAGTGCTTCATTAGCTTTAAAAGCACCATTTGCATCTACCCTAATTTCAATAATTTTTGCTGAAAATTGAGAGCGTATGAATTTTAATAACTCTAGTTCTGCCTGAAAATCTATAGCACCTATTTTAAGTTTCACACAGTTAAAACCTTGATCTAGTTTTTCTATAATCTGTGTTTTCATAAACTCTTTCTCCCCCATCCATACCAAACCATTTATTGGTATAGAATCGTTCCCTTTAGTAAATTCTGAAGGAAATAATTCAAAAGGAGAATTCGACTCTAAAGACTTAAAAGCTTGCTCAATTCCAAATTGAATACTTGGAAATTCAATCAATAGGGCGTACAACTTATCAATCCCCAAATTAATGTTACTGCATGTCCATTTAAGTTTTTCCTCATAATCAGGCCTATCATCAACACTTAGTGTTCTTAAAATACCACATTCACCAATTCCTATATTACCCTTATCATTAGTAATAATAATAAACCAAGTTTCTTTAGTTTTTAAAACACCTCTAGAGGTTCCGCTTGGGCGTTTAAATTCTAAAATATGTTTGCGATAAGTAGCCTTCATATTACCAAATTAAAAGTCCTAAACTAAATAAAACAGTCATAAAAAAAGTGGTTAATGCTACTTTTTTCAATTCTGGGTCTAAATCCTTCGCCTTTTCATTTTGATTCACAAAACTTAGGTGTTTAATTAAAGGTGCAAAAGTTACTATATATATCCAATGACTTATTTCATACTTATTTAAAATAGTAAATACTACTATCGCTATCATTGCACCTACAAGTATACTATTATGATATTTTTTTGCTTTTGAGGCCCCTAATTTAACTACTAAAGTATTCTTATTTGCTTTTTTATCACTTTCACGATCACGCATATTATTTAAATTTAATACCGCTACACACAACAGGCCAATACTTATTCCTAAAAATACAATTGGAATATAAAACACTTTAGTATACAAAAAGTAACTTCCTATAACGCTTACTAATCCAAAAAAAATAAAAACAAAAACATCTCCCAAGCCATTATATCCGTAAGCTGACTTGCCCACAGTATATTTTATGGCGGCTCCGATAGCTACAATACCTAATAAAATAAAAAATATAGAATATCCTAAATTGGAATCTTTAAAAGCTAAAAATATTAAGGCTAGAGCCAGTATAAAAGTGATTACAGAAGTAATTATAATTGCTTTTTTCATAGCCGCTGGAGTAATAACTCCTGCTTGTAATGCTCTTTTAGGTCCTACCCTATCTTCATTGTCGGTCCCTTTAACTCCATCTCCATAATCGTTAGCAAAATTTGAAATTACTTGCAAACCTATAGTTGTTAAAATAGCTGCTATAAATATCCAACTATTAAACTCATTATGGTATGCTGCCACTGCGGAACCAGCAATAATACCCGATACCGATAATGGTAATGTGCGCAATCTAGCAGCTTGAATCCAATGCTTCATTTATATAGAATTTAATAAGTACTTATAATACTCCTTTTGTACTTGGTAAAAACATTTTATTTGCATCGCGCTTTACTGCCATTTTCATTGCTTTGGCGAAAGCCTTAAAGATTCCTTCAATTTTATGATGTTCGTTATCACCTTCTGCTTTTATATTTAAATTACATTTAGCCCCATCGGTAAACGATTTAAATAAATGTAAAAACATTTCCGTAGGCATATCACCTATTTTTTCTCTTTTAAAATCTGCGTCCCAAACTAACCAAGGCCTTCCTCCAAAATCAACCGCAGCTTGTGCTAAACAGTCATCCATTGGCAAACAAAAACCATAGCGTTCTATTCCTAATTTGTTCCCTAATGCTTTATTAAATAATTCCCCTAAGGCAATCATAGTATCTTCAATTGTATGGTGTTCGTCTACCTCTAAATCACCATCAACTTTTACTGTTAAATCCATAGCACCATGCCTTCCTATTTGATCTAACATGTGATCAAAAAAGTGCAAACCTGTAGAAATATCATTTTTACCAGATCCATCTAAATTTAGCTTTATATAAATTTTTGTTTCATTAGTGTTTCTTGTTGTTTCCGAAACTCGATCTTCTAATTTTAAAAACTCATAAATTGACTTCCAATCGGTTGATGTTAGTGCAATGCTATTGAATATCTCTTGCTTATCAGATTCTATTTCTTCTGCTCCCAAACTAGGGTTTTCAGAAAGAAATATTCCTTTTGCGCCTAAGTTTTTTGCCAACTCCATATCTGTAATACGATCACCTAAAACAAACGAGTTTTTTAGGTCATATTCTTCAACATTAAAGTATTTGGTAAGTAATCCTGTACGGGGTTTACGAGTTTCTGCATTTTCATGCGGAAATGATTTGTCGATGTAAACAGCTTCAAAAGCTACGCCTTCTTTCTTAAATGCATCAATAATCTTATTTTGTGCTGGCCAAAAAGTATCCTCTGGGAAAGAGTCTGTACCCAAACCATCTTGGTTGGTTACCATTACTAACTCATAATCGAGTTCATTGGCTATTTTAGCCATATATTGAAAAACTTGAGGATAATATTCCAGTTTTTCTAAACTGTCTAATTGGTAATCTACTGGTGGTTCTAAAACTAAAGTACCGTCTCTATCAATAAATAAAACTTTCTTCATGCTATTCCTTAAATTGTAGTTTGCAAAATTAAGCTTTTATAAATTTAGAGAGAAAAGAGAATGCACAAAAGAACTGCTATTTCTTACTTCAGTAAAATTTGACTGTTAACCATATTCATTTGTATTTCTTTATCCGTATTTCTGGATACTGAATATCCATGAAGCATTAACTTTCTATAATCGCCTAACGATTTTAATTCCAGTTTATTTGGAGGTATTTTAATACCACTCATTTCACCTGAATAAACAAAATTATAAGCTTGATTAGGTAGGCTTAAAACCAAGTCACTATTCGTATTTAAAAAACTTAAACTATTAAAATTAGCTCCTGTTTTATCTATTACTAACTGACTAAAAGTGCTTTTAAATTCTCCTACTCTCTTTAATTCACTAATAACTAATCTACTCGAAACAGCGTTTAACCTAATATTTGCAACTAAATCTATACTACTATTTTTAACATATTTTAATTGTAACAAACCATTATTCCATTTTTTTATTTTTACAGGAGCCGATGAAATGGAAATATTTGTTTCTCCTCCATCCACATCTGAAGCATCAAAAGCGGTATATTTTAATCTAGCTTTTAAGTTTTTTATGGTGCTATTAATAGCCACTGTTCCAAAGCGAGTATTTAATTGAGGTAAGGATTCTCTTGGGATTTTTAATTCTATTACTTTTTTTATAGTATTTACAGGAACTGTTCTGCTTTCATAAAAACGGTATAAAATTTTATCTTGAGTTTTATTATTTTTATTGGTGTTAGAAACATTTATTAAGTTTGTAGACATTTGGCTGTACCAATTACGAACTTCTTCTATTGAAGCATTATCCAAATTTTTAACCAAATTATATTCCCACATTTTAAAGTATGTTTCTCCAAGACTACGGTAGGCATCAAAATTAAATTTAGATTCATTTATTCGTTCTCGTAACACCTTTGGCATTGTGTTATTTTTCAAGTTAGACAACAACGGGTTTATCATTGAAGTTAACAAAACACTTGTTGAGTCTATGAAAGAATTTGGATCGTTCGAATTATAATTTGTAATCACCTTTTGAGGCAACTGCTTGCTGGCATCGGTTTCTATAAAAAACAAAGAATCTGATTGCTCTATAGTAATTTCCCATAAATCATTAGTTTTTTCTAATGATTGTTGTTCTACTTCTCCTTCCGAATAAGCTAGTATTTTTATAGCCTTTTTTTCCCAAGTTGAAATAATAATATTACTGTGAGAAGAATTTAATTTGAATTCTGGTATGGTATTCAAAGAAAATTCTTGTTCAAATTTTAGTAATTTATTTTGTGCAAAAAAGTAAGGAGCACAAAAAAGCAACAGTAGCCCTAATGATAATTTAGGTTTGAAGGTTTTGATATGCGTTGCTAGGAGAATATTCATTAATGTTTTTTACTTTTTGTTTCAATTGCTTTAAAAGCAACAACTGCATTTCTAAATTTTCTATTAAAACTCTTATAGTTTGTGGCGAAGCTGTCTCCGATCTTAAGTTTTTCAAAATGGACTGATACTCTTCTTTTAGCCCTTTTAATTGCTCAATACCACCTCTTACAACTCCTCTATTAGAATCGTTAACTTTAAGCTCTGATAATCCTACATTAATTGTAGTTAAATAACCATCTTCTATTTGCTTAAATTCTGGTGAAACATCCGCTAGCGATGGCAAATTATCTGCTTGCTTATCTATATGGACTACAGATTTTTGGTTGTGTTGCAGCTCTTGTGTTTGTTTCAAAAAATAAGCCCCTAGCCCAACACTAATAGTTAAAGAAGCTGCTATAGAAAGCCATTTTTTGTATGTTACTTTTGTAGGAAAAGATAAAACATCAAACTTATTTAAAAAACTCTTTTTTTCACTTCCTATTGAAGTTGCATCTTCTGGATAAGTATTATTTAGTTTGTCTAAAAAACGTAATTCATGCGTATCAGAAAGCTCTACAGCCTGCGGATTCTTTAAATTATTTTGTAACAACTCTCTAAGATCCTGTCCCATATCGTAGATGTTTTAATTGCTCTTGTAAGCGTTTTTTACCTCTATGTACTAATGTACGTGAAGAAACTGGCGTAATTTTCAATACTTCAGAAATTTCATTGTGGTCGTAACCTTCCAGTAAAAACAAATGTACTGGGTATTTATATTTATCCGGTAACGAATCAATTGCCTTTTTAACTTCATCAACCGTTGTATTTTCCTCGACATCCCAATCGTTAAATTCATCAGGTGTCCCCATAATTTGCTCATTCAAAGCAGTTGTTTCCAACTTTCTTGCTTTAAGCATATCAATACTTTTATTGATAACAATTCGCTTCAACCACGCTCCAAAAGTAACATCGCCTGTAAATTGATCTAGTTTAGAAAAAGCTTTGATGAAAGATTCTTGCATTGCTTCTTCTGCTAAAAACGAATCTTTAAAGAAACGAAGCGCAACAAAATACATTCCACGAGAATACTTATTATATAATGCCATTTGAGCCTTGCGGTCATTTTGTCGGCATTTTTTAATTAAAATTTTATTATCCAAAATCATAAGTCTTATATCCTTAAAAACGCAACATAGGCGTTAATGTTGCAGTAATATACTGCTAAATTTATTAAAATAAAATTTATGTTATTGATACAAGCTTTGAAGCGTACGAAATAGTATTTATATTTGCGTAAAAGTCAATTTTAGTATATGATAGATATTACTTTGCCCGACGGCTCCGTAAGAAACTACGAAAGTGGTGTTACTGCAATGGATGTTGCAAAAAATATTAGCGAAGGTTTTGCCAGAAATGTAATTTCTGCAAACTTCAACGGTACAACTATTGAAACCGCTACTCCTTTAACCGAAAACGGGAATTTAATCTTATATACTTGGAATGATGACGAGGGTAAAATTGCCTTTCGCCACTCTTCTGCCCATGTATTAGCGCAAGCATTAGAGGAATTATATCCGGGTGTTAAATTAAGTATTGGACCTGCTATCGAAAATGGCTTTTATTACGATGTTGATTTGGGTGATCAAACAATATCTGATAAAGATTTTAAAAAAATTGAAGATAAAATGCTACAAATTGCTCGTGGAAAACATGAGTTTAATTTAACTTCCATTAGTAAGGAAGAAGCCTTATCTAAATATAGAGAACAGGGTAACGAATACAAGGTTGAGTTAATTGAAAACTTAGAAGATGGTACCATTACCTTTGTACAACACGATACTTTTACCGATTTATGTCGCGGTGGTCACTTACCACATACGGGTTACATAAAAGCAGTAAAATTAATGAGTATTGCAGGTGCATATTGGCGTGGTGATGAAAACAATAAGCAACTAACGCGTGTTTACGGAACTTCTTTCCCTAAACAAAAAGATCTTAAAGCTCATTTAGAATTATTAGAAGAAGCCAAACGTAGAGATCACAGAAAACTTGGTAAAGAACTAGAGTTATTTACTTTTTCAAAACGTGTAGGCCAAGGATTACCTTTGTGGCTGCCTAAAGGTGCTGCATTGCGTGAACGCTTGGAAAACTTTTTGAAAAAAGCACAAAAAAAGGCTGGTTACGAAATGGTAATTACGCCACACATAGGTCAAAAAGAGCTTTATGAAACCTCTGGACACTATGCAAAATATGGAGAGGATAGCTTTCAACCCATCACTACTCCTGCTGACGGTGAAGAGTTTTTATTAAAACCTATGAACTGTCCGCACCACTGTGAGGTTTACAACAGTGGTCCTTGGTCTTACAGAGATTTACCAAAGCGATATGCTGAATTTGGAACTGTTTACAGATACGAGCAAAGTGGTGAACTACATGGCTTAACACGTGTTCGTGGCTTTACTCAAGATGATGCACATATTTTTTGTATGCCGAGTCAACTTGACGAGGAATTCAAAAAAGTAATTGACTTAGTACTTTATGTATTTGGTTCACTAGGCTTCGAAAATTTTACAGCTCAAGTTTCGGTACGTGATTTAGAAAAACCCGAAAAATATATTGGTAGCGTTGAAAATTGGGAAAAAGCTGAAAATGCTATTATTAATGCCGCTAAAGAAAAAGGACTTAATTATGTAATTGAAAGTGGTGAAGCTGCTTTTTATGGTCCTAAATTAGACTTTATGGTAAAAGATGCTTTAGGTAGAAGCTGGCAACTTGGAACGATACAAGTAGACTATAACTTACCTGAACGCTTTGAATTAGAATATAAAGGTGCTGATAACGAAATGCACCGACCTGTAATGATACACCGTGCTCCTTTTGGAAGTATGGAACGATTTATAGCTATTTTATTAGAACATACAGGTGGAAACTTTCCTCTTTGGCTGATGCCAGAACAGGCAATTATATTATCTTTGAGTGAGAAATATGAAAAATATGCCGAAAAAGTTTTAAATGAACTAGAAAATAACGAAATTCGCGCAGTTGTGGATAACAGAAATGAAACCATCGGCAAGAAAATCCGAGAAGCAGAGATGAATAAATATCCATTTATGCTTATAATCGGGGAAAATGAAGAAAATGAAGGCACAATTTCTGTAAGAAAACACGGTAATAAAGAAGATATCGGAAGTATACCAGTAAGTGCTTTTATAACTTTAGTAAATGAAGAGGTAAGTAAAACCTTAAAAGTATTTAACGGATAGTAAAGATAAAGAGTATTAATAACTAAAATTTTTAGCCATAGCAATTAGAAGAAAAAGATCGAGAAGACCTTTAAGAGAAATCAAAGAGGATCCACACAAAATCAACCGTAATATACGAGCTGAAGAAGTGCGTTTAGTTGGTGAGAATGTAGAAGTAGGTGTTTATAAAACGCGTGAAGCTCAACGCTTAGCCGACGAACAAGAGTTGGATTTAGTAGAGATTTCTCCGAAAGCTATACCTCCTGTTTGTAAAATAATTGATTATAAAAAATTCTTGTACGAGCAGAAAAAGCGCGACAAGGTTTTAAAATCAAAGGCTACGAAAGTTATTGTTAAGGAAATTAGATTTGGACCTAACACCGACGAACACGATTACGAGTTTAAAAAGAAACACGCAATTAAGTTTTTAGAAGAAGGTGCTAAATTGAAAGCTTACGTATTTTTCAAAGGACGATCTATCATCTATAAAGATCAAGGGCAAATTTTGTTATTAAAATTAGCGCAAGAACTTGAAGAACTAGGAAAGGTTGAACAAATGCCTAAACTGGAAGGTAAACGTATGATTATGTTTATTGCTCCAAAAAAGAAATAAAGATGAATAGCTGATCACTAATATTAATTTAGTTACAGCTTTATAAATCATATAATACACAATGTCATACCCTGCATGTCTGGGTATGACATTTGTACTATAAAAAATAGCGAAATTTTTAAACAAAAAAGGATATTATGCCTAAAATGAAGACAAAATCTAGTGCTAAAAAGCGTTTTAAGCTTACTGGTACCGGAAAAATTAAAAGAAAACATGCGTTTAAGAGTCACATCTTGACAAAAAAGTCTAAGAAACGTAAGTTAGCATTAACCCATGATGGTTTAGTGCACCAAAATGATAAAGCCAATATTTTAACTCAATTACGTTTAAAGTAATCGATTTTAAATATAGCCTTTTCAGGTTAAAATTATTATAAACCCAGGAGTTAGGCTCAATTAAAAGAATTCTTTATTCTGAATTTTTTAAATTTTGAATTAATGAATCGCCTACTACTAAAAAATTTAAATTATGCCAAGATCAGTAAATTCTGTTGCCAAAAGAGCACGTAGAAAAAAAGTTTTAAAGCAAGCAAAAGGTTACTTTGGACGTCGTAAAAACGTTTGGACAGTAGCAAAAAATGCGGTTGACAAAGCAATGTCTTACGCTTATAGAGACCGTAGAAATAAAAAGAGAACTTTCCGTGCTTTATGGATTACTCGTATAAATGCAGGTGCAAGACAAGAAGGTTTGTCTTACTCTCAATTTATGGGGAAATTAAAAGCCAATAATATTGAGCTTAACCGTAAAGTATTAGCAGATTTAGCAATGAACAACCCTGAGGCGTTCAAAGCTATTATTGCACAAGTAAAATAATTTATTTCTAAAATCTTAGAAATTTCGCTAAAAAAAGTCCTACTTATTAATTTAAGTAGGACTTTTTTGTTTTACTGCAAATAAGTTTTAAAATCGTTTTTCAAATGCCTGAAAATAATCATCAAGGTTATTATATTAAAACTTCGACTTTAATATTTTAAATCACTCTAAAACTCACAAAAAAAGTAATATTATGCTATTTTATTAAAAGCTCTTGCGCCTGTAATAATGTAGGGAAACTATATGCACAACCTGCTTTTTTCAAAACTTCTGCCGAATGTTGTGTTTCTATTCCTACGGCAATCATACCCGCCTCTATACCTGCTGTTGCACCTGCAACGCTATCTTCAAAAACAATAACATTCCCAAAATCAGCTTCTGCTATTCCTAAAGCTTTTGCGAGCATAATATAAGGCTGTGGGTTGGGTTTTGGGAACTTATAATCTTCAACTCCAAAAAATACTGAAAAATCTATTTCTAACTGTTGAATACTGTTACTAATAAATTGCTTCGTAGCATTACTCGCTATTCCGTAGGGTATTTTTTGTTCTTTTAATAAATTTGATATTTCCTTTACTCCTGGCAAAAGTTTAGGAGGAGTTGTCCCTGAGTGCAACTTCTCCCCTTTTAAATCATACAATATTTTAGCTTGCTCTTTCTTTCCTACTAAATCACATAAACACTCTGAAATAATCATAGGTGATTTTCCTTCTAAATTATCTGGAAAAGTTCCTAAATCTTTTTGAAAGAGTTCAAAAAAGGCATCTTTCCATGCCTTATAATGAACTTCAAAACTATTTACTACTACTCCATCAAAATCGAATAATACTGCTTTAGCTTTTATCATACTTCTTCATTAAAAAGTTTTCCTAAGTAGCCGTTTAAAAACTTATTTGTAGGGTCTAATTTTTTACGCAATTCTTTAAATTCATTCCATTTAGGATATAATTTATTTAGCTCTTCATCTTTGGCTTTAAAACGTTTGGCCCAATGTGGTCTTCCACCGTATTTTAAGAAAACTTCCTCTATAGTATGAAAAGCCTCATAAGTATCTGCCGTTGGAGCATTCCTAGTAACACAACCTAGAGTTACGGTATCTTGCTTGTAAGCATAACTTAACCACGATTTATCCGCAGAAAGAAAACGCACATCCATAGGAATGTGAATAAATGAATCATTTTTCCAACTATTAATTACTTTTTTCAATTCCTCAAAAGCTTGTGGGAATTTATCCAAGGCTATCGTCCATTCGGCAAGTTCAATTGTTGACCCCCTAGATTTTGTTACTGTGGCTTGGTATAAACTACCCTTGTGTTCTTTTTTACTACTAAAAAAGGCTTTGTATAAAATATTATTCGCTATATAAGTAATCCAAGGAAACTTATGACTGTATTTGTAAAGTATTTTTGAAGCTGTTCTTCGATGCTTTAAATAAGCTGGACCTAAGTTTTCTTGAATTGGCGTCTCTGGGTCTATCTTTTTTCCTCTGATTACATAACCTGTATCGGTATGAGGTAACCATAAAATGCGAAGGAATTCATATTTTTTTAAATCGCTTTTAATTCTAGGTAACCAAACATTATCTTTTTCGGGCCCTTCATGAAGGTGTAGGGTATAATTTTCTACACATCTAATTTTAACCGTAGATATAACTCCTAAAACACCAAGCGATACTCTATAGGTATCTATCAATTCATCTCCTTCACTAATAACAGTAATTGTACCATCGGTATTTATAACACGAAACTCTACAACATAGTCTGCCATAATTTTCCCGGATGTTCCGTGAGTTCCTGTAGCCAAGGCACCACCTAAGGTAATGGTATTAATATCTGGCAAGCAAGGAATACACCATCCTTTTGCTTCTACCGCTTCTATAAGGTCTTGAAGTTTTATTCCAGCCTGTACAGTAATTTCGCGGTTATTGTCATTATAGCTTAAAATTTGGTCATATTCTCTAATATCAATTAGACTAGCTACTCCTGCACAAATATCCGCTGAAGACTGCTTGTTACCAAAAAACCTAACTTTTTCAGCTTCCCTTATTACTTTCTGTAAATCCTCTTCTGTTTTTACAAAAAAAAGTTCTTTAAAGGGATGTTTAATATTTTCATTCCAACTCGTCCAAACGGATTCTTTTTCTTTGATCATTCTTGTAATTTATAAGACAAAAAAATACTGCTTAAATAAACAATAGAAACGCTATTTAGTTTACTTAAGCAGTTCAAATTTACACATGATTTATGATACCAAGTGTGGCTTTATTTATTGTTTAACATAATATTGGTTTTAAAGATTTTGTAACATATAGTTATTTTTTTTCATTAATTGATAAACAAAAAACTACTCAATTGTTAACTATTTGCAAAATCTTTCACCAACTCTCTTACCTGAGTGGTTCCATCAATATAATACTTTGCAATCGTTTTTTTAAGTCCCACTTTAACTGTGTACGTATTTTCGGGAAGTTCTTTAAACATAAACTCATCTGTCCAATCATCGCCAATAGAAAATATAAAATCGTGTTTTTTTCCTAAAAGCATTTTACAGGCGGACCTTCCTTTATTTACCCCACTTACTTTAATTTCGATAACCTTATCTCCTTCTAAAATTTCTAGATTATTATTAGCTATTAAATCTTGAAGTGTTGATTTTAACTGATTTGCTCTACGCTGTCCTAAATCGGGATCGGTGTTTCTAAAATGCCAGGCAACAGAAAAAGCTTTTTCCTCGATTAACGACCCAGGAGTACGATCGGTAAAACGTTCTAAAACTGGAATAATTACCTCAAACCAATCATTGGTTAGGGCTTCGAGCATTTCCCACTCTTTTTTACCATCTTTAAACCATGCTCCGTGTTCGGTAATTAATTTATAGTCTTTGTGTCCAAACCATTTGTTAAAGGTGAATTTATCACGTCCCGTAATTAGTACTAATTCTGTTTTAGGATCGGCATGAATTTTATCTAACAAATCAAATAATTCTGGTTTAGGGTATGCACTTTCGGGTAGTTTTTCAAAAGGTGCTAAAGTACCGTCGTAATCAAAAAACAAAATTCTACTTTTAGAATTTTTATAATCATTCATTAAACGCTGCCTTCTATCAGCATTTAATTTTTTAATTTGTTGCTGTTCATTATCTTTCGTAGTTTCTTCTAAAGTTTCCATAAAATCTTTAGCCCAGCGCTCTACATTGTAACGTTTTAAACGTTTTTGAAGTGCTGTATTACGTTCTATCTGTTCTTCTTTAGGCATTTCAAGTGCTTGCTTAAGTGTATCGGCAACCTCTTCGTAATTATTAGGATTAATTAATAGCGTTTCACTCATTTCCTGCGAAGCCCCCGTCATTTCACTTAAAATAAGTACGCCTGTTTTGTCTTCCCTGCAAGCTATATATTCTTTTGCAACCAAGTTCATCCCATCCCGTAAAGGGGTTAATAAAGCCACTTCACAAGAGGTATATAAATCAATTAAATTTTCAAAAGGAAGCGATCTATAGAAATACCAAATAGGTGTCCAACCTATATCTGAAAATTTCCCATTAATGCGCCCTACTAATTGATCTACTTCATTCTTTAGTAGCTGATATTGTGGCACATTAGAACGCGAAGGAACCGCCAACATTACCAAGCGTACTTTCCCTTTAAATTCTGGGTACTTATCTAAAAAATATTCAAAAGCAAGTAGCCTGCTTGGAATACCTTTAGTATAATCTAATCGGTCAATACTTAATACCAATGATGTTTCGCCGTTTTTGCTTAAATGCTTATCGATTTCTAACTGTACGTCGCTTTTTTCTTTTCCGCGTAAAGCGTTATTTTCTTTTGCTGCAGTGGCAAATTTATCATAATCTATTCCCATTGGAAAAGAATCTGCTTTAACTGTCCTATCTTCTAATAAAATAGTATTAAAGTCAATATTATATCCTAAAATTCGTTGTACCGAACTTAAAAAGTGGCGTTCATACTCATAGGTATGAAATCCTAAAACATCCGCTCCTAGCATTCCTTCTAAAATTTCTTCCCTCCATGGTAATGTTCTAAATACTTCGTACGATGGAAAAGGAATATGTAAAAAGAATCCTATGCTTACATCTGGTCGTAATTCTCTTATATATTTTGCAAGTACTAATAGTTGATAATCGTGAATCCAAATAGTGTCACCTTCTTCAATATTAGAAACTACAACTGCTGCAAATTTTCTATTTACAGTTTTATATATTTCCCAATCAGCTAACTCAAATTCGGCATATTCCATAAAATAATGAAACAAGGGCCAAATAGTTTTATTACTAAACCCGAAATAAAAACCATTTACCTCTTCTTGAGATAAGTTTACCGAAGCACATTGGTTTTTATTTAGCTCCTTTTCCACCTTTTCTTCTAATTCGGGAGTCAATTCTTCACTTACCAACCCACTCCAACCTATCCAAAGTCCATTACTATCTCGGTGTACAGATTTCATTCCTGTTGCCAATCCGCCAACACTAGGGGTTGCTATTACATCGTTTTTATCAATTTCTAATTGAACGGGTAGTCTATTTGAGATTATAATAGTTTTGCTCATCTAGTTTATTTTTAAGCTGAATTTATTTCTATTTTTTGGTAAATTACATCAAATTAAGACGATTACGTTTACTCATATAATAAATATTTTAATGCCTATGAATAATCTAGATTACGGAATTATTGGAAATTGCCAAAGCGCCGCTTTAATCTCAAAAACAGGTTCACTGGAGTGGTGTTGCCTTCCTAATTTTGATTCGGCTTCAGCTTTTGCTAAAATTTTAGACGAAAGTAAAGGGGGGAGTTTTGATATTATAGTTTCCGAGAATTACGAAATCTCACAAAAGTATATTCAATCTACAAACATTTTAGTAACCAAATGGGATAACGGTACAGATGCTTTTGAATTTATTGATTTTATGCCTCGATACAAAGAAGAAGCTAACGATTCCTATTACACTCAACCGGAAATTATTCGATATGTAAATCATCTCAAAGGAAAACCAACCTTTAGCGTAAATTATAATCCTAAATTAAATTACGCCAAAGGAGAAACCGTTAATGAAACCAACGGCGATTATATCCGTTCACAATATAATGAAGATACCTATGAGTCTCTTTTTTTATATTCGAGCTTTGATTATAATTCCATACTTGAAGGTGAAGAAATTGAATTAACGGACAGCCATGGATATTTTTTAATTAGTTATCACGAAAAAATACTTTCGCAGTCTATAAAACGAGAGTTTTTAAAATTAGAACGTACACGTGTATATTGGATGAATTGGTCCGAAAAAACTACGGAATATAAGCATTATAATAACGAAATACTCCGTA
Source organism: uncultured Aquimarina sp. (assembly GCA_937958985.1). Taxonomy (GTDB): domain Bacteria; phylum Bacteroidota; class Bacteroidia; order Flavobacteriales; family Flavobacteriaceae; genus Aquimarina. The sequence goes on from CALGLV010000022.1 coordinate 27,958, forward strand.
GCGCATTAGTGCTAAAGTTATTAAGTTATGAACAGTCTGGGGCTGTACTTGCTGCGGCTACCACTTCTTTACCGGAAACCATTGGTGAAGTTCGTAACTGGGATTATCGTTTTTGTTGGATTCGAGATGCATCGATGGTTATTAAAGTAATTTCTGGATTAGGACACACTCGTGTTGCCAAACGATTTTTAGAATTCATAATTAGTGTTATTCCTGTTAAGGATGAAAAAATGCAAATTATGTATGGTATTAACGGTCAAAAAAATCTTACCGAAGAAATTTTAGATCATTTAGAAGGTTATAAAGGTTCGGACCCTGTTCGTGTTGGTAATGCTGCGTATGAGCAAAAACAAAATGATATTTACGGTATTTTATTAGATGTAATTTACCAACAATTTTTAGAGTTTAACAATACACTTAGTAATAGCGAAGAGCTTTGGACTATTAGTAAGAGTATGGTTAACATTGTTAAAAACAACTGGAAAAAAGCCGATAAAGGGATTTGGGAATTCCGTACCGAAGAGCGCCATTTTACCTTTTCAAAATTACTTTGCTGGGTAGCTGTGGATAGAGCTATAAAAATAGCCGAACTTATAGGTAAAAAAGCCGATCACAATAAATGGATTAACTTAAGAGACGAAATTCATAAAGATATTTATGACAATGCATGGAATGAAGAAGTACAGGCCTACACTCAATCTTACGGGTCTGATGACTTGGATGCTTCTACCTTATTAATGGAAAACTATGGTTTTATAGATGCCAAAGACCCTCGATTTGTATCGACCGTACAAGCTACAGAAAGAGAACTTTGTAATGATGGCCTTATGTATCGTTATAAAAATAAAGATGATTTTGGCTTGCCATCCTCTTCCTTTACTATATGTACTTTTTGGATGATTAACAGTTTATATAAAATTGGAGAACGTAAAAAAGCAAAAAAATATTTTGATCAGTTACTTAGTTATAGTAATCATTTGGGGCTATTTAGTGAAGATGTCGATTTTAAATCAAAACGTCTACTAGGAAATTTTCCACAAGCTTATTCGCACCTTGCTTTAATTGAAGCAGCAATTAATTTTTCAGGAGGTTTCAGTGATGAAGAAGAATTAATGTCAGTAATTCACTAAATTACAGTGCATTTCATAAAAACTGAATGAACAATAAACTAAAAATTATACTATTATTTATTTGTATACTCCCCATAACTTTAATTTTCACCTCAAATTTTCTAATTGAAGAAAATGCTATAGATAAAACATTTACAAACTCAACCTTTATTAATAAAAATAAGGTTGGGCTAGTACTTGGTACTTCAAAATTTTTAAGAGGTGGTGGCGTAAATTTATATTTTCAATACCGAATTGATGCCGCCGTTGAATTATACCAAAAAGGTAAAATTAATTTTATTTTAGTAAGTGGTGACAATGGCTCCAAGTACTATGATGAGCCCACTGCTTTTAAAAAAGAACTTATAAAAAATGGCATCCCTAAAAATAGAATTTTTTTAGATTATGCGGGATTTAGAACTTTAGATTCTGTTATTAGAGCCAAGGAGGTTTTTGGGCAGTCAAACATAACTATAATTTCTCAAAAGTTCCACAACGAAAGGGCTATTTATATTGCCGAAAAACACGGCATATCTGCTATAGGCTTTAACGCCAAAGATGTTACAGCAAAATATGGTTTAAAAACTAGAATTAGAGAATATTTCGCAAAAACAAAAGCTTTCTTAGATATTATATTTGGAAAAAAACCTAAGTTTTTAGGAAGTAAAATTGAAATAAAATAAGGTTTATAGTTTGTAATTCTTCACACAAAATCAGTATGTTGTATTTAAAACTTAGAAGATCTTAAATTGAGTTTTCTTTTTCTATAACAAAATTAAATTCAGTATTAAATTTGAAAAAAAATAAATTGGGAAAATCAGTCAATTATAATACTACAACTACTTACGATACTTTAAATAAGTACACCTCAAAGACCAAAAATGTTTGGTTAGTTTTCCATGGTATTGGCTATTTGAGTCGTTTTTTTATTCGGCACTTTAATCAATTAAATGCCGACGATAATTATATTATATGTCCTCAAGCACCTTCTAAGTATTATAAGGACAGTTTATACAAACGCGTTGGAGCATCGTGGTTGACAAAAGAAAATACTGCAGTAGAAATCGAAAATGTTTTAAATTATATTGATGCTGTTATTGCAAAGGAAGCTATAGATTTTGATTCTGTAAATTTTATAGTGCTTGGGTATTCACAAGGAGTTAGTATTGCTACAAGGTGGCTTTCAAATCGCAAGCAATTTTGCAATCGATTAATTATGATTTCAGGTGTATTCCCTAAAGAATTAGTTGCAACTAATTTTAGCCATTTACCCAATCTTATAACATACCATACCGTGGGTGAAAACGACGAAATTTTTGACCCCGTAAATGTTAAAAAACAAGAGAATCGTTTAATTGAATACTTCCCTAAAATCAAAATTATAAATCACGAAGGTGGTCACATATTAGACAATAGTTTATTTAAAAAATATGTAGACTAGAAACAAAAAAGCGGGTGTTTGAAAATTCAAACACCCGCTTTTAAATTAATTGTATAATCAATTATTTACCTAAAATTAACGGTAAACCATCTTTTGCCGATCCTACTACTACTATTTTAGCATTAGGCGATTTCGCTAATTCTACCGTAGCTTGTATTCCTTTTTCTTGAAGAATTTTATCGGTTAGGGAAGCACTTAATATTCTATTTGCTTCTGCTTTACCCTCTGCATCAATTTTTTGACGTTGCGCTTCTTTTGATGCCTTAGTTAAACGAAATTCATACTCAAGTGATTCCTGCTCTTGCTTTAATTTACGCTCAATAGCGTCCTTTATAGTAGGTGGCAAAGTAACATCTCTTACTAATATTTCCTCTAAATCTATATATTGCTTTTCTACAATTTTTTTAGTTTCCTCAAAAATTTCTTTTTGAATAACATCACGCTTACTCGAATATAATTGCTCTGGCGTGTAACGACCTACTACACTCCTAGCTGCTGAACGAATAGCTGGTTGTATAATTCGCTGTAGGTAGTTTTTTCCTTTTTCTTTGTGCAATGCCGCAAGGCTTGTATACTTTGGTCTGTACCATGCCGATGCTTCTAATACAATTTCCAATCCATTGGAAGATAATACTTGCATTTTCTCAAAAACTTCTTGTTGGCGAACTTCATATACTATTACGTTATTCCATGGTGCTATAAAATGAAAACCTTCATCTAAAGGCAAATCTTCTGCTAATACACCACCACTAAAAGTTTCATATAAAACTCCTGCTTTTCCTGAGTCTATAGTAATTGTTGATTTTGAAATAAAGATAATTGCTATAACAAAAGCTATAATTATTGGTATTCCTATTTTAGGTAATCTTTCCATTGTATTAAATATTAATTTGTGAGTATTCTTATTTTTTAAAGTGATTCATCTTGTATAAAGATGATTATAAACTATATTAATCCATTATACTTCCTTAAAAACCATTCTAAGCTAAATATAAAAACTAGAAATCCTAATAACCATTTCCAATGTATTAAAGACTTCTGTTCTGTGCTATATTTTATGATAGGTTTATACCTTTCGTCAACAATCAATTCGTTTACAAAATTTGTTATTTGAGCTGGGTAAACTAAGCTTCCGTAATTTTGGGTTGATAATTTATTTAAAGATGTAATATTAGGATTCGAAAACTGTTTTTCTATATCAAAATCCTTAACAACAAAGCCACCGTATACTTTTAACTTAGAACCTGCTACTTGTATTGAAAATTTATACGACCCTGCACTTAGATCGTTAAAGCTAGCCTCATAAAACGAACCTTGTAATAACATAGCTGTTTTTTTCGGTGCTTTTTCATTTTCTTTTGTTAAGGATAAAATAAGCTGCGCCTTGGTGTCGAATTCATAATTTTTATTAAAATAAGAAGCCGAAATTATAACCGAATTATTGGTGTAATATTCATTTTCATAATTGGTGGTTAAACGCTTTCTAACTTTTTTATTTGAGAGGTATTGAATTATTTTCCCAAAGAAATCATCAAATTTCTCAAAATCTCCATCACGTTTAAAGTTAGCCAATCTCCATTTCCAAAAACCTTCTCCAAAAAGTACGGCTTCATTTTTTGTGTCAGAACTCCAAATACTAAGTAGCGGATTATCGGTAGTTACATTGGCTACCTTTTTGTACAATAGTGTTTCATAAGGTGCTTGTAATCGTTCTTGTCCAAAAGTACTCTCTAACGGAGGGTATTTATTAAAATTGAATTGATCGGTATTAAAAGTTTCAAAAGTGGTGTTCAATACTGGTAAAATATCTTCAATTTGAGTACGTTGTGGCTTTGAATATGTTTGTTTCAAACTATTTAAAAAGTCCCAATCTGTTTTTTTACCTGTAATTGTAAATAATGGCATTTGTATTTTATCACATAAGCTGTAAACCGCTTTAAAGCTTCTATCGGGCTGGTATAAAATTACCAGCTCTGTATTGTCTAATGATTGTAATTCTGAGGTTTTTATTACTTTCAACCTACGTCTTTTATTACTTTCAATACTGCGTTTTAACGCTCCTATATCAGGGTGTACAATATTTGAAACTAGTAGTACTGATGTTTTTTGATCAATCGTTTCTATTAATAACTGCTTACTGTTATTAGTTACATTTTTTTCTCCTGTAAAAGGACTTAACGACACTGTATAGTTTTGCAAACCTACCGTACTTGCTTTTAGTTTGGCATTTACGAAATGTGATTTTTTATCTTTAGAAAACTGTAACTGTTTATTAAATACTTTTCTTTTACCGTTGTAAATAGAAAGGTTTGTTTTTTGATTTTCTTTACCCCTATAATTTCCAATAATTTCAATAGGAAACTCATTGTTCAAATACACATATTTATTAGCATTTACAGTGTTTATATATAAATCTGAAACACTTGTAGTATCTCCTAAAGGAATACTAAAAATGGGTTGATTAAATTTACTTTTAAAATACGAATAATCTTTCCCGTAAGTTTGGTTACCGTCGGTAATTAAAACAATGGGTGAATTCGCTTTTCTATTTATTTTTTGAATATCTGAAATAGACTCCTCTATTTTTGTTTGCTTAGCGCTGAAGTCTGCCGAGATACTATCTGTTAGTGTTGAACCAAAACTGTAGGTTACTACATCGAATTTTTCTTGGAGCGCTTTATTTGTTTTCACTGCCAAAAGTAAGTTTTCTACTTCAGCTTCTTGTTTTAAAAAAGAAATGGATTTTGACTGATCTACCAAAACCGTAAGTTGTGGTTTTTCTTGCTTACTTGTGGTTACTTTAATTTTAGGATTTACCAACAGTAATAAAATTGTAGCAATCCCTAAAAAACGTAAAAAAGCGAAAAGAACTGTTTTTTTAGAAGTTCTTTTCGCTTTAAAAAAATATTGAAATAACGTTACCAACAAAGCAATGATGGTAATCGCAATAACTAATAATATATTTTCTGTAGTCAAATTATATTTTGGTTAGGTCAACATTCCACCATCTACATTAAGTACTTGCCCTGTTACGTAAGTACTTAATTCACTTCCCAAATATACACAAGCATTTGCTATATCTTCTGGTGAACCACCTCTTTTTAAAGGAATTCCTGCTCTCCATCCTTCTACAACTTTTTCATCTAATTTAGCAGTCATTTCAGTTTCTATAAAACCAGGAGCTACTACATTACAACGAATACTTCTAGATCCTAACTCTAAAGCTACTGATTTAGAGAAACCAATAATACCTGCTTTTGAAGCCGCATAATTTGTTTGCCCTGCATTTCCTTTTACTCCAACAACCGAGCTCATATTAATAATAGAACCTTGGCGTTGCTTTAACATGGTACGTTGTACTGCTTTTGTCATGTTAAAAACAGACTTTAAGTTTACTTCGATAACGGTATCAAAATCCTCTTCACTAATACGCATTAGCAAATTGTCTTTAGTAATACCTGCGTTATTTATTAAGATATCTATTTTTCCGTCAAAATCTTTAAGTACTTCTGCTACCAAGTCTTGCGAAGCTTGAAAATCCGCAGCATTACTTTGGTAGGCTTTAGCCTTAACTCCTAAGCCTTGTAATTCAGTTGCTAATTCCTCGGCTGCTGCAGAAGATGAACTGTATGTAAAAGCTACATTAGCTCCGTGTTTTGCAAAAACTTGAGCAATACCTCTTCCTATACCTCGGCTACCCCCTGTTATAATGGCTGTTTTACCTTCTAATAATTTCATAGTTGATTGTTCTGAAATGTGTTAAAGTTGCCAAATATAACAAATAGGTTTTAGCGATTTTAAGTTATTTCAAAAAAGTATTCCAATATTTAAAGTTATTGCATTAACGTTACCCTTGCTTCATGTAATAATTGCCATACGTTATGTGCATCTATTTCCATTTTATTGGCTATAGTTTCTGTACTTAATTTATGAAATGTTTTCAATTTAAAAACAAGTGCTTGATCGGAGGGTAATTTTGAAATTCTTGATATTATATCACTTACTTTCGAATCCATAGTTTATCGTTAAAAAATACAATCCATTAATACTGCCGTTAGCTAAAATAGTGTTTAACCAAAATAAACTAAAAAATCAATTAAATCAACTTTATACTACTAATTATAGCGAACAAATGTTAATTAATGAGCTATTCCATTAATTCAATAAAGAAACCCCATTTAAGTCGGTGGTTAAAACATCAGTCATCAAATCTAAATAAGGCCTTAATAATTGATAATGTAAAATAATCTTTGCGGAAAAATCATCCGATTGTATTTCTGTATCGGTGTATTGATGTTGAAAAAAAAATGTTTTATTTTTTATTAAATCTATTGCAGGATCTTCTTTTGAAAAGCCTTTCGGTGCTGTTTTCACTTGATTATAAGGTACAAATTCGTTTCCAAATACTTTAGAAAAATTAGGATTCGCCATAATTTCCCTTATTTCAGAGGCATCCATTTCAAACTCTTTACGAATTCGTAATAAATCTGCTGGATTGGGTGCAAAAAAACCACCCCCAATAAAAGAATTTCCGGGTTCTATATTTAAAAAATAACTCCCTCTCCTTGCCTCTCCTTCTCTAATAAAACTCAACCCTCTATTCCCTTTATAAGGTGTTTTATCTTTACTAAAACGCACATCTTTATAAATACGATACACTTTCATCTTTTCAATTTGATCCGAAACACTTAACCCTTCTTTAACGACTTCCCCAAATTGTTTGAATCCTTTTTCTTCTTCTTGATACCTAGGCTTATTAATTTCAAACCATTCCTTATTGTTATTTTGTTTTAATTCTTGTAAAAAGGTTAGTAAACTTTTAGAAATTCCTGCCATTGGTTTGAAAGTTATGAAGTGTGCAACGTCAAATAATTGAATTAAAATTACAATTATTTTACTAAAAACACTGAAATAATAGTTAAGTTCACCTATTTGAAATACGTATTTTTTATTCTTAAAATTTAAGACTCCACGAGTTCTAACTATATTTACACAAAGTTTCTACATTTATGAATGCCCAAAAAGGAAGCATAATACAAGCTATTGAATCTCAAAAAAAGGATTTAAACCTACCAATACGTTTAAAAGAGCGTACAGAATATTTCACATCACTTTTGTTTGAAACATTATTCGACATGGAAGCCGATGTAACAAGGAATATTAACGAACTATCTAATTTATTTAGTGAGTTGGCAAGCTTAGCTTGTTGGAAACACGATAAATCTTGTGGAGAAATATGGGATGATTACTTAAGTGCCTTCCCTTCTATTTTAAATAAATTAAAACTCGATGCGAAAGCCTTTTTAGACAGCGACCCCGCAGCAAATTCAATTGAAGAGGTTTATTTAGCTTATCCTGGTTTTTTTGCCATAGCGGTTTATCGCTTCAGTCATCAATTGTATCTTAGAGGATTTCCTTTAGTACCACGTTTAATGACAGAATATGCGCACCGACTTACAGGAACTGAGATAAATGCAGGCGCTCAAATTGGAGATTCTTTTTTTATTGATCATGCTACAGGTACCATTATTGGCGAAACTGTAATTATTAAAAATAATGTTAAAATTTATCAAGGAGTAACTTTAGGTGCTAAATATGTAACTAGAGATTTAAAAGGCACTAAACGCCACCCTACGGTAGAAGATAATGTTATTATATATGCAAATGCCACTATTTTAGGTGGTGATACCGTAATTGGTAAAAACAGCATTATAGGAGGAAACGTTTGGCTCACTAAATCCGTTCCTGAAAATTCTATAATTTCGATTAATAGACAAGTAAACATTAAAACCAACGAGCACCATGACAAATAGTATTCTTAGTCTTATAGGAAATACTCCTTTAGTAGAAGCTAAAAATGTAATTATCAATCCTAATATTACGCTTTTATTAAAGTTAGAAGGCAACAACCCTGGTGGAAGTGTAAAAGATCGAGCTGCTTATAATATGATTAAATCGGCATTGGATCGTGGTGATATTGATAATAACACCAATCTTATTGAGGCTACTAGTGGAAATACAGGAATAGCTTTAGCTATGATTGCAGGTCAATTCAATTTAAAAATGGAATTAGTAATGCCTGAAAATGCCACCAAAGAGCGTGTACAAACTATGCGTGCCTATGGTGCTAAAGTTACCCTTACCTCAAAAGATGTAGGTATTGAAGGAGCGCGCGATTATGCAGAAAATAAGGTTAAAAATGAAGGCTTTGTAATGCTAAATCAATTTGGAAACGATGATAATTGGAAAGCGCATTACAAAACTACAGGTCCTGAAATATGGAGAGATACCGAAGGCAAAGTAACGCATTTTGTATCGGCTATGGGTACAACAGGCACTATAATGGGCACCTCTACTTACCTAAAAGAAAAAAACAAAAACATACAAATTGTCGGAGCTCAACCTACCGATGGCTCTAGCATTCCTGGAATCAGAAAATGGCCAAAAGAATACTTACCCACTATTTTTAATGCTGAAAAGGTAGATCAGGTTATTGAAGTAAGTCAAGAAGAAGCCACTATAATGGCTAAGCGTTTAGCTAAGGAAGAAGGGGTGTTTTCTGGAATGAGTAGTGGTGGTTCTGTTTGCGCAGCTTTAAAACTTGCCGAAAGTTTAGAAAGCGGTGTTATTGTTGCAATTATATGCGATCGCGGAGATCGTTACTTATCTTCCGATTTGTTTGATATTTAGGTAGTTTAATTACCTTTTTCAAATTACAATTCCTAAAGAAGTTACTTTCAAATCAAAAGTAGAAGTACATTTTGAACCCTGTAGAGTCGTATATATTAAAATTATCAAAAGAAGAGCGAAACATAATTCACTTTTTCCATTCTATATTTATAAATAAATACAGTCTTAATCCTGCTATAAAATGGAATATCCCTACCTATACAGGTAATTCAATAGTTTGCTATTTAAATCCTGATAAACGTATTGGAATACATTTATGTTTTATGCAAGGACATAAACTTACTGACACAAATAAAATTTTAGAGCGTAAAAATCGTAAGCTTGTAACAAGCTTTCATGTTAAATCACTTGATGAAATCCCTTATCAAGCATTGATCCAAAATATTGAGGATGCTATTTATTTGGATCAATCTAAAGCCTTAAAATAATAACATTATATGGAAATTAATAACTTTCTACTTGTAGTTATTGGAATAGTTACTGGCTTCATAAATACAGTGGCTGGTGGTGGTTCTGTAATTATTTTACCAGTATTAATTTTATATTTTGGTTTGCCTGTACAGGTTGCTAATGGAACTAACCGAATAGGTATTTTAGTTCAAACCATTTTTTCTGCCATTGGATTTAAAAGTAAAGGGGTTTCTCCTTTTGCTTTGGGTTTAAAAAAATCTATTTTATTAGGGCTTATCACTATGTCAGGAGCCATACTAGGAGCCTATATTGCGGTTGACTTTCCTGATAAATGGTTTAACAAAGTACTTTCAATAGTAATGATTTGTGTACTTATACTCACTATTTGGAAACCGAAACCTTCACAAACATTAACGAACAATAACAACTCGGCCTATTTATTATCATTAATTTTGTTTTTCATTATAGGTGTATATGCCGGTTTCATTCAGGCAGGAACAGGCTTTTTACTTATTTTAGGATTTACTTATTTCAATAATTTAAGTTTAGTTAAATCTAATGCTATAAAAACTCTAGTCGTTTTTTTGTTAACTGTCGGAGCTATTTATGTGTTTCTAATCAACCAACAAATAAATTTCAAATATGGTATTCTATTAGCCATTGGAAACGCAATTGGTGGGTGGACAGCCAGTCGATGGTCCGTTAAAAAAGGAGATCGAACAATACAAATATTTATGATTGTTATGGTAAGCCTAATGGCTGTTAAGTTATGGTTGTACTAAAATTTATTTTTCGTTATTAATCGTTGCTATTTTCGTTAAATTGCAACCTATTCATTTAAAAAATTACTATGTATCGTTCTAAAATTACAGGATTAGGAATGTATGTCCCTGAAAATATTGTTACTAACGACGATCTTTCGAAAGTTATGGATACTAATGACGCTTGGATACAAGAGCGCACAGGTATTAAAGAGCGTAGACATATCAAAAAAGGAGATGGAAACAGTACCGCTGTTATGGGCGTTAAAGCTGCTAAAATAGCTATAGAACGTGCTAAAATTAATACCGATGAAATTGAATTAATCGTATTTGCTACTCTTAGTCCCGATTATTATTTTCCAGGATGTGGTGTTCAAGTGCAGGATTTACTAGGGTTACCTACAGTGCCTGCTATGGATATTCGTAATCAATGTAGTGGTTTTGTTTATGCTTTATCGGTAGCCGATCAGTACATAAAAACAGGAATGTATAAAAATGTATTGGTAATTGGAAGTGAAAATCATAGTGGTGGTTTAGACATGACTACACGCGGACGATCGGTTTCGGTTATATTTGGTGATGGTGCTGGTGCAGCAGTTGTAAGCCGTTCTGAAAATGATTATGATGGTATTTTATCTACTCACATGCATAGTGAAGGAGTCCACGCAAAAGAATTGGCATTAATTGGACCAAGTACCGAACATTGGGTGCCTCAAATTATTGAAGAGAGTGTTACTGCAAAGGATGATGACATCACTTATTACCCTTATATGAATGGTCAGTTTGTATTTAAAAATGCGGTTACAAGATTTTCTGAAGTTATTATGGAAGGTTTAGCTCAAAACGATTTAAAAACTACGGATATTAATATGTTAATTCCGCATCAAGCTAATTTACGTATCTCTCAATTTGTACAAAAGAAGTTTGGACTAACTAACGATCAGGTTTTTAATAATATTCAAAAATACGGAAATACTACAGCTGCCTCTATTCCTATTGCTTTAACTGAAGCCTGGGAAGCTGGTAAAATAAAAGAAGGTGATACTGTGGTTTTAGCTGCTTTTGGTAGTGGTTTTACTTGGGCTAGTGCTGTTATTAAATGGTAGTTAACCTTTTAATCATTTCAAATTAAATCCTTTTCAAATAGTATAAAAAAAGCGCTACTCGAATTTTCAAGTAGCGCTTTTTAGTTTAAACAAGGTTACTCTAAAATACTATTTCAAAGCTCCAATCATATCTTCGGGCTTCACCCATTCGTCAAATTCAGCTTCAGTAACATAACCCAAACGTACAGCCTCTACTTTTAAAGTCGTTCCATTTTGGTGTGCTGTATTAGCAATTTCTGCAGCTCTATAATACCCTATTTTAGTATTTAGTGCAGTTACCAACATTAATGAATTGTTCAGTAATTCTGTAATTCTAGCATGATTAGGTTCAATACCTTGAGCACAATTTTCGTCGAAAGACATACATGAATCTCCAATTAATTGAGCACTTTGTAAAACATTTGCAGCCATCACTGGCTTAAACACATTTAATTCAAAATGACCCTGCATACCACCTACATTTACTGCAACATCGTTACCCATAACCTGAGCACATACCATAGTTAAAGCCTCACATTGTGTAGGATTAACTTTCCCTGGCATAATTGAACTTCCTGGCTCGTTAGCAGGAATAATTAATTCTCCTAAACCACTACGAGGTCCTGATGCCAACATACGTATATCGTTTCCTATTTTATTTAAAGAAACAGCAATCGTTTTTAAAGCACCATGTGTTTCTACCAAAGCATCGTGAGCCGCAAGCGCTTCAAATTTATTTTTTGCTGAAACAAATGGAAGTTTTGTGAATTCTGCTATAAATTCTGATACTCTTTTAGCATAACCATTAGGTGTATTTAAACCAGTACCTACAGCAGTACCTCCTAAAGCTAATTCTGCCATGTGTGGAAGCGTATTTTCTATAGCAATTAAACCATGATTTAACTGAGAAACATAACCCGATAGTTCTTGACCAATTGTAAGTGGTGTAGCATCCATAAAATGGGTACGTCCAATTTTTACAACATTTTTAAATTCTATCGCTTTATTTTCTAGTGTATCTCTAAGCTTTTTAATTCCAGGTATGGTATTCTCTACTAGTTTTTTATAAATAGCGATATGCATTCCTGTGGGAAATGTATCGTTTGATGATTGTGATTTATTTACATCATCGTTCGGTTGAATTGTTTTTTCGCCCTCCCCTATTATATTTCCTGCAATTTGATGCGCTCTATTAGCTATAACCTCATTCAAGTTCATGTTACTTTGCGTACCCGAACCTGTTTGCCATATTACTAACGGAAATTGATCGTCGTGCTTACCAGCTAAAATCTCATCACAAGCCTCCCCTATAAGGTCCCTTTTCTCGATAGGCAACACTCCTAATTCACAATTGGTATAAGCTGCTGCTTTTTTTAAATAAGCAAAACCGTAAACAATTTCTAAAGGCATGGAACCTGGCGTGCCAATTTTAAAATTATTTCTTGAGCGTTCGGTTTGCGCTCCCCATAATTTATCCGCAGGCACTTTAACTTCGCCCATGGTATCCTTTTCAATTCTATATTCCATTATAATTTCTATTGTCAATTACTTTCGTTTTCAAATGTAATAAATGAAACTTATTTAAAGCTTTTAAAGTTAAAGTTTGTATCAACTTTAGTAACTCCGTCAAAAAACAGCTGGGAAAAACAAGTTTTTTTTATATTTATCCAAATAAAAGATAGCTTTTGATGAATTATATTGAAATAGAAACACAAGAAAAACTTAGTGAAATTATAAATACAAATACTGTTATTAGCAACTATGCTTTTCAGAATTTAAATTTTAATGTTTTTGGTTCTGAAGTTGTACAAAAAGAATTTAAGAACTGCTTGTTTTTAGGATGTAAATTCCCCGATGGATTAATTTGTTCTATACATAGTACAAACTATATTTTTCCAGAATTAAAAATGCCTTATAATTCTTATGTAAACAAACTATACACTAAAGCGAATTTGTATGAAAACTATGAATTAGGTAATCCTGAAAGCTATCAATTAACTTTAGATAAAAAGATATACGATCATTTTATAACTAGCGGTAAAGAAGCCTCGGACATTAAAGAAACACTTGCTAGAAGGTTACACGACCATTCTATAACTGATGCTTTATATGATTTTTTAGATTTATATGCCGATGATAAAAAAGTAGCAATAATGGGTGGGCATAGTTTATTAAGATCTGACCCAGGTTTTACAACGGTTGCTAAAATTAGTAAAACACTTACCGAAAAAGGGTATTTGCTATTATCTGGTGGTGGACCAGGCGCTATGGAGGCTACTCACGTTGGAGCTTGGTTTGCTGGTAAACCCGAAAGTGAACTTACCGATGCTATTCAAATTTTAGCAGAAGCACCATCCTATAAAGATAAATTGTGGCTCGACAAAAGTTTTGAAGTACTACACAAATATCCTGATACAAAATTTGAAAGTGTTGGAATACCTACTTGGTTATATGGCCATGAACCACCGACACCATTTGCTACTAAAATTGCAAAATATTTTGCCAATAGTGTTCGTGAAGATGGCTTGTTAGCTGTGGCTAAAGGCGGTATTGTCTTTACCCCTGGAAGTGCCGGAACGATTCAAGAAATTTTTCAAGATGCTACTCAAAATCATTACATGAGTTTTGATGTCGCCAGTCCTATGATTTTCTTTAATTCTGAATATTGGACTGAAAAATATCCTATTTACCCTCTTTTTAAAAAATTGGTAAAAGAAGAGAAATATGCCAATTTAATTTTAAGCCTATGCGATAGTGAAGAAGATGTTGTTAAAGAAATAGAAGCTTTTACCATTAAACAGCAATAGCTCCTATTTCTCTAAAATATTATGGTGTAGAATTAGAAACTTCTAACACTTTACCATTATAAAACTGATTCCCTTCTAATGAGAAGTTTTTAATGTATTGTGCCATTTCGTTTGCTTGAACATTCGCTTTAAAATCAGGAAAAGCCTGTGCTAGCATTTCTGTTTGAACAGCTCCTAAAGCCAATACATTAAAAGCTATTTGTTGGTCTTTATATTCCTCTGCTAATAATTCACTCAAAGTAATTACGGCACCTTTACTAGAGCTGTAAGCTGCCAAACCTGGGAATTTTATACTTCCGCGAACGCCGCCAATACTACTAATAGTTACTACATGTGAATTTAAAGGCATGTACTTTACCAAAGCCTTGGTTAGCATTGCTACTCCAAAAACATTAACGGCATATACTTTTTCAAAATCTTCTATTGTTAGTATGCTTAAAGGTTTCGCTATAAGCGCACCTGCATTATGTATGATGATATCAATATGTTTAAACTCGTGGCGAATATAATCGGCAACTTTATCAATATCCTTTTCTTTGGTAATATCAAATGAAAAACCATGAACTTTCTTTGTAGTTAATTTTTCAATGGCAGACATATCTCTGGACAATGCCAATACATTATGCCCTGCTTCAGCAAATTGTTTAGCTAACTCTAAGCCTATTCCTCTACTGGTACCTGTAATTACTACGTTTTTCATACTATAAAATAAATATTTTAAACTCTTAACTATTATAAAAAATATGTTGCTCTTTAACTTTTTTAAAAACTAAAATTTAATATATGTTGGTATTTAATTCTTTTATCAAGTATGTAATTTATTTATAATACAGCATCTAGCAAAGCATCAAAATCAACTGTTTTTTGATCTCCTGTGATCATATTTTTTAAGCTGTATGTATTATTTTTAGCTTCATCACTTCCTGCCAATACTACAAACGGAAATGTACGCTTGTTAGCATAATTCATTTGTTTTTTCATTTTAGCACTATCTGGATATACTTCGGCAGAAACTCCTTTTGCTCTTAATTTTTGAATCGTTTTATAACAATACAAAGCCTCTTGATCTCCAAAATTTATAAAAAATACTTTCGTAGTATCGGTAACTTCTGTTGGAAAAAGATTTAGCTCTTCTAAAACCAAATAAATTCGGTCCAAACCAAACGATACACCTACCCCACTAACATCTTTAAGTCCAAAAATACCCGTTAAGTCATCGTACCTTCCTCCACCTCCAATGGATCCTAATTTAACACCTTCGGGTGCCGCCACTTCAAAAATAGCTCCTGTATAGTAATTTAAACCTCTAGCCAAAGTAACATCTAAATCTAATGTAGCTGTTTGTAGTTCAAGACTTTCAATTGTATTAATTATAAATGATAACTCTTCTACTCCTTTTAAACCTTCTTCTGATTCAGATAATAAATCTTTTAATTGAAGTAATTTTTCAGAAAACGATCCTGAAAACGAAAATAAAGGTTGAATTTTAAGAATTGCCGCTTCGGATATTCCTTTTGCAATCATTTCCTTTTTTACGCCTTCTTCTCCTATTTTATCTAACTTATCTAAAGCAACAGTAAAATCGATTAATTTATCACTAGCTCCTATAACTTCTGCAATACCTGAAAGTATTTTTCGGTTATTCATCTTTATAGTAACTCCAGTAATACCCAGCTCTGTAAAAACAGCATCATAAAGTTGAATAAACTCAACTTCTTGCCATAAAGATTTACTTCCAACAACATCGGCATCACATTGAAAAAACTCTCTAAAACGACCTTTTTGAGGTCGATCGGCACGCCAAACAGGTTGTATTTGAAAACGCTTAAACGGAAATTCAATTTCGTTTTGATGTTGTACTACATAGCGAGCAAAAGGAACCGTTAAGTCATAACGCAGGGCTTTTTCACTAATTTCGACTGTTAATTTTTGACTATCTTTTTCTGCCAAATAAGTTTCGTTGGCCTTTTTTAGATAATCCCCACTATTTAATATTTTAAAAATTAAGCGATCTCCTTCTTCCCCATATTTACCCATTAACGTACTACTGTTTTCAAAACTTGGTGTTTCAATAGGATTGAATCCGAAATTTTTAAAGTGCTTACGTACCGTATTCATAATATAGGTTCGTTTTGCTACTTCTTCTGGAGAAAAATCACGGGTTCCTTTTGGTAGAGAAGGTTTTTGTGCCATTGCTGCTATTAATTTGAAATATTAAAAATTCAATTGCAAATATAAGCAGTCTTTAACACAATGTACGCTGTAAAAAGCCTAAGATATCATTTATAGCTACATGAAATATGAATACTATATAAATAGCATTCATATTTATTATTTCGATTTATTTATAGCTTCGTAAAGCTTAATGGGCTGTCCGTTTTCAAAAGCAGCAATATAACAACCTTTAAAGCCTCTGTTTTTAGCTTCGTTTCTTAATTCTTTAGCGTTGCCATAATCGCTAGTTTTTCCAAAAAAATATTTATAATAATTATCAATTTCTATAATTTCAATAGTAGAAAAACCTTTAAAATTTTCTGGACTAGGGTTTATAAAATCTTTAGAAGCTGCTAGCTGAACTCTAAAAATTATTCCAGATGGCACTTCTATTTTAGCAGGTGTTGTTGTAACCACTGCTTTTGTTTCTTTTTTCACAACTACTACCGGTTTTTTCTTTTCAATTGGTTTAGAAACAACGGGTTTTTCAACAACAGGACTCTCTGTAACTGGTTTGGGTTTCGTTTTAACAGGCTCTATTACTTTAGGTACACTCGTGGCAAACGAATTTTGTGAACTGTTTTTGTAATCTAAAATAGCTTTGGATATAGAATTTGCCATTTGTTGTTTTCCGTTGTTCGAATTTAAATATTGCCCCTCGCTTTTGTTTGAAAGAAAACCTGTTTCGATTAAAACACTTGGCATTACCGTTTGATGAAGCACTACAAAACCCGCTTGTTTTACTCCTCTGTTTTTTCTGTTAAGTTGATTAGAGAAGTTACTTTGAATAAAACTTGCTAAATTTAAACTTTGTTCTAAATACTCCTCTTGAGTTATGGTTAAACCAATTACCGATTCAGGAGAATTAGGATCGAATCCATTATAATTTTGCTCATAATTATCTTCTAATAAAATTACCGAGTTTTCCTTTTTTGCAATATTAAAATTCCTGCTATTGGCATGTAACCCTAGCACAAAAGTTTCTGTACCGAATGCCTGAGTGTTGTGTGCGTTGCAGTGTACCGAAACAAAAAGATCTGCTTTTGCCTTGTTTGCTATTTGACCTCTTTCAAATAAATCCACAAAAACATCTTTTTTTCGGGTATAAATTACTTTAATATTAGGATCCCTTTCCAAAATTCGTCCTGTTTTCAAAATAATATCCAAAGCTATCGTTTTCTCAAATAAGCCATTACCTCTATTTCCTGGGTCGTGCCCACCATGTCCTGCATCCAATACAACCACAAAAGGTTTACTTGGAGGCACACCATAACAATAGGAAATAAGCGTAACAAAAGAAGTAAGTACTGTAAAAACACTTTTTATCATAGGGTAAATATCATTTATAAATCATTGTAAACAGTAACAATGTTCTATTTTGTTCGTTAATTTAATATGTTTCTAGCTTATAGCATAAAAAAGATGCTTTTTTTTTAGTGCAACAATAATACCAAGCTAAAAAATAAGCGTAATTTAGCCGCCTGTAAGATTTAGGTTAAGGCCTTACACATATTAGTTTATAAATTTTGCAATACACTTTGAGGTATATATTTACATTTTTCTTCTGTTTATCTCTGAGTATAATTAGTGCTCAAGAAACAAATACCGAACTTTTAAGCAAAGCTTTAAAAGATTCTATCTCTTCTGAAAGAAATGACATCAACCTTTTGGAGGTTGATTCTACCGCTACCGATACTATAAAGAAAAAACCTTTTTTAAATGGTGATGTAAAGTATAGTGCTAAAGACTATATGCGCCTGAATAGAAAAAACAATAAAATGTATTTGTATGAAAATGCAAAAATTAATTATACTGATTTAAATATAGAGTCGGGTAATATTGTTATCAATCAACAGAAAAAGGAAGTTTACGCTAAAGGGATTGTAGATACAGCGAAGGTATATAATCAAACCCCTGTTTTTACGCAAGGGTCTAATGTAGTAGAACCGGATACTATTCGATTTAACTTTGAATCCAAAAAAGCTTTAATTTACAATTCTAAAACCTCACAAAACGGATTTAATATTATAAGTGAAACCTCAAAGCGTGAAAATGATTCAGTGGTTTACATGAAAAATGTAAAATTTACAACTTCAAAAAACTTAGAAGATCCTGAATATTATTTTTATGCACGTAGAATTAAATTCGTTCCTAAAAAGAAAATTATTACAGGTTTAGTGAATATGTATATTGCAGATGTCCCTACCCCCTTAGGTTTGCCGTTTGGTTATTTTCCTTTAAAAGAAGAGGCGGTTTCAGGCTTTATTATTCCTAGTTTTAATGATAGTAGTAGCCGTGGTTTTACGTTTCAAAACGGAGGTTATTATTTTGCGATAAGTGATTACTTAAATTTAACTTTAGTTGGAGATTACTCTACAAACAGTAGTTTTGCTTTAAGAGCAGATTCAAACTACGCTAAACGTTATAAATATAGTGGAAACCTTAGTTTACGGTTTGAAAATAATTTAGTTAGTGAAAGAGGCTTATCCGATTTCTCTAAATCATCGAATTACAACATTCGTTGGTCTCACAGTCAAGACAATAAAGCTACACCAAACTCAAGATTTGGAGCTAGTGTTAACTTTGGTAGTAGCCAGTTTTTTCGACAATCTACCAATCAATCTAATTTTGGTTCTGTTTTAAACAATACTTTAAGTTCGAATATAAATTACTCTAAAGTTTTCCCTGTAGAACCTCAGGTAGATTTTTCTACGGCTATAAATATTCAACAAAATAGCCAAACACAACAAGTAAATTTAAGTACACCAACTAGTGTAAATATTGGTAGAATTTACCCATTTGCTCCAAAATCAGGAGTAAAAAAAGGCATTATTCAAAATATCAATTTTCAACCTTCTTCAAACTTAACAAATACGATTAATGTTGATGAGTCCGATTTATTTACCCAGAAAGCACTAGATACAGCTCAAGTAGGAATTAGGCATAGAATACCGATATCTACTAATTTTAAGCTTTTTAAATTTATAAGTACCTCTTTAAGTAGTAGCTATACTGAAAATTGGGTTTTCGAAACAAACAGACTCCGTTTTGATCCTACTGATGAATCCGCAGATAATCAAGGTGTCGTAACCGAAACAGTTAATGGTTTTGACTCTTTTAGAACCTATAATTTTGGTACTTCGTTAGGAACTACCATTTACGGAACCGTTAAATTTAATAAAGATTCTAAAATTAAAGCAATTCGTCACGTAATTAGACCACAAATTGGATATAGCTATGGGCCGTCCTTTGATCAATTTTACGACCAATTAGTAATCCCAGGTAATACCGCTTTACAGCAAGAAGAAACAATACGTGAATTTACTAGATTTCAAGGCGGTGTTTTAGGACAACCTGGTAGAACAGAAACAAGTTCTTTAAATTTTTCGGTTGTAAACAACTTTGAAGCTAAGGTAACTGATAAAGACACTACCCAATTAGAACCTAAACGAATTAAGCTTTTAAATTCTCTGAACTTCTCCTCTAGTTATGATTTTAGAGCAGATTCTTTAAAATTAAGACCTATAAATGTTAGTGGAAATATTCCTTTAACAGAAAAGCTTAATATTAATTTTAGAGGTGTGTTAGATCCTTATGCTTTAAACAGTAACAATCAACGCGTAAACACACTAAATGTAAATAATGGAGGTAGTTTACTTCGACTTACCAATGCAGGTGTAAACTTTGGTTATTCTTTTTCGAGTAAAGATTTTGAAAATCGAAAGAAAAATAAAGATGACGATAATGATTTATTAGACCCCGAAAATGAAACCTTTAGAAATGGTGGTCGCCCCGATGATTTGTTTGGTGCACATACCAATTTTCAAAACGGTAAACTATTTGAGGAAGAATCACAGGAAGATAAAGAAAAGAAAACAGATGTAAATTTTTACAATTATAGAATTCCTTGGGATTTGCAACTTTCCTATAGCCTTAATTACTTAAATACAGCAAGGCAAGATCGGGTTTCGGCACAAACAATTTCTTTTTCGGGTAACGTTGAAATTGCTCCTCGATGGAAAATTGGAGCATCCTCGGGTTACGATTTTGTAAATAAAGGAATTACGTTTACCAACCTCAGATTTCAGCGAGATTTAGAAAGTTGGAACATGAGTTTTAATTGGGTACCTTTTAGCGCCAATGCAACTTGGAACTTTTTTATAGGAATCTCCTCTTCGGTACTTAGTGATATTAAGTGGGATAAACGTAGCGAACCCGACAGACAATTATAAACAATTAAATGAGTTACAAAATGAAGTTATTAGTTATTGGTGGTGGTAATATGGGATTAACTTATGCTAAATCTATAGCTAAAAACTCCTCGGATGCAACTATTTCTATCTTAGAAAAATCCCCAGAAAAAATTCAAGAATTAAAAAAAGATACTTCTTTTGACATTTACAATACTATTGAAAATTGCCCAAAGGATATTGAAATTGTGCTATTAGCTGTAAAGCCACAAGTAATTCAGCATGTATTTAAAGAAATAGCTTCTTTTATAAACAACAAACAACTTGTTATATCTATTATGGCAGGGATTACCTTAAATACTATTACACAAGGTTTAAATTGCCTAAAAGTAGTTCGAGCTATGCCTAATCTACCCTCTCAAGTGGGCGCTGGTGTTACTGGCTATTTTGCTTCAGAAAAAGTGACTAATACCGATTTAATAATCGTTACTCAAATTTTAGAAGCTACAGGAAGCGTTATAAAAGTAAAAACAGAAGATCAAATTGATGCAATAACAGCTTTATCTGGTAGTGGACCCGCTTACGTGTTTTACTTTATGAATGCAATGATGGAACAAGCTAAAGATTTCGGATTTTCGGAAGCAGAAGCTAAATCAGTAGTATTAAATACTTTTTTAGGAACTTCTAAATTATTTGAATCTTCGGATGTTAATGCTACAACATGGATGGAGAGAGTAACATCAAAAGGAGGAACTACACACGCTGCACTCACTTCTTTTAATAACAACAAACTTAATTCAATAATTAAAGAAGGAACTTTAGCCGCATATAACCGAGCTAAAGAGCTTTCAAAAGATTAATTTTGACTTTAGATTTTTTTTTAGTTCTGTAAAATAAATATCACATTTTAACGTTTACGATTAGTTATACTTTATTATATTGAAATTGAAACTAACTAATTCAAGGAATAAATTGAAATGACTGAAAAAAAAACAACTTCTAAATCAACCGTAATCGCTATTGTTTTATTATCCCTTTTACTTATTGGGTCTATTGCATATATATTAATGCAAAACACTCAAATAGAAAGCTCAAAACAAGCGTTTGAAACTGAAAAAGCCCTAAAAATTGAAGAACTAAAAACGCTACAACAGGAGTACGATGATTTTTTGCAAGAAAACCAAGTCAATAAAGAGGAAATTATTGAAACAAAAATAAGGCTCAATCGTTTATTAGATTCCGTTCGAAATATTAAACCCGATTATAGTTTAGTTAACAAACTCCGTTCTGTTAGAGACAACCTAAAGCTTAGACTTAAAAGTCTAGAACTAGAAAACAAGCAATTAAAAGAAGATAATTTAAAGCTTGTTACCGAAAATGATAGTGTTGTAAAACAATTAGAATCTACATTAGTTGTTTTCAATGAAGAAAAAGAGAAAAACGAAAAGCTAAATAAAATTGTTACTAAAGCTCAAAAATTAATAGTTACAAGTATTACAAGTAAACCTATCAGAATTAAAAAATCGGGTAAAGTCTCCCCTACCAATAGAGCTAAACGCGTTTCGGGTATTGAAGTTTGTTATGAAGTACCTGCGAATACAATTACTGAAGCAGGAGAAAAAGAATTTTACATTCAAGTAGTTTCACCTACAAAAGAAGTTGTGGGAGGTAAATTTTACATGAATGATGCCGAAGGGAATTTTGTAAGTATTAGTAAAATATCAAAATTTAGGTATCAAAATAAAATCATAAAAGTGTGTGACTATGTGGAGCCTTTACCCGGTGAAACTTTTGCTGAAGGTAATTATGCGGTTAACGTTTTTCAAGGGACAAAGTTAATTAGTAGTTCTTCTATACTACTCAAATAAATTTTTATTAGTTACTCAAAAAAGCTTTCTTTTTAATTAAAAAGAAAGCTTTTTTTGTTTTATTCTTGTTGTTAGTTTTCTCTGAAAATACAAGCTTACAAAAGCCATCGAAAAATTAGGTGCCACAGCCTAAGGTATTCGTCGTAATAATTATATAGTTAGTGAAGGTAACGTTCAAAATGATGTTTATTATAGTATTACCAAGGGAAGATTGGGTAAAAAAAGAATATCTATAAGTATTCGAACGGTATTAAGATTTAAATAAATAAATTTGTAAAAAATAATTAACCTTGAATTTTTTCAAACTTACTGCATATATAATATTTTTAGCCTCCGGCAGTGTGTCTGCTCAAATAGTAAAAGCAAAAGACACCTCCAAGGTAATACAAGTTATTTCTGACCGATTAGAAATAAACGAAGCTGAATTTCCTGGAGCCACACTTTTAAGTAAAGTGGATAATCAGGTATACCTGAAACACAACGGAATCGAAATATGGTGTGACCAAGCCGTACATTATAGCGAAGATAAGTTTGTGAAAGCTTATGGAAACGTTCGCATGAATCAAGGCGATACCATTAAAATGAAAAGTCAGTATGCGGAATACAATGGTGCTTCTGAATTCGCTTATGCGAGTACCAATGTTTTTTTAGAAACTCCCGAAAAAAACACCTTAAAAACCGATACCTTATTTTTTGACAAGCTAAAACAACAAGCTTATTACCGCAGTGGTGGTACGGTTACCGATACCGCTCAAAATACTTTAAAAAGTAAAATTGGGCGTTATTTCTTTAAGAAGAAAAAATTTATTTTCACTAAAGATGTTAGTATTGTTAACCCCGAAAATACCGTTAACTCGGAACGCTTAGATTATTTTAACGAAATTGGAGAAGCTTACCTCTATGGTCCTTCTACTGTAAAAGGACAAGAAAGTACGCTATATTGTGAACGTGGTTTTTACGATACCAATACCGCTATTGGATACGCCATAAAAAATGCGCGAGTTGATTATGACAACCGTCAAGTATATGGAGATAGTATTTTTTACGACAGTAATAACAATTTTGCTTCGGCTACTAACAATATAAGGGTTATTGATACCGCTAACCAAAGTTTAATAAAAGGGCATTACGCCGAAGTATACAAAGCTAAAGATTCTGTTTTTATAACCAAAAGAGCGCTGGCAATATCAAAGCAGCAAAACGACACTATTTTTATTCATAGTGACACTTTAATGGTGACTGGTATTCCTAACAAAAGGTTACTTAGGGGTTTTTACGATACTCGTATTTACAAATCAGGACTTAGCGGTAAGTGCGATTCTATTAGTGTAGACCAAACTACTGGGTTCACCAAAATGATTAGAAATCCAATACTTTGGAACGGAACCAATCAAATGACAGGTGATACCATTCAATTAATTTCAAATAAAACTACCAACAAATTAGATTCCTTAAAAGTGTACAATAATAGTTTTTTAGTACAGCAAGACACTCTTAAACTAGGCTTCAATCAAATTAAAGGTGCTGTACTTTATGGGCTTTTCGAAGAAAATGAATTAAGGCAAGTCGATATTGATAAAAATACCGAAACTATCTATTTTCAACGTAACGATAAACAAGAGCTTATTGGTATTAACAAAGTCGTTTCTAGTAGTATAAAAATTCTTTTTGAAGCTAAAGAAATGACCGATATCTATTATTATACTGATGTTGAAGGCACTTTATTTCAAGAAGAAAACATACCCGAAGAAGAACGGGTTTTAAAGGGTTTAAATTGGCGAGGTGACGAACGTATTGCCAGTAAAAAGGATTTATTTAAAGGAGAAAAACCTCCACTGTTACCAAAAATACAAGGCTTGCCTTTACCGGTAGTAGAAGATGACTTTTTTGATGAAGAAACACTGGAACGCTTGTCGGAACAAAAACAAGAATTATCGCGTTTTAAAGATGTTAAGTTAGGTTCTCAAACAAAAGCTAGCACAAACAACATTATAGAAACTGAGAGTCCTTAAAATGAAAGACGACTTTTTCAAATATCAAGCACAAACTACCCCCTTCCCTTTAGCAATGGAAGTAGCTAAGGCAAAAGGTAGCTACATTTACGATACCGATGGAAAAGCTCATTTAGATTTTGTCGCAGGAGTATCCGCCTGTAGTATAGGTCATTGCCATCCTGCAGTAGTTAAAGCAATAAAGGATCAAGTCGATAGTTATTTACACGTAATGGTTTATGGTGAATACATTCAAAAGCCTGCTATTGAACTTACTAAATTGCTTGCAAAACACTTACCAAACCCGTTAAACAAGACTTATTTAACTAACTCCGGAACCGAAGCTATAGAGGGCGCTTTAAAGTTAGCCCGAAGAGTTACAGGGAGAAGTGAAATTATAGCAGCCCACAAAGCCTACCATGGTAATACCATGGGATCATTAAGTGTTATGGGTTATGAAGAACGTAAGCAAGCTTTTAGACCACTTATTCCTGATGTAAAGTTTATTGCTTTTAATAATGAGGTTGATATTAATAAAATTACACACAAAACTGCTGGAGTAATTTTAGAAACTATTCAAGGAGGAGCCGGTTTTATTCAACCTAAAAATGGGTACTTAACCAAAGTAAAAAAACGTTGTGATGAAGTTGGCGCGTTATTAATTTTAGATGAAATACAGCCTGGCATCGGTAGAACAGGAAAACTTTTTGGTTTTGAAAATTACAATGTAATTCCTGATGTAGTAGTTTTAGGAAAAGGTTTAGGTGGTGGAATGCCTGTAGGTGCTTTTACCGCGGCTTCAAAACATATGGATTTACTTTCTGAAAATCCAATGTTAGGGCATATAACCACTTTTGGTGGAAATCCTGTTATTGCTTCCGCTTGTTTAGCAACTGTAAATACTATTATTAATTCTGAATTAATACCCAATACCTTAACTAAAGAAATACTTTTTCGAAAGCACTTAGCGCACCCACTAATAACAGAAGTTAGAGGTATTGGATTAATGCTAATCATTATACTTCCTTCTGCGGAGTTGGCTGTTGAATTAGTGATGAAATGTAAAGAAAAAGGGTTGATTCTTTTTTTCTTATTATTCGAAAAAAAAGCTGTGAGGATTACACCTCCATTAACTATTTCTGAAGAAGAAATATTACTTGGCTGTTCTATAATAAAAGAAACCCTTAACGAATTAAATAATTAAAACCGCTGTACAATAGGCTTTTAAACTATAATTTGTTAATTTTATCAAAAAAAATATGAAAAAAATATTTTCTAGCTTCTTAGCAATTGGTTTACTTTTTAGTAGCTGTGGTAATAATGACGATGATAATAGTAATAGCTCAACGCTAAGTCCAAGCGAGATAAATTTATTTATATATAACGGTCTTAATGCTGTTTACTTGTATCAAGATGAAGTCCCCGATTTGGCTAACGATCGTTTTTCCAATGCTTCCGAAAGAAATGATTTTATTTCGAGAGCTGGTAGCCCTGAGTCTTTCTTTGAAACATTAACTACTGTAGAAGATCGATTTAGCTGGATTGTAGATGATTTTGAAGAATTAGAAAGAAGTTTTGAAGGAACTTCTTTAAGTAGCGGAATGAAGTTTTATATAGTACCTTTTTCTAACGGAGGAAATGAAAGGCTTATTGTTGTATATGATGTGGTTAAAAATAGCCCTGCTGACAATGTTGGTGTAAAACGAGGTATGTTTTTTACTCTAATTAACGGCCAGCAAATTAATGTTAATAACCAAAACAAACTTTTTACCGATACTGCTTTTAGTTTAACTGAAGGTATTATTGATAGTAATAATAGTTTTGTTATTACCGATAATGTTGTAAACATTAATAAAATTGAACTTACAGAAAATCCCATTGCTATTTCAAAAGTAATCCTTGTTGAAAACAGTAGAATAGCCTACATACAATACAATGGATTTGTAAGTAATTTTGACGAAGAACTCAATGATGTTTTTGGCAACTTCAAAAATGAAAATGTTACTGATTTAGTACTTGATTTTAGATATAATGGAGGAGGTTCTGTAGCATCGGCTGATGCACTTATGGGAATGATTACAGGCGATTTGGAAAATGAAATTTTAGCCAAAATTAGGTACAACTCAAATATTACCGCTCAAGTAAGTGCTGAAAACTCACTATTAAGATTTTCTAATGAAACATTTAACGAAAACACCCCTTTAAATTCATTAAATCTTAACAAAATTTATGTAATTACCTCCAAAGAGCAAACAGCCTCTGCTAGTGAATTAGTAATTAATAGTCTCAAACCTTATATAGATGTTGTAGTTATTGGTGACGAAAGAGGAACTGTAGGGAAATCTCAAGGTTCAAATACCATATACGATTCTCCTTCTTTATTTTCTAGAGAAAATGTAAATCCAAATCACACCTATGCAATGCAACCTTTAATATCTGAGTTAATAAATAGTAATAATGTAAGAGTAGATCCTATTACAGGTATACTACCTAATATATTAATACAGGAAGATTTTACAAACCTAGGTGTTTTAGGTTCGCCAGAAGAAAGATTGCTAAAAGTAGCAATAGACGAAATCACTGGTCGAAATATACTCAGCTTAAAAAAAGTATCTTCTAATCCATTTGGAAAAATTATTGGTAATGAATCAATGTACAAGAAAAATTATCAACGTATGTATCACAATATTCTACAATAAAAAAAATGGAACGCTCTTATTAGAATAACATCTAATAAATAACGTTAAATATATATTTATTACAAGCCCAATAACTACAATATTATTGGGCTTTTGTTATTTTAGCATATTACTCAAATGTGAAAAATAATACATGATTACAATTTCTTCTAAAACATTACAAGATTTAGAATTCAAAACTGTTCAAAAGCAACTTTCTGAATATTGCACCACAGAAAAAGGGGTTCTAAAAGCCCTAGAGTTAGTACCTTATTCCGAAGTGGCTGTATTGCGTGATGAGTTATTTAAAGTGAATGAATATAAAGCTTCTTTTTTACAAGACGGTAGAATTCCCAATCATGGATATGATGTTATCGATAAGGAAATTAAACTATTAGGTATTGAAAATACTTTTTTAGAAGCATTAAGTTTAAAGAAAATTGTTTCCTTAAATATAAGTGTAAACGATATGCTTACTTTTTTCAAAAAGAAAGTAGAGCTATACCCTACTCTAGCTTCCGCTGCCCTGCATATTACGTTCACAAATGACTTAATTCAAAATATTGAAGCCGTAATTGATAAATTCGGAGAAGTTAAAAATAGTGCTTCGCATGAATTAAATAGAATTAGAAAAGCAATCGTAAATGTACAATCGCAACTCAACGGTAGTTTTGGCCGTGATTTAAGCAGGTATAACGCGCAAGGTTATTTAGATGAAATTAGAGAATCAATAGTTGATAACCGAAGGGTATTAGCTGTTAAAGCAATGCACCGTCGTAAAGTTAAGGGAGCCGTTATGGGGAGTTCTAAAACTGGAAGTATTGTATATATAGAACCTGAAGCTACGAGAACTTACAATAATGAATTAAGCAATTTACTTTTTGAAGAACGTGAGGAGGTTGTTAAAATTTTAAAAACACTTACCGATGTTATTCGTCCCTATTCTGAAATTTTGATTGATTTTCAGGAATATTTAAGTGCCATAGATCTTATTTCTGCTAAAACAAAATATGCAGAAAGCATGAATGGCATATTACCTAAAATATCAAAAGAAAGAGATTTATTTTTAAAAGATGCCTATCATCCGTTATTGTATTTAAATAACATTTCTAAAGGCGAAAAAACATACCCACAAACTATTCATTTAGAAGAAGGTAGTAGAATTATTGTTATTTCAGGACCTAACGCAGGGGGTAAAAGTATCACCCTTAAAACAGTCGGTTTATTACAAATAATGCTTCAAAGTGGTTTATTAATTCCTGTGCATGAATATAGTCGTGTTTGTTTGTTCGATACAATATTAACAGATATTGGTGATAACCAATCTATCGAAAATCATTTAAGTACTTATAGTTACCGCCTAAAAAACATGAATTACTTTCTACGAAAGTGTAATCAAAACACCTTGTTTTTAATTGATGAGTTTGGAACAGGATCGGATCCTGAATTAGGTGGTGCTTTGGCAGAAGCTTTTTTAGAAGTTTTCTATGAAAGAGAAGCATTTGGAATAATTACTACGCATTATGCAAACCTTAAAATGCTAGCTAACGAGTTGCCTGCCATTTCGAATGCCAATATGCTATTTGATGCGCAAAGTCTACGCCCTTTATTTAAACTTCATTTAGGAGAAGCGGGTAGTTCGTTTACTTTTGAAGTGGCTCAAAAAAACGGAATTCCATTTAGCTTAATCAATAAAGCTAAAAAGAAAGTAGAGCGAGGTAAAATTCGTTTTGATAAAAGTATTGCTAATCTACAAAAAGAACGCTCTAAACTTGAAAAAACACGCACTAAACTATCACACGAAGCCAATAAAGCTGGTGATGAAAAAGAAAAACTTGAAAAAATAAACGAACGAGTACAGAAAAAACTTGAAAGTTACCAAGAGCTTTATGATGCCAATCAGCGTTTGATTTATTTAGGAAATAAAGTAAAAACTTTAAGCGAAACGTATTACCGTAACAAAAAGAAAAAAGCTGTTACCGATGAATTTATGAAAATCATTGAAATAGAAAATTCTAAAATTAAAAAACAAACAGCTAAAGAAAGAAAAGCAGACGTTTTAAAACAAAAAAGAGCTGAAAAAGAAGTTTCTGAAAAAGTAGAGGTTATTCGAAAAGAAAAAGAAAAGAAAAAAGCCGAAATTGAAGCTAAAGAGAAGGCAATTAAGCCTAAAGTAACGCTGAAACTTAATGATAGGGTGCGTATGTTTGATGGTAAAGCTATCGGAACTATAGATTCGATTGAAAAAAAGAAAGCTATTGTTAATTACGGTTTATTTACTACCAACGTGAATTTGGATTTACTAGAGTTAGTCGAACGATCAAAAAAATAGTTTAACAAAAATTAAACGAGTGGAACTATTTTAAATCAACACAGAATATGAAAATTGTATTTGCTACAAACAATCAAAATAAAGTTAGAGAAGTTCAAAATTTACTTCCTAAAACTATAGAAATACTTAGTTTAAAAGATATTGGTTGCTTGGAAGATATCCCTGAAACTTCCGATACCATTGCTGGGAATGCGCTTCAAAAAGCGGAATACGTTTACTCAAACTATCACCATGCCTGTTTTGCTGATGATACCGGTTTAGAAGTAACTGCTCTTAACGGAGAACCCGGTATTTTTTCTGCTCGTTATGCAGGTCCTCAAAAAAATTCCGAAGACAATATGCAAAAACTTTTAACGAATCTGAATGGTAAATATGATCGAAATGCTCAGTTTAAAACGGTAATCGCTGTTAAAGGAATCAATACTGAAGCGGTGTTGTTTGAAGGAATTTGCAAAGGGGAAATTACCACTACAAAACAAGGTGGCGAAGGCTTTGGTTATGACCCAATATTTAAACCTAACGGATACAATGAAACATTTGCTCAAATGCCATTAAGCTTGAAAAATAAAATTGGTCATCGTGGGAAAGCAGTTCAATTACTTATCGACTTTTTAGAAAACTTATAAGCCCAAATTATCAAAAAAACTATTCCTTATGAATTATAAAAATACAAGGTCGTTTTTGTAAGTCTACAGTAGTTTTATTCCAGTCATCTATAGTTTTAGTTTTAATATATTCGGTAGTGAGTGTTATATCGGCTGCAATACACAAGCGTGTGCTTTTAGTTAAAATCGATTTTAAATCTTCAAATACTCTTTGATTACGATAAGGGGTTTCAATAAAAATTTGACTGTGATTTTGCTCTTGTGATATGCGTTCTAACTGGCGTATTTTTTGTTTTCTTTCTTGTTTATCAATTGGTAAATATCCATTAAAAGAAAAACCCTGCCCATTCATTCCGCTCGACATCATTGCTAATAATATAGACGAAGGCCCTACCATAGGAATTACCGGTATGTTTTTCTGATGAGCAATAGTAACCACTGCTGCACCAGGATCGGCAATACCAGGACAGCCTGCTTCAGACAAAACACCTATATTTAATCCTTTTATACATGGCTCTAAAAAACTAGGCAGCTCACTCTCTACTGTAAATTTATTAATTGTTTCAAAATGCAAATTTGACTGAGACTTTGTTGGGCATATTTTTTTTATAAACCTACGCGCAGTTTTTTCATTTTCTACAATGTAGTAATCCGTAGATTCTATAATTTTTTTAATAGAAATTGGAAGTACTTCCAATTTGATATCCTCGCCTAAACGGGTAGGAATCAAATATAGTTTACCAATAAGAGTATCCATTGTTAAGTAGGTTAAATAAGTTTCGGTTTATAAAAGTATAAAAAATACTCTAAGTGCCCAATTAAATTCTATTGGCTATTTTTTGACAAGCAGCTTCTAATAACGAATAAACATGATCAAACCCAGCATCACCTCCATAATACGGGTCGGGTACCTCTGCATTACCATTAGGAAAAGATTCGTTTAAAATTAACTGCACTTTTGATTTTTCTGCTTCGGAAGAGGCTAACTCCAACACATTGTAGTAGTTTTCTAAATCCATTACAAAAATAAAATCAAACATTTCAAAATGTTCAACTTCAAATTGTTGCGCTTGTTGCTTTGAAATATCTAAGCCATTCTTTTTAGCGACAGCTATAGATCTGGGATCTGGAGATTTACCTTGATGGTAATTCGCTGTTCCGGCAGAATCAACACTGTATTTATTGGAGTCTAATTTACTTTTAAGAATACCTTCGGCTAAAGGGGATCTACAAATATTCCCCAAACACACCATTAAAATATTAATTGATGTATTTTTCATTTACATAGAAAGTTTATGAGTAAGATCTTCTACGTATTTTTTAAATTGTTTATCTGTAGTACTTAAGTTATTTACTGTTTTACAAGCATGTAATACAGTTGCATGATCTCTTTTTCCGATTTGACTACCAATACTTGCCAATGAAGCTTTGGTTAATTTTTTCGAAAAATACATTGCTAATTGACGTGCTTGAACAATATGTCTTTTTCTTGTTTTAGATTGAAGCGTTTCAACATCCATAGAAAAATAATCGCTTACGACCTTTTGAATGTATTCAATAGAAACTTCACGTTTCGTGTTTTTTACGTAATTCTCAACAAGTGTATTAGCTAAATCTAGTGTAATTTCTTGTTTATTGTATGACGAATGCGCTATTAAAGAAATTATTGCACCTTCCAACTCTCTAATATTTGTTTTGATATTATTGGCTAAAAATTGTACAATTTCCTCAGGCATTTCCACACCATCTTGAAAAAGTTTATTGTTAATTATTGATATACGCGTTTCATAATCAGGGAAATTTAATTCCGCGGAT
This sequence comes from uncultured Aquimarina sp., assembly GCA_937958985.1. GTDB lineage: Bacteria > Bacteroidota > Bacteroidia > Flavobacteriales > Flavobacteriaceae > Aquimarina. Next base: position 59,955 of record CALGLV010000022.1, read on the forward strand.
AATCCCCATTTAAATCGAGATAACAAACGCTGTTCAATATCTTGCATATCAACAGGTGCTTTATCAGAAGTTAAAATTACCTGCTTTCCATTTTGGTGTAAATGGTTAAAAATATGAAAGAAAACATCTTGTGTACCTGCTTTACCTGAAAGGAACTGTACATCATCAACGATTAGAACATCTATAATTTGGTAAAAATGAATAAAATCATTTCTATTGTTCTTTTTTACAGACTCTATATATTGTTGTGTAAATTTTTCTGCAGAAACATATAACACTGTTTTTTCAGGAAATTTTTCCTTAACCTCAACACCAATGGCATGCGCTAAGTGCGTTTTCCCTAAACCTACTCCTCCAAAAATAAGTAACGGATTAAAAGAAGTTCCTCCTGGCTTGTTTGCAATTGCATAACCCGCAGATCGAGCCAACCTGTTAGAGTCTCCTTCTAAAAAATTTTCAAAATTAAAGTTTATATTTAATTGAGAATCTATCTTAACATCTCTAATCCCTGGAATAACAAAAGGGTTTTTTAATTCTGGGTTTTTAACTTTAAGAGGCACGTTCACTTCTTGTGTCTTCATGCTAGCTCTATTTGAACTAGGAAGATTTTCGGTAAACGATTTATTTTCTCCTTTAGAATTCCCCATATTAATAACATAGAGCAATTTTGCATTTTCGCCCAGTTCTCGAACCAAGGCACTTTTTAAGATCTTTACATAATGCTCTTCTAACCACTCATAAAAAAATTTACTAGGCACTTGGATACTCAATGCATCCTGTGTTAATTTAACAGCTTTTATTGGTTCAAACCAAGTTCTGTAAGATTGCGGTGAAATATTATCCTGAATATAAGTCAGACAATTTCCCCATACAACTTCTGCTGTTATAGTCATAGTTTTATTTAAGTTTGCGGTTGTGTTAATATAATCAAATTAGAATAATTTACCTTTTGGTAAGTACCTTATTCAACTAGTACAAATATGTGAACAAAATGGGATATAAAAAAATCAACACCATATTGGATTTGTTATTTTTTTTGCCTAGTCTAAAATTAATAATTGAAAAAAAAATCATAAATTAAAAAATCGTTTAAATGCTAAAAAAAACTTCAAAATGCCAAATAAAAGTAAGGTATGGTGAAACTGACCAGATGGGAGTAGTGTATCATGGAAATTATGCTCAATATTTTGAAGTAGCCCGAATAGAATGGCTAGCTAAAGTAGGGATTTCTTACAAAAAAATGGAAGGGAATGGTATTATGCTTCCGGTGGTTTCTTTGAGTACTAAATTTATTAAATCTGCACTTTTTGACGATGTATTAACAATTACTACACGCATAAAAAAAATGCCTACCGTTAAAATTGAATTTGAATATGATATTCATAATCAAAAAGGGGAATTACTCACTCAAGGTGAAACTGTTTTGGTTTTCGTTTCCATGGAAAGTAAACGCCCTGTAAAATGCCCGAATGATGTAACTGAGCTTATCCAAAACTTTAAAGGAATTGAGGAATCTAAATAATTAATCATTTGTAACTAAGCAATCGAATTTAATTAAAGCAAATTCCTGCAAATTTTCCATGATGAGTTATAGAAACTGATTTATTTTGAACCAAATTTCTATAAAACAGTTTAGGCACACCTAAGCTGTTTTTTTTTAGTGACAAAGAATTTGTGTGTAAATTATATAGTTCTGCAAAACGGACTATTAATTGAGCTTTACAATAGGCACTAGCGCTTTGTTTGTTTACACTAAGCAACGCTGACGTTACTTTTTTGTTATTTAATGATTCTGCAATCGTATAAATGTATGAAGTAGCTTTTTCTGTAACCGTTGAAAACTTTTCATTTTCTATAATTACAAAACCTCTAGTATCGTTAATAACAGAAGCTTCTATTTTTTGGGGATTAAAAAAAGGCAGGTTATTTTTTTGAATATGAATTTTATAAGCACTCTCTTTCATACTCCACAACCTCCAAATAGTTTCAAACTCGTTATCTGAATTATATATTATTATTTTTTCAAGAGGTGTAAATATTTTATTAATAAATCGAGGATCTTTCCACCTGGATTCTTGATTTGCGGATTGAAGGTCTACAATATCATTACCCACCATAATTTTATGAATTTAACTTTCCTTCTATTACCGCCATTGCAGATTTAACAGTAGTCATTTGCTCCATATCTTCGTTGGTCATTATAATATCAAATTCATCTTCGATATCTAAAATCACATCTACCAAATTAGCAGAATTAATTTTTAAATCATTAATGAAATTAGTTTCTTCATTCATGTTTTTAAAAGCTTCTTCATCCTGAATGTATGGCTTAACGATTGATTTTAATTTATTTATTAAATCTTCTTTTAGCATAAATTTTTTATTTACCTATTGTTTTTCTTAAACAATATAAGGGTTTCTTTTTCTATTTAACTAATGCTGTATTTCTTAAAAATAATACAAGCATTTACATCTCCAAAACCAAAACTAGCTTTGGCAACAATTGTCACTGGGATATCTATTTTTTTTTGTGGTATTCTTTCCTTATCAATCAATGTTGTAATTTCTGGATGTAGGTCTTCGCAATTTGTATTTGGAAAAATAAAGTCTTCTTTTATCTGTAATACCGAAGCTACCGACTCTATCGCACCAGAGGCAGTTAAGCAATGTCCAATCATTGATTTTAAAGAGTTTATTGGCGGAAAATTCAATCCTTTCCTTTGTAAAGCCTTAGTCCAGTTTTCAATTTCCAAACTGTCTTTTGTTGTCGCTGTTAAATGTCCGTTTATGGTATCGATATCGTTAGGGTGAACCCCTGTATTTGAAATTGCTTTAGTAATGCAATTTTGTACCGCTTCAGGATTTGGAGCTGTCATAGTACCTCCATTACGTTGTCCTCCAGAATTCACTGCCCCGCCTAAAACCTCAGCATAAATATCCGCTCCTCGCTCTAAAGCACTTTCAAGAGATTCTAAAACCATGGCTCCTGCCCCACTTCCTGGCACAAAGCCACTTGCTGAAGCACTTAATGGCCTGCAACCTTGCTCTGGGGTTTCATTATGTTTATAAGTCATTACACGGAGTGCATCAAAGCCTCCCCATATATAAGGGCCTTCATCGGAACAACTTCCTACTAGCATACGTTTGGCTTGTCCACTTACTATTCTGTCATATCCCAGTAAAACACTTTCTGTACCTGTGGTACAGGCAGATGAGTTTGTGGTTACTTGATTGCCTAAACCTAATTTACCGCCTAAATAAGCACTTACACCACTAGCCATAGTTTGAGCTACTGTAGAACTTCCTATTCTACGCACTTTTATATCATCAATTTTATATATCGCTTCTCTAAATTTTTCAATTCCAGAAGTCCCTGCTCCAAACACAGTACCACTATCAAAATCTATTTCACTATTTTTATCAACTTCGAAACCGGCATCCTTCCAAGCGTCTACCCCAGCAATGCAACCATATAAAATACCCGCACTACTAAATCCGCGTAACTCTAATGGTGTAAAATAATGTAACTTCTTTTCTTCTGTAATATTTGGAACTCCTGCTATAGTACACGAAAATCCTAAATCCGTTAACTTAGGTTGGTGTGTAATACCCGATCTTCCTATTTTTAAGGATTCCGTAAATTCTTTTACAGACGTTCCATTAGGTGCCACTACACCTAGCCCTGTTATTACAACCCTATTTTTCATTTGCTATCATTCCTGAAATTGTTCCCCTACATACTAGCTCTTCCTTTTCGTTAAAAAGCTGTACGTTACATTTCAATTTATTAAATCTAAAATATTGTTTCTCTGAAACTACCGTTACTTTTTCATTAGGGAATACAGGTAAAAATAAATCTATTTGACTCGATGTTAAAGCTATTGCTATTTCGTTTGATACTGTGAGTTCCTCCCTAAGTAAGTAAACTCCCATACAAACTACACCAATTTGAGCCATTACTTCAGTAAGGATCACTCCTGGGGTTACAGGCTTATTTTTAAAATGTCCTTTATAAAAAAACGCTTCTTCTTTAAAAGTGTAACATCCCCTACTGGTTGTTTCTGAAACTTCAATTAACTCGTCCACAAATAAAAAAGGTGAACTATAAGGTAATTTTGCTATAATTTCTTGACGAGTCATTCTATAAAATTTAATTCTTTTATTAACTCAAGTGTTCTCCACCATCTACTTTTATAACCGTTCCATTAATCCATTTAGCTTCGTCTTTACTTAATAAATAAACCACATCAGCTACATCTTTAGGGGTGGTTAATCGGTTATAAGGATTTCTCTCTACACTATGTGCGATAATGGTATCACTACCCGGAATCATTCGTAAGGAATCTGTATTTGTAACCCCTGCTTGAATGCAATTTGCTGTAATGTTATAAGGAGCAAATTCTAGGGCTATATTTCTTGTAATTGCTTCTATAGCTGCCTTGGCGGCAGAAACTGCAGCGTAATTTCTCCAAGCCTTTGTATTTCCTTCACTAGTAAAACTTACAACTCTTGCTTGTTTTGCAAATAGGTTTTCTTTAAAAACTAACTTTACCCAATCGTACAGGCTTATCGCCATTGCATTTAATGTAATGGCAAAATCGTCGGATAATAATTCATTTCCATCTTCAGAAAGCATCGGCTTTAGATTGCCCTTAGCAATACTATGCACTAAAACTCTAATATTGTTTTCACCAATGGTTTGCTTTATTTCACTAACCATTTGTTTGCCTTTATCGGTATCTAATGCATTTGCATTAAAGCTTAATAGACTTACGTTATTGCTTTTAATTTCATTAAAATGCTTGGTAATTTCTTCTAACTGAACTCTTGGGTTTCGGTGAACTATGCAAATGTTCATTCCGTGTTTTGCAAGTTTTTTTGCAGTGGCTAATCCTAAGCCACTAGATCCTCCTAAAATTAACGCCCAATATCCTTTTTCTTTAAATTCTACTACCATTCTAACAAAACTCTTTGCGCTGTAAAACCAGGGCCAAAACTTAACATTATACCTTTTTCTCCTTTGTCTAATTTTTTATCCATAAAACGTTCTAAAACGAATAAAACAGTAGCACTACTCATATTTCCATATTCTTGTAAAATCTCCTTGGTAACATCAATATTCTTTCCATATTTACCAAAAAGCTCTTGAATTACTTGTACTATCTTCTTTCCTCCTGGATGGAATATTAAATTATTCACATCTTTAATTTCAAGATTATTTTTCTTTAAAAAAGGATGGATAATCTCTGGAAAGTGAGCTTCAATAGTATCGGGTACGGCTTTATCTAAAATCATTTTCAAGCCTGTATTTACCAAATCGAAACCCATGATATATTCGGTGTCGTAAAAATGATACATCGCTTCATCTGTAATCGTTGGCCCTTCTTCTTTTTCATAAGAAGATAAAATAACTGCGGCCGCGCCATCTCCAAAAATAGCAGCACTTACTATATTACTCATCGAGTAGTCGTCTAACTGAAAAGTTGCTGTAGGTGCTTCTACCGATACAACAATGGCTCTTTTATTAGGATTTGATTGTAAAAAATTTTTAGCATAAATCATTCCTGAAACTCCAGCTACACATCCCATTTCCGTTACTGGTAGGCGCACTATGTCTTGTTTCATTTTAAAAGTATTGATTAAGTATGCATCCAAGGAAGGAATCATAATACCTGTACAACTTACTGTAATGATATAATCTAAATCAGTCGCTTTTAAATTGGCTTTTTTTAGGGCTTTTGTTACAGCGCTATTTGCTAATTTTACCGCCTCTTTTTTGTAAATATTATTCTTTTCTTCGAAAGAGGTTTGGACAAATACATCTGCAGGGTCCATTATTGAAAAACGTTTATCTACGCCTGCTCCCTCAAATAACTTGGTTACTTTTCTTTGAAAACGCTCTTCTTTACCATGCATCCACATTTGTACTAACGGAATAATTTCTTCAGTTTTTTTACAAAATGCAGGACTTTGAGTCGCTACTGCAGTTATTTTTACACTCATTTATTTTATATTCTTTTATCTGTATTCGTATACGGTAAACTAGCACTATTTCTTTTTAGCTAGCACCCAAAGAAAACGAAATGCCCATTTCCATTGAATGTCATAAGTTGCTCTTAATTTTTGTGACATTTGCTCCAAATCATTTTTTTTAAATCCTCGTAAAATTGAAATTGAACCATCGTATTTAACCATTTCATTATTCACAGGTAACATAATTAGCTTGTACAAATAGTACGCGAGCTTATTTCGGTGTAAATCGTTAACAATTACACCTTGTTTAGCCTTGTTAATTAACTTATTTAAAAATGCTATAAGTTCTGGTTCTTTAAAATGATGGAAAAAAAGTGTTGCTAAAGCAATGTCATATTCTAATTTGTCGAAATCTTTTGAAAAAATATCTATTTGCTCAAAACTAAGTTCTGAATAAGCTTTGGAAAGCTCTCTTGCATACGCAATAGTATCTGCATTGGCATCTATACCTATCAACTTAAAAGAATATCCTAGCTTACTTCCTAATTTTGCGATGTCTCTTAAAATATCGCCATTACCACATCCTAAATCAATAATAGTAACTAATTTGTCTTTAGGATGATTTTTGAGCATCTTTTTTAAACCACTTAGAGTAACATTATTGCCTCCCAAAAACCTATTAATTGTGGCTATTTTATCGAGCGTATCTCTTAATAATGAACCTTCAAGAGTTAAGTCGTCCATTATTTCTTTTTCCTCGGAGCGATGTGTTGTATTTACTAATAAACTCATTGTATTTTCATTGGTTTTCCGTGAGTAAGTTTTATTATTTTGGGAATTATAGCAGGCACGTAATTTAAGAATCCCACTAAAAATTCAGTTAATCGTTCTTTATCAAATAATGTAGCTACATAATGACCTGCTTTAAGCCTTATTTTAAAGTTTTTGTTCCAATTGTTAGCATACTGCTTTTCTAAACTTTCTCTTGTAATCGATCCTTCTAAATACTCTAACATTAAAACAACTGCCATTTGTGCACTTCGTATTGCCATAGACATTCCGTTTCCGCAAAGAGGATGTATCATACCCGCAGTATCTCCACACATAATAATATGATTTTCAACAGGATTTTTATTCGAAAAAGAAATTTGACTAATACTCAATGGAGCTTCAAACTGGGGTATAGAATTTTCAAAAAGCGTTTTTAAAAACTTGTTTTTATATACCACTTGCTTTTGGAACTCTTCAATACTTTTATATTTTTTAAACGACTTGTAGTTCGTAATATAGCACATGTTAATACGATCGTCTTCTACTTTTGAAACGCCACAGTAGCCTCCTTCAAAATTATGAAGTGCTATAACATCGTTTGGAAAGTTACCTTTCACATGAATTTTAACGCCTAAAAAAGGAGATTTATGTTTTATAAACGGTCTATTTAACTTTACATCTATATTCGATCGTTTACCATAAGCCCCTATTACCAAATTAGAAGTTAGCGTTAAATTACTTTGTGTTTTTACTGTAAATATATCGTTATTAAAATCGATAACCTCAACAGTATCTTGCCGTATTTGTACACCTACTTCTTTCGCTTTTTCGGCCAAGCTTTTATCTAACAAATAGCGACTAATACCAAAACCTCCTAAAGGTAGTTTTGATTTAATTAATTTATTGTTGTGGGTAGACAGTTCAAACTTATTTATTTTGGTTGCTCCTAAACTAAATACGTCAATTCCCAAAAATTCAAAATAAGGTAAAACTTCGTTAGAAATATATTCGCCACAAACTTTATGTTTCCCAAAAGGATGCTTTTCAATAACCAAGACCGATTTCCCTTTTTGAGATAAATGAATTGACGCACTCAAACCAGCAAGACCCCCTCCTACTATTATAACATCAAATTGTAATTTATTTGTATTCAAGTAACACTTTTGTTATAAAGATGCATTAATAGAATTAGATACTATGTTAAGTATTTGTTATATATAGTCCGTATTTTTATTAATCCTTACTTTTCTTTAAACGCTGATTTTATTGACCTAAGTGATATAAGCGTAGTCTTTAGCATATATTAAATTCCGTTTTACAGACTTCAATTCCGTTTCACTCATTTTTAGTACTCAAAAAAGTTATGTATTGCATTTATTTGATCTAAAAATTGAACCCATGCTTAGGTAATAAAGCTCACTTTATGTTCTTAAGCTAAATATTCGTTGCTAATGATAAATAAAATTACTCTTAAAAAAAATATTAATACCAAGCTAAAAACCCTATTTAGCTTCTTATTGATGATAAGCTCAACATTTATTGCTGCGCAAGAAGGTATGATTGTTTCCGAGGGAATTATGGTATCATGCCCTATAGGTGAGGAAGAAACGAATAGCCAGCATGGTGCTGAGTTTTTTGGAACAAATTTTGAAGATATTTTAAACAGACCCCCAACGGCAGAATTTATACTTACTCTAGGAAATGACCTACAACAAGAACCTGATGCTATTGCTGCTTTTCAATTTGCAATAGATATTTGGTCTAGAGAAATTGTATCGTCAGTACCTATAAGAATATTTGTAGATTTTCTAGATTTAGGTCCGAGTACAATTGCCCAAGCAGGTCCTGGCTATTTTGTTACTGATTTCCCTAATGCACCTTTAAATTCCATTAGCTACCCTGCCGCATTGGCAAATGCTTTAACAGGCGAAATACTATTACCTAATCAGCCTAGCGAACTTAACGTAGTTTTAAATAGTAGTCGCGATTTTTATTTTGGTACTGACGGAATCACACCTGCTTCACAATTTGATTTTGTAACTGTTGCTTTGCATGAAATTGCTCATGGTTTAGGATTCACAGCTACTGCGGATATTTCTGGTACTGAGGGTACATTAACTTTATTAACGGGATTCCCTGCCATTTATAATAATTTTATTACCAATGGAAACAATGTGAACGCTTTGGATATTGATGATCTAAGCTTAGAATTATTTCGTTATTTAACTAGTGATGATTTGTTTTTCGAAGGAACAAATGCTACAAATGCTTTTATGGGTTTAAATCCTAAATTAGAAGCTTCTCCTTTCTTTTTAGGAGGGAGCTCTATTTCCCATCTTGATGAAGCAGCCTTCCCTCCCGGAGATATTAATTCCTTAATGACTCCTTTTATGGGCACCGGTGAATCAAATATTGATATAGGAAATATTACCCGAGGTGTTTTCAAAGATATGGGGTGGGTTTTAAATGACAATTCACTTTTTTCTCTTTCTGTAAGTGAAATTATGGGTGACTTAAATGTTAATGAAGGTGAAAATGCCTTACAAACCGTTGTTATAAAAAACGAATCTGACCAAGCTTTTATATACAATGCTGAAGTATCTGAAAATCCACAAAACTTGCCTATTGTTTTAAATAACGCAACTAATATAGAGCTTCAACCTGGTGAAGAACAAACAATAACAATAGCGCTAGAAACTTCTCTTTTAAATATAGGCTTATTCAATGCAGTAATTAATATTTCTAACAACATATCTCCCATTAATATATCCCGTGATATAAGGGTTAATATTTTAAACGAGGCTGATGCAGCTATTATTGAAACAGTGGCTCAAATAGAAGAAGAGATCGATATTTTGGTTCTTAACTTTGAAAATACCTTTATTATTAATAATACTGGAAATAGAATATTAGAATATGATATCGTAGTTGAAAACGAAAGCACTCCTTTTTTGACCATCGCTAATGCTGAAGGTTTAATTTTTGGAAATAATTTTGCTGCTATTGAATATGTTATTAATAGTGATTTACCCGAAGGTGAACATACCGCAAACTTAAGAATAACAAGTAATGCTTCAAATACGCCTAGTTTAATTATTCCTGTATCTTTAATTATAAGGGATTTCCCTAAACCTTCTTTTGAAATAGATATTGAGCCTACGGTAAATGTATTTATTGATGTTGATGCTAGAGATCCTTCGGCACTAGTTAGATTTAGTGTTTCTAATCCTGGAGAATTACCCCTGGAATATAATTTAGAACCTATTGTTAACAACATATTTTTGCTAGATACTAATAATGCTGAAGGTATACTACAACCTGGAGAAACCGCTAGTGGATCGTTTAGAGTATCGTCGAGTATTGGTGCTATTGATGATAATTACATGGCAGCTATTACTTTTGTATCTAACGATCCTGTTAACCCCGAAGTAATCGTTCCTTTAAATATTAGCCTTTCTAGGCAACGAGGAAGATTAGAGTTACTTGAAACACCTTTATTAAGTGCTGATATTGAGGCTGAAACTTCAGAAACTAGAGTTTTGGAATTCGAAAATACAGGCTTACAACCTGTAATTATAGAAAATATAGAAGCTACTAGAACCAATACAGAAATTATAAGCAGTTCGGCTCCTAATGGGACTATTTTAAATGTGGGTGAAATATTAACCATAGTAGCCCAGTTTACTGCTGATAGAAGAGTTGGAGCAAGGAATCAAGGTACTATTAATATAAATAGTAACGCTACTGTTTCTACACTACAAGGCACAAGAAACTATAATATTGTATATTTTTCGAGCGCCCCTCCTGTAGATTTATCTGTTTCTCAAACTTCCATTTCAAGAATATTAAACACAAACTCTGTTTTAGAAGAAAATCAAAATACTAGTGTACATGAGGTAGTTTTTACCAATAACGGTACTCGATTTGTTGACTACGACTTGGTATTAACGAATTCTTCTGATACTATTGTTTCCGTTAGTCCTACCAACGGTACTTTAAATGCTGGAAGTAGCATAACTATACAAATTACAATAGATGGAGCAATGCAAGATGTTGGAGTTTTTGAAAATGAAATTAACGTTATTGCTAATAATTTAGATACAGTAGCAGCAACAATTAGAACTTCTCTTCAAATAATTAACCCTATCGGTGATTTTAATGATGCTCCAATTGTCGATATTTCTATTGAGGAGGATTTTGCTATTGGATCAGCAAAGTTGATTAATTCGAGTGCTATTCCTATAGAAATTTATAGTATCTCAACACAAAATGAGATTACCACTTCTACTGAAATATTGGGAATACTTAACGGAAGTGATTTTTCCGACGAAAATTTTATTTTACAACCCAACGAGTCTATAGATATTAATTTTAGGATAGAAACAATTATTGCGAATACAATTAACGATAGCTTAATTATTACAAGTAATGCTAGTATTAATGAGTTACAAATACCATTGATATTCGAAAACATTGAACCTATTGACGAAATTGATACAATTGATACAACTGCTGTAGCTATTGATAACGATATATATAACGATATCGATTTACCAGAATCCTTAACAATAGCTCCTAACCCTGTACAATCAGAAACTAGTTTTAGGAGTCCTATACCAAATTCTGAATCTGTGATTTTTAGTCTTAAAAACTTATCGCAACAATCACTAAACACTGTAGATCGTGTTTTTTTAGACACTAATGGAAATGGAAAGTTAATTATGAATGGCTTTCAAAGTGGAATTTATATATTAACTATCGAAGATCAAAAAACTGGTGCAATATATAGTACCAAAGTACTTAAAAGGTAACCATTAAAAGTTTTTAAATAGTGTTCTTAAATGTTATAAAATTGTTTATTGCTATTAAGAATACTATTTTAAGTTTATTTAGTTCGTAATATCATGAATAACCTGTGTGAACTGTTATTTTACTAAAAACACTACAACAGACCTATTAAGTTGAATGCAGGGTTTAATAAAATAGAGTATTCAAACAATTGGTTTTATATCAAAAAAAGCCTTCTGAAGTTAATTTCAGAAGGCTTTTTTTATTTGGTATTGTAGTGATTTATTCTCTATTTAAACAAATACCGCACTCCCACTAAACCTTGTGCTGATTGTACTGGGTAGTTTAACCATCGTTCATAATTTTGATTGGTAATATTTTTTCCTTTTATAAAGGCATTCCAGTTTTTAGTAATGTTATAATTAGCTCCTATATTTATATCAAAAATCGCATCAACATTAGCTATGGTATTTTTAAAAGCATCAAAATCTTTTCGGGCACCCACAAAAAAGATATTGGTATCAAAACTTAGCTTATCGTTAAATTTATAACTACCACTTAATGTAGTGCTTACTTGTGGCAAATTCCAAGCTTCATCAGTGCCACTAGTACTATATGTAAAAAAGTTTGCGGTTAATGATAACTCCAAGGCATTATCAAAACTATATTTTAAACTTCCTTCCAAATTGCCGGTTTTAACATCGGCATACACATAATTAAACGAATTATTGAACCCAAAATTAGCCTGCTCTGTTGTATTACTAATACTTTGTAAATTTTGAAATAAAGGCTTGTCATTTTCCGAGATATACGAGGCTTTAAGCTCATAACCTAATTGACTTGTTAGCGTACCTTGTGCTCCTATATAAAAATTAAATTGCTGACTTGTTGGCGATATCCCTAACAAAGGAGCTACAAATGGGTTTAATTCACTTGCTGTATGGTACGTGTTTTGTTTTAATTCACCCGACAGGCCTCCGTAAAGAGAAACACCGTAATCTTTCAATTGATAAGTCGCTAAAATATTGGGGTACACAAAAAAATTAGTCTCGCTATTTTCTGTATCCGAACTTATAAATGCCGAAGCTCCTAATTTAAAATCAATATCATTGTAGGTTAAATCAATACTTGGCTTCACTCCAAAGTTTATAATTTGGTAATCTGTTTTTAATAAAAATTCTTCTTGGTTAAAACTACCCGACAATACATCTAAAACTACAGGCAATTTTACATCGTAATCCCTAACCTTAAAATCAATATCAGCATTTGCTATAAAGTTAACTTCGTTACTTTCTTGATCATCAAAAAAATAACGTAGCTGTGATTGTATATTTTTAAACACATCACTATCAAAGTGCACAGTACCACCTACATTCAAATCAATATAATTATGACTTGGATCAATAGCGCTTAATTGCTGATTACTTAATACAAAATCACTAGGAATACCATACCAATTATAAAGTTGATGTTGTGCTTCAAAATACACCTCCCAAGGTGTTTTTCGATCTTGTTTTGTATATGTTAGTTGTAAACCTGTATCGTAATAAAAGTCATCAACTCTAACCTCATTTATACCCCCTTGTGAAGATTGATGAAGCAATAAAGCACTAAACGTAGCATCCCTATTTACAGGATAACTCACAAAAGCTTCTGCTTCAACATTACCAAAATTTCCTGCCGCTAATAAAGCATAATTTTGTGGTGGTAATTGTTTACGTTCTTTTTTAACTTTTTTTGATTTTGCTTTTTTAGGAACAAATGTACTTGCTACCGGAACCGATTGAATTCTAAAAGCTGAGACTTCTTTATTTTCTCGCTCACCACCGTCATCACTTATTTGAGTTTCTATTTTAAATGCATCGTTAATGGTTGGGTTAAATGTTTTTATAACCGTTACATTTTCTGTTTTTATAGTATCCTTAACTGTTTCCCTATTTTCTTGACTAAAGAAAGAAATACTTGTTAATAGTGATACGATTAGTGTAATATTATGTATTCTAAACACGCTCATAAATGGGAAATTATTCACTTATTGATGAATTTACTTTAGCTTCTTTAGCCTTTATTTTTTGAAGTAATATTTTAGCTTCGGAAACTTCTTCTGGAAAATCTTTAAAATTAGTAACCACAGTGTCTAATACATAAGTAGCTTGGTAAGCATCTCCTAAACCATTAAAATTCTTAGCCATTAGTATAAGCCCTTTTGCACTGTATTCGCGATAAGCTGAAAATTCTTTAGCTAGCCTTTGTACATAAGTATTTGATAGTTTGAATTTGCTATTATTAGTATTTAGCAATGCTAAATTATATATAGCTTCTGCTCCTAATTTATTAGCTGCTGTTTTGGCTACTTCTATATACGATGCTTCTGCAACCGCTAATTTACCTAATGCAAGTGCAGCCCTTGCTTTATATACTTGAGCATCTGTTTTAATATGTTGCTTTATAGTTGCCCCCGCTAATACTTCGTCGGCATAAGAAAGAGTTTTGGTGTACTGCTTTTCTTCATTAAAAGCCTTCATTAAATTTGTTTTAGCAAAAATGGTGTTTTGCTGAAAGTTGGCTTCTTTTTCTAATCGCAATAAATAAGGTATTGCTTTTGAATACGATTTTTCCTCTAAATATATCTGAGCAGTTTTATACAAAGCTGTCTCCGTAAACTCGCTATTTCCTAGTTTAGTTACTTCTATATAGTTTGGTAATGCTTTAATTTGATTGCCTGTTTTGGTGTACAGCTGTCCTAAATAAAAATGTGCTTCTAAATTGTGTAAACCGTTAGGAAATTGCTTCAAGTATTTTTCAAAATTGGTAATTGCCTTTGATGTGTTGTTTTCTAAAAACTGTTTTTCTCCAGCTAAATAAGTAGTATTATCCAACTCTTCGTTAGTAATTTCCACAAAATCTAAGGTGTTTACCCAATCGGCATATTCTTGTGTTTTTCCTATATCAATATATACCAATCGAGCAGTTTTAACAGCTTGCAATGCTTCGGCCGTTTTTGGGTATTTTTCTGCTACTAATTTAAATCGAGCAATAGCCTTTTCGGATTTATCTTCATTATAATAAATAAGTCCTTCTTTTAAAATTGCTTTAGATACCAAATTACTATTGGGTAGTTCGTTTTGCAAACGCTGGTAGGTAGCTATTCCTTTAGTGGTTGCTCCCTCTGCTACATATACATTTGCTAAGGCAAACATAGCATCATCTTTATATATTGAGCGTTTGTAGTCTACCAAAAACCGTTCTAAATCTTGTGTTTTTTTATCATTCTTCTGTACAAAACCATAACTAATTGCTTTTTGATAATGTGCATAATCCGAATTTGGATGATTTAAACTTATAGCCTTATTATACATTTCCATTGCTGGCCAATATTTCGCAGAAACAAAATGGCTATCTGCCAATCGTAAAATAGCATCGAGTTTATAATTTTGTGAAGGTTCCGATTCTAAAAATTTAGTAAAACTAGCAATCGCTTTGTCGTATTGCTTTAATTTAAAATAGCTAAATCCTAATTGATAGTTTTTTAATTGCAATGTTTCATCCACATAAGTATCCTTAACCTGGTTATAAGTGCTTACCGCAAATTTATATTCTCCAAGTTTATAAAGACTTTCTGCTTTCCAAAAAGTAGCTAGCTCTACAATGTTAGCTTTATTATTTAATACAATTGCCTTATCAAAATGTGTTATTGCTTGCTTATAATTATTGCTTTTAAACAATTCTAAACCGTATAAATAGGATACCTCTTGAAAAACGCCATTGTTATTTTGATTATTATCTATAGATAACACCTCCAGCGCTTCTTTATAGTTTTTTGTACTTACGTAAGAATCAATTAATAAAGAAGATAGTTCTTCTCTGTTATTGCTGTTAGGATATTTTACCAGATAAGTTCTTAGTACCGATGGTACACTTTCGTAAGAGTTTCCAATATCGTAGCTTAGTTTAGCATAATTATAACCTGCATCTTTTCTTATTTCAGCATTAAAAGGCATTTCATAAGCATTTTTAAAAGCATTTAAAGCCTGTGGTTTAAGTGCTAGTTTCACATACGAATCTGCTAAATGATAATAAGCATTTTGAGCGACCGCATCTTTTCCTCCGATAATTTTATTAAATCGGGAAATAGCATTTTTATAATTTCCTTTTTTGTAATATGAATATCCTACTAAATAATGATCGGTATTACTCCACTTTCCTCCCTTTCCTTTGTAAAGTTCTAAATAAGAAATAGCTTCTTTGTATTGTTTTAAATTAAAATAACTTTCTCCTATAATTTTATTTAATTCGGATTTTTCTTTGGGTTTCGATCGTAACAATTCTTTTTTGGCTTCTTTTATAGCCGTTTCAAAATCTCCTTGTTTAAAATACTTGTCTGCCTTGTAATAAGAAAGGTTTTTACTAAGTTCCGAAGTTTCTTCAATTCCTTCAAAATAAGTATCTGCCTTAGTATAGTCATCGGCTTTATAAGAAATAAATCCTAAATAGTAATTTGCCTCGCTACCATATTTTTTACTGTCAACTACTTTTTTTAAATTTTCCTCGGCATCTACATAACGTTTAGAGGTATATAAAGCATATCCTAAATTAAAATAATAGGTTTCTGCTTCCTTATTGCTTAAATCATTAACTAAAACATTTTGATACCATTTTCTGGTTTTGGCATAACTACCTGTATTAAAATAGTAATTCCCCACCTCAAAGTATACCGAATTACGTTTAGGATGCGTGGGATGGTTTGCCACAAAATCTTCTACTAATTGAGCTGCATTATCTTGATTTAAAAATATGGCGGTTTGTGCTACGTAGTAATCCGTATCTGCTTTTTTTGTATTTGCAATCTCATTTACTACTTTTTTAAACAGCGTTTGTGCTGCCCTATATTGCTCTTTATTAAAAAGCTTAACGGCTTTTTCGTATAAAGCTTCTGTATTGGTATCTATTTCAGACTGCTGTGAAAAAGCGCTAAAAAAGAAAAAACAAAAAAATAAAACTTGAAAACATTTTTTCTGCATAAGAAAGATATATTTCTATGATTTTAGACTCAAATATAATTAGATCCCTTTTCTTTAACGCAAAAAAACAAGCTAATTGTGTGTTAAGGTAAATAGAATTACATAAACGTAATACAATATTCTATTTTGCTTTATGTTTTGTAATTTTACAGAATACCTAATATATCCTATTTTAATGAGCGACCTAGTCCTATCCTTACAAAACGCCACTATTTTTCAGCACGAAAACGAGGTGCTTTCTAATATTTCTTTACAAATTTTAAAAGGAGAGTTTGTGTACCTTATCGGTAAAACAGGCTCTGGAAAAAGTAGCTTTTTAAAAACACTTTATGCCGACTTGCCTTTAAAACAAGGAGAAGGGCAAATTGTTGATTTTAAATTGAAGGGGTTAAAACAACGTGATATTCCTTTTTTAAGACGAAAATTGGGAGTCGTATTTCAGGACTTTAAATTATTGAATGACCGAAATATAAATGACAATCTACGTTTTGTGTTGAAAGCTACGGGGTGGAAAGAAAAAGTAAAAATAAATCAGCGTATAGAAGAGGTACTTACTAAAGTTGGGATGCAAAGCAAAGGTAAAAATATGCCTTATCAGCTTTCGGGTGGCGAGCAACAACGAATTGCTATTGCTAGAGCCCTGCTAAACGACCCCGAATTAATTTTGGCCGATGAGCCCACTGGTAATTTAGATCCCCAAACCTCGCTAGAGGTTATGGCTTTATTGAAAAAAATTAACGCAAACGGAAATACCATTTTAATGGCTACCCACGATTACGCACTCTTATTAAAATATCCTTCAAAAACATTAAAATGTGAGGATAGTAAAATTTTTCAGGTGGTGCAGAAAAAAACTCCTTAGTTTTTAATTAAACGATAGCTATACTTAACCAAAAAGTTAATTAAACTTAATCGCTTTAATTGGCGCTATTTTACTTATAATTATTGAAGGTATCCAAAGTACCAAAACGCAAACAATTAACGTACCTACGTTTAATAATACAATTTGAGGCAAAGTTATAAACACTGGTGCACTCTTTACGTAATAGTTGGTAGGATCAAGCTTTACAAGGTCAAAAAAGTACTGTAACCCTATTAATCCTATTCCTATTAAATTACCCCAAAACAAACCTTTTAAAATAATGTAACTAGCGTTATATAAAAATATTTTACGTATCGTTTTATTGGGTGCTCCCAAGGCTTTCAGCATTCCTATAAGTTGTGTACGTTCTAAAATCAATACTAAAATTGCGGTTATCATATTAATGATAGCAACTATAATCATTATACCTATAATACCGATAATATTAAAATCGAACATTTTTATCCACTGAAACAAGCCTGGAAATTTTTGAGAAACTGTATTGCTATCTAAAGTTGACGGTATAGTAACATATACTTTTTCATTAATTGCATTAAGGTTTGAAAAATCGTCAACAAACAATTCAAAAGACCCTACTTCATTTTCTTTCCACTTATTCATTTTTTGAATATGTCTAATATCGGAGTATACAATAGATTTATCGAACTGCTCAAAACCGGAATTGTATATCCCTACTAAGCTAAAGGAACGAATATTATATTTTATTTCGTTTTTCAAAAAATAGGTAACTATTTTATCTCCAACCGAAAGCCTTAAACGATTAGCAATATATTCTGAAATTAAAATTTCTCTACTTATTTTATCTTCTGCAAAGTTAGGCAGTGTCCCTTCTATAATATATTCTTTAAAGGGAGTCCAATCGTAATCGGCTCCTACCCCTTTAACCACTACGCCTTCAAAATTAGTTTCAGTACGTATAATCCCTGCCTTGGATGCAACTCCTTGTATATGTATTACTTCCGGCACATTGGTGAAATTTGGATAAAAATCCTGATCCTTAGAAATAGGGTTCAATGAAACCTGACTCGAATTGTTATCGTAATTCGAAATTTCGATATGACCGTTGAAAAGTGTTATTTTTTCACGTATTTTACGCTGTAAACCAACACCCGTAGCAATAGAAATCAACATCATCACCATACCCAAAGCAATAGCAATAATTGCAATACGAATTATGGGTGCTGAAATTGACTTAGAAAAAGTTTTTTCTTTTATAAGCCGACGGGCAATAAAATATGCAAAGTTCAATGTTTATCTTTCAATTTAATAAAGTCAAAAATACATTTTTATTACTTCTTATTACCTTGGTTGCCTGCGGAAAAAATATAGCGCAAAAAATAAATCAACCTGTTGCCACTAAAGAAGTGGTTGAAATTATTACGGGTGCTTCTCAATTACATAAATTTCTACCTTTATTAAAAAATAAAAAGGTTGCCATAGTAGGTAATCCAACAAGTATTGTTTTTAATACCCATAAAAAAGCGGTGCATTTGGTAGATACTTTACTGCAACATAAAGTTACTATTGTAAAGGTTTTTGCTCCCGAACACGGTTTTCGAGGTAAAGCAGATGCTGGTGAAATTGTTAAAAATGGTATTGACCTAAAAACCAATCTACCTATAATTTCCCTTTACGGGAAAAATAAAAAACCAAGCCCTGAAGTATTAAAAGATATCGATATTATTGTTTTTGATATTCAAGATGTAGGAGCGCGTTTTTACACCTATATTTCATCACTACATTATGTTATGGAAGCCTGTGCCGAAAATAATATTCCGATGTTAATTCTGGATCGTCCCAACCCTAACGGGCATTATTTTGACGGTCCTATTTTACAAAAAGAATTTAAAAGCTTCGTGGGGCTTCATCCAATACCCATTGTACACGGGTTAACTATAGGAGAATATGCGCATATGATTAATGGCGAAAAATGGCTTAAAAATGAGCTTACCTGTAATTTAGAAGTGATTAAATTAGAAAATTACACCCACAATCACTCTTATGAGCTGCCTGTAAAACCATCTCCGAACTTACCCAATGCAGCATCTATAAATTTATATCCAAGCTTATGTTTATTTGAAGGTACACCAATTAGCGTGGGGCGAGGTACGGATATGCAATTTCAAATATACGGATCGCCCGACTTGCCAAAAACTGAATTTAGTTTTATACCCCAACCTAATGTTGGAGCTAAATACCCAAAACACGAAAACAAAACTTGTTATGGGGAAAATTTAAGTTCAGAAACTAAATTTAATCAACTGCAACTTAAATGGCTATTAAAGGCCTATAAAGACTATCCTAACAAAGACACTTTTTTTACTTCCTTTTTTAAAAAGTTGTCGGGTTCCAATGTGCTGCAACAACAAATTGAGCAAGGACTTACCGAAGAGGAAATTAGAGCTAGCTGGAAAAAAGGTTTAGAGCAATTCGAACTCGTTCGAACTAAATACTTGCTTTATTAAATCGTATTTGTTTTGTGAGTTGCTGTAAAAAAGTGATTACTATATTATTTTGTGTAATAAACAGTATCGAGAATCCTTTTCGCAAAGTTGAAAAAGATTCTCCTTACAATAGTGTTTTTTCATTATTTAACCAGCAGTGATAAATTTTTGGTTAAGTATATAAATAACCTTACTTGTAACCTTTTAATTATTTTCTACGGTTACTCTTTTTTTGTGTTTTATCTAAATGATCTTTTAATTTTTCGATAATTACCGAAGTCGCCGGACACACTACCGTGTTCTCCAAAGTAATACGCGAAAGTTGATGAAATTTATTTCTTGTAGTATGCGGATATTCTGAACATGCTTTTGGACGTACATCGTAAATCATACAATGGTTGTCATCCATTAAAAATTCGCAAGGTGCCATTTTAAAAGATTTTAAAGTGTCACTTTCAATATGAACATATTTCGTTTCAAAATCATGAATTTTCATTTTTAAGTGCTTGGCTATGCGCTCAGAATCTTTATTTGTAATAATTGGCACCGTAGTTTTACAACAATTTCCACAACTTAAACAATCAATCTCCTTAAATGTTTCTTCATGTAGCTCTTTCATTTTAACGTCCAAATGCTTGGGAGGCTTTTGATTTAAGCGATCTAAAAACTTTTTATTTTCTTTTTTAAGCTCTATTGCCTGCTCTTGTATACGTTGTAATTCTTCATTCATAAAACAAAGGTAATCCATTTAAAATTGAATATTTTTACAACATGCAAAACGATATTTTTGGGGAAGCTATTTCCGCCTACTTTAAAACAAAAGAGGAACAAATAATTACTGTGAAAAACGACGATTTTGACGACGATCAAATTCTTGTTTCATACCTGTTTCGAAATTATAAGCAAATGCCTAAAATCGAACAAAAAGCGTTGGATTTATCGAAAGGCAAGGTATTAGATGTAGGTTGCGGTGCGGGTAGTCACTCCTTATTTCTTCAAAATGAAAAAAAAATAGATACTACTGCTATTGACACTTCAATAGGGGCTATCGAAATTTGTAAACAACGTGGAGTTACTACTGCATTTGTTGAAGACTTTTATAAACACTCTGGCAAATACGATACTGTATTGTTGTTAATGAATGGAAGTGGAATTATTGGTAAACTGAATAATTTCAATACTTTTTTTGATCAACTTAAAAAAATATTAAATACTAATGGCCAAGTATTTATAGACTCTTCCGATTTAATTTTTTTGTTTGAAGACGATAATGGTGAATATTGGGTAGATGCCGCAAGAGGATATTATGGAGAACTCAACTATCAAATAAGTTATAATAACACATCTTCTGAAGTTTTTGACTGGTTATATGTAGATTTCAATACCTTAAAAAGAGCCTGTTTAGTTCATGGATTTAATTGTGAACTTATTTTAGAAGGGGAGCATTATGACTATTTAGCAAAATTAACACTGGTATAAAGCTAAATAACCTTTAAAATTGGGTTTATTCAAATCATTATGTAAGGAATTCAATATATTTAGAACAAAATACACATAACAGTATATTTACTTTACACTCCTTTTATGAACACAATATTTAAAAAAGTCTTTTTTTCAATAGTACTAGCTTTAACTATTATAGGTTGTGAAAGTGATGATAATTCTACCCTTACTAATAACAGGGGAAATGAAAGAGAACAGGAAATTATTCCTAATACTAGTGGACCTGTTATAGATACCAACGGAAACATAAATTTAGCATCGCTAAGAAGGGTTAACCCAAATTTTAACTTAGCGAACTTAAACGAGTTAGGAAGTTCTGCAAGAGATTTAACTACAGACAATCAATTTAAAAGTATCACTCTAGAAATAGTTTCTGTGGAAGGGTTTGAACCTTCTGAATTTGCCAAACAAAATTTAATTCAATTTATTTCTGACAGATTAAACAAACCTGATGGCGTAACCATAGTTGAGCAAACTATTCCTGCCCCAGATGTTGAAGAATATACTGTTCAAACTGTTTTTGAACAAGTTGAGGCGCCTAATAGAACTCAATTTAACACTGAAGATAACCTTGCTGTTTTTATCTTTTTTGCAGATAGAGATGATGAGCAAACAGAGTTTAGCGACAGATTTAGTTCTGTTATTTTAGGTACGGCTTATCTAAATACTTCATTTGTAATTTACGAAAGTACGCTTATTCGTTTTACAGGAAATAACACTAGTGATTTAGAAAGAGTTGAGGCAGGAACGCTAAATCATGAGTTTTGCCATTTACTTGGTTTGGTAAATAGTGAATTTACTCCTGAGCAAGAAGCACATGAATCTCAGGCCGAAAACGAGGATGGTGAGCTTGAAGGAAATAGACATTGCGATGTTCCTTTTTGCCTTATGGAAGCATCTGCTAGATTAGCAAGAGATATGATGAATAATGTGAATGTACTTCAATTAGATCCTCTTTGCATACAAGACCTTAGAGCTATAGGTGGCAAATAGTAATTGATTTTTATTTAAGAGAATAGTAATATAACTAAAATCAACTAGTACATTTGTAAGCAGAAATATGATGCTTAATATGAAGCTTACAGAAGATTTAGTTAGTTATTTAGAAAGTTTTTTAACTGAACGCAGAAGGTTAAAAAACCATACCGTACTTGAAAACCGTACGTACCAATTTTCAGTAGCTATAGAAGATGTGTACCAATTACATAACACCAGTGCTGTTATGAGAAGTTGCGATATTTTTGGAATTCAAAACCTTCATGTTATAGAAGAAAGAAATGTGAGAACCATTGATCGTGAAATTGCAATGGGAGCTCAAAAATGGGTTGATATAAACCGACACCACACTACAAAAGAATGTGTTGATACTCTAAAAAAAGAAGGTTATCAAATAGTAGCAACAACACCACACGGGAAAAACAATGTCACTTTAGCTGATTTTGACATTAGTAAAAAATCAGTTTTTTTCTTTGGTAAAGAAGATACCGGATTAAGTGATTATGTATTAGAAAATTCGGACGTGCAATTAACAATACCCATGTACGGATTTACCGAAAGCTTAAATATTTCTGTTTCAGCATCAATTATACTCCAAGAAGTTACTCGCAAATTACACAATAGCAATTTAGACTGGAAGTTTTCAGCAGAAGAACTGCTTCAAAAACGATATGACTGGGTGTGTAAAGTACTTAAAAGTCACGAAAAAATTATAGCACGCTATAATTTAGAAAATTAATTTGCAATACTTTTTGTTTTAAAATAAGCGTAAAGTTTAAAAACTCCTAAAACCAACATAAATACACCTATTATAATTTTAAACTTGGAAAAAGCAACTCCACTGTATAATTGAAACATTCGGTAAGATCCTAAAGCTAAAAAAACAAGACCAAAAATTAGGTCATAGTTTCGTTGCTTGGGATGTTGAGGTATATTTTTATAGCCCATAATTTAGTATTCCACCAAAAATACAATTATTTACAGTTAATTAAAATACTTACTGTTCCATATTGCTGTATTGAAATTTTTCCCTTTTGAAAAACCATAAAACATCACCACTGCTACTACCGATTTCAATATAAACAGGTATTCAAAAAAGTAAACTGAAATTGTCATTTCTTTATTTGTAAATAACCCTTGAGGAATCATTGCCGTAAACAACAAACTTATTAAAAGGCATACTACCATTAGGTTTTCTAAACTTTTAAAACACCAAGCCCAAGCCTTTCGCCAGGGTTTTAAATCACTCCCCCATTTGTGTACAAAGTAGTAATAGTCGTTTCCTAAAGGAATAAATAATAACGGATCATCTGCATTTTCGAGTTTAAATAATTTTGATGGCGCAATAACTTTAAAATTATAGAAAGCCGTTTCATGCTGTTTTTCTAATGCTTTTATTTTAGAAATCGCTTCAAAAGGTATTTCACCTTTAAAGTAATGCGTGCTTAAAAAACGGAGTCTGTAATCAATACATAATTTTTTAATCTCAGAAATATGGTAAATATTGTCCTTATCGAGTTTTGCAAAATCAAAATGATTGTTTGGCAAGCTTTTAGAAGGTTTCGATTTTATTCTATTTAACAATGAAACCTCTTTTTTGTACTCCTTATCCCAAATAGTATTTAATTGAAATAAGAGTTCTTCGGAAGATGGTAGTACTTTATTTTTCTTTAAAATTTCTTCTAAATTGATGTTTTTCCAGTCCATATTCCTCTATTTTTCATAAAATTATAAAAAAGCAAGCTTTTAAAAAAAACACAAAAGTTAAATTTAAATGCTTTTTTTAAAGATTGTATCGCCTTAACTGTACGCCTTTTCCAATGGTATTAGTATCTTTCGAATTATTATTCTCAATTAATCAAAAAAATAAATGTCTGCTTTTAAACACAATTCAGAATCACATATAACAATTACAGAATTAATGCTTCCATCGCATTCTAATTTCAGTGGAAAAATTCATGGAGGTTATATTTTATCACTAATGGACCAAGTAGCATTTGCATGTGCTGCCAAATATTCGGGATACTATGCTGTTACCGCTAGTGTAGATAAGGTTGACTTTTTACAACCTATTGAAGTTGGCGAATTAGTAACCCTAAGTGCTGCCGTTAATTTTGTGGGAAGAAGCTCTATGGTTATTGGTATTAGAGTTGAAGCTGAAAACATAAAAACTGGCGATAAAAAACATTGCAACTCTTCCTTTTTCACCATGGTAGCAAAAAATGATGATGGGAAAACAGTGGCTGTACCTGGGTTAATTTTAGAGACCGACAATGATGTTAGGCGCTTTGTTAGAAGTGCTCACAGGCAGCAACAAGGCAAAGCCAGACGCGGACAATTTAAGCCTGAATCCTTTAAAGTTGAAGAACATTTAGATTTTTTAAAATCATATAACGTACAAGTTTTAATTAACGATTAGTTTTGAAAAATAAGCGCATTCTATTTTTTATTATTTTTTCGCAATTTGCCTGCACATCAGTATGGTTTGCTGTTAACGCAGTAATGCCGCAACTTACGCTAGCTTATAATATTAAAGACCCTAATAGTCTTGGTTTTTTTACCGCTATTATTCAATTTGGGTTTATTGTGGGCACACTTTTTTTTGCTTTTTTAAGCATTGCCGATCGGTTTAAAGCTTCTAAAATATTTATGATTTGTGCCCTATTGGCATCATTCAGTAATTTTGCATTATTATATCCTGGGAATTCGTATTGGAGCATTACCGCATTGCGTTTCACAACAGGGATTTGTTTGGCAGGGATTTATCCGATAGGAATAAAAATAGCTTCTGATTATTTTGAAAATGGTTTAGGTAGAGCTCTTGGTTTTTTAGTAGGAACATTAGTATTGGGTACCGCAATACCTCATTTTTTTAGTTTCATTGCTTTTGAAAATAGCTTATTATTTGTTGTTGGTTTAACCTCTACACTCTCTTTATTGGGAGGCCTTTTGGTTGGTTTTGGTGTACCAAAAGGACCTTTTAGTAAACTAGGAAGTAAATTTCAACCTAAAGTAATTTTTAATTTGTTTAAAAATATTGAACTACGAAAAGCTAGTTTTGGATATTTTGGCCACATGTGGGAGTTATATACTTTTTGGGCTTTTGTACCCGCACTATTAATTACCTATAACACTGTAAACAATAACGACTTCAATATTAGTCTTTGGTCTTTTATTATTATTGTTAGCGGTTTCTTTTCGTGTATCATTGGAGGGTATATTTCGGAAATTAAATCTAGTATATATGTTGCTAAATTTAGTTTGTGGGGTTCGTTAATTTGTATTCTACTTTTCCCTTTAATGCTAAAAACCACTCCTTTATTATTTATAGTTTTCATGATTATTTGGGGAATGTTTGTTATTGCAGATTCTCCCCAGCTATCCACTCTTGTAGCTCAAGCTGCCCCTTTAGCTAATAAAGGCACTGCTATCACTTTAGTAAATAGTTTAGGATTTTTGATCACTATATTTAGTATTCAAATACTAAACTTATATACAAAAGATTTAACCAATTATATTCCCTTTCTAATTTTAGCTATAGGCCCTATATTCGGAATCTTCTTTTTACAGAAGAAAACTTATAAAAATTCCTTAAAAAAATCTAGTTTGTAGTAATTTAATGGCTGTAGAAGCCTGTAAATTCATAAATTTATAGCGAATAGAAAATAAAAAATCATGAAAAGATTATTAGTTGCCTTAAGTGCGAGTTTATTGTTAATGGGAGTTTCTTGTAAAAACAAGGCCGAAACTAAAGCTGTTGTTGAACAACCTGCTGTAGCCTTAAATACATATCAAGTAACTGCACAAAACTCGAAGGTAGAATGGACAGGTTACAAGTTTACAGAGAAAAAAGGTGTTTCTGGTATTTTTAAAACCATCAATGTACTTAATGCTCCTAAATCAGAAACTGTTATTGGTGCATTTAATGGTGTAGATTTTACTATTCCTGCAAGTAGTATTTATAGTAAAAATGAAGCTCGTGATTCTAAACTAAAAACACTTTTCTTTGGAATGATGGACAATACCGAGTTATTAAGTGGTTCATTTATAACAGAAGGAGGTAATATTTTTCTTAATTTAAAAATGAATAACACTCAAAAAAGAATTCCTCTTGAGCATACTGTTGTAGGTAGAAATGTACGTTTACAAGGTTCTTTAAATATATTAGAATTCGGAGCTTCAAAAGCTTTTAACTCTATTCATAAAGCTTGTGAATTACTTCACACTGGTAAAGACAATGTAAGTAAAACTTGGGAAGAAGTAGCAATTGATGCGCTTGTAGTTCTACAATAGATTGTTGGTAGTATCCAAAAATATTCAGCAAATAGAAATTAGGCGGAGTTTTATTACTCCGCCTAATTTTTTGAATAATTTTATAACACACAATTTTATTATGGATGATTTAAAAACTATGCTTTAAGAAATACACTAAAAACAAAATGAGTTTCCCTACAGACAATGCCTTGGAA
>CALGLV010000023.1 GCA_937958985.1 uncultured Aquimarina sp.
TAGCAGATGTAAACGATTGCTATTTCGAATTTGATTATCATTTTTTAAGCCCTGTATTTTCTTCTATATCTAAACAAGGTTATGAAGGTCGTGGTTTTGATATTAATCATATAAACAAGCGTATTATTGCCTTAGGCGGAATACATAAAAATAATATAAAAGAAGCTTATAACTTAGGCTATAAAGGAATCGCGGTTTTAGGTAGTATTTGGAATACTAAAAACGAAGTGAAAAACTTTAAAACAATACAAGCCATCAACTAAAAGCCTCTTTCAAACGAATGATAAATAGACCTTACATACTCAGCATCGCAGGATTTGACCCATCGGGAGGAGCTGGTTTGGTGGCTGACTGTAAAACTTTTGAAGCTTTAAAGTGCCAAGGATTATCCGTTTGTACGGCAAACACCATTCAAACAGATACCGATTTTTTCGATTGTGTTTGGACTGATGATACACTATTAAAAAAACAACTTAATGTTCTTTTAAACCGCTTCAACATAAAGGTTATTAAAATAGGAATTATAAAAACCTGGACGTTTTTAAATGAAGTTCTTGATGCAATATTACATTTTGATTCTACAATAAAAATAGTATTAGATCCCGTATTAACATCATCAACTAATTTTGATTTTCAAACCAGTTTCAATGAAGGAACTTTTAATGAAGTCCTTTCAAAAATTTACATACTAACTCCTAATTATATTGAAATTCAGCAACTATTTCCTGAAAAAGAAATTACTGAAACCATAAAACATATTAGTAGCAAAACCAATTTATTTTTAAAAGGGGGACATAATGAAGCTGAAAAAGGAAAAGACTATTTATATACAATAGAAGGAAAAATTCACCCCATAAATCCTAAGTACACTACGGTGTTTCCTAAACACGGAAGTGGCTGTGTGCTTTCTAGCGCTATAGCAGGTCAATTAGCTTTAGGTTTCTCGCTTCTAAGGAGCTGTTTTAGAGGAAAACGATTTACAGAAAAGTATTTAGCAAGTAGCTCTAATTTACTTGGTAATTACCGCTTTTAACAACTATAAAATATGAAATGCACACAATATATATCTCAAGGAAACACCATTGAGGAACATATTAATAATATTGAAAATGCTTGTAAAGCTGGTGTATGCTGGGTACAACTGCGATTAAAAAATGTATCTATAATAGACTATTTATCGGCCGCAAAAAAATGCCGTCAAATTTGTGATGCTTATGGAACTATACTTATAATTAATGACAATATAGGTATCGCCGCAGAGTCTGCTGCAGACGGTGTTCACTTAGGGTTAAGCGATACCAACCCAAAAGAGGCGAGAAAACAATTGGGCATTAGTGCTATTATTGGTGGAACCGCGAATACTCTTGAAGATTGCAAACAGCATATTGAAGATGGTGTAGATTATATTGGCTTAGGCCCATATAGCTTCACCACTACGAAAAAAAAATTAAGTCCTGTTTTAGAAAATAAGGGTTACAATACTATAATAAGTCAACTGCGTAATGAAGGACTTAACACTCCTGTTGTTGCTATTGGTGGTATCAAAATGGAAGACATTTCAAAATTGTCTGAAACAGGAATAGACGGAATTGCCGTCTCGGGCCTACTAACTGGCGAGCCTATTGCTATCCTTAAAGAAAGGGTGCAAAAAATGAAATTTTGGACCAACTAAAAACATTTATAATGAAGAAATTAAAAATAGCTGATAAAGAATTTAATTCTAGATTATTTACAGGAACAGGAAAATTCAGTTCCTCTACTCTTATGGAAGAAGCTTTAGTAGCTTCTGAAAGTGAACTAGTAACTGTAGCCTTAAAGCGTGTTGAAGTAACTAACGAACAAGATGACATTTTATCGCATTTAAAACATTCTCATATAAATTTATTACCTAACACCTCTGGGGTTCGTGACGCTAAAGAAGCGGTTTTTGCTGCTCAAATGGCCCGCGAAGCTTTAGAAACGAATTGGATAAAATTAGAAATTCACCCTGATCCAAAATATTTATTGCCCGATCCTATTGAAACACTAAAAGCTGCTGAAGAATTAGTGAAATTAGGATTTATAGTAATGCCCTATATACATGCCGACCCTGTTTTATGCAAACGCTTGGAAGAAGTAGGAGCGCAATGCGTAATGCCTTTGGGCGCACCTATTGGTAGCAATAAAGGATTGAAAACTCAAGATTTTTTAGAAATTATTATCGATCAAAGTAATGTGCCTGTAATTGTTGATGCTGGTATTGGTGCGCCTTCGCACGCTGCCTATGCTATGGAATTAGGAGCGGATGCCGTATTGGTAAATACCGCGATTGCAGTATCTCAAAATCCTGTAGCTATGGCAAAAGCCTTTAAAATGTCCGTGGAAGCTGGGCGCATGGCTTTTGAAGCAAAACTAGCACCTGTAAAGCAACATGCTGAAGCTAGTAGTCCGTTGACTAGCTTTTTGAGCTAAATAAAGGTAAAAGGGTGAGGGTTGAGGTGTTTATTTTCAATAAATTGAAAAAGCAATGAGAAATTATGAAGATTTAAAAGTTCGGGAAAGAGCTCATAAATTATGTTTGGTTATTTATAAACTCACCGACTCTTTCCCTAGTGAGGAAAAGTTTGGTCTAATTTCCCAATTACGACGAGCGTCCTCATCAGTTCCTACCAATATTGCAGAAGGTTGTGGTTATGATACGCCTAAAGAATTTGCACGATTTATTAAAATAGCTTCTGGTTCTATAACTGAAGTAGCTTATTTAATTAAACTTTCAAAGGACTTAGGTTTTGTGTCTGAAAATGATTTCAATTCTACTTCTGAAGAAGCAAGAATTATAAGAAGAATGTTATATAATTTAAGAATGTCTCAAATCAAATAATTATGAAACATTCAAAAAAGTATAAATCTATTATGAGTACTATTATTGAAGAAGTAAGCAACACCAAAACCCTCAACCCTCAACCCCCAAACCCAAAAGGCTTCGCTGAAATCTTTGACACCTATAACTGGGATCAATTAACTTCTGATATTTATGCTAAAACAGCTACTGATGTAGAACGCGCTTTGGCAAATTCTAAAAGGGATTTAGAGGACTTTAAAGCTTTAATTTCGCCTGCTGCACGCCCCTATTTAGAGCAAATGGCGCAGTTGAGTAATCAACTTACTAAAAAACGATTTGGAAATACCATGCAAATGTATGTTCCGATGTATTTGAGTAACGAATGCCAAAACATTTGTACCTACTGCGGGTTTAGTATGACTAACAAAATTCCTAGGCGCACATTAACCGACGAAGAAATTTTGAAAGAAGTAGCCTTCTTAAAAAATAAAGGTTACGACCATATACTTTTAGTAACTGGCGAAGCCAATAAAACAGTTGGAGTACCTTATATAAAACATGCTATAGATTTAATTAAATCGCAGTTTAGCAACATTACCATTGAAGTACAACCTCTGGATCAGTCAGAATATGAAACTTTAGTAGATAGTGGTTTGTATGCTGTTTTAGTGTACCAAGAAACCTACCATAAAGATGAATATAAAAAACACCATCCTAAAGGTAAAAAAAGCAATTTTTATTACCGTTTAGAAACTCCTGATAGACTGGGAAAAGCAGGGGTGCACAAAATTGGTTTGGGAGCTTTGTTTGGCTTAGAAGATTGGCGAACGGATAGTTTTTACACCGCCTTGCACCTTAAGTATTTACAAAAAACGTATTGGAAAACAAAATACTCTATTTCATTTCCACGCTTAAGACCCCATAGTGGCGGCTTAGAGCCAAAGGTAGAAATGACCGATCCTGACTTGGTACAAACCATTTGTGCTTTTCGATTATTAGATGAAGATGTAGAGTTATCAATGTCTACCCGAGAAAGTGAAGTATTTAGAAACAATGTATTAAAACTAGGTATTACATCCATTAGTGCCGAATCTAAAACCAATCCTGGGGGTTATGTAGTGGAACCACAAAGTTTAGAACAATTTGAAATTAGTGACGAACGACCTACCGAAGAAATTACAGAAATGTTGAAAGATCAAGGTTTTGAAGTAGTTTGGAAGGATTGGGAAGCATTTCGCTAGAACGAAAGAAGGTTGAGGGCTGATGGAAAAAGGCTGTATGCTTGAAAAAATTATTTAGTACGAATTAAATTAACAATGAATAACTCTAAAAGTAATAAACCCTTAACCTTCAACCCTCAACCCCTCAGCACTGCTGAGCGTAAACAATACCATCGTCATTTAATTTTAGATCAAATCGGTGAGGCTGGTCAGTTAAAATTAAAAAAAGCTAAAGTACTTGTAATTGGAGCCGGTGGCTTAGGCTGCCCTATATTACAATACTTAACCGCAGCAGGTGTGGGTACTATAGGAATTATTGATGGAGATAAAGTAGATCAGAGTAATTTACAACGCC
Source organism: uncultured Aquimarina sp. (assembly GCA_937958985.1). Lineage (GTDB taxonomy): Bacteria > Bacteroidota > Bacteroidia > Flavobacteriales > Flavobacteriaceae > Aquimarina. The sequence continues at coordinate 4,397 of CALGLV010000023.1, forward strand.
AAATTTTATTTACTACAGAAGATATAGGCGACTTTAAAGCTGCTACAGCGGCCAATCGACTTTCGAAGCTTAATCCTTTTGTAAAATTTGAAATTTTCAATATTTTTTTAACGAAAGAAATCGCCGTTGACTTATTCTCTCAGTTTGACATTATTGTTGATGGAACCGATAATTTCCCAACCCGTTATTTAGTAAATGATGCAGCTGTTTTAGCTAATAAACCATTAGTATTTGGCTCTATATTTAAATTTCAAGGCCAGGTTTCCGTATTTAATGTAAATGGAAGTGGAACATATCGTTGTTTATTTCCTAATCCGCCAAAACAAGGAACTGTCCCTAATTGTTCTGATGTAGGTGTTTTAGGTATTTTGCCTGGTATAATTGGAAGTTTTCAAGCTAACGAAACCTTAAAATTAATCACAGAAATCGGAACCCCTTTAGTAGACAAACTATTGTATTTTGATGCGCTTAGCATGCAACAACAAATACTAGAGTTTTCAAAAAATACAGAAATTAATATTACTGCTTTAGAAGACAACTATGCTTTCTTTTGTGGTGAATTAGATACTACAACTATGAATTCAATTTCAGCAAAAGCTTTTATCGAAAATAAATCGAGTTACCATTTATTAGATGTTCGTAACTACAATGAATTTGAGGAAGAAAACATTGGCGGCTTGCATATTCCATTAGATGAATTAGAAGAACGCATGGGCGAAATTCCTAATACTAAACTGTTAGTTGTTATGTGTGCTTCGGGCAAAAGAAGTGCTAAGGCCATTGAGTTATTGTTAGAATATAACTACCCAAAAACACTACTAAATCTTGATGGGGGTATTACTGCTATTAATGCATTGTAATTCAAAATAAACACCTTTTATTTTTATTTTAAATCCATTCAATAACACTAAAAATTATAGAGTTAAAGGTTAAGGCTCCTCATAAATAAATGTGAGAATCTATGATTTTATCTAAGCTCTTATTATATTTGAGTATAAATCTTGAGTATTATGGGTGTTAAAACAGTATTTACCGCAATTATCATATGCTTAAATATTACTTCTATTTCAGCGCAGTTAACCTTAAAACAGGCAGCCGAAAATAAAAACAAGTACATCGGAACCATTTTAAATATCAACTTTTTTAATGGTGTAAACGGTACAAACGAAGCAGCATACCGAACCACTGCAAGCGGAGAGTTTAATGCATTTGTTGCCGAGAATAATTTTAAATCGGGGTTTTTACTTCGTGGTAATAACCAAACTACAAGTACCGATTTATTAAACCTTACCATAGCAGACATTAATACAAGTAACCTTAACAAACTTATGGATTGGGGTACTGCAAATAATTCTGTGGTAAGGGGTCATGTTTTAATTTGGCATAGTGGCCTCCCTAATTGGTTTGAAGCAATAGCTTCAAATTGGAATGATGCTGAAATCAGACAATTTTCCTCCAAGTATATTGAGCTAGTAATGTCTTATTGTAGGGATTACTCTGGAGGAAACGTAGATGAATGGGATGTTATTAATGAAATTATTTCTGATAATAATCCCGCAAACTACAGGGAAACCTATCCTAATAATGGTCAAAACGTAGATGTTTGGTTTAAAAATGTTGCCATTAGCGCAGGCGGACAAGGTTATCAATCTTTTATTGATTTTTGTTTTACTACCGCAAAAGCAATCGATCCGATTCCAAAATTATACTACAACGATTATAATATTGAAGTGTATAACAGAAATCAAAATAGTAAGAATGGCTTTTTACGCAATATGGTTAAAGGAATGGTAGAAAGAGGTATTCCTATTGATGGTGTTGGTTTACAAGGGCATTTTGTAAGCGGTACTATGTCGCAAAATCGAGTAGACAAAGTTGGCTTAACAATGGATTATATTATTGGCTTAAAAGAAGGCATGCAATCGCTTATAACCGAGCTCGATTTAAGAATTTGCGGAAACGCAAGTAACTTTTCCACTCAAGCACAAGAGTATGAACGTATTCTTGAAATGGCACTTAGCAAAAATAATAGTCCAGGCTTAATTTTTTGGGGGTTCACCGATAGGTACTCTTGGATACCTCAATTTTTTGATGGTTGTGACGATGCGCTACTATTTAATCGAGATTTTAGCGAAAAGCCTTCTTATACAGGAGTACTCAACGGAATTAACAAGGTAACTACTCCAACTGCCCAATCTCCGTTTAACGCCAACCCTTTTGTTGTTAATAGTGGCGACACAACAGTTATACCTTTTAGTGAATTTGATAATGGTGGCTCGGGCGTAGCTTATTTTGACGATACTACCGGTCAAGAAACCAATGGTACATTTAGAGCTAATGAAAATGTAGACATTGCAGGTAATATTGTAGGTTTTACCGAAGCTGGAGAATGGATGGAATATACTATTAACGTGATTAATGCAGGGCTTTACGACCTTACCCTAAGCACTACTTCTGAATTTGCTGGCAAGGCTAATTTTTCTATAAATGGTAAAAATATTTCTGGGACTATTAATACTCCTAATACTGGTAGTTTTACAACAAATTATACCAATACTACGGTACCCATACCTTTAGAAGCTGGCGAACAAATACTTCGTTTTACTGTAGAGCAAGGCCCTATTAACCTTCAAAATATATCATTTAGCTTTAATAATACTTTAGCTATTGTAGATTTAGAACCTGAGTTAGAGGAACAATTAGAATTAAAATTATACCCCATTCCTTTTAAAGAAAATTTTACAATTACTTTCAACTCCCTTAAAGAGGCAACACTCTTTAAAATTTCAGATCTTTCTGGTAAAGTTGTGTATACACAAAAACATAACAGTAAAAATATTGCGCTATTAAACCCTATTGGCTTACAAAGCGGGATTTACATTCTTAGTGTAGACTTTAAAAATCAAGGAACCAGTATTTTTAAAATTCTTAAAAATTAATATGCTTCTTATCATTTTTCACTCAAAGAAACACACTAGAGCTACACAGTATATTTTGGCTCCTTAAGCAATAACCCCTTTAAAAGATTGCTTTACTCTAATAGTACTATTAGGCTAAATTTTGATATTAATAAGTATTCATGTTTAAGAAGGCACATTCAGAAAATAAGATTGTTTAGATAATCTTTACATAAAAAAATCCAAGATTTGATAGATTCAGATCTTGGATTTTCTTTTTTTGGTTGTTATTAGCCTAGAGCATCTATTTTTAGAGCCAACAAGACATAGCA
>CALGLV010000024.1 GCA_937958985.1 uncultured Aquimarina sp.
TTATTATGGACGAATCTAAGAACGTTGCTGAATTTGTTGCTTCTAAAGGTGATGTTTCAGTTCAGAGTTTTGTAAAAGTTTCTTTGGTATAGTTTTAATTAACTATTCAATAAAATATTTAAGGCTATCTTTTTTGGATAGCCTTTTTTATGTTTTCCTGGTAAACTTTAATGCCAATTTTAGAGCATAAAAAAAGCGAGATACTTCTCGCTTTTTTTTAACTATAATTTTTAATTACAATTTCTTCGCATTTTTAACCTTTTGCTTAGTTATTGCGACTTCTAAAACCTGACTCATTTCGGTCACATAATGAAAGGTAACCCCTTTTAAATAGTCTGTTTTTATTTCTTCAATATCTTTACGGTTATCTTCACAAAGGATAATTTCTTTTATTTTTGCTCGTTTTGCGGCTAATATTTTTTCTTTAATTCCTCCTACAGGTAATACTTTACCACGTAATGTTATTTCGCCAGTCATGGCTAAGTTTTTCTTAACTTTTCGTTGTGTTAAAAGCGAAATTAAGGAAGTAAGCATTGTGATACCTGCACTTGGACCATCCTTTGGGGTAGCACCTTCTGGTACGTGTATATGTATATTATAAGACGTAAATACCTCAGGTTTAATACCGAAAATTTCTGCATTTGCTTTAATGTATTCTAAAGCAATAGTGGCAGATTCTTTCATTACCTTCCCTAAGTTACCGGTAATGCTTAGTGTTCCTTTTCCTTTGGAAAGAATTGATTCTATAAATAAAATATCACCACCTACTTGTGTCCAAGCTAAACCCGTCACAACTCCTGCAACTTCGTTGTTTTCATACTTATCGCGGTTTAATCGAGCAGGGCCTAAAATAGAAGTAATGTCTTCTTTGTCTATTGAAACATTATATTCCTCTTCCATAGCGATGCTTTTTGCAGCATAGCGAACTACTTTGGCAACTTGTTTTTCTAGCCCACGAACTCCAGATTCACGTGTGTAGCCTTCAACAATAAATTCCAATACATTTTTGGTAACTTTTAGTTGGTTGGCTTTTACACCATGTTCTTTTAATTGTTTTGGTAACAAGTGTTTTTTAGCTATTTCAACCTTTTCTTCAATAGTGTAGCCAGAAACATTTATAATTTCCATTCGATCCCTTAAAGCAGGCTGAATATTACCTAAGTTATTTGCTGTAGCAATAAACATTATTTTAGATAAATCGAAACCTAATTCTAGGAAATTGTCGTAAAACTCACTATTTTGTTCAGGATCAAGCACTTCTAATAATGCTGAAGATGGATCACCTTGATGGCCCGAAGCTAATTTATCGATTTCATCTAATACAAAAACAGGATTACTAGTGCCGGCTTTTTTAAGACTTTGAATAATTCTACCAGGCATGGCGCCAATATAGGTTTTTCTATGTCCTCTAATTTCAGCTTCATCTCTCAAACCACCTAAAGAAACACGTACATATTCTCGACCTAAAGCTTCTGCTACCGATTTACCAAGCGATGTTTTACCAACTCCAGGAGGACCGTATAAACATAATATTGGCGACTTCATATCGTTACGTAATTTTAGTACTGCTAAATATTCAACAATACGTTTCTTTACGTCTTCCAAGCCATAGTGGTGCTTGTCTAAAATTGTTTGAGCACGTTTTAAATCAAATTTATCTTTACTAAAAACATCCCAAGGCAGGTCTAGAAATAACTCTAAGTAGTTACGTTGTATAGAATACTCAGCTACTTGAGGATTCATACGTTGCATTTTACTTAGTTCTTTATCAAAATGTTCTTTTGTTTCTTTATTCCATTTCTTTGCTTTTCCCTTGATGCGCATTTCTTCTATCTCATCATCATGAGAAACACCACCAAGTTCTTCTTGGATAGTTTTAATTTGCTGGTGTAAGAAGTATTCGCGCTGTTGCTTGTTCATATCGTTATGAACTTTGTTTTGAATATCATTTTTAAGCTCAAGCTTTTGATATTCCATATTCATTAACTTTAAAGTAGCTAATGCGCGTTCTTGTAAATTATCAATTTCTAAAAGCTCTTGCTTTTCATTTAAAGCAAGGTTCATGTTGGAAGACACGAAATTGATTAAAAAAGAATTACTTTCAATATTTTTGATAGCAAAAGAAGCCTCGCTAGGAATGTTTGGACTTTCTTTTATGATTTGTAATGATAAATCTTTCACAGATTCAATTATAGCTGAAAATTGTTCATCATCATTTACTGGTTTTTCTTCTTTTACATCGGTGACATTTGCCATCAAAAAAGGATCTTCAGCTATAATTTCAGTAATTTGAAACCTCTTTTTACCTTGAATGATAACAGTTGTATTTCCATCGGGCATTTTTAACACCTTTAAAATACGAGCAACAACACCAGTTGTGTGTATGTCTTCTAGTTTGGGGTTTTCAACAGTTTCATCTTTTTGAGAGACAACACCAATAATTTTATCACCCTTATTAGCAGCATTAATAAGTTTGATAGATTTATCCCTGCCAGCTGTAATAGGTATTACTACGCCTGGAAATAAAACGGTATTTTTTAATGGAAGTATCGGTAATGAACCTGGTAATTCTTCATTTAAAATCTCTTCTTCATCTTCAGGAGTCATTAAAGGAATTAATTCTGCATCTTCATTCATATCTTGTAATGACAAACTGTCAAGACTAAGTAATTTGGATTTGGCCATATATGTGATGTTGTCATATTGACAGTTATCTGTCAACTAGTAACGTTAATATCTATTATTATGTTTAGCAGTCTATTGAAAATAAACGGACTGTAAAGATAAGGTCTCTTATCAACATAATAAAGTCAATTGTTATGCCAATTTAAACACACTATTGGTAATCAAAGTTTAATAATCACATAAAGTGGATGTGATAAAGCCGATTGAATTCGTAAAAATCCTTATTTTTGCAGTTCAGACTAAAATGACTATGAAAGATTTATTTGAAAAGATATATGCGGATAAAGGACCTTTAGGGAAATGGGCAGATAAAGCAGAAGGCTATTTTGTTTTTCCTAAATTAGAAGGACCTATTTCTAACAGGATGAAATTTCAAGGTAAAGAAGTTATCACTTGGAGTATTAATGATTATTTAGGATTAGCGAATCACCCTGAAGTGCGTAAGGTTGATGCTGAAGCAGGGATAAAATACGGATCGGCTTACCCAATGGGAGCTCGAATGATGAGTGGTCACACTGATTTACATGAACAACTTCAAAATGAATTAGCAGCATTTGTTAAAAAAGAAGCTGCCTATTTATTGAATTTTGGATATCAAGGAATGGTTTCAACAGTTGATGCATTAGTGTCCAAAAATGATGTTATTGTATATGATGTTGATGCACATGCTTGTATTATAGATGGTGTACGTTTACATGCAGGAAAACGCTTCACATACCGCCATAACGATATGGAAAGCATTGAGAAAAACTTAATGCGAGCTACTAAAATGGCCGAAAAAACAGGTGGAGGAATTTTATTGATTTCTGAAGGTGTTTTTGGTATGCGTGGTGAGCAAGGAAAACTAAAAGAAATAGTTGCTCTTAAAGAAAAATTCAATTTCCGTTTATTTGTTGATGATGCCCATGGTTTCGGTACGCTTGGAAAAACAGGTGCAGGTGCAGGTGAGGAGCAAGGTGTTCAAGATCAAATAGATGTATACTTTGCGACTTTTGCTAAATCGTTAGCTTCTACGGGAGCATTTATAGCTGCAGATCAAGAAATTATTGATTATCTAAAATACAATTTACGTTCTCAAATGTTTGCCAAATCACTTCAAATGCAGTTGGTTGAAGGTGCTTTAAAACGTTTAGACATGTTGCGTACTATGCCAGAGTTAAAAGATAAGCTTTGGGAAAATGTAAATGCATTACAAGACGGTTTAAAGGAACGCGGTTTTGATATTGGAACAACGCAAAGTTGTGTAACTCCGGTATATTTAAAAGGAAGTATTCCTGAAGCTATGGCTTTAGTAAAAGACTTGAGAGAAAATCACGGTATTTTCTGTTCAATTGTGGTTTACCCAGTGATTCCAAAAGGATTGATTTTATTACGATTAATACCTACGGCTTCTCATACATTAAAAGATGTTGAGGAAACTTTAGTAGCTTTTTCTGCTATTAGAGAAAAATTAGAAACAGGTGTTTATAAAAGATTAACAGCAGCAATGGCTGCAGAAATGGGAGTATAAGTATATACTTTCTGTTTATATCATGACGAAAAAAGCTTTGAAGTTAATTCAAGGCTTTTTTTTTTGACGTATCCGCGATATTGTTGTTTTTTAAATTTTGATAGTTAAAGAGGTGTTGCTTTCTGATAAAGATAAGCTTGAGAATCGCCTTAAACCATTTCTTTTACCCATTTGTGGTATGCTTATTTGGAATACCTTAAAAGTTGCTTAGAAACTATCTCACATACCTCCATAATATTTAATTAAGAACAGTACAAGCTCCTAAAAGGGTTATTTCCTCTTTAGAATCTTCTCCCTTGAACTTTCTATAAATATCATCTACATCAAAGGCATTGGGTAAAATTTGAAGCATTAAAAAAGCCTCATTAATCTTTTGACTAATAAGGCTCAACTGAGTGTTTAAATGTTGGTATTTATTGGGTGGTTTAGCTAATTGACTTGAACTATCCCAATCTTCTGGATTTACAAATACACCAGTAGAAAATATCTTTCTTTTTTTTAAATATGTAACCCTACATCTTATGGGGCATTTGTTTTGTTGATTCAACCTATTCTTTTGTAAAAGAAATAAGATTGATATTTTATAATTATTCATAATTGTATGTGATTTTGGATGGTGTACCTTGAAGAAAAATGGTGTACCTAATTGTGTGCCTATTTTAGTTTATTAGTAAGAAATAGCACTAGGCATAGAAAAGAGTAGAAGTAAGGCTAAACACTTGTAAACACTAACTTTTAAAAACAAAAAATCCCCACTAAATGAATAGTGAGGATTTAAGTGACCTCAAGCGGACAGAGTTCAAACTTTTTGAATGAAGATATTAGAATAATTACCTCATAATCAAAAGTACATAGCTAGCAAAAAGAATATCGTAACATATGTGGTATTACTTTTCTAATTTTTAACTCCAAAAAATGTATTAAGTGTACTTCAAAAGCGTACTCCAGCTTAAAATAGTATATTTTATAGAAATGAGTTAAGTATAAAACAAAACAAGGAGTTGTTTTATTTAGTGAGAACGGGAATTGAACCCGTGACCTCCGGGTTATGAATCCGAACAGATGTTTTTTAAGAATCATATTTTCAGCGGTTTACGAAATAAGTGATTTGCATTTCAATACATTAACTAGTATTTCGTGACTCCAAAACAGGACTCTAATCAAAAATTCTTACGATAATAGCTATTAATTTTCTTGTTGTTTCAGGAGAAAAGCCTAAGGAATTGATATAATTTGTGACGAGATTGATTTCAAGAAAATCGTAAATTACGATCAGCGTACAAAACGGTAAAATAGTCATAAATATATTCTAATCGTTTACTTACAGAATCAACTATTTTAATCGGATATTTTGAAGAATTCTCAATGATGGTTGAATATTCTTCATTTGTAATGTGTAATTCTTCTCTGAATTTATTTAATACCTTATTGTTTTCAATAACACATTTATTGTCAACTAAAGCTAAGTTAACTAGATTAGAAAAATGTATTAGTTCACTTTCGTGAGTATTAGATTTTTGAATCTCCATATAGATTTGCTTTCAGTTATATCATTAAAAACATTTAATATTGAGATACAGAATAAACTGATAAGTCACAATTTATTTTGAATTACAAAATCTTGAAGGATTTTACAGAATAAAGTTTATTATTGAATTAGAGTTATAGTGTCTGAGTATATACTATAAATCTAGTTTGTTTCGAAGATCTTGAAAATATTAGAGGATTAAGTTTATTTTTAATCAATTTTGTATGTAGGTTTACTAAGAAAAATTGATATACGAGAAATGAAGTCTGAAGAATTAAAAATAATAGGAAGTGAAGAGTGGTGTGTGTTTGATGAATTTGGTATTCCGGCTATAAAAGCAAGAGTTGATTCTGGAGCAAAAACATCTTCAATTCAGGCAAATAATATTAAAGTAGTTAATATTGATGCCGAAGAATGGGTTCGATTCGAAATTAATCCAATACAAGATAATCGAAGTATTGTAGCAGTTTGTCAGGCAAAACTTTATGATAGGAGAACTGTCAAAAGTTCTTCGGGTATTTCTGAAAAACGCCTTGTGATTAAAGCACCTGTAACTATTGGAGAGGATACTTTTGAAGTTGAAATGACCTTAGCCAATAGGGATGCAATGGAATTTAAAATGCTTTTGGGTAGAGAGGCTTTAATAGGTAGATATATTGTAGATCCATCGAAAACCTATTTGCAACAAGATTTTACGGAAGAGGAAATACAGTCTAAATACTCTTCTTTTATCCAAGAAAAGTCCGGTTTAAAAATAGCTATTCTAGCCAGTAATAAAAACTTATATAGTAATAAGCGTATTATGGAAGCGGGTATTGCACGCGGTCACGAAATGGCTTTTTTAAATGTAGAGCAAGCCTATATGAAGTTTGATGCTGCTGAACCTCAAATTAGGTATCGAGGAGGAAATATTATTGATAAATTTGATGCGATTATTCCACGTATTAAACCTTCGGTGACCTTTTATGCGTGTGCACTTTTGCGTCAGTTTGACTCTATGGGAGCGTACTGTTTAAATTCAGCAGAAGCAATTACACAGTCCAGAGATAAATTAATGGCAACTCAAATATTTGCAAAAAACGACATTCAGATACCTGTAACAGGTTTTGCAAAATCACCATTAGATACTAAGGATTTAATTAAGATGGTTAACGGAGCTCCATTAATTATTAAATTATTGGAGAGTACACAAGGAAAAGGAGTCGTATTGGCAGAAACTAACAAAGCTGCTGAGAGTGTAATTAACGCTTTTAAGAGTGTGCAAACAAATATCTTGGTGCAGGAATTTATAAAAGAAGCTAACGGGCAAGATATTCGCTGTTTTGTAGTAAATGGAAAAGTAGTAGCTTCAATGCAACGCCAAGCAGAAAAAGGAGAATTTAGGGCTAATATTCATCAAGGAGGTAAAGCTTCTAAAATAAAAATCACTTCCGAAGAGCGTAAACTAGCGATTAAGGCGGCTAAGATTTTAGATTTGCCAGTGGCAGGAGTAGATATTATTCGTTCTAATAAAGGGCCATTGTTACTTGAAGTAAATTCTTCTCCAGGTTTAGAAGGAATAGAAAATGCAACAGGCTTAGATATTGCAAATATTATGATTGAATCAATCGAAAAGAAATTGAAATTTACTAGATAAATGTATACTTGAAATACATTTTTTATTTAGTGTATTTCAAGTGTAAATCAATTTTTTAAAATTTTTTAACAGTTGAAAATGATTTAATAATTAAACTTTTAACTCCATTTCATTTTGCAACTCTTCAATTACAGGTTTTACAGTACTTTCAGGTAAATCAGTTATTTTAATATACATTAAACCATCTACAACATCATTAAATAGGGGATCTATATTAAAGGCTACTACTTTAGCATTTTGCTTTATATATTTTTTAAGAAGCACTGGCATTCGCAACATACTTGGTTCCAAGTCATCAATTATTTTGTCAAATTTATTGATGTCGTTTTTACTAGAATTAAAAACAAATTGTTTGTCCTCTTCATTCAGTTTTACTTTAAATTCTTTTTTAGGACGTACATACTTTGCCTTTTCTTCATCAAAATAATTTGATTTCATAAATTCAACCATTAGCGATTTAGAAAAATCAGAAAATTTGTCGCTTATAGTTACTCCTCCAATTAAGTAATTATGCTCAGGAAAGCGTAATGTGGTGTGAATAATTCCTTTCCATAATAAAAATAAAGGCAACGGTTTTTGTTGATATTCGGGAGTAATAAAAGCGCGTCCCATTTCTATAGATTCAGACATCATTTGGTGTAACTCGGGCTCAAATCGAAATAAATCCTGTAAATAAAAACCTTCGATTCCTCGTTCTTTATAGATGGTTTTTCCTAGTCCTAATCGATAAGCTCCAACAACTTCTGTAGCATCTAAATCCCACAGAATTAAATGATGATAATATTCATCAAATTCGTCTAAATCTAAAGCCTTATTGCTACCCTCTCCAATAGCTCGGTATGTGATTTCACGTAAGCGCCCAATTTCTTGTATTACGTTTGGCATTTGTGTTTTTTGAGCTAAAAAGACTTCGTAGTTTTTTGATTGAAGTAAGCGACAACCAGCTTCTCTACAGGCTTCAATCTCTGCTTCAATAATACTTAGGTTTCCTTTAGATGCAATTTCTTTTGGAGATCTTCTGAGACTTACTCTGGAAGGTATTATAGCTCTAAATTTTCGTTGATTTATGGATTGATCTAAAATGTAGATTTTCTTTCTTAAAAAGTGGGTGTAGGTTTCAATAGTTTCATATTCTAATTGCTCTTTAATAGTTATTGGTTTACCTATTCTAATTTTAATTTGTCGCCTTTTTTGCATACTTATTTCTTTTGGCAATCGAGCTGTTCTAAGAAGACTATTTATAGAAGCTAATTTGTAAAACAAGCTACTATTTTTTGCTTTAAAGTAGATCGGTATAACAGGTACTTTAGCGCGCTTAGCTAATTTCATAACGCTTATTTCCCATTCCTTATCGGTGTAAATACTACCTTCTTTTATGGTGCTGACTTCTCCTGCAGGAAAAATGCCAATTGGGCGCCCTTCTTTTAGTTGTAAAATACATTCTTTTATCCCCTTTATACTTGATACAGTCGATTGAGAAGAATCGAAAGGGTTTACGCTAATTAAATAAGGTCTTAATGGGATTAATTTTTGCAATAAAAAGTTAGCCATTAACTTAAAATCTGATCTTTTTTCTAAGATTGTTTTTAGTAAAATAACACCGTCAATTGCACCTAATGGATGATTACTTAAAACAATAAAAGGACCTGTTTTAGGAATACGCTCTAGGTCATCTTCAGGGATAGAATATTTAATATCGTAGTAGCGTAACACACTATTTAAAAATGTAATTCCTGATTCTTTATAATGTTTTTTGTAAAAATTATTTAATCCTGAAATTCCTGTAACAAATAATAATCCTTTAGCGATTATATTTCCAAAGGCTCCAAATCGGCCTAGATTAAGTCCTTTAACAACGTCTTTACTGTTGATAATTTTCATTACTTAAAAAGTGTTATTTCTTTTGCGTCGGCTAATTTAGTATATAAAGAGGATAATTATTTTTAAAAACTGAGTTTTATTTATTTAAGTTGTTTAAAAAATGTATTAATGATAAAATATGAGTGAATTAATGATAATAATTTAAAATTAAAAAATAACATAAAAAAACTTTGGTTAATTCATTTTTTGATTATGTTTGTATGACTAGTGTATTTATACAATTAAATGCACTGCCTATATAAATGAAAAGTTTTTTCAGATTCGGGTTTAGGAGCATAAAGAAGTCTACTCCAAAAACTGCCCTAGGGATAGGGAACCGAATTCTCAGGCTGACTTCTGAAATTCTACACATATTACGATTTAGGTCGCAGTGCATTTTATGCCCTCTACGATTTTTGAATATCGTATGTAATAGTAAATCCATTCAAAGGAGGCATTTTTTAACGCCCATTTATTACATTTTTAATTTCAATTATCATTTACTAGTAAGATGAAAACTAAGTATGTTGACCTAATTGAGCAAACTTTTGACTTCCCTCAGGAAGAGTTTAAGCTCAAAGACGACCATTTATCTTTCCATGGGATCGACCTTATGGATTTGATTAATAAATACGGTGCACCTTTAAAGTTCACTTATTTACCTAAAATTTCCGAAAATATAAACCGTGCTAAAAATTGGTTTGTAAATGCAATGGCAGTGCATAATTATTCAGGAAATTATCACTATTGTTACTGTACAAAGAGTTCTCATTTCCAGCATATTTTGGATGAAACTTTAAAAAATGACATACATATCGAAACCTCTTCGGCCTTTGATATGGATATCGTAGAAAACTTAAAAAAACAGGGTAAAATCAAAGACGATACCTATGTGATTTGTAATGGTTTTAAACGGGATCAATATGTGCAAAATATTGCACGTTTAATTAATAATGGACATCAAAATTGTATTCCTATTATTGATAATTATGAAGAAATAAATTTGCTAACGGAGGCAACAGATAAAAAGTTTGAAATTGGAATTAGAATAGCATCTGAAGAAGAGCCAAAATTTGAATTTTATACTTCTCGTCTTGGGATTGGATATAAAAATATTGTGCCATTTTACAAGGAAGTAATTGAAGGTAGCCCTCAAGTATCACTTAAGATGCTTCATTTTTTTATAAATACAGGTATTAAAGACAACTCGTATTATTGGAATGAATTACGTAAATGTATGAGCGTTTATGTGAATTTAAAAAAAATATGCCCATCATTAAATAGTCTAAATATTGGAGGTGGTTTTCCTATTAAAAACTCTTTAGGTTTCGAGTTTGATTATGAATATATGGTTTCAGAAATCGTTAATCAAATCAAATCTTCCTGTGACGAAGCTAATGTTGCAGTACCTAATATTTTTACTGAATTTGGAAGTTTTACAGTTGGCGAAAGTGGCGGTGCTATTTATGAAGTATTGTATCAAAAACAGCAAAACGATCGGGAAAAGTGGAATATGATAAATTCATCATTCATAACTACAATGCCGGACACTTGGGCAATTAATAAACGTTTTGTAATGTTGGCTGTTAATCGTTGGAATCAAAATTATGAGCGTGTTTTGTTAGGAGGATTAACCTGCGATAGTGATGATTATTATAATTCTGAACAACATATGAATGCCATTTATTTACCAAAATATACTAAGGAAGAGCCATTGTATATCGGTTTTTTTAACACAGGAGCTTATCAAGAAAGTATTGGTGGATTTGGAGGTTTACAACACTGCTTAATTCCTCAGCCCAAGCATATTTTAATTGATAAAAATGAAAGTGGAGAATTAGAGACTACTGTCTTTTCAAATCAACAAACCTCAGAACAATTATTATCCATTTTAGGATATGATTATTCATTAAATAAAACTTCAGAAAATGAAGTTGGTAAGCAAAATACAATGTTAGATTTTTCTAACTCATTATAAAATAATAAAAAATGAATACGCTTAAAACGTATGCAGGTATTCCTAGAGAATATGCAAGCTTAGATAAATCTAAAATAGTATTAATTCCAGTTCCTTACGATGGTACAAGTACTTGGGGTAAAGGTGCTGATAAAGGACCAGAAGCTTTTTTAGAAGCTTCAGAAAATATGGAGCTTTATGATATTGAAACAGATACAGAAGTATATAAACAAGGAATTCATTTAACGGAAGCTATCACAGAAAACACGTCTCCTAAAGCTATGGTAGATGCAGTATATGCATTTACTAAAAAACAAATTAAGAGAAATAAATTTGTAACCTTATTTGGAGGTGAGCATTCTATTTCTATTGGAGCAATTAGAGCTTTTAATGAGTCTTTTGATAATATAACAGTACTTCAAATAGATGCGCATGCAGATTTAAGATCAAGTTATGAGGGGACAAAGTACAATCACGCTTGTGCAATGCACGAAGCTAATCAAAATACGAATCTGGTACAAGTAGGAATCAGAAGTATGGATGTTTCAGAAAAAGATTTTATGATTGAGGAGAATGTTTTTTTTGCACACGATATGGCTTCGGACGATTATTGGATTGATAATGTAATTAATCAATTAGGAGATAATGTATATATCACTTTTGATTTAGATGCTTTTGACCCATCAATACTTCCTGCTACAGGAACACCAGAACCAGGAGGATTATTTTGGTATGAAACACTAGATTTTTTAAAGCAAGTATTTACAGAAAAAAATGTGATTGGTTTTGACATAGTGGAGCTTTGTCCTAATAAGTATAGTAAAGCCTCTGATTTTGTAGCAGCAAAACTATACTATAAAATGTTAAGCTATAAATTTTATGATGTAGCAAGTGAGCCTACAGATGAAGAAGAAGGAGGCTTAAAAGAAAAAGAGGGAACAAATAAGGTACTAAAATTTCAAAAAGAAAAGGATGTCTAAAGGAGCAATTTCGGAATTTATAGAAAAATATTATTTGCATTTTAATGCGGCTACAGTAGTGGATGCGGCTAAAGCTTATGAAAAGCAACTAGCTGGAGGTTCAAAAATGTTAGTTTCATTAGCGGGTGCTATGAGTACTGCAGAATTGGGGAAGATTTTTTCAGAAATGATCCGTCAAAATAAAGTACATATTATTTCGTGTACAGGAGCAAACTTGGAAGAAGATATTATGAACCTTGTTGCGCATAGTCATTACAAACGTGTGCCTAACTATAGAGATTTAACACCACAACAAGAGTGGGAATTATTGGAGCAAGGATTAAACCGTGTTACAGATACGTGTATTCCTGAAGAGGAAGCGTTTAGAAGATTACAAAAGCATATCGTAAAACTATGGAAAGAGGCCGAAGCGAATAAAGAACGTTTATTTCCACACGAGTTTATGTATAAAATGCTGCTTTCAGGTGTGTTAGAAGAATATTATGAAATAGACTTGAAGGATAGTTGGATGTATGCTGCAGCAGAAGCCAATTTACCAATGGTAGTTCCTGGTTGGGAGGATAGTACAATGGGAAACATTTTTGCTAGTTATGTGATGAAAGGAGAGTTAAAAGCCACTACAATGAAATCGGGGATTGAATATATGATAATGCTTGCAGATTGGTATACTGACAACTCAAAAGAGGGCATTGGTTTCTTTCAGATTGGTGGAGGTATCGCAGGAGATTTTCCTATTTGTGTAGTGCCAATGTTATACCAAGATATGGAGCGTACAGATACTCCTTTTTGGAATTATTTTTGCCAAATAAGTGATTCTACAACAAGTTATGGGTCCTATTCAGGAGCAGTGCCTAATGAGAAAATAACTTGGGGAAAATTAGATATAGATACCCCAAAATTTATAATAGAATCTGATGCTACAATAGTAGCACCTTTAATATTTGCTTACCTATTAAATATGTAAAACTATGTCACGATCCACAAACTCAAACTTAAAGAAAGTAATTGTCGATTATAATAAGCTAAACGATACAATACTTGACTTGTTAGTAGAAAAATACCCTCACGGATATGATGATGATGATGTGATATCTTTTAGAAACTCAAAAAACGAACTAGTAGAGTGCGTGGAGGTTTCTGATGGAGAAACACTATTTATGGTTAAAATTAGTACCAAATTAGAACAAAAGATGGAAAATCACGATCTAGACGATGACTTTTTGGAGAGTACAAACCCTGAAGATTTTGATTTTTAAATCAAACCATGAAAAATAAAAAAATAAAAAAATCTCGTTTAATTGCAACCAAAGGTGATTTTGTGTTAGTACTTGAGAAGAATCAAAAAGAAATAAAATATTCGTTGCCTGGAGGTGTAAAGAAAAAAGAGGAAACGATCACGACTTCACTACAGAGAGAAACTATTGAAGAAATAGGGATATGTTTGGATGTAGAACAGGTGATTTTTTTCACCTCTATAATAGTCGAAAAGAACGGTTGTTTTATTTATAAAAAATATTTTCTAGTAGATGGAACAAATTTTTCACCTAAAAATTTAGAGCCTTTGAAATTTAAAAGTGTTAAGTGGATGCCTTGGTATCAAGTTTATAGATTAATGGATAAGGAAGATAAAAATGTTGTGAAGCAGTATTTCACAAAAAAGTATAATTTAAATTAAAAACTAATATCACATATATAAGATAAACATAAAATAATCACGCGTATTCAATAACATATTAGATACTAAAAGCACCGACTTGAGGTGATAAAAATCGGAATCAAAATAATAAACCTTTAAATTAAAAATAATGAAAAATATATTTGTAATCTTATTATCCCTTGGTTCATTAAATATTGCAACTGCAAGAGAACAAAGCAGTAACCTAGAACACTCTTTACTTCAGGAGAATGAATTAAAGATCACAGCTAAATTTTCAGGGTATGATGATGATACCGAAACATATGAATTTACTTATACTGATGAAGATGGAGAGGAAATGTTAACTAGCTTTGATACTATTTCCCAAGAATTAATAGATAAGTTTAAATTAAATAGTCCTTTAAATGTTGGGAAAGTATTTGAAATTGTCTTTGAAGAAAAAATAGTTATAGAAGAAGATGGTGATGATGTTTATGAAACAACTACTCTAAAAATAGTTAGTTTAATTTTGAAATAAATAATTATTTAAAGCCTTTGTTGATTTATTAATACAAGCTAAGTTCGATTTCATAAAAAATATTTGTCTTAGCTTGTTTAATACACTAATCAGCGTTTAAGTGGAATGTCTAGTTTTGTTGGTACGAATTTATGTGATTAAATTAGATTTGTATTATGGGTAAAAAGATTTATGACCAAGAATTTAAAGAGACTCTTGTTTCTTTATTAGATACAGGAAAAACTGTTTTAGAATTATCGACAGAATATGGCGTTAGTTTAGCTTCTATCAATAGGTGGAAAAAACAGTATTCAAAAACAAAAAGCACTATTACAGAGACATCGGAATCTATTGTAAAACTAAAGGCATTAGAAAGAGAACTTAAGGCGGTTAAATTAGAACGAGACATCTTAAAAAAGGCGGTAAGCATCTTTTCCAAGAGCGACAGTTAAGGTATCATTTTATAAAAAAACATAAGAATGAATTTCCTGTTGAAAAGATGTGTAAATGCATGTGTGTTAGCAAAAATAGCTACTATAGTTGGCTTAGAATTAAAGATAATAAAAAGCAAAAACCTTCATTAGTGTATTTAAAAAAGAGGATAGAAAAGCTATTTGATTTAAATAAAGAAATTTACGGTAGTTTGCGTATTCAAAAAGCATTAGAAAAAGAAGGCCTTTATTATTCCAGATCTTACATTGCTGTTTTGATGAATGAATTAGGTTTAAAAAGTGTTTTAAGTAGCAAGTTTAGAGTGTGTACTACAGACTCTAGTCATCCTTTTGCAGTAGCTCAAAACGTGTTAAATAGAAATTTCACAAGTTTACAAATTGGCGAAAAATGGGTCTCAGATATTACCTATATAAGAGTTGCTAACCAATGGAATTATGTAACCACAATTCTAGATTTGGCAGATAGAAAAATAGTTGCTTGGGTTTTAAGTGATAATATGACTACTGAAAACACTGTTTATAGCGCTTGGGTACAAGCTAGAAAGAAAAGAAATATTACAGACAATCATATTTTTCATTCTGATAGAGGCGTACAATATGCTTCCAGTAAAATGGTAGATATCTTAAGGGTAAGTAATAGAACAACACAAAGCATGAGTAGAAAAGGTAATTGCTGGGATAATGCCGTAGCGGAATCGTTTTTTAAAACACTAAAATATGAATGTACTAATAGACATAATTTCAAATCTTACTTACAGGCCTATAAAATTATAGAAGAATATATTAATTGGTATAATACTGTAAGAATGCATTCTGCTTTAGATTATAAATCTCCAGCTGAATTTGAGATAAAACTAAAAATTATTAACAATCAAAAAGTAGCATAAAAAATAGTACCAAATTTAGTAGGTAGTCCATAAGAGTAGAACGAATGAGTCGTCATTTGTATGATTTAGAAAAATTAATGGATACTGCTCATGGAATAGATGCTTTAAAAGATGTTATTCTTTACGATACAATTGTTGACCACAGAAAGAACTTTAATGCTATTAGAGGGATTGATTATGCAAACCATATTCCTAAATCGATTAACATTGTTCCGCCAGAAGAAACAATTAAAGATTGGGAAAAAGATTATAAAACCATGCAAGAAAGTATGTTTTATGGAACTACTTTATCTTTTAGCAAATTAATGGAAAGCATAGCTAAATTAAACGCTAGAATTAAAACAATGTAATGATGGAAGAAAAATAAATTAGGGAGGAATTAGAAAGAACCTTAGCCAATGATTCTAGTAATTACAGTAAAATTTTAGAATTATCGACTAAACTTGCGAGTTTTGATACAGATAATGTTCCTTTTAGTGTAGATGCTGGAGTTATTGACAGATTAGGAACAGAATTAGTTGCTCGACAGGAAACTGCAGTTTCTTAATTAGTTGAAAACTCCAAAGATAAAGATGCGAGAGAAGTCGTTCTAAAATTTAAAGATTCTGACTCTATTGGTGGAACTTTCTAAATACCTTGGAAGGAGAAAAGTAGGTGCCCATACACCCTATAATTTGATTTTAGTAGTGTTTTCAATACACTCTAACAATACAAAATACTCAAAAGATGAATAAAGTAATGATTTTGATATCAATAACTGCAATGTTACTGTTATCAAGTTGTAAAAACGAATACATAAAAAAAGCATCTAATGTAGATTCCTTAGAAGTATATGCTGATTCGTTATTCCGAAAGAGTATTGATAGTACTCAAATAGCAGGGGGAGCATTATTAGTATTTCAAAAAAATCATACGGAAAAGCCTGCTTAGAACTTTCCGTAGCAATGCCTGAAAATGGACAGTTTGAAATTGGCTCAGTAACCAAACAATTCACCGCAGTTGCTATTCTTAAACTAGTAGAAGCTAAAAAAATTTCTTTAGATGATGATTTTACTAATTATTTAGAGTTTGATACCAGAGGAAGAAAGATTACCATAAACAATTTACTTAATCATACATCGGGTATTCCTAGCTATACAGAAATTAAAGAGTTTTGGGATTTATCTATCGAGAGCCATCCAAGAGATACTTTAGTGCGAATGGTGGAGCGAAAAGACCTTTTATTTGAACCCAATGAGGAGTTAATTTATAACAACAGTGGTTACTTTTTCCTCGGTTTAATTATAGAAAAAATAACAGGACTAAGTTATGAAGAATTCTTAAATCAAGAATTATTTGAACCTTTAGGTATGAATAACACCAGCTATTGCTCCAATACCGAAGTGGCTAAAAATAAAGTCTATGGATATAATTATACTCCTAACGGACTTAAACAAAAACCTTATTTAAATCATATTTGGCCTTATTCGGCTGGTTCTTTATGTAGTACCACCGAAGATTTACTCACTTGGATGAATTCTTTACATACTAAAAAAGTACTTTCAGAACCAATGTATCAATTGTTAATTAGCCCCGGGAAATTAAATGATGGCATGCCTGTTAGCTACGCTAAAGGCTTAATTAACTTCTCCAATTTTGGACACAAAGAAATTGCTCACGCAGGAGGAATTCACGGATTTCTCTCTGATACGCGATACTTCCCTAAAGAGGATTTGTACATTATATGTCTAATTAACACAACAGGACCTAATGGCGCTAGTTTCTTTGCGGAAGAAATAACTTGGAAAATACTTAATAAAAAGAAATATGAGCAAATAGATTTAGATTCAGATGCGATCAATATTCAAGGGAAATATATTAGAAATACAGGAAATTTGAAGCAATCTCTAGATGTTCAATTAATAAAAAAGAATGTTATAACAGTGCATGATCTTAAAAAAGATCAAATTGATACTTTGGATGTTTATATTGGAAACAATACTTGGATGAAGGGAACCGATAGAATAACTATAAAAAACAATAAATATACAATCGATAAAAATTACAACTATTTAATTTTTAAAAAAGAAAACAAATAACAAAAGGTTATTGCCTACATAAATTTTAGTATCCATTAGGGTTCTATCATTTATTAACAGGATACTTATAAACACACAAAGGCTACCTATACGGTAGCCTTTGTTATAAATATAATAAAATAGCAATTTTTATATTAACTCACTGCTTTTTTAATTCTAGCAATCGCTTCTATAATTTGCTCTTCACTAGCGGCGTAAGAAATACGAATACATTTACCGTTTCCGAAAGCATCTCCAGTTACTGTAGCTACATTAGCTGCTTCTAGTATATAGATAGCAAACTCAGAGGCGTTAGTAATAGTTTTTCCATTGAACGTTTTACCAAAAAAGGCACTGATGTCTGGAAAAACATAAAAAGCTCCTTCTGGCTCGTTACATTCAAAACCTTCGATATCATTTAACAAACCTAAAATTAATTTTCTACGTTCTTCAAATTTATCAACCATGTATTGAATACGGCTTACAGGCTCTTCTAGTGCTGTAATAACAGCGCGTTGAGCTATACAGTTAGCACCACTAGTAACTTGTCCTTGCAGTTTATTACAAGCACGAGCGATGTAAGTAGGCGCTCCAATATAACCAATTCTCCATCCCGTCATAGCAAAAGCTTTTGCTACTCCGTTAACAGTAACAGTACGGTCGTACATATCATCAAATTCTGCCATTGATGCGTGTGCCGTAACACCGTAATTTATGTGTTCATAAATTTCATCACTTACTACCACTATTTGAGGATGCTTAGCCAATACATCTGCTAAAGCTCTTAATTCCTCTTTACTATAAATAGATCCACTAGGGTTACAAGGGGAGCTGTACCAAAGCATTTTCGTTTTTGGTGTGATTGCAGCTTCCAACTGAGCTGGTGTCATTTTAAAATCGTTCTCTAAAGAAGTCTCTACCTCTACCGGTACACCATCGGCTAGTTTTACGATATCAGAATAACTTACCCAATAAGGACAAGGTAAAATTACTTCGTCACCTTTATTTAAACAAACTTGAGCTACATTGTAAAGTGCTTGCTTCGCTCCTGTAGAAACTACAATTTGAGAAGCTTCGTAACTTAAGTTATTATCGCGCTTAAATTTTGAAATTACCGCTTTCTTCAACTCTACATAACCATCTACTGGTGTGTAAGAGTTATAATCGTCGTTTACAGCTTGTATAGCTGCATCTTTGATATAATCAGGAGTATTAAAGTCTGGCTCACCTAAACTTAACCCTATAATATCTTTACCCTCGGCACGTAATTCACGTGCTTTTGCAGCCATTTCTAAAGTAGCAGAAGGTGCTAAACTATTAATTTTATCAGATAATTGATTACTCATTGTTTTGTTTTAATTATTCTCTTTTATGCGATGTTTGGATTTGCTCCTAAATATTTTAAATGCTTAAAGTGTGCCGATAAAGCACTCCCCATACTTTTATATTCGTTATATGGTAAATCGAATTCTTTAGTTGTTTCCTTTATAATTTTAGCAATTTTAGGGTAATGAACATGGCTAATGTGAGGAAAAATATGGTGTTCTACTTGGTGATTTAATCCACCAGAAAACCAGCTTAAAAATTTATTTTTTGTACCAAAATTTGTGGTTGTAAACAGCTGGTGTATTGCCCAGGTATTTTTCATCATACCATCTTCACTTGGCAATGGCGTTTCGGTATCTTCAATTACATGTGCTAATTGAAAAATTACACTTAATATTAAACCTGCAACATAATGCATTGCAAAAAAGCCAAGAAGTATGTGGTACCAAGCTACGCTTTCTAAAACCATCATTGGTATTGCAATCCACACTATAAAATATAATATTTTACTTACTATAATGGTACTCCATTGTGCCAATGGTGTTGGAAGTTTACCGTAAGACAATTTTCTTTTTAAATAGCGTGCCGTTTGTTTAAAATCTACTGTAGTTACCCAATTTATAGTTAATAATCCGTACAATAATATAGAATAGATATGCTGAAATTTATGAATATATTTCCAATCGGAATGTTTACTAAAACGAATAATTCTACCCGCATCTAAATCTTCATCGTGCCCATGAATATTTGTATAGGTATGGTGCAATACATTGTGTTGTACTTGCCAGTTATATACATTACCTGCTAAAAAATACATACTAGCACCCATTAGCTTATTTACCCATTTTTTTTCGGAATACGAATTGTGATTTCCATCGTGCATTACATTCATACCAATACCAGCCATACCAACACCCATAACTATACAAAGTACAAACATACTCCACTGCGGTATTGGTGCTAATAAAATTAAAAAGTAAGGCGACACAAATAAACTAAGCATTACTAAAGTTTTTAAGTGAAGTTTCCAATTCCCCGTTTTTTTTAATTCATGATCTTTAAAGTATGAATTAACTCTTTTATTAAGTGTTTTAAAAAACTTAGGAGAATTACTTCTATTAAAACGTACTTGCGCTTCTTGCATATAGTGTATTTACGAAGAAAATGATTATAATCAACATACAAAAATAACGATTAATTTTTTTTAAATAGTTTGATATTACTAAAAATACGTGGTATAAACGTATTTTTGTTCCTGCAAAATATGTTTATGGAAATAATAAAACGATACTTCCCCGATTTAACAGAAAAACAAATTGACCAATTTGCTCAACTACCAAGTTTGTATGCTGAATGGAATGCCAAAATAAACGTAGTTTCTCGCAAGGATATTGAAGCGTTGCTAGAGAGGCATGTGTTGCATTCTTTGGCTATTGCTAAAATTCAAGCATTTGAGCCCGGATCAACTGTTATGGATGTGGGTACTGGTGGTGGATTCCCCGGAATTCCTTTAGCTATTTTATTTCCTGAAACACAATTTTATTTGTGTGATGTAATCGCAAAAAAAATTAAAGTGGTGAACGCTGTTGCCGAAGCGCTTTCGCTAACAAACCTTAAAGCAGAGCAAAAACGAGCAGGTACTTTCGATACTCAGTTCGATTTTATTGTTAGTAGGGCCGTAACTAGAATGCCCGATTTTGTGAAATGGGTTCGCAAAAACATAAAGAAAAAATCGAAACATGAATTAAAAAACGGTATTCTATATTTAAAAGGTGGCGACCTTACCGAGGAACTCTCTATTTTTGAAACAGTTAAAGAATATAATATTTCTGATTATTATTCTGAAAGTTTTTTTGAAACAAAAAAAGTAGTTTACCTACCCATGAAATATAAAGGGTAATATTATAATTTTTTGTAAGTTGTCGAATATTGTAAAGACAGATTTGTTTATATGTGCACAGTTACTTTAGTTAAAACTAGCCCTAAGGGTTTTATACTTACCTCGAATAGAGATGAGGCAATTGGTAGAAAAACGCTACCTATTGATTTTTATGAGGTTTCAGAAAAACAATTATTATTCCCCAAAGATGAAGTTGCGGGAGGTACTTGGATTTCTGTTAGTGACGAGCAAACTATGATTTGCCTACTCAATGGTGGTTACAAAAACCATACAAAGCAAAACACGTACAGGCATAGTAGAGGTGTTGTAGTTACTGATATTTTATCACAAAATAA
Organism: uncultured Aquimarina sp.; assembly: GCA_937958985.1. Lineage (GTDB taxonomy): Bacteria > Bacteroidota > Bacteroidia > Flavobacteriales > Flavobacteriaceae > Aquimarina. The sequence goes on from CALGLV010000024.1 coordinate 21,267, forward strand.
TTTAAAAGAAGCTATGCTAGCTTATAATTGCGAAAATTTAGAACCTTTTACGTTAGCTGGGGTAGATTGGAATAACGAGCTATCTTTTTACGAGTTAGTTTGGGACGGATTAACAAAACATTTTAGGGTATTAGATAATAATGCTACTCATATTTGGTCTTCATCCACGTTATATACCGATGAAATGAAACAATATAGACGCGATTGGTTTGCCGATTTTAAATCTGAATACAAACTTAGCCCCGAAAATATTACCACATTTCACAAAACAGGTGGTATAGGCGATGACTTCTATGATTTAAAAATTAAACGAGGAAATTTACAAACCAGAAGTATTACTCAAGTTGTGGGTAATGAAACTGGTGCAAAAATGACTTACGAAGATTTAATTTTAGATCAAGTATTTGAAAAAACAATAGAAACCGTAAATATCTAATTTCCATTGAATACAGGTAAGATTATCCCTATAGCCTATCCAGATACTTACGTAAAATATTCTACTGAGTATGTTCAAAATAAATTATTCCCCTATGTGGGTTTAGGAAAAAACGGATACATTAAAGGCGGACATGCTTTATTATTACTTATTAATAATGCTACTGGTTATATTCATTATTTTGATTTTGGTCGCTATGTTACTCCCCCTAAAAAAGGAAGGGTGAGAAGTGAAAAAACAGATATTGAGCTACACATACCCTTAAAGGCAAAAATTTCTCCAGATTTAGAATTACTTAATTTAGAAGAAATTTTAGTATGGCTTGAGTCTCATCCAGAAAAAACACACGGACAAGGAAGAATGATCGCTTCCGTTTGTGATGATGTGGATTATGATAAGGCGCTAAACTATATAGAAGACTTACAAAGCCAAGGAAGTATCCCCTATTTAACTTTTAGCAGTAAAATAGGAAGTAATTGCTCTAGGCTAGTAACAGACACTTTAATAAAATCCTCTAACAATAAAAAAATTGTTAGTAAAATGAAACGAAATAATTGCTTTACACCTAGCCCCCTAGGTAACGTAAAGCATGGAGCTTTAAACAATACTATGTATAAAGTACATAATGGTATTGTATCGATTTATGAAGATTCTGTTCTAAAGGAAAATCTTACTAATTATTTTGATCCTAATATACCCACTACACAAAAACCTCCTTTAGCACAAAAAATAGGCAATGCACAATTACTAAAATCTATAGGTGCCAGCGCTTATTTTGAACTTAAGAGTACTAATGATGCAAATATATTTACGATCATTAGGTATACTGAAGCTTTTGAAATGGATTTTGAGGGTTTATTCAAATTCAATAAGAAAGGATTTAATATCGACGAAAGGTATGAATTCATCTTTGACTGTAATTGTAGCTATTGTCACCTAAAACAAAACAATACCGTTTATCGATTAGATCAAGTATAACAAAACACCTACCTATTAGTTAGTGTTAAAGTTCAGTTTAATGGTTTTTCAAAGATCTTATCATGTAGGTTTTTTCTTATATTTATCAAGTAATTAGAATAAAAAAACCCATAATGAGAACTATAACCTTGATTAAAGCACCTTTTATCTGTTTTTGTTTCTTTCTAAGCTCTTGCTCAAACAAAAGCGAATCTACACTTAACAGCCTCACTCCTATTGTTAACAAAGAACACAAAGTTTCTTTAAAAAAACCGGTTTACTTAAGCCATAAGGAAATTTATAATTTACATTGGGATTCCGATTTACCAGAACATAAAATAGCCTACAATTTAAGCGTTAATGGTAAATTAATTAAACGAAACCTCACAAAAACAGTAATTTCAGAAAATGAAAATGTAATTGAATTTAACGTTCCGGTAACTGATTACAGCATTTCCAACAAACAATTAAAGAAAGGTGTAAATACATTACAAATTATAGCCGAATACAATGGTACTGAAGTACTACAAAGTAATAAAATTGAAATTATTAACGATACCTCTAATTATTTAGCTAGTAAATAACCCTAAATACTCTTAGTTATCTAAGTAAAAAAATCAAATTAACGAAAAGCTCAAATTTTTTTTTTGGGCTTTTTATTTTCCAAAAAAGATCCGTAACAAAACTCTTTTATAAATTTACTTCTATTTAACAATAGCACAAGCTGATCTAGCTAGAGTTAAAATGTTGTGGACACTCAGCAGGCACATTCAGAAAATAAGATTGTTTAGATAATCTTTACATAAAAAAATCCAAGATTTGATAGATTCAGATCTTGGATTTTCTTTTTTTGGTTGTTATTAGCCTAGAGCATCTATTTTTAGAGCCAACAAGACATAGCAA
>CALGLV010000025.1 GCA_937958985.1 uncultured Aquimarina sp.
AATGGTCTATGCCAGTTAGAAACTGGGGTGTCATACTTAATCAGTTTTTAATTATATATGAAAAAAGGGTTCAACTCTAATTATTAAATAAAGTCAAACCCAAGTTATTTTTTATTTACACACTTTTTAGGATAGTGTCAAAAAAAATCTAGTGATATTAACGGTTTAATATCACTAGATTTTTTAATTTAATATAGAATTATTTTTTGAGCAGAGTGTTAAATTATTACTTCAACATCTCGCGAGCTATAACCAACCGTTGTATTTCAGAAGTACCTTCGCCTATAGTACAAAGTTTAGAATCTCTATAAAACTTTTCTACTGGATAGTCTTTGATGTACCCATAGCCACCGTGAATTTGTACCGCGTCATTTGCTATTTCAACACAAATTTCACTAGCATATAATTTGGATATGGCACCAATTTGAGTCATTTTTTGACCTTTGTTTTTCATTGAGCCAGCTTTGTGTAGCATTAACTCTGCAGCCTCCACTTTAACAGCCATGTCAGCAAGTTTAAAGCTTATAGCTTGAAATTTATTAATAGCCTTGCCAAACTGTTCTCTTTCTTTAGAGTATTTAAGAGAAGCTTCCATAGCGCCTTTTGCAATACCTAAAGACAATGCTCCAATTGAAATACGACCACCATCTAAAATCTTCATTGATTGTATAAAACCTTCTCCAACTTTACCTAAAATATTTTCAGCAGGGATTCGGCAATTATCAAAAATCATTTCAGCAGTTTCACTAGCACGCATTCCTAGTTTATTTTCTTTTTTTCCGGCAGAAAAACCAGGAGTACCTCTTTCAACAACAAAAGCAGTCATTCCATGTGAGTCTCCTTTTTCGCCAGTACGAACAATTACTACAGCAATATCACCCGATTTACCATGAGTAATAAAATTTTTAGCACCATTTAAAATATAATCGTTTCCATCTTTTACCGCAGTAGTATTCATTCCACCAGCATCACTACCAGTATTATGTTCCGTTAGTCCCCATGCGCCAATATGCTCAGCAGAAGTTAACTTAGGCAACCATTTTTTTCGTTGTTCTTCGTTACCAAATTCATAAATATGATTAGTACAAAGCGAATTATGAGCTGCTATAGATAACCCTATGGAAGGGTCTATTTTAGAAACTTCGTCAATAATAGCAATATATTCATGATAGCCTAAACCAGAGCCACCATAAGCTTCTGGTATTAAAACTCCCATAAAACCCAATTCTCCCGCTTTTTTAAAAACGTCTACAGGAAAAGTTTGAGCTTCATCCCATTCCATTATATATGGTTTAATATATTGTAGGGCAAAGTTTTTTGCAGCTTCGGCAACCATTTGTTGCGTTTCGGAAAATTCAAAATTCATAGAATCGGATTACAAGAGTAACTAATTTCGATTCAAATATAGGGGTTATCTGTTAATTTTACAGGTTGACAAACAGCCAAAGTTTCTTAAAAAATGAATCCTTTTAAGGGATAAAAAAATTATAGCTTTTGATATTGAAAATTAGTGCGATGTTACTTTTTGTAGCTAGCTATTTAATATAACAGTACTTCTTTATACGTTCTGTTTGATAGGGGAGTATGCTGTATACTTTTTCAATTTCTTCCATATTTTTGTAGCCTTTTAAAAGCTTTCTAAATTTTACAATCCGAGCTGCTATAAATTGAGGTAATTTTAATTCTTTTTCTAATTGCAGGGCGGTAATTATATTTAGATCAAATTTTTTAGAAGAATGGAATTTATTTTTATATTTTTTGTGACTCTTTTTTTTAGTTTTTCTTCTTTTTTCAGGAAATAGAAGTTTGTTTTCTATTGCTCTAAATTGAGTATCGCTAAGAGTTGTAATTTCCTTAAACTGTTTAGAGGTATAAACTAATTTACCAGAATCAAAATAAGTGAGTAAGCAATCAATTTGATGGGTATTTAATCCCAGTTTGTAGCCAATATAGTCGTTAATAGAATTGACATAGAATTTTTTAAAATTTTGTTTCTTTTTTTCTTCAAAAGCTAATTTCTGTTTATCCAGTTCTGATTGAATTTCAGGATTTATAGTAAATTGACTAGAGGGGGAGGGAAGTACTTTTGAAATACATAACAAAGCAAGACTTACAACAATCAAAAATGCCAATTGTATAATTCCATTTTTTTGTTGATTGCTGATTTTCAATTAATTAGTTTTAATGTAAATATATTAAATAATTGATATATAGTTAGTTGTGTGTTTTTTAGGTGTTATTTTTTTGAATTTGAGCATAAAAAAGGCTGATAATTTACATTACCAGCCTTTAGGTGTTGTCGTATTGGTTTCGCTATTATAATTCTAGCGCTTTAATAAGGTTATTATCCATTAATAATTCTTCTGGGTTTTCTAAAGCCTCTTTAACTGCTACAAGAAATCCTACAGACTCTTTACCATCAATAATACGGTGATCGTAAGATAAGGCTACGTACATAATAGGTTGTATTACTACTTCACCATTTACAGCCATAGGGCGTTCAACGATGTTGTGCATACCTAAAATAGCCGATTGAGGAGGGTTTATGATAGGAGTAGATAACATAGATCCAAACACACCACCATTGGTAATAGTGAAAGTACCACCAGTCATTTCGTCTACAGTAATTTGACCATCACGAGCTCTTAAAGCTAAACGTTTTACTTCCGACTCTACACCTCTAAAAGAAAGGTTTTCTGCATTTCTAATCACAGGAACCATTAAACCTTTAGGTCCAGAAACGGCAATACTTATATCTTGAAAATCGTTAGCGATCATATAGTCACCATCCATCATTGCATTAACAGCTGGGTACATTTTAAGCGCACGAACACAAGCTAGTGTAAAGAAAGACATGAAGCCAAGGTTGACACCGTGTTTTGACTTGAAGTTTTCTTTATGTTGTTTTCTTAAATCAAATATAGGCTGCATATTAACTTCATTAAATGTAGTTAACATTGCAGTTTCGTTTTTAACAGCAACTAAACGTTGAGCTACTTTACGACGAAGCATCGAAAGTTTCTTACGCTCTGTACCTCTACTTCCTCCAGATGTTGGAACTCCCATAGAAGGCACCGCATTTACGGCATCAGCTTTAGTGATTCTACCATCTTTACCTGTTCCGCTTACAGCAGAAGGGTTAATGTTTTTTTCGGCAAGCACTTTTTTAGCAGCAGGAGAGGCCGTTCCTGTAGCGTAAGTTTCTTTTTTATCAGAAGCTTTTGGAGTTTCAGCCTTAGTTTCTTCTTTTGCAATTTCTTTTTTAGGAGCTTCAGCTGAACCTCCTTCAGGTTTTACGGCATCAGTGTCAATCAAACAAACTACTTGTCCTACAGCAACAGCGTCACCTTCTTCAGCTTTTAAGGTAATAATTCCACTTGCTTCAGCAGGTAATTCTAGGGTTGCTTTGTCACTATCTACTTCTGCAATAGCTTGGTCTTTTTCAACATAATCACCGTCTTCAACTAACCATTCAGCAATTTCAACTTCGGTAATCGATTCTCCCGGTGAGGGAACTTTCATTTCTAAAGCCATAGTACTTTATATTTTTCCTTTTAAAAGGTCTTTGTATTTATAAATTAATTTCTTTGATTATTTTTTGTGGAATCAAACACATAGTCAATTACTTCACGGTGGCGACGTTTAGAACGTGTAGCACTACCAGCAGCAGGTGCTCCGTACGGCCTACGAGTAGCAAACCTAAAGCTTGTTGCTTTATCGTAATGCATTATCATATGCGACATAGCTCCCATGTTTCTTGGTTCTTCCTGAGCCCAAACAATATCTTTTGCATTGTATTTTTCAATAACAGCATTCATCTGTTCTACAGGTAAAGGGAACAGTTGTTCTATCCTAACAAGAGCCACATCGTCTCTTTCTAAATTTTCTCTTTCTTCAAGTAAATCGTAATAAAATTTACCTGTACAAAAAACTAATGTTTTTGTAGCTTCAGCTTTCGCTGCTGCATCATCAATTAGCATTTCAAAACTACCTTCAGCAAAAGCTTCTTTTGTAGAAACTACTTTAGGATTTCTAAGTAAACTTTTTGGAGTAAATACAATTAAAGGTTTACGAAATTCAGCTTTAAGCTGTCTTCTTAATAAGTGAAAAAGGTTTGCAGGTGTGGTTACATCGGCTATGTACATATTATCTTTAGCACATAATTGAAGGTAACGTTCCATACGGGCAGAAGAATGTTCTGCACCTTGGCCTTCATAACCATGAGGCAGTAGCATAACTAAACCATTCTGCATTTTCCATTTATCTTCGGCAGCAGAAATGTATTGGTCAATCATAATTTGTGCTCCATTACTAAAGTCACCAAATTGAGCTTCCCAAATAGTTAATGTTTTTGGACTTGCCATGGCATAACCATAGTCAAAACCAACAACACCATATTCTGATAAAAAGGAATTATAAACATAAAAATCACCTTGATCTTCGCCTAAATGATTTAATAACTCAACTTCTTCCTCACTGTCTTCAACTTTGACAACAGCATGTCGGTGAGAAAAAGTACCACGTTCTACATCTTGACCACTTAATCGAATATCAAAACCTTCCTTTAATAAAGATCCATAGGCAAGTAGCTCACCCATAGCCCAATCAAGTTTATTGGTTTCGAAATACATTTTCTTTCTATCAGCAATTACTTTTGTTGCTTTACGATAGAATTTTTTATCATTTGGTAAAGTGGTTATTATTTCGGCAATCTCGTCAAGTTGTTTTCCTGAAAACGTAGTGTCAATCGTTTCGATCATACGTTTTTCATCTACACGAGTGTAGTCTTTCCAATCATCTTCCATAAAAGGGGTAATGACTGTTTTGTCTTCTTTACGAGAGCTTTCTAGTTCTTTTTCAAGATTGTTTTTATATTCCTTTTCAATTTTAGGAACAAATGAAGCATCAATAACTCCTTCGGATATCAGCTTATCGGCGTAAATATCGCGAGAGTTCTTGTGCTTAGCAATTGCTTTATAAAGTTTAGGTTGCGTAAAACGAGGTTCGTCACCTTCGTTATGCCCATATTTTCTATAACCTAGTAAATCGATAAATACATCGCGCTTAAATTGCATGCGATAATCCAAGGCAAAATTTATAGCGTGAACTACAGCTTCAGCATCATCGGCATTTACATGTAAAACAGGTGATAAAGTTACTTTAGCAACATCGGTGCAATAAGTAGATGAGCGTGCATCTAAGTAATTTGTAGTAAAGCCAATTTGGTTATTTACAACAATATGAATGGTACCCGCTGTTTTATAGCCATCTAAACGAGACATTTGCGTAATTTCGTACGCAATACCTTGCCCTGCTATAGCAGCATCTCCATGTATAATAATAGGAAGTACTTCTGAGAAATTTTCTTTGTGATTTCGATCTTGTTTTGCGCGTGCAATACCTTCAACAACGGCACCAACAGTTTCTAAGTGTGATGGGTTGGGAGCAATACTCATATTTATTTCAGCTCCATTAGCACTTTTGCGAGTACCTGTCCAGCCCATATGGTATTTTACATCACCGTCAAAAATATCTTCGTCATAATCTTTCCCGTCGAATTCACTAAAAATATCCTTGGCACTTTTTCCGAAAATATTTGTAAGTGTACTTAAACGTCCACGGTGTGCCATACCCAAAACAAACTCTTTTACACCATTATTAGCTGCTTGTTCTAATAACTGATCAAGAGCTGGTATTAAAGCTTCACCACCTTCTAAAGAAAAACGCTTTTGACCTACATATTTTGTATGTAAAAAGTTTTCAAAAGAAACGGCTTCGTTTAGTTTTTTTAAAATATCCTTTTTTTCTCCAGCAGAAAAATCAGTTCTATTTCCGTTAGCGTTCAATTTATCTTGTATCCACTGTCGTTCATCAGGTCTTCGAATATACATATATTCAACACCAATTGATTCGCAGTAAATTCGATCTAAATGATCAATAATTGATTGAAGTGATACCGGTCCTAAACCAATAATTTCGCCAGCATTAAAAACAGTCGATAAATCGTTTTGGTTTAATCCAAAGCTTTCAAGGGCTAAAGTAGGGCTGTATTTTCTGCGTTCACGTACGGGGTTTGTTTTTGTAAACAAGTGACCTCGAGTACGGTAACCGTCTATTAATTGAACTACCTGAAATTCTTTTTGTACGTTTTCAGGCACTAATCCGGTAGTGGAATTCACCTCCGAAGAAATATCTTCTGCACTCTCTAAACCAAAATCAAATCCTTGAAAAAAAGCTTTCCAACTAGGTTCTATACTGTCGGGGCTTTGTAAATATTGTTCATACAGTTCGGCAAAATATGCTGAAGAAGCTGCATTTAAAAATGAAAATTTATCCATCTATGTACCTAGTGGTTGTTAATCTTAAATATCTTTCAAAATTACAACTTACACGACTATAATCCGTAGAATTATCTATATTTATAGCTGTGATTTGTTGATTATTTAATAAATAAAATCAAAAATATTATGAATTTTAAAAGAATACTGTTTATTAGTTTATTAATAACCATTAAATATACTGCTTTTTCTCAAGTTGATGCTTCATCAAAAAAAAATTTTTGGGAAAATGTGAAGTATGGTGGTAGGGTTAATTTAGGTTTCTCAAATAGGAGTACCAATATTGTTTTGGCTCCTGCCGCAATTTATCAATTTAACCCTAAGGTAGCTGCTGGTGGAAGTATAAGTTTTGGATATTCGAACTTTAGAGATGCTAACGTTAAACAATTTAATTACGGAACGTCGGCCATATTTATGTATAATCCACTTAGAGAACTACAACTTTCAGCAGAATTGGAGCAAACATTTGTGAATCGCACGTTTGAATTGCCAGGACGTGACGAAAAGGACAGCTTTAATTTTCCTGCATTTTATTTAGGCGCAGGATATCGATTGGGTAATATATCCGTAGGTTTCCGATACGATGTACTGTTTAATGAAGATAGAAGTATTTATAATTCGGCAATTACTCCATTCGTAGGAGTGTTTTTTTAACAGCGTATTGTGGAATTTTGAAAATTTAAGAACTTAAATTTTTTATTTTAATTTTTGGCGCTAATTAATTAGTATGTCCTAATATTGTAGTGATTTTAAAATAATTACTACTGATGAAATTTAGCTTCGTAATGCTTGCTTCAGCCTTTTTGATATTGAGCTGTACAAAAAAGACAAATCCTTTTTTAATAACACCTAACAGTATAGGGTCACTTACTAAAGAAAGTAAAGTTCAGGAACTAGAAACTATCTTTGCGAATGATTCTATCGTAAAACGCGTTGCTGGAGACGAATTTACAGGTAATACAAACGATGTTGAAGTTTTTGAAACTACTACAGGTAAAGCCTTACTTAGTTTGGAACCTACGGAGCAATTCGATTCAATTGCAACCATAAAATCAATACGGATTTTAGATAATAGGTTTACATCAGAAAAAGGGTTAAACATAGCGAGTACTTTTAAAGATATTAAAGAAAATTATAAGATTTCAAAAATATCAAACACTCTAGGTTCTGTAATTGTTACAATAAATGAGTTAAACGCATTTGTAGTTATCAGTAAAACAGAATTACCAAGTGATTTAAGGTTTGATACCACATCAACTGTTGAAGAAGCACAGATACCTGACACTGCTAAAATTAAATATTTTTGGTTGGATTGGGATTAGCAGTAAAGCTAAATCATTACTATTTATAGATTTATATTAAATGAAGAAGCTGATACTAAAGTGTATTCCGTTTTTAATTGGGAAAAAATTACAAATTCAAAGTTTTTTCAATTCAAAAAAAGCGGTAGAAATAGCATTTAACTTATTTTGTACTCCAAGAAAAGGACGTGTACGCCCTCAAGAAAAAGATTTTTTAGCATCAGCCGATAGTGTTAAAATTGAAACTAATAATCATACAATTCAAGTATATCATTGGGAAGGCACAGGTAAAACAGTAATATTACTTCATGGTTGGGAAAGTAATAGTTACAGGTGGCGTTTTTTAGTGCCTTTATTACAAAAACAAAATTATAATATATTAGCTGTAGATGCTCCTGCACAAGGCGCTTCAAGCGGAAAATACCTTAGTGTACCTTTGTATACGGAATGTGTTAAGGATATTGCTGAAATTTATAAACCTGAAATTATTATTGGGCATTCTTTAGGCGGAATGACCGCTATTTATTACCAATATTTAGTTCAGTCGTTAGCGATAAAAAAAATTATAACACTAGGGCCACCTTCAGAGTTAAATTTATTTATGAAAGGTTTTCAAACTACTTTGGGGCTTACGGATAAGTTTATGCAAAAAATGAATGCATACCTTCATGGAAGGTTTGGTTTTTATGCTGAAGAATTTTCAATAGCTAATTTTGCAAAAGAATTAAAAGTTGAAGGATTACTAGTTTTAGAAAAGTACGATCCATTAGCGCCTTATTTGTTATCTACAAAAATAGCGCGTAACTGGAGTAGTTGTGAATTGTTTACCGTTGAAAATATAGGGCATTCTCTACAATCTCCGGAAATTAATAAAAAAATAGTAGCTTATTTAGAGGTTTAAAATTCAACTATAATCTTATAGCGGGTTGTAAAGTTGCTTAACTGTATTGTATTTAATAAGTTTACAATAAATAGAAATACCTTCATCATAAAATGAATAAAATAATATTACTAATTCATTGCCCCGATCAGCAAGGAATTATAGCTAAAGTAACGAATCTAATTGCAGAGTCTAAAGGAAATACGGTTTACTTGGAGCAACATGTAGATACGGATGAGGGCGCTTTTTTTATGCGTTTAGAATGTGAATTTCTTCCAGAATCAAAGGTTTTAGAATTGTTTAAAAAACGCTTTTCAGAAGAAATAGCTATCCCAAATAAAATGGAGTGGCAAATGTTTGACCCTTCGGTGACACCTAAAATGGCAATATTTGTGTCCAAATATTCACATTGTTTGTACGATATTTTAGGAAGGCATGCCGCAGGAGAATTAGATGTTGATATCCCGATTATAATAAGTAATCATAAAGATATGGCCGAAGTAGCGGCTAACTTTCAAATACCTTATGCTTATATACCTGTAAATAAATCAAACAAAATAGAGGCAGAGGCTAAGCAAATTGAATTATTGAAAAAGAAGAAAGTTGATTTTATAGTGTTGGCACGCTATATGCAAATTTTATCGGGTGATTTCGTTAATCATTATACGAATAAAGTGATCAATATTCATCATTCTTTTTTACCAGCTTTTCCAGGAGCAAAGCCTTATCACTCGGCGCATAATAGAGGAGTCAAAATTATAGGTGCAACCTCTCATTACGTAACTTCCGATTTAGACGAAGGGCCAATTATTGAGCAAGAAGTTGTAAAGGTAACACACACACATAGCGTTAATGATTTTATAGCAAAAGGACGTGATGTCGAAAAAATTGTTCTTTCAAGGGGAATTAAGCATCATATTAAACGTAAAGTTTTGGTATATAATAACAAAACAGTAGTTTTCGATTAACTAATAACACCTAAAATATTAAGATGAAAAAAATTATACTAGCACTAAGTTTATTATTATTTTGTAGTTGTGCAGAATTACAACATGTAATAAATAATTTACCTGAAGGTACTTTAGGAGGGCAAACTTCCAAAGGATTGTCTAATGAATATATTGCAGGAGGTCTTCGACAAGCATTAGATAAAGGAATTGATTTACAAGTGAGTAAACTAACTTCTAAAGATGGTTTTTTAAAGAATGATTTAGTTAAAATTTTATTACCTGCAGAATTGCAAAAAGTAGACAGTAGTTTGCGTAAAATAGGATTAAACAAATTAGCAGACGAGGGTTTAAAAGTATTAAATCGTGCTGCGGAAGATGCTGTAGGAACAGCAACTCCTATTTTTGTGAATGCAGTTAAGCAAATGTCATTTGCAGATGCTAAAAATATTTTAGTAGGTAATAATAATGCTGCTACCCAGTATTTAAATCAAAAAACAAATACAGTTTTGTATCAAAAATTTAATCCAGTTATTCAAAACTCATTAGGCAAGGTAGGAGCAACTAAAGTTTGGTCAAATATAATTGCTAAATATAACACAATCCCATTTACTCAAAAAGTAAACCCAGATTTGACAGACTATGTAACAAAACAAGCTTTATCAGGGGTGTTTAAAATGATAGGGGTTGAGGAAGAAAAGATTAGAACTCAATTAAACTCAAGAACTACCGATGTGTTAAGGAAAGTATTTTCTTTACAAGATCAGTTGAAAAGGTAGTAATTTTTTTGTTTTCTATAAGTTTAAAACACCCAATGCAACTAGTTGCTTTGGGTGTTTTTATTTGGTTCTTTTTTTGGCATAGGACCTCTTAAGTGAATAATTAATCCATTTAAAAAGTTTCTAAGAATTTGATCACCACATTCTACATATTTAGGATGTGTTTCATTTCTGAAAAAAGCTCCTAATTCACTTTTGGTAACTTTAAGATCTACCAAAGCACAAATTTTTACAATATCGTCGTCACGAAGTTTATGTGCTACTCTTAATTTTTTAAAAATATCATTGTTTGTTAATCCCATACAGCAAATATAGTTAGTTGTTTGTTTTGAGTTTTTGAAATTTCAATTTTTATTTTTACCCATGCTATTTAATTTGAATTTTATAATTTTCAACATTCAACATTCAACATTCAACATTCAACATTCAACATTCAACATTAAACATTCAACATTCAACAAATGAAAAATAAAATAGAAGCAGTAAAAGAATTTCATACCGCGTATAAAATAGGATACAGAGAAACACCTAAAGCAGATTTGGGAGCATCTAAAAACGAGTTACGGTTCAATTTAATGAAAGAGGAGAATGAAGAATACCTTGAAGCGGCTCAAAATAATGACTTGGTAGAAGTTGCGGATGCTTTAGGAGATATGTTATACATATTGTGCGGAACGATTATAGAGCATGGAATGCAAGATAAAATCGAAGAAGTGTTTAATGAAATTCAACGTAGTAACATGAGTAAACTAGGTGCCGATGGGCAACCAATTTACAGAGAAGATGGTAAAGTACTAAAGGGACCTAACTATTTTAAACCCAATATAGCTGAAATTTTAGCAGACTAGTTTGTTCTTTTTTCTCTTATCTATTGGTATACCGGCCTTATGACGAATCAAAATGACATCCTGTCAGTGGTTTTTCAATGGCATAAAGATTGACTAATAGAAATTATAAAAAATAACAAAACACTTAAAAAAATATAAGTTTATGTCTAAGATTATTGGAATAGATTTAGGAACAACCAACTCTTGTGTTTCCGTAATGGAAGGTAATGAGCCTGTGGTAATTCCTAACGCAGAAGGAAAAAGAACAACACCATCGGTTATTGCATTTGTAGAAGGAGGTGAAATTAAAGTTGGTGACCCAGCAAAACGTCAAGCAGTTACTAATCCAACAAAAACCATAGCATCTATCAAAAGATTTATGGGTAACAAATTTTCTGAATCTTCTAAAGAAGCAGAAAGAGCAGCGTATAAAGTTGTAAAAGGTGATAACGATACACCTCGTGTAGATATCGATGGTCGTTTATATACACCTCAAGAACTTTCAGCAATGACACTTCAGAAAATGAAGAAGACAGCTGAAGATTACTTAGGTCAAGATGTAACTAGAGCGGTAATTACTGTTCCTGCTTATTTTAATGATGCACAAAGACAAGCAACTAAAGAAGCAGGAGAAATTGCAGGTTTAACTGTTGAGCGTATTATTAATGAGCCAACAGCGGCAGCTTTAGCTTACGGATTAGATAAAAAAGATTCAGATCAAAAAATAGTTGTTTTTGATTTTGGTGGTGGTACTCATGATGTTTCTATCCTTGAATTAGGAGATGGTGTTTTCGAAGTATTATCTACTGACGGAGATACACATTTAGGTGGTGATGATGTTGACCAAAAAATTATTGACTGGTTAGCAGATGAATTTAAGTCTGAAGAGAACATGGACTTGCGTCAAGATCCAATGGCTTTACAACGTTTAAAAGAAGCAGCTGAAAAAGCGAAGATTGAATTATCATCTTCTGCAGCTACAGAAATTAACTTACCTTATATTACTGCTACAGCTGCAGGACCAAAGCACTTGGTACGTAGCTTATCAAAAGCAAAATTTGATCAGTTAATCGACGATTTAGTAAAAAGAACAATAGCACCTTGTCAAACAGCACTTAAAAGCGCTGGATTAACTATTAGTGATATTGATGAAGTTATTTTAGTAGGTGGATCTACACGTATTCCTGCAGTACAAGAAGCTGTTGAGAAATTCTTTGGTAAAGCACCAAGTAAAGGAGTTAACCCAGATGAAGTTGTTGCATTAGGTGCGGCTATTCAAGGTGGTGTATTAACAGGAGATGTGAAAGATGTATTACTTTTAGATGTAACGCCACTTTCTTTAGGTATTGAAACAATGGGTAATGTATTAACAAAACTTATTGAAGCAAATACTACGATTCCAACTAAAAAGTCTCAAGTATTCTCTACGGCAGCAGATAACCAACCAAGTGTTGAAATTCATGTATTGCAAGGTGAGCGCCCAATGGCAGCAGATAATAAAACTATCGGTCGTTTCCATTTAAGTGACATTCCACCAGCACAACGTGGAGTTCCACAAATTGAGGTAACTTTTGATATTGATGCCAATGGTATTATTAAAGTTTCAGCTACCGATAAAGCTACTGGTAAATCTCAAGATATTCGTATTGAAGCATCTTCAGGATTAACAGAAGAAGAAATCGCTAAAATGAAGCAAGAAGCTGAAGCAAATGCTGATGCAGATAAAATAGCTAAAGAAACAGCGGATAAATTAAACGAAGCTGATGGAATGATTTTCCAAACTGAAAAGCAATTAAAAGAATTTGGAGACAAATTATCTGACGATAAAAAAGCTCCAATTGAAGCTGCTTTAGAAGAATTGAAAAAGGCATACGAAACTAGAGATGTAGCTGTAATTACACCAGCGTTAGATAAAATTAACGAATTGTGGAAAGCTGCTAGTGAAGAAATGTATAAAGCACAAGCCGAAGGTGGAGCAGGAGCTCCAGGTGGAGAGCCTCAACAACCAGAAGCTGATGCTTCTAGTGATGTTGAAGATGTAGATTTTGAAGAAGTGAAATAACCTTTTAAGAAGTTTTAAATATAGAAAACCCCGACCATTATTGGTTGGGTTTTTTTTGTTATTAATATATTCGTTAGTGAATAAATAAAAAAATTGAATTGAAAATCAATTTAAATGTAGGGGCAATTATAAAATTGAAAACTAGCATTTGGTAATAGCTAGTTAAAAAAAGAAATTGTATTGATATGGTGCAAGCTTTGATAACATTAATTTAACTTTTTGTAATTAACGCAAGTTCTCCCTTAAAAAGATGTAAATCATTGTTTTTTAGTGGTTAATTACTATTTTTATAATAAAAATTAACTTTTTTCTGAAACAAAAATTTATGACTGTAATTCAAAAATATTATCTCAAAACATACTTCTTAAATGCAGTATTGAGTGGTGTAATAGTGGCATTAATATTCATATATTTTGGTGATTTAACCAATGCTCTTATCTATTTAGTTTCCTATCTTATCATGGGAATATTCTTCACCATACTTACAGTAAATATTTATTTTAATAAAATTAAATCATTCGGTATTCAAAATATTACGGCCGAGCACTTGGGGGTGAAGCAAGAAAAATGTGTGCTATCTTATTTAGAGATTTCTGAGATTAAAGAAAAGTTGAATGAAAATCACTTTTTTGACCAAATGACAATTACGGATATCGAAAATGGGGTAAAAATAAAAACAGGCTTAGCGTGGAATTTTTTAGATAATAGAATTCAAATAGTCCAATCGTCTAATGCTATTAAACCTTATGAATACCGAATCACTAGTGCTCCAAATATGAAATATACAAGGGTAGACAATGGTAAAAACTTAAAAAACGTAATAGAGGTAGCAAAGTTATTAAGCATTTGATAAGAAGTGATTCAATATATAATGTAAAAAATAATTCTACCAGGTTTAACTTTTTTAAATTAGAACTCTTTTTTGAATATAGTTAAGAACTGGTTAAGAATTAGACCCCAATTTTGAGATGGCTGTATCCATTTCTTAGTAATTTGCATTAAAGATAATAAACTGATTTTTTCCAAGGCATTGTCTGTAGGGAAACTCATTTTGTTTTTAGTGTATTTCTTAAAGCATAGTTTTTAAATCATCCATAATAAAATTGTGTGTTATAAAATTATTCAAAAAATTAGGCGGAGTAATAAAACTCCGCCTAATTT
>CALGLV010000026.1 GCA_937958985.1 uncultured Aquimarina sp.
TAATTCTTCGTAATTTCATAAATAACGTAATAGGAAAACCCCGTTTTTAGTTCTGAACAGCTGTTTTCGGGGTTTTTATTTACTATAATTTACGAAAAAACCCTCGTATTTACAAGGGTTTTGGATATTCTGAAGGTGCCTGACTCCTCTAAACTTTGCTCTAAAAGCCTTAATTTTTGCATTGAAAGATTCTGCTGATGCATTTGCGCTTCGATTGTCAAAGTAGTTGAGGATATTTCTATAATGCACAGCCAAAAAGCATTCTTAAATATAAATTAGGCATTTACAGACTAATCCTTAGTTATATATTACTCGACTTAAAAGATCAGAATCTTATGTTCTAATAGTTCAATAACAAGCCTACAACCTAGTAATTACCTCACAACAAGCAACAAAAAAGACCACCTAATTGGTAGCCTTTTTATTATTTGTATTATAAACAGGAAACTACTTTAAAGCTTCTGTCATTACATGGTATCTAGGATCATCAACACTTTCCTCTATTAAATCATGAAATTTTGGTGAAGCTTTACGCATTAAATCTTTACACTCTGTACTAAGGTGTTTCAAAATAACTTTTTTACCTGATTTTTCGTATTTTTCAACCAACACAAAAATAGCTTCTAACGCAGAATGATCCGCTACTTTAGCTTCCATAAAGTCAATTTCCACTTTTTCTGGGTCATTATTAATATCGAATTTTGAGTTGAAATTTTGGATACTTCCAAAGAATACTGAACCCCATATTTCATAAACTTTAGTTCCATCTTCTTTTACAGTTCTATTAACTCGGACTCTTTTAGAGCTTTCCCAAGCAAATACAAGAGCTGAAATTATAACTCCTGCTACTACAGCAATAGCCAAGTCTTCAAATACAGTAATTGCAGATACTGCAATTAAAACAAACGCGTCGGAACGTGGTATGCGTTTCAAAATTCTAAAACTACTCCACGCAAAGGTTTCAATAACCATCATAAACATTACCCCTACAAGTGCCGCAATCGGCACCATTTCAATATATTTATCAGCAAATAAAATAAAGATTAAAAGTGTAATAGCCATTACAATACCCGATGCTCTACCTCTACCTTTAGAATTGATATTAATCATGGTTTGTCCTATCATACCACAACCTGCTGTACCCCCTAACAAACCACTAGCGATGTTTGCTGCTCCTTGTGCAATACATTCCCGATTTCCGTTTCCTCTAGTTTCTGTTATTTCATCTACAAGGTTTAATGTCATTAAACTTTCAATTAACCCCACTGCCGCTGCTAAAGCTGCAAAAGGAAAAATAAAAGTAAAAGTATCTACACTAAAAGGTAGGTATTCCCAAAGTTCTAAATTTGGAGTTGGAAATTCACCCTTAAGTCCTTTTCCTCCGCCTTCTTTGATATAAGATCCTACTGTAGTTACATTTAAATCGCTAAAAACTTTAACCAATGTAACCACTAAAATAGCCGTTAACGCAGCAGGTAATTTAGCGGTAACTTTCCATTTAGGAAGAAAAAACACAATACCCATAGTAAGCCCTACAAGTCCAATCATTGTATAAAGTTCTGACCCAGCCATCATCCATGTATCGCCGGTAGGATTCCTATGAAAAAACATTTTAAGTTGTGCCATAAAAATAACGATTGCCAAACCGTTAACAAATCCCATCATTACTGGATGAGGAATTAAGCGAACAAATTTACCTAGCTTCAATACTCCAGCTAATACCTGTATAGTCCCCATTAAAATAACGGTTGCTAACAAGTAAAAATAACCCATATTATCTACAGGTGTTTCAAATGCTAATCCTTTAGCATTACCTTCTATTAGAAGATCTATCAACACCACTGCTACAGCACCTGCTGCTCCAGAAATTAACCCTGGTCTACCTCCAAATATTGCTGCTATTAAACCTACTATAAACGCCCCAGAAAGAGCTACCAAAGGATCGATACCCAACACAAAAGCAAAAGCTACTACTTCAGGAATCATTGCTAAGGAAGTTGTAATTCCTGCAGTGATATCGTTTTTGATTCCTGGATTATTAATTTTAAAATACTGTTTCAATGTGAAAAATTTTAAGCCCTTAAGAGCATATTTTTAGAAAATGCAAAAGTAAGCTATTTAAATGGATTATGTTTTTATCCAGCAGAATCGTAGCTCTAATTATCTTCTGTTAAATACTCTCTAGAAAATAGTTGAGTTATAGTTCCATAAGTGTTTTTCAATGCTTCAATTGTTTTTACTGAAGATTTCCATTTTACCTTGGTAATACTTTCTTCTATTTGTGGGTATAACTGCCCTTCAAACTCGGTTTTCATTTCAAACCAGTAGGTTAATTTTAATTTATATTTACCCTGTCTTTTAAACACATGGTATGTTTTCATCAAAAAACGAGTAATTTCTATACCTGTTACCCCTGTTTCTTCTTCCACCTCTCTAACTGAAGTTTCTTCTATAGACTCTCCTTTTTCTGTTTTCCCTTTTGGCAAATCCCAGTGACCATTTCTTTTTATAAAAAGAATTTTATTTTCTTTATTGTAAACTTTACCTCCACCAGCAACAACCACGGGTAACTTTTTATGTAAAATCTTAATTAATTTTTGTTCTTTACTATGGTATAGATGAAACTTCAGCGAAGGATTATTTTGCAACTGAGTTATTATTTCAGTCATATTAGCCTTTCGAATAGGTATTGAGATGAATTCATCCGAAATAAATGATTGCGTAGACAAATGAATCGACGCATTATTTACAAAAACTTTATACATTTGTGTTTATGATTTTTAATACAGAAACCGCTAAAGAAACTGCGTTGCAATTACTGCAAATTAACGCAATTAAATTACAACCACAAGATCCATTTACATGGGCATCGGGTTGGAAGTCTCCTATTTATTGTGACAATCGTATTTGTTTGTCCTATCCTGAAGTAAGAAACTCTATTACTGAAAAATTTGCTGCTCTTATAAAACAAGAATACAGCAATGTTGAAGTAATTGCAGGTGTTGCTACAGGTGCTATTGGTATTGGTATGTTGGTAGCAAATGCTTTGGATTTACCATTTATTTATATCCGTCCGGAAGCTAAAAAACATGGCCGCCAAAATCAAATAGAAGGTATTGTACCCGATGGAAAAAAAGTAGTTGTTATAGAAGACTTAATAAGTACAGGAAAAAGTAGCCTTTTAGCTGTAGACGCTCTTAAAAAAGTGAATGCAGACCTTTTAGGAATGGTTGCCATATTTAGTTATGGTTTTAAAACAGCCGATGATAACTTTAATAACGCTGCTATAAAGCTTACTACACTTAGCAATTATGAAAATTTAATTGAGTTAGCGCAAGAAAAAGAGTACATTACAGCAAATCAAACAGCCACCTTACAATCCTGGAGAACCGATCCTTCAAAATGGGGTATTTAAATTATTTATCTATTAAAAAAAAGCAATGCACGCATAGTAAATTGCCGTTTTTTTTGTTTATTTATAAAAAATAAAATAATGAATTTAGAAAGCCCAAAAGTAGTAATATCGAAATCTCCTCAAGAAGTATTCGATTTCTTAACGAAAGTGGAGAATTTTGAGCATATAATGCCTGAAAGCAAGCAAAAATTTGAAACTTTAGCTGCTGATAAATTTTTGTTTCAATTAAAAGGTATGCCTGAATTGATATTAAAACAAAAAGAAGAAATTTCTCCTTCTAAAGTTGTTTTGGGTGCTGCAAGCGACAAACTTCCATTTACGCTTACTGCAAACATTTCAGAAGAAACAGGAAAAACTGAAACTCAATTAGTTTTTGATGGAGATTTTAACCCTATGATGGCTATGATGATTAAAAAACCAATTCAAAACTTTATTAATGCTTTAGCTGAAAACTTAAGTAAATTATAAAATAACAGATACACCAAAAAAAAGCCTTGAATTAATTTTAAGGCTTTTTTTTTGGTATGTATATCACATCCTGAAATAGCGATACACTAAAAAGTTAGTGTATTAAAAAAATGAAAATCTTGATTTAGTAAATCTACATGTGATATCCTACCAAAAATTGTGTAATTAATAACATTCCACCTCAGACTCAATAATACTTTCATTTTCTATTACATGTTTTTTATAATGTAACGCATCTGCTATAAATTGATCGATAGTTGCATTGGTATATTCACGTTGAGGGTAATTGGTTGGATTGCTAAAAACATAGTTGTTTTCCATATCAAAATGATTATAATACTCCTCGGATATACTGCAATCATAATGTGATTTTGCTACTATGGTTAAAAGTTCATTTTCAAAAAACACTCCCCAAAAACGATTGTATTTTTCTTTTTTACTTTCGAAAAAAATACTGTCGTTAAAAATGTAGATACCAAAATACCAATTGGTATTGTAATTGGGTTGGTCAATATTTTGTAGTAATTTACGAACTTTAGCTACACATGCTAACGATTTTTTTTCTGTTTGTGGTAATGATGCTATTAAATTTAAAAAAATATGTAGTTTTTGGAATTCCTTATAGCGCTCTTTACTTAATTGCCAAGATTTAACGGTCATTATAATAGTCCTTATTTTATTGTGTCCTGACTCTTTGATTGATCTAAAATAAGTAATCTATTCATTATAAAAAATATACGAGATTTTAAATTAATATTGAACTACCTAACTTAAGGTTAACTTAATCACTTAGTAAGTATTTTTTTTTGCGTTAGGGATAGTAGTGGAAATCCTTTTGGGAGGAACGACTAAAAGATTGTAGCGTATAGCCCGACCCTTGTGGTAACGCCCTAATGAATTACACAAAAGTACGTTACCTTTTTTACTGAGTTTTTAGTGCTTAAATAAACCTAAAGCTTTCTTTAACCTAATTTATAATGCACCAATTCTTGCTCTAATTTTTCTAATAAAGATGGGCGTATATATATTTTTTTACTTCTACTAGGTAGCGTAACCATTATTTTATCTTTACGTTCAAACACTTCAAAACTAATTCCTTTTTGATGAATAGTTTCGTCCATTTCCTCTTCTACAGGTGGGTAGTTTTCGGTTTCTAAAATTTCTTCTATTTTACATATTTTAGCTTCGTCCATATCTGCTATATCCAACTGAAGCGTGAGTTTGTTGGCTAACTTGGGAACGATATTATTTAACAATGTAAAACTGTGGAACTGAATTCGAGGATCTCCTTTTTTGCCTGTTTCTTTTTGTACCCACCCTTCCTTTACAAAAAGCTTAACATGTACAAAACTGTTTTTTATAAGGTAAGGCCTAAATTTAAGGTAGTCTTCTCCGAAAATTCGGAATTCCATAG
Organism: uncultured Aquimarina sp.; assembly: GCA_937958985.1. Taxonomy (GTDB): domain Bacteria; phylum Bacteroidota; class Bacteroidia; order Flavobacteriales; family Flavobacteriaceae; genus Aquimarina. The sequence continues at coordinate 5,298 of CALGLV010000026.1, forward strand.
CCATTTCATAATCTTCTATAAAAAATGTAGCCCAGCCTTTACCTGTTTTGGTTACTCGATGCTCCACCGAAGTTACTACACCTCCAAAGGTGATTTCTCTATTTACAATAGCTTCTAAGTCTCCTAAATCCTTTAACGTATTTTTACAAAAATGCTTTATGGCATATTTGTGATCGTCCAATGGGTGTCCTGAAATATAAACCCCCACGACCTCGCGCTCTTTAGCTAGCTTTTCCATGGTGCCCCACTCCTCACAAGGCGGAACAACGGGTTCGGCAATTTGCACTTCGCTACTTTCGCCAAATAAACTTACTTGAGAGGAGTTTTCACTTTCTTGAAACTTATTTCCAAATTTTATGGCTTTCTCTAAAAAAGTAGCGTCACTACCCGACTCTACTTTAAAAAACTGCGCTCTGTGGGTGTCGCCTAAAGAATCAAACCCACCGGCCAATGCCAAACTTTCAAAGGCTTTTTTATTGGCTGATCGCAAATCAATTCGTTTGGCTAAATCAAAAATCGATTCGTACTTCCCGTCTTCTTTTCTGTTTTCCACAATGGTTGCTACAGCGCCACTTCCTACCCCTTTAATGGCTGCCATACCAAAGCGTACTGCGCCCCTATCATTAACCGAAAACTTATTGAAGGATTCATTAACGTCGGGACCTAAAACTTCGAGCCCCATACGTTTACACTCTTCCATAAAAAAGGTAATCGTTTTGATGTCGTTCATGTTATTGGATAGTACGGCCGCCATATATTCGGCTGGGTAATGTGCTTTACAATAAGCGGTTTGATAGGCTATCCAAGCATAGCAGGTAGAGTGCGATTTGTTAAAGGCATAGGCTGCAAAGGCTTCCCAGTCTTTCCATATTTTTTCTAACTTATCTACATTATGACCTTTAGCAGAAGCTTGTTCGATAAACTTAGGTTTCATTTTATCGAGTACCGCTTTTTGCTTTTTCCCCATTGCCTTACGCAGTACATCGGCTTCACCTTTGGTAAAGTCGGCTAACTTTTGCGACAGCAACATCACTTGCTCTTGGTATACCGTAATTCCGTAGGTTTCCGCTAAGTACTCTTCGCAATCATCTAAATCATATACTATTTCTTCCTCGCCATGTTTACGTGCAATAAAACTTGGAATGTATTCCATTGGCCCAGGTCGGTACAAGGCATTCATGGCAATAAGATCGGCAAAAACCGTTGGTTTTAACGACCTCATGTGCTTTTGCATTCCAGGCGATTCGTACTGAAACACTCCTACGGTTTCTCCGCGCTGGAATAACTCGTAGGTTTTTACATCGTCGAGCGGAAAATTTTCTGGGTCGAGTTCTACACCGTGTTTTGCTTTAACAATCTTAACGGTGTCTTTAATTAGGGTTAATGTTTTTAACCCCAAGAAATCCATTTTTAATAGACCCGCATCTTCTACCACCGAGTTATCGAACTGCGTACAGTACATTTCGGAGTCTTTCGCTAAGGCTACAGGTACGAATTTGGTAATATCATCGGGAGTAATAATTACTCCACAGGCATGAATTCCTGTATTCCTAACCGAACCCTCTAAAATATGGGCTTGATTTAAGGTTTCTGCCTCTAAACCATCGCCTTCGGAAATACTTATAAGTTCCTGTATTTTTAAGAGCTCCTCACTGTTAAATTTCTTTCTAAGTATTGCTTCATCAATCCCAATAATCTTTTTTAATTTAGACATGTTAGGGATTAACTTTGCCATACGATCGGCTTCGTGTAATGGTAAATCCAACGCGCGAGCCGTATCTCGAATAGACGACTTTGCCGCCATGGTTCCGTAAGTAATAATTTGCGCTACTTGGTTTGAGCCGTATTTATTAATTACATAGTCCATTACTCGACCTCGACCTTCATCATCAAAATCAATATCAATATCGGGCATACTTACACGATCGGGATTTAAGAAACGCTCAAAAAGCAAGTCGTACTTAATGGGATCTAAATTTGTTATCCACAAACAATAAGCTACAGCTGAACCCGCAGCCGATCCACGACCAGGTCCTACAGACACTCCCATGTCACGAGCCGCCCTTATAAAGTCTTCTACAATTAAGAAATACCCTGGATATCCAGTTTTTTCAATTACTTGAAGTTCAAAGTCTAAACGCTCATCAATATCGGGTGTGATATCTCCGTACCTAATTTTAGCACCCTCGTAAGTGATATGTCGTAGGAATTTATTTTCACCTCTCTTGCCATTGTCGAGCTTGTCTTCTTCAAATTGAAACTCCTCGGGAATATCAAAGGCAGGTAATAATACATCGCGCGCAAGTGTAAATATCTCTACTTTATCTACTATTTCTTGAATATTAATAATTGCTTCAGGAATATCTTTAAACAAAGACTTCATCTCGTCTTGTGACTTGAAATAATATTCTTGATTTGGCAATCCATATCGGTACCCACGACCACGACCTATAGGTGTGGCTTGTTTTTCTCCGTCTTTTACACACAATAAAATATCGTGCGCATTGGCATTTTCTTTTTCTGCATAGTAACTGTTGTTAGTCGCTACTAATTTTACATTATGTTTTTTCGAAAACTGAACTAATACCTGATTTACACGGTCTTCATCTTCTTGACCATGGCGCATTAATTCAATATACAAATCGTCTCCAAATTGTTCTTTCCACCACAATAAGGCTTCTTCCGCTTGTTTTTCTCCTACGTTTAATACCTTACTAGGAACTTCTCCATAAAGGTTTCCTGTAAGTACAATAATATCTTCTTTATATTGTTCTATTACTTTTTTATCGATACGCGGCACATAATACTTTCCACTAACAAAAGCTATAGAGGACATTTTGGCTAAATTGAGGTATCCTTTTTTGTTTTTAGCCAACAATACCACTTGGTACCCATTATCTTTTACAGATTTATTAGTGTGGTCTTCACATATTTGAAATTCACATCCTACAATTGGAGTTACCTCTAACTCTGGCGTAAATTCATGTAAAGGGTCTTCTCCTTCTTCTAAGCGATTTTCTTGGGTAGCTTCGTAACGAATTTGATTCGCATCATTACGTGTTTTAACTCCTTTGTTATGATTTATAATTCCACTAACAAAATGAAATGCCCCCATCATATTTGCATGATCTGTCATCGCTACTGCAGACATTTTATGCTTAGCCACCGAACTAATTAATTGTGGAATACTAATAGTGGATTGAAGTATCGAAAACTGCGTGTGGTTATGCAAATGAGAAAACGTCGCATTTTCTAAATTGGCTAAATTTTCTTTTAAATCTGCTGCCGACGGCGTATCGTCAACTAAGTATTTTTCGAGCTCCTTTTTTATTTTTTCAGAAGCTTTCTTTAAATTAATATGCTTTAACCCGATAAGCTCAAATGGCTTAGGGTTGGCTTCTTTAAAGCGTGGGTAATATTCTTTATCAACCTTTAATTGATCTGTAGTATATTGTTGTTTACGAATTAGCTCTAAAAAACAACGTGTGGTAGCCTCTACATCGGCGGTGGCATTGTGCGCTTCTCCAAAACCTACTCCAAATAAATGCTTGTGTAATTCAGTTAACGTAGGGAGTTTAAACTTCCCGCCTCTACCTCCCGGGATTTCACATAATTTAGCTGTAAGTTCCGTACAGGTATCCAGTACGGGCATACTAGCCATAGTACTTTCAACACCTTTTCGGTAATATTCACAGCCCATAATATTAACGTCAAAACCTACATTTTGACCCACCACAAACTTAGATTTGGCTAATACAGCATTAAATTTTTCTAAAACCTCATCTAGCAGCACCCCTTCTTTTTCAGCAAGCTCTGTAGAAATACCGTGTATTTTTTCGGCATCATACGGAATATTAAAACCCTCGGGTTTTATTAAATAATCCTGATGTTCAATACAATTACCCAGCTCGTCGTGCAACTGCCATGCAATTTGAATACAACGAGGCCAGTTATCGGTATCGGTAATTGGTGCTTTAAAACTTTTGGGTAAACCCGTAGTTTCAGTATCGAAAATTAAATACATGTTGTTGGCGTTTTAACTTAAAAACAAGGCTTTAACTTGCTACTAAATACAAATAGCAAGGCTTATAAAAATACAGAAAAGAGCGAATTAATTTCGCTATTTTTTATGAATTTTATTATGGGTTGTTAACAGTGTAATGAGATGCTGTTTTCAAAAGGTGCAATAATTACTATCACCTGTATACAAAACGAAAAGGATTATTTACAAATATAAAAATCAAAGCTCCAATACATAACGCAATTAAAATAAAAAGTACTATTTCCTTTTTCTTTGTTGTTGTCAAATCTTTTTTAATATTCTCTAAAACCAAGTCATTATCGACTGATTCCAACTTTTTATCGTTTAGAGCTGCGTTATAAATTTTCTTTGTAATTTTCCTGTTTCGATTTTTAAATTTCACTTTTTTTGAAGCCAATTGGGATCGGTTTTGTTTCATCCTGTTTACCATATCTTGGCTATTACCTGCTCCAAAACTCATTTACCTCAACTTTGATTGTATAGATTTTGTAATACCGTCCACACTAAGTCCACACAACTCATACAGCTCTTCAGTAGTCCCATGATCTATAAACTGATCAGGCACACCCAGCATGTCAATAGTACCTTTATATTGTTGTTTTTGTGCTTTTTCTAAAATTGCCGATCCAAAACCGCCTTGCACTACTCCATCTTCTATAGTGATTATTTGAGTATAGTTTTCAAAAACAGAAGTAAGCATTTTTAAATCCAAAGGTTTTACAAAACGCATATCATAATGTGCTACGTCATCAGTGTTGAGTTCTGCCAAAGTTAGCCTTACTTGCTCAGTCATTTTACCGACACTTAAAACTGCTAATTGCTCCCCTTTTGCCAACTGCCTAGCTGTACCTATGTCTATTTTTTCTAAAGGTTTTTTCCAATTTAAATGCCTACCTCTACCACGAGGATAACGAATAGCTATAGGCTGTTTTAAGCCTAAGGATGTGCTGTAAAGTAAGTTTCTAAATTCAATTTCATCGGCAGGTGCTGCAATAATTAAATTAGGAATGCAGCGTAGGTAAGCCAAATCGAATACTCCGTGGTGCGTGGCACCATCTTGCCCCACTAAACCTGCACGATCAATACAAAAAATAACAGGCAATTTTTGTAACGCTACATCATGAATAATTTGGTCGTAAGCGCGCTGTAAAAAAGTAGAATAGATAACGCAAAAGGGTACTAAACCTTGAGTTGCCATTCCGGCCGCTAAAGTTACCGCATGTTGCTCTGCTATACCTACATCAAAAGTACGTTTAGGGAATTTTTGCATTAACTCATTTAACCCACTACCTGTTGGCATAGCCGGGGTAAGTGTTACTATCTTCTCATTTTCTGAAGCCAATTCTACTAGCGTTTCCCCTAAAACTTCTTGATATTTTGGAGGTTGCTTTATGTTGGTTTTAGGGAGTAATTCTCCCGTAAGGGCATCAAATTTCCCAGGAGCATGGTATTTTATTTGATTGGCTTCTGCCTGCTTTAAGCCTTTGCCTTTAGTAGTTATTATATGTAGTAATTTGGGCCCTTTTACTTTTTTAAGGGCTTCCAAATTTTGAATTAATGCTTCAATATTATGACCGTCAATAGGTCCAAAATAATTAAAATTTAAAGCCTCTATTATATTCGGTTGACGGTTAAAAATTCCTTTTTTTGCTTTGGTTAAGTAATTTTTTAAAGCCCCCACGCTTGGATCAATTCCTATAGCATTATCGTTTAAAATTACAGTAAAATTAGCATCTGTTACGCCTGCATGATTAAGCGCTTCAAACGCCATACCACTAGCAATGGATGCATCGCCAATTACGGCTATATTTTGTGTTTCGTTTTCATTTTTAATTTGCGCAGCTAAAGCCATTCCCAATACAGCCGATATGGATGTTGAAGAATGTCCTGTACCAAAGGCATCATAATTACTTTCGCCACGTTTTGGAAAACCACTAATTCCATTAAACTGCCTATTGGTTTCGAAAACAGCTTTACGCCCCGTAAGTATTTTATGTGGATACGCTTGATGCCCTACATCCCAAACTAAATTATCCTTAGGTGTGTTATAACAGTAATGCAGTGCTATTGTAAGCTCAATAACCCCTAAACTAGCTCCTAAATGCCCTTCCTTAGAAGCTACAATATTTATTATAAATTCACGCAATTCCTGTGCTAATACAGGTAACTGATTAACCTTTAGGTTTCTTAAATCTTCAGGGAATTGTATTTTGTCTAATAGTTTTGACATCCTTGCAAAAATACCATTTAGGAAATCAAACTACTATTTTAAAAATAAAATTATTTTGTTTCTAAAAGTCCCCACGCTGTATTAAAGTCATAAGAAGTTAAGTCTATGCTTTGGGGGTTAGCATGCTGTAGTTCGTTATACCATTTTAACTGTTTGGGACTTAAGTATTTTTTTGTAGATTCTCGGTACCCCAAAGCACTATTGATTTTAGTTTTTTGAACTTCGGTTAAAGGAATAAACCTGTAAGCAGTATGTTTTAAGTAATAATGCAAATCATTTTTTGCCAGTCTGTAATCGTTGCTATTTTTTACTGAATAAGAACTATTTTCATTTGCATATACATCTAATAATTCTTCAGAAATTAAAGTAGGGTCATAAGTCACTTTTACAACTTCGGCGTGATTAGAAAAACCTGATTTAGTACTTAATACTCCATTTAATTTTCCAAACTGCTTTTCTCCCGTCCAAAAACAATACATTTTGTAACATTTTTCTTTAAGATTTGAATTTACATTAATCGCTAGTTCGCCCTCTAAAAGCTTAAAATATTCTGGCAGTACTTTCCCTTTTTTCAATAAGGCTTCTTTCATTCTTTTATATAAAGAAATGGCAGCGTAGTCGTTTCCTATCCGTTTAACTACATCTTTACCTTTAGGATCTATTATCCTTACCACTGGGTTGTTCCAACTAGGCTCATTATATTTATTCAACACCTCTTTATCCTTACCTCCTTTATTGTTAAAGATTGCTAAAGGCACAAATAAATCTTCTATAGCTTCTACCATTAGTGGATGACTCAATACATTATGTCCATAATTTCTACACGTACTGCACCCTGGTACTTCTTGAAATAATAACAACACATCTTTATCTTCTTGCGATGCAATTTCAAGCGCTTTATCATAGGATCGGTACCAACGAACTTTCCCCAATTCTTCACTCTGTTCAACTATACCTTGAGCAAATACAGAAATATTCAACCCAACAGTAATAATAATGGTAATAGTCTTCTTAAAAAATCTCATAACTATATTCTTGAATGGTTTCATTTATTTGAGACGATTTTATTTACCAATCCCAACCTTATACCTATTGCATTTAATTACTTTTGAAAAAAAACTATCCCTATGGAATTGATCTTCGACGATGTCTATTATATGAAAAGAGCTTTGCAAGAGGCTGAAACTGCTTTTGAGAAAGATGAAATTCCCGTAGGTGCAATTATCGTGATTAAAGATCGTATTATAGCACGTAGCCATAATTTAACCGAGCTTTTAAACGATGTAACTGCCCATGCCGAAATGCAAGCTATTACATCGGCTTCTAATTTTTTAGGTGGAAAATACCTAAAAGACTGTACGCTTTATGTGACACTAGAACCTTGCCAAATGTGTGCTGGTGCTTTGTATTGGAGCCAAATATCAAAAATTGTATTTGGTGCTCCCGATCCTAAACGTGGCTTTAAAAGTATGGGAGGGCAACTTCATCCTAAAACAGAAGTAACTAGTGGTATTTTAGAAGAAGAATGTGGCCTGCTATTAAAGCGTTTTTTTGTTGAAAAAAGGAATTTAAACTAAAAGCACTCTATTTATAAAAATGAAATTAAATAACCGATATTTGTTATAGAAATCTATATAAAGTAAATGGTACGAATAGTTATTTTATTAGTTCTTTTTTCTAGCACTTCACTTTTTGCTCAGCGCGAAAATCATTTGGCATTCCCTGAAACGGACTCTTTATACCGAGAAGATCAGTTTTACATTGGAGGTACTTTTCAAGTAATTAGTGATCGACCTGCCGGAGTGGTACAGTCTGGGTTTTCTGGTGGTTTACACGCAGGCTTTATAAGGGATTTTCCTATTAATAAAAGAAGAAATGTGGCTATAGGTATAGGCTTGGGGTATTCTGCTAACGTGTATAACCATAACTTAGTACTAGAGGAAATCGATGGGAAAACAGTATTTCGATTACCTACAGATGAGGACAACTTAAATAATAACCGTTTTAGAAATCAATTAATAGAAATACCCATTCAATTTAGATGGCGAACTTCTACTCCTGAAAGCTATAAATTTTGGCGTATATACACAGGAGTGCGTTTAGGTTATATGCATGCGTTTACCTATCAATCGGAATCCAACACTGGAGAAACGCAACGAATTAGAAAACCTGATGGATTGAATAGATTACAAGCTGGTGCTACGGTAACCTTTGGATTCAATACATTTAATTTCCATTTATACTACGGACTTACTCCTTTTTTTGATAAGTCTGTAAATATAACCGACTCCCAAGGAGGATTTTCTGCGATCAAAATTGGTTTAATGTTTTTTATATTGTAGTTATATTTCATTAAATAGGATATTATTATTCTAAATGCTACTATTGAAGATATTCCTGAACTTAAAAGTCTGTTTTCCGAAACTATTATGCAAACTTGTAAAAATGATACCAATTAAATTTCAAACTGCTTGTTAAATATTTAATTATAGAAATAATTTTGCCTACAACGATACCAATATATCTGACTACCTTATTGATTAAATGTAGCTAAACTTTGGGAAAGGTAATCCTTGATACTAAAAAACCACTTCTGTATAGAAGTGGTTTTGTTTTATACTTTGCCTGACCTACTGTGTAAGCTCAAAGTCGGGAGACTTTGCGCAGCGGATTTTATATGCTGTTTAGGCACTGATTGCAAATCAGCGCTATCATATCCAAGCGATCGGGTTTTTCCCTGATTTCTTATCTACAGTGACTTTGCTAACAGCTCCTAAAACTTTAGCTGTAGTTGTAACAGCTTTAACAGTCCTACGTGCTATTATCACTACAATAGTTAAATTATAAAAACCTTAGAATTCAATACTAATTTAATTCCCACGATTAGCAATAATACTGCAAATGCTTTCTTCAATGTTGCTGCGGGTAATTTATGCGTAAGTTTTGCCCCCATAGGCGCTATAAAAAAGCTAACTAAACTCACACAAATAAATGCATAAATGTGTACAAAACCAAACACACCATTAGGTAGTGCTGCTTTTACACTGGGATCAACAAATTGTCCAAAGACAAAAAAACCAAAAGCACCAGCACTAGCGATTGGTAAGCCGCAGGCAGCCGATGTACCCACTGCATTTTGAATTTTTAATCCATAATAACTCAATATCGGGACGGTTAGTGTACCTCCGCCAATACCAAAAATAGCCGAAACGAGACCTATAAAACCTCCCATGCCAGTTTGCCCAACTGGTGATGGTAGTTTGCTCAAATCATCTTCTTCTAAAGATTTGTTTTTGAGAAATAACATTTTTAATCCCACCAAAAAGGCACCTACACCAATTATTGCTTGGAGTGAATCACCATGAATAATAGATGCAATTCCTGCGCCAACTAATGAACCTGCAACCAATCCTGGTGCCATACGTTTCCATACACTCCAATTTACTGCACCTTTACTATTGTGTGCTCGCAGTGAACTAATGGATGTAACAATAATAGTTGCCAAGGATGTACCAATACCAACATGTGTAAGCGCAGCTTCTGGAACACCTTGTGCTTTAAAAATATAAATTAATGCTGGTACAATTATCATACCGCCACCAATACCAAACAAGCCTGCAAGTAAGCCAGCTACAGAACCTGCAGCGAGATAATAGAGAATATATATATCCATAAATAAGTAAATTAAATTTTTGATAAATTTATTAATCTGTGGGTTTCTATTTGATGAAATAAGACGCTTAAACTAAACGTCAAATATGGAAACCATTTTTGAATTAATTTATTTGAACTAAACCCCTAGTTCATTACGTATAATTTCGGCTCCTGCGCTTAAAGAATCTAATTTTCTTCTTGCTACGTTTCGGGATAATGGAGCCATACCACAGTTTGTACTAGGGTAAAGATTTTCGACAGCTACAAATTCTAAAGCCTTACGTATAGTGTTGGCTACCTCTTCAGGGGTTTCGATTTTGTTCGTTGCCACATCAATGGCTCCTACCATTATTTTTTTACCTCGAACGAGTTCCATTAAATCAAAAGGCACATGTGAGTTATGACACTCTAATGACACCACGTCAATATTAGAATTTTGAATTTTAGGAAAAATTTCTTCGTATTGACGCCACTCTGAACCCAATGTCTTTTTCCAATCATTATTCGCTTTTATTCCGTATCCGTAGCAAATATGTATTGCCGTTTCACAGTGCAAACCTTCAATAGCTCTTTCTAATACTGCCATTCCCCAATCGTTTACCTCCTCAAAAAAAACATTAAATGCTGGTTCATCAAATTGTATAATATCTACTCCTGCATCTTGAAGTTCTCTTGCTTCTTGATTGAGGACTTTAGCAAATTCCCAAGCCAATTTTTCTCGGCTTTTGTAATGGTCATCATATAAAGTATCTACCATTGTCATCGGCCCTGGTAAAGCCCATTTTATAGGCTTGTTAGTCTGTTTACGTAAAAATTTAGCGTCATCAACAAAAACAGCTTTTTGACGTGAAACGGCATCTACAACAACAGGAACACTAGCATCATAACGGTCACGTATTTTTACAGTTTTACGATTTTCAAAATCTACACCACTTAAATGCTCAATAAAAGTGGTTACAAAATGTTGACGCGTTTGCTCACCATCACTTATAATATCAATCCCTGCCAATTGTTGTTCCTGTAAAGAAACGCGCAAAGCATCTTGTTTTCCTTCTCTTAGCTGATTGTCTTCTAATTTCCAAGGTGACCAAAGTTTTTCCGGTGGTGCAAGCCAAGCAGGTTTGGGTAAACTTCCAACAGTCGAGGTTGGTAATAATTTCTTCATAATAGCATAATTTTAATGTGTTGTATTAATTACAGAGTGAAATTAGCAGACCATTGTTCTAAAGCACTTTTATAAGGCTTAATGAAATGCTTTTCTGCAAATTTACCTTGATCAATTCCTAACTGGGTGCGCTCTTCTCGGTTGTAAACAATTTTAGTTATTGAATGGTCTTGATTTTTTAAACTCGGTTTATAGCACTTTCCTGCGCCAGAATTGGCATTATAAATTTCAGGCCTATAAATTTTTTGGAATGTTTCCATGGTACTAATGGTGCTTATTAGCTCCAGGTTTGTATAGTCGGCTAATAAATCTCCAAAAAAATAAAACGCAAAAGGTGCAACACTATTAGATGGCATAAAATAGCGTACCTGTAAGCCCATTTTTTTGAAGTATTGCACTGTTAAAGAAGATTTGTCCGATTGGTATTCAAAACCCAATATAGGGTGATGATTTCCTGTACAGTTATACGTTCTATTTTCTGACACGCTTAAACATATAACAGGAGGTTTTGTGAAGTGTTTTTTGTAACTCTCCGATTGTACAAAACACTTAAATAAATTACCGTGTAACTCTCCAAAACTTTCTGGAATACTAAAACCCTCTTTATTCTTGTTGTGCTCTAAAAGTTGTATGCTAAAATCATAATCGCGTACGTACGAAGAAAAGTTATTACCGACAATACCTTCAATGCGCTTACCTGTTTCATGATCTATAATATGTGTTTTTAAAATCTCAATTAACGGAAATGTTGTACTGCTGCCATCAATATCTAAATCGACAGAAAAAATTTCTAATTCTACCGAATAGCGATTATTAGTAGGGTTATCCCAGTTAGCCAAGGTGTTAAAACGATTGTTAATCATAGTAATCGTATTTCGCAAGTTTTCTTGGCGACTTTCACCTCTTGCCAAGTTGGCAAAGTTGGTTGTTGTACGTGTATTGTTGGATGGTATATAGCTCTCATCGAAATAAATACTCTTTAATGCGAATGTTAAGTCATTCTTGATGGTATCCTGAATGTTTTCCATACCGTTCTTTTCTTTTAATCTTGAATCTTCAAATATGAGTCCTTTCATTTTAATCAGGTAGTTTTTATTTCTTGCAAATTTTATAATAAAAGATTAATTAATTATAAATTCTATTAAAATAAGATAAAACACCTTTTAATATTTAATTATCAGATAAACCATCTTTTATTGATCACTATTTTATTCGCAAAAAGAAAATTTATCTGAGTCCGATTTAGATCAAATTGAACTGTTTAACATTTTATACTATAGCAGTAATGAATTTTCTAAATAGTTACCCTGATTCTAAAAACAAAAAACCTTCTGTAATACAACTTTAAATTAACATCTTCTCTAGATGTTAAAATTTCAATAAAACCAAGGAAACTTTAATTGTTTCTAAAGTTTCCGAGTACATTTGCTGCATGCAAACTTGTGATACTGTAAAACAAGATATTATTAATTATGCGACAGATCTTTTTTTAACAAAAGGGTTCAAAAGCGTAACTATGGACGATTTGGCTTCCAAAATGGGAATGTCCAAAAAAACTATTTACACCTTTTTCAAAACCAAAAGTGACTTGGTAAAAGCATGTACCGAATTTATGTTTTATTCCATTTCTGCAGGAATTGATACGATCAAAGAAGAAGCTTTAAATCCTATAGAAGAACTTTTTACTATTAACGATTTTGTTTTTAAACATTTAAAAAACGAAAGTTCTTCTCCCGAATATCAATTGCTAAAATATTATCCAAAAATTCATTCTTCCCTAAACCAAAAAAAGTTTGGAGTAGTACATAAATGTATTGTGGATGGCTTAGAAAAAGGCAAAAAAATAGGAATGTTTAGAACTGATATAGATCCTGAAATTATCTCTAGATTTTATTTTTTCTCTATTTCTCAAATACGAGATAAAGAGTTATTTCCTGAAGAAATTTTCACTCCCTATAAAATAATAAAATCTTATTTAGATTACCATATTAGAGGTATTGCTACTCAAAAAGGGATTGCCTTTTTGGAAAAAAATATTTATAAAAAAGCACTTAATAACCAATTATGATACTTAAAAAAACACTACTGTTTGGTAGCTTGTTATTCGCTCTAAATATTGGAGCTCAAGAAAAAAAGTATGCTTTTTCCTTGCAGGAAGCTATTTCGTTTGCTCTTGAAAACAGTTACACTTCTCAAAATGCGAGTAAAGAAGTTGCTAAAGCATTAAAACAACGATGGGAAACTGCTGCAGTGGGTTTACCACAAATTGATGGTGAAATTAGTTATCAAGATCAAATTAGGCAGCGACAAATTGTTATTCCTGGTGAAATTGGTGGTGGGTCTCCGGGCACCTTAGTTCCTGTTCGTTTTGGAACTACCCAGCAAGCTAGTGTAAATGCAACCTTAACCCAGTTAATTTTTGACGGTTCTTACCTTGTAGGCTTACAAGCAGCTAGCTCTTTTATTGCCTTTGCGAATACCCAAAAAGAAAAGCAAGATTTATTGGTAATTGAAGGAGTTACCAACTCTTATGGAGCGGTATTAATTACTACAGAAAGTATCAAAATTCTTGAAGATAATATTGCTGCACTAACCAAAAACTTAAATGAAATTCAAAAGATTTTTGAAAATGGGTTGGCGGAAGAAGAAAGTGTGGAGCAATTACAAATAACGCTGCTCCAAGTAAAAAATCAATTAAACAACACTAAGCGAATTGATAAGTTATCTATACAAATGCTTAAACTGTCTTTAGGGCTTCCTTTAGAAAACGAATTAACACTTACCGATTCTTTAGAAAGTATTGCCGTTCAAAAAATGACTTCGGATACCGTTTTCAAGGAATTCGATATTTCTAAAAATAATGATTACAAACTTTCTGAATTATTAATTGATCAACGTCGTTTGGAAAACAAGTTAGAAAAATCGCGTTTATTACCGTCGCTTGGGGCCTTTTTAAATGGTTCTGTAGATTCTTTTGATAATGAATTTAATTTCTTAAAAACAAGTCAGCCTTGGTTTTCTTCCTTAACCTGGGGGGCGGCTTTAAAAGTTCCTATTTTTAGCTCTGGACTTAGTGGAGCTCGAATTAAACGTACCAAATTAGCCTATGAGCAAGCACAAATTTCTCATAAAGAAAACACACAACGCATTCAGTTAGGTTATGAAGATGCTAAAAGCAACTTTGAATTTGCAATAGATAACCTTAAAGCATTAGAACAAAATTTAGCTTTAGCTGAGCGTATCGAAAATAAAAATCAAATTAAATTTAATGAAGGGCTGAGCTCTAGTTTTGAACTTCGACAAGCACAAACTCAATTATACGCAGCACAGCAAGAATACCTGCAAGCACAGCTTAAAGTAATACAAACCAACGCCAAACTGCAATCTATTTTAAATATTTACAACCCATAATATACCAACTATGAAAAATATACTATACCTACTCTTTATAGCTACTACTATAGTTGCTTGTGGCAACAAAGAATCTTCCGTACAAGAAATTATTGACTCTAAAGACATTAAAGCTATAAGAGCTAAAAAGAAAGCTTTAGGATCAAAAATTCAAACTATTGAATCTGAAATTGAACAATTAAGTGCGGCTATCGAAAAGATAGACCCCAATAAAAAAATCCCTTTAGTAACAACATTGAATGTAAAAAACACGGTTTTTAATCATTATATAGAGTTATTAGGAAATGTAGAAACCAAGCAAAATTTAGTACTAACTCCTGAGTTTCCTGGCATACTTACCGAGGTTTACGTAACGGAAGGACAGGCCGTAAGAAAAGGACAACTATTGGCTAAAATTGATGATGGCGGACTAACACAGCAATTGGCACAAATGCAAATACAATCGGATTTAGCAAAAACTACTTTTGAGCGTCAACAACGCTTATGGAATCAAAAAATAGGTAGTGAAATTCAATATTTACAAGCTAAGGCGTCTTACGAAGCTCAAAACAAGGCATTAAGTCAAATGCGCAAAAACATTGCTAAAACTGCTGTAAAAGCTCCTTTTAGTGGACGTATCGACGATGTTATTACCGAAAAAGGATCGGTAGTTGCTCCTGGGCAAACTCCCCTACTGCGTATTGTTAGTTTAAATAATATGTACGTAGAGGCTGCCGTACCCGAAAAATATATTAGTACCGTTAAAAAAGGGACAGATGTAGTTGTTGATTTCCCGGTATTAGGAACTTCATTAAATGCGAATGTACGTCAAGCGGGAAGTTTTATAAATCCTGCAAGTAGAACCTACACTATTGAAGTTGCTGTGCCTAATAAAAACGGAAGTATCAAACCTAATTTAACCGCTAAACTTCGAATTAACGATTACACCAATACTAAGGCTTTATTAATTCCTCAAAATTTAATTTCAGAAAATGCGGAAGGCGCTCAATATGTATATGCTATCGGGAAAAATGATAAAGGCATAACTATTGCTAAACAACAAACCATTACCACAGGAAAAATTCAAGGAGATTTAATTGAAGTACTTACTGGTATTAAAAGTAACGATCAATTAATTAGTGAAGGCGCTCGAAGTGTTAAAAACAACCAAGTAGTAGAAGTTTTAAAGTAAAAAGTCATGAGTAAAGACCAACAAAACATCCACAAGGAGTTTGCACTCTCCTCTTGGGCAATCGATAACAAAACTGTTATTTATGTAATAATGCTGCTGTTTTTAATTTTAGGACTTTCCGCATACAATAGTATGCCAAGAGAAAATTTTCCTGAAATTATTGATAATAAAATATTTATAAGTGCTATTTATCCTGGAAATACTGCCGAAGATATTGAAAAACTGATTGTTGATCCGTTAGAAGATCGGTTGAACAATATCAGTAATAAAGTAAAAATGAAATCCACCTCGCAGCAGGATTATGGTATTATCGAAATTGAATTTGATGAAGCCATAACTGTTGACCAAGCCAAGCAAAAGGTAAAAGATGAAGTAGATTTGGAAACAGGAACCGAAGACTGGCCAACCTTTAACGGCGCCAAGGTAAAACCTACGGTGTTTAATTTAAGTATTTCTGAAGAAACACCGATTCTGAACATCAATATTTCGGGAAATTACCCTGTAGAAAGACTAAAAAAGTTTGGTGAATATTTAGAAGATAATATCGAAGATCTTAAAGAAATTAAGCAAGTAGATATCCGAGGAGCTGAAGAAAGAGAAGTTGAAGTTGCCGTAGATATTTACAAAATGATGGCCGCCAAAGTAAGCTTTGATGATGTGTTAAATGCTATACGCCGAGGAAACGTTACCGTATCCGCAGGAAATATAATTGGTAGCGGTCAACAACGTACCATGCGTATTATTGGGGAGATTGAAAAACCTACGGAACTTAATAATTTTGTTGTTAAAAATTTGGGAGGTATTGTTTATCTAAAAGATATTGCTACAATTTCCTTTAAGGAAGAAGATGCCACTACGTACGCACGTCAAAAAGGAAAAAGTGTAGTAATGTTAGATGTTAAAAAGCGCTCTGGAAAAAATATGGTCGCTGCCGCAGAACAAATACAACAAATAGTAAAGGAGGCTAAAGAAAATATTTTCCCACAAGATTTAGAGGTTACCATTACCAACGATCAATCGTCTAAAACCATCAATCAAGTAGATGATTTAGTAAACAATATTATATTCGGTATTCTTTTAGTGGTTATCGTACTGATGTTTTTCTTAGGGTTTCGAAATGCTCTTTTTGTAGGGTTCGCTATCCCAATGTCCATGTTTATGTCTTTTATGATTATAAGCTTAATGGGTTACACCTTAAACACCATGATTCTTTTTGCTTTAATTATGGGGCTAGGAATGCTTGTAGATAATGGTATTGTAGTAGTTGAAAATGTATACCGATTAATGGAGGAAGAAGGCATGAGCCGTATTGAAGCCGCTAAAAAAGGTATTGGAGAAATTGCTTTTCCTATAATAATTTCAACCTTAACTACAGTAGCCGCATTTGTACCTTTAGGAATGTGGCCTGGTATAATGGGGCAATTTATGATCTACTTCCCTATTACACTTTCGATTGTATTAGGATCATCTTTATTTGTTGCCATTTTTATAAATTCAATGTTAGTTTCTGCCTTTATGGAAACAGAAGCACGCGAAATATCTTTTAAAAATTTAATAAAACTATCCGTTATTTTAATAGTATTAGGAACAACCATGCTATTAGTTGGTGGTGCGGTTAGGGGCTTTGGTAGTTTACTAATTGTAACTGCTTTACTTTTCTGGATTTATAAATATGCAATTAAACCGCTAGCCAGAGGTTTTCAAAACAAAACTTTAGTTTGGTTAGAAAACGCTTACAAAAGCTTTGTAACCTTTGCTTTGAGCAAATTTTGGCCATTTGTATTTAGTGTAGGTACTTTTGCATTACTAATTTTCGCTTTTGCTGGATTTGGAAATTCGGTAGCTGAAAAACGTACCAAAATTGAATTTTTCCCAGACAATAAACCCAATCAAATTTTTGTTTATATAGAATATCCGCAAGGAACTGATATTGCAAAAACCAATACCATCACTAAAGCCATCGAAAAAAGAGTGGCTTCCATTATAAACGACTCGGAATATATTGTAGATGGTAAAAACGTATTGGTAGAATCTACCGTAGCCCAAGTTGGTAAAGGTGCTGGCAATCCTCAAACCGATGGCGGATCGGCTGCTGATTTACCTCACAAAGGAAAGATAACCGCTTCGATGCGAGAGTATAAATTCCGTAATGGAAAAGATTCAGAGGAGTTGCGAGCTAAAATACAAGAAGGCTTAAAAGGCATCTATCCTGGAGTTTCAATTTCTATTGAAAAAGAAGCTGTAGGCCCTCCTGTAGGCCCTCCAATTAATATAGAAATTACAGGTCAGGATTATGATATATTAATTCAAACTGCCGAAAAAATGCGTCAGTTTATAAACGCTAAAAATATTGCAGGTATTGATGAGTTGAAAATTGATGTTAATAAAGGAAAACCCGCAATGCAAGTTATTATTAATCGTGAAAAAGCGGGCGAACTTGGTGTAAGTAATGGCTTTGTGGGTAATCAACTACGCCGTTCTGTTTTTGGTGAAAAAGCGGGTGTGTACAAATTAGAGGGAGATAATTACGATATTAATGTGCGTTTTAATGAAGAAAATCGCTACAATAACAATGCACTTTTCAATCAGAATATCACCTTTAGAGATCAAGCTACAGGGCAATTAAAAGAAATTCCTATTTCCGCCATAGCGACACAAAAAAACACCACTTCTTACAGTGCTATAAAACACAAAAATGCAACTCGTGTAGTTACTGTATATTCAGGCTTAAAACCTGGTTTTACTGATGCTGGTGCCATTGTAAGCCAAATAGAAGATGAAATGAAAAGTTTTGAAAAACCGCAAGGATTGAAATTTGATTTCACAGGACAAATTGAAGAGCAAAACAAACAACAATCCTTTTTAATGGGAGCCTTTTTTACTGGTTTAGGACTTATCTTTTTTATTCTAATTTTTCAGTTCAGTTCTATCTCAAAACCTACAATTATAATGATTGCTATTTTCTTGAGTTTAATAGGCGTTTTTGGTGGATTGGTAGCAACTGGCGCTCCTTTTGTAATTATGATGACTATGATGGGAATTATATCCTTAGCGGGTATTGTAGTGAATAACGGAGTCGTACTACTCGATTATACGCAACTTTTAATTGACAGAAAATTAATAAATAAAGGTTTAGAAATAGGTACTTTACTTTCTAAAGAAGAAGTGAAAAAGGCTATTATTGAAGGTGGTCGTGCTCGATTAAGACCTGTATTACTTACGGCTATCACCACGGTATTGGGCTTAATTCCCCTAGCCATAGGGTTCAATATTGATTTCTTTTCTTTATTTGCAACTGGTGATCCTAAAATTTACTTCGGAGGAGATAACGTAATATTTTGGGGTCCTTTGGCCAAAACAGTAATTTATGGGTTAATAGTAGCCACTTTTTTAACTTTAGTTATTGTACCTGTGTTGTTCTACCTTACGCACAGATTGAAATTATCTCTTAAAAAACTATTTTAAAAATTGGTTGATTTTTTTTAATTCTAATTATCAATAATAAAGCCTCATACAATTTAAGTTGTATGAGGTTTATAGTTTAAAGAATACTACTTTTGAAACAAAAAAAAGCTTGTTAGAAAAATATACTAGAGAGTTTCCTAAAAACCTAAAAATCGCAGTTCCTGTAATGATTGGCCAAGTGGGTCAAATATTAGTCGGACTCGTAGATAATATAATGGTTGGCGAATTAGGCGCTGCCTCTTTAGCTGCAGTATCTTTGGGTAATGCCGTGTTTGCAATAGCGATATCATTAGCTATCGGCTTTTCATTAAGTATTACGCCGCTTATCGCGGAAAGTGATGGTAAAAATGATACAAATACAGGAACTAGAATATTTAAAGATGGCGTTTGGTTTTGTGTAATTATAGGTTTTTTACTCTATGGACTTATCAAAGCAATACAGCCTTTTTTGCACAATTTTAATCAACCCGAAGAGGTGGTGACTCTTGCTACACCCTATTTAGATTTAACAGCTATTTCTATAATTCCTTTTACCATTTTCATGGCTTTTAAGCAGTTTTCCGATGGGATGTCTGCAACCAAATATGCAATGATAGCTACCATTGCAGGAAATGCTGTAAATATTGTTTTAAATTATCTTTTAATCTATGGTAAGTTTGGTTTTCCAAGACTGGAGCTAGAAGGAGCTGCGTTGGCATCTCTTATTTCAAGAATACTAATGCTAATTTTATTGATTTTTATTTTAAAAGCCAAACAAAAATACCTGCCTTATTTTAAAAATTTCTTCAAGCAAATTTTTAGTACCAATGCCATTTCCAATATTTTAACTTTAGGTTTTCCGGTAGCTTTACAAATGTTATTTGAATTCGGTTTTTTTTCCTCTTCTATCATTTTATCAGGAAGTTTAAGCACCGAAGATCAAGCAGCCAATCAAATTGCCTTAAACTTAGCCTCTATGGCTTTTATGATTGCAATAGGACTTGGTGTAACCGCAACCATTAGAGTTGGAAATCAGGTAGGGAAAGGAAATTTCAAAGAGCTTATTCGCATCGTAAGATCCATTTTATTATTAGTGTTTATATTAGAGCTTGTTTTGGCTATTTTCTTTATGACCACCAACACCTTTTTACCTAAAGTTTATATTAATAATGAAACCGTAATTACTATTGCTTCACAATTGCTTATAATTGTTGCATGGTTTCAATTAAGTGATGGTTTCCAAGTGACTCTTTTAGGAGTACTTCGGGGTTTGCAAGATGTTAATATCCCCACTGTAATTATTTTCATATCGTACTGGTGTATTGGCTTCCCTGTATGCTATACACTAGGTAAAGCAGAGCAATTAGGAGCTTACGGTATATGGGTTGGCTTATTGGTTGGTTTATTTGCTTCGAGTGCTATGCTTTTTGCTAGGTATCGTTATTTAGTATGGAAGAAAAGTAAATAGTAGCTTTTTAGTTACTGAATTTAAATATCAAATTTATTTCCTTTATTCTCTAACGCAATCACAATATGCGCTAAATGGTGATTTCCGTGCCAAGCATAACTTCCTATAGTTTCTTGAATTGTAAACTTTTTACCATGTTCTGGGTGTACATATTCTAAAAGTAATTCCTCCAATACCAATTCTTTTAACAACAAACTCCATTTTGCATGAAGGCCTTCTAAAAGCAATAAAGAGTGAGAAATATCATCCGATAAAGAATCTTTCAGCTCAGCCCATTCACCTTCTAAATAAGGCCTAACAGTTGGTATATCCTCTGTTAATGATAGCTTAAAACGCATAAAAGCATTCATGTGACTATCCGCACAATGGTGTACTATTTGTTTTATGGTCCACCCCCCTGGGCGGTATTGCCAATTCAACTCTTCAACGGATAAATCTTTAGTCAATTTAGCAATGTCTTTAGGAAAAGATACTATCTCAGAAATCCATTCCTTTAACAATTCTAAACTATAAACTTTAGGAGCAACGTACTTTCCGATAGGAAATTTTAAATGTTCAATATTCATCATAAAACCTATTATTTACCTTCTTTAAATGTATCAAATTTACTTTTAACTTCTTGTTTAGGCCATACGTTGTTATCTGGATTGATATCTGCAGTCACAGCATCAGGGTCTACTTCAATTTTAATAATTTTTTTAGTTGCCGGAATTACTTTTTGAATTTCTTTATCGTTTTTTCTCCAAACGCGAGCAGGGTATTGAACCGTTTCTGTAGTATTATCCGCATACGTATATTTCACAATTAAAGGCATTACTAAACCTCCTTTATTTTCGAAACTTATTTGATAGAAAAACTTAGGATCTTGTAATTTCGCACGTTCTTCGGCCGTAAAATTATCGAACAAATAATCTTGCAAATTTTGTGAATTCCCGGTAACCGATTTAGATGTATCTACATCTTTAAAATCCTCACTATCTCCCGAAACAGCGAATACCAAAGGTATCAACTCACTTTCGGTCATATTACGTTTTTGCAATACGTCGCGTATAAATGCATTTGGTTTATTTGAAACGTAATAGTTTTTTACTTCTTTTACCGAGATATCTACGACATCAGTAGTGTAAAACCATCCTCTCCAAAACCAATCTAAATCCATACCTGAGGCTTCTTCCATTGTTCTAAAGAAATCTTCTGGGGTTGGGTGTTTAAATTTCCAACGATTTGCATACACTTTAAAAGCATAATCGAACATTTCGTGCCCCATTACTGTTTCTCTTAAAATATTTAAAGCAGTAGCTGGCTTTCCATAGGCATTGTTCCCCAATTGAATTACATTATCTGCCTGCGTCATAATTGGCGAAATTT
The DNA here is from genome assembly GCA_937958985.1 of uncultured Aquimarina sp. GTDB lineage: Bacteria > Bacteroidota > Bacteroidia > Flavobacteriales > Flavobacteriaceae > Aquimarina. Next base: position 27,251 of record CALGLV010000026.1, read on the forward strand.
CACTTTGATCGCCACTCATGTAAGGGATTATATTTTTAGCTGGCCCTCTCCTACTAGGAAATCCAGGTTCAAATTCTTGTTGTGTTAAATACTCTAAAAAAGAATTTAGTCCTTCGTCCATCCAACCCCATTGACGCTCGTCACTATTTACAATCATCGGAAAATAATTATGCCCAACTTCATGAATAATTACCCCGATAGTAGAGGTGCGTTCTCTTTCTGTATATTTTCCGTTTTTTGGTCGTCCCCAGTTCCAACAAATCATAGGATACTCCATCCCTATTTGTCTAAAGTTTACCGATACGGCTTTATGATATGGGTACTGAAAAGTCATCTTACTATACGTTTGTAACGTTTGCTTTACGGCTTTTGTAGAATATTCTTCCCACAGTGGGTTACCTTCTTTAGGGTACATAGAAACTGCCATAACGGTTTTACCTAACACATCAACCGCCATCATTTCGTGAATATATTTTCGGGAAGTAGCAAACCCAAAATCGCGCACTTTTTCAGCTTCAAACTTCCAAGTAATTGCTTCTTTAGATTTAGCCTTTTCTTTTACTTCTGCTTCAGCTTGTGTTATTAACAATACTGGTTTATCAAAACTTTGCTTTGCCTCTTCAAAACGTTTTAACATCGTTGGTGTATATACTTCTTTTCTATTTTGAAGTACTCCCGTAGCCTCCATCATGTGGTCTTTAGGAACAGTAATTTCTACTTCATAATTTCCAAAATTTAAAGCAAACTCACCATCACCCCAAAATTGGGCATTTTGCCAACCTTCAACATCGTTATACACACACATTCGTGGGTAAAATTGTGCAATTACAAAAGCTCGGTTTTCATCCTCTTTAAAATATTCATATCCCGATCTGTCATCTCCTGGTATGTGTTCATTTACGGTGTACCACCAATCGATATTTAGTTCAATTTTTTTTCCTGGCTGTAATGGGCTATCCAAATCAATTCGCATCATGGTTTGATTGATATAATGTTTCATTGCTTTACCCGCACCATTGGCAACTTTTTCTATATTAAATCCTCCATCAAAACGCTCTTTCAAAAATTTTGCTGTAAAACTTGCTGGTCTGTAATACGGACTCATTACATCACCCTCAATTAGTGATGTTTTGGAATCTTTAGATCGTTTATTTTGATCGAGTTGAAGCCATAAAAACTCTAATTTATCGGGTGAATTATTGGTATAAGTAATGCTTTCTGAACCCGTTAATTTAGGTTCCGATCCATCGGAAGGATCGGTTAGCTTTACTTTAATTTTATAATCCGCTTGCTGTTGATAATACTGATGCCCTGGTGCCCCAGAAGCGTTTCTATAGACATTTGGAGTTGCAAATTCATCGTACAATTGTTTGAATTTGTTTTGATTGGTATGCCCTTTATGATCAATTTCCCCTTCCTCCTGAGCAACTATTGACATAGCGCTAAGAATTGAAAATGTATATACTGTTATTTTTTTGAACGTATTGATTGTTATGCGCATAAGTTCTTTTTAAAAGAATATAGTTTTTTTACTATTTTGATGAGTTAAATGTACACTTTTCACGGTAGTATCTAAAGTAACATCAACGGTATTGTGCTGACTAGAGAAAACATCCATTAATAACGTATTTTCGATATCTAAACGTTGTACTTTTTCTCCGTAAGGAGCTTCATAATAAAGGTAGACTAATTGATTTTCGACTTCACAGCCTAAAAATGTAATTTCTAGAGGGGCTCTATTTGTAGCTATTTTTATTTTTCTAGTTAAATAAGTTGCTATTGTTTGTTTTTGTTTTTCTGAAATTTCAGAAAAATCCTTCACTTCTAATTGATAGCGTTCGCTAAGTACTTTTTCGAAATCATCTGCAAAAATAGCGGTGTGCATTTTAAGTAATTTCTCGCTAGTATCAACTTGTATTTTAGTGATACTCGAATAATATTTATGCATCGTAAAAGATGAAGATACCAAAACAAGCATTAATGCTATAACTCCTTTACATACAAACCGTAATTGTTTACTTTTATCGTAAAATTGCATAGATGGTACTTAAACTATTATTTAAAATCTGCTTATTTATAGTAACGACTTTATTATTAAGTTGCGCCACAAAAAAAGGGACTATAATTTCTAAAAATACAATTAATACCAATTACCACCCAATAAACGTTAAGATTTACGAACAAATTTCAAAAAAAACACTCGGCCCTTGTGAACCTAGTATTGCTATAAACCCTAGTAATCCTAAAAACATAGTTGCTGGTAGTGTTTTAGATTATGTACATGTAAGTAACGACGGTGGAAAAACATGGAATACAAAAAAATTAAAATCTGATTACGGTATTTGGGGAGACCCAACTGTTTTGAGTGACTCTAAAGGGAATTTTTATTACTTCCACCTTAGCGACCCAGAAGGTACCAATTGGAAGAGCAATAAAATACTCGACCGAATTGTTGCTCAAAAAAGTACCGATGGCGGAAAAACATGGAATAAAGGAACTGGAATTGGCCTTAACGCCCCTAAACAACAAGACAAGCAGTGGGCGTTGATTCACCCTACTAGAGACAATCAACTTTACACCGCTTGGACTGAGTTCGACAACTATGGAAGTAAAAATGAAAGTGACCAATCTCGTATTTTATTCTCGAAATCTACCGACAGTAGCCAAACTTGGTCAACTCCTTTACAAATTAGTACGCACCTAGGAAATTGTTTGGATAATGATTTAACCCCAGAAGGAACTACCTTGGCTAGCGACGGTAATAACTTGTTTGTTTCTTGGGCTTTCGATTCTAAAATTTGGTTTTCCAAAAGTAGTGACAACGGTAGTAGCTGGACTAAAGAAGTTGCTATTGCAAATCAGCCTAACGGTTGGAAATATGAAATAAAAAATATTACTCGCTGTAATGGTTTTCCTGTTATGGCCATCGATCATTCAAAGTCAAAACACAAAGGGACACTTTATTTAAATTGGAGTTCGCAAATAAATGACTCTGAAACAAATGTGTTTATTGCAAAATCTACCGATAGCGGAAAAACGTGGACTGAATCAAAAACAGTTTACACTAATAACAAATCTGCACATCATTTTTTCAATTGGATGAGCGTTGACCCTAAGACAGGTTTTATATACATAATATATTATAAAGAAGTCGAGCCAAACTCATCCTTAATCGAAGTTCATTTAAGTGTCTCCAAAAACGGAGCTAATTCTTTTAACGATTATATTATTTCGGAAACACCTTTTAATCCTAAAGGAGCTAACTTTTTTGGTGACTATAATAATATAGCTGCTTACAACGGAACTATTAGACCCGTATGGACTCAGGTTGAAAATGGACTGGTTAGTGTATGGACTGCTTTGATAGAAGATGAAGATTTGAAGTGATCATAATTTTTTAGAACAGAGAAAAATTAATGACTATTATGAATTTGACAGCTATGTTATAAAAATCATCATTTTTAAACTCTATTTTTCAGTCTTACTTCAATTATACCTCATTAATTTCTAATTAAATAAATTTATTATTATAATTGAAAATAATATTTGTAATATCAAATAATTATATTTACACAAAAATTGAAATTACAATTATTAGTCTATTTTACTGTTGATTTACAGAAAATGCATTTTATCCGATTTTATTGCGTTTTAACGTTTTTTAAGTACGTATTATGTTGTTTTTCAGTAATAACACATTGAAAATAATTAATTTATTACATATCACAATTTAAAATTGATTTATGAATTTAAAATTACTCCTAGCATTATTTTTTTTAGCATCATGCTTTAGCTCTTTTTCTCAAGTTAAAATTGGTGATAATCCAAATAATATCGATAGTTCTTCATTATTAGAATTAGAAAGTAATTCTAAAGTTTTAGTAATTACAAGAGTTACTGAAGCAGAAATGAATTTAATAACTCCTCTTCAAGGAGCCATTGTGTACAACACAACAGCTAATTGTGTTTTTCAATACGACGGGACTTCGTGGAGTTCTTTGTGTAGTTCCAATACTGGCACTAATATGAGCGGCATAACCGACCTTGTTCTGGAGCAACCAGATTGTAGAACTTTAAGTTTTAATGATAAAGAAGGCAATCCGCAAAGTATTGACTTAAATTGTGTGGTAAAACAAAATGAAACATTAACCTCTATAAGGACTGGTTTATTTCCTGGTCAGATTATTTATACTGATGAGGATGGTAATGACAATATTATTACTATTAGTGGTATTCAAGGGCCTCCTGGAGAAGATGGTGCCCCTGGGCAGAATGGATCAAGAGGTGCTTCTGGGCAAGATGGAAGAGATGGCGTACCAGGTCTTAATTGTTGGGACACCAATGGCAACAGAATACCTGATGATTCTGAAGATATAAATGGTGATGGTTTATTTGATGCTCGGGATTGTCAGGGTTCGAGTACTAACCAAATAATTATTAGTGAAGACCCTGGAAATCTTATTACTGCTGGGACTGATGGTGGAGCATTTATTAATAATGTAGATGATGCCGATAACGATCCGAGAAACGAGATTACTACCGTTATCGATAATGGCGATGGAACTACTACCGTAACTGACGTAGATGGTGGTACTGTTATTATTGATAATGATGGAATTGACAATGTAGATGATGCCGATAATGATCCGAGAAACGAGATTACTACCGTTATCGATAATGGCGATGGTACTACTACCGTAACTGACGTAGATGGTGGTACTGTAATTATTGATAATGATGGAATTGATAATGTAGATGATGCTGATAACGATCCGAGAAACGAGATTACTACCGTTATCGATAATGGTGATGGTACTACTACCGTAACTGACGTAGATGGTGGTACTGTAATTATTGATAATGATGGAATTGATAATGTAGATGATGCCGATAACGATCCGAGAAACGAGATTACTACCGTTATCGATAATGGCGATGGTACTACTACCGTAACT
>CALGLV010000027.1 GCA_937958985.1 uncultured Aquimarina sp.
GAATGTTGAATGTTGAATGTTGAATGTTGAATGTTGAATGTTGAATGTTGAATGTTGAATGTTGAATGTTGAATGTTGAATGTTGAATGTTGAATGTTGAATGTTGAATGTTGAATGTTGAATGTTGAAAATAAATTATAAAACTTAAGACTCCTAATAATTTCTATTTAAATGAAAATCCTTCTTCTTAGCGACACCCACAGTTATATAGACGACCGCATTTTACACTACGCGTCGGAGGCTGACGAAGTTTGGCACGCTGGAGATATTGGCGATTTATCGGTTACGGACAAATTAGAAAAAGTAGCAAAATTACGCGCTGTATATGGAAATATTGATGATCACGTAGCACGTTCTCAATTTCCACTAAACGATCGTTTTATATGTGATGGAGTAGACGTTTGGATAACGCATATTGGTGGCTATCCTCCAAATTACAATAAAAGCACCCGTGATAAAATTAAAGGCAACCCTCCAAAATTATTTATTTGCGGACATTCGCACATACTAAAAGTAATGCCCGATAAGCGTTACAATTTATTACACATGAATCCTGGTGCTTGTGGTATTTATGGGTTTCATAAAATCCGTACTATGCTTCGGTTTGAAATAAATTTAGGCAAAATAGAAAACTTGGAAGTTATTGAATTGGGCAAAAAATAATAGCTACTAACAGGAAATTCTTTTTTAATTATCAATTAAAAATAAGTCGCTTTTGTAGGTGTTTTTAATTGATAATTGGTATTCTATTTTATAAACAAACCCCTCCTTATTCAATAAAGAATATAGTTCAGAAATTAAGCGATTTTGAGCATTTGAAACCAAGGTTGAACTTTCTATTTTTTTGTGGAGTCTTCGATTCACTAATTTGGAAATTTTATTATAATCTCCCGAAGTAAATTCATTTAAAAAATCTGCTTGTATATCGTAGTATTCTAACTCTGGATGAATTTGCAATTCAGGTTTTGGCAAATTTGTAATAAAAAGCGTCTTATGCTCATCGTCAATTTTAAATTCAAGCAAGCTAAGGTCGTATGCAATAGTAGCCTTGGCATTCACTAAAACTACTGCTTTTTTTTCGGCTTTAAGCCAGCTTAAATATATTTCTTTCGCATCTTTATAGGTGATAATATCAGAGTAATGTCCTTCTGAAACAATAAGCTTACTTACGTTTTTAAGGGTGTGTTCTAAAACACCTGTATCTTTTATAGTGGTTTGATTTGCACTTTTTTTACCAAAAAAATACGCTGCCAAAGGTAATAGCGTTAACAAAAAGCCTAAAAGGAATTTTTTCATATGCTTTTATAAATAAAAAAATAAATAACATCCATAAGTTACACATTTCACAACTTCCTTTGGGTTTAATATTAACCCTTATTATTATTGTACCGTGTTATGCTTGGCGCTTTTATTCTTTAATATTATTATTAATATAACATTTATAACACAGTATTTACTCTTTAAACTTAGCACATTCATCAATCATAGAAGCTACAACGCCTGTCCAACCTGTTTGGTGTGTCGCACCGATTCCTCTTCCTGTATCTCCATGAAAATATTCATAAAAAAGAACTAAATCTTTAAAGTGAGGTTTGCCATATATTTCTTTATCTAGAGCATGTATAGGTCTTTGTCCTGTATTATCGTTTTCGAACATAGAGATCACTCTTTTACTAATTACGTGTGCCAGTTGTTTCAAATTTAGCAGCTCACCAGCTACTTCTACTTTAATATCCTCTTTATAATATGTGTAATATTCTTTTAGGGTTTGAATAAATAAATAATTCATTGGCATCCAAATAGGTCCGCGCCAGTTAGAATTTCCACCAAACACATAATTACTGGATTCGGCAGGCTCATAGCCTACGCTAAATTCTTGTCCATCCACATAAACACGATAAGGCTCAGTATGAATTTTGGACATTCCTCGAATACCGTATTCACTAAAAAATTCATTGATATCGGTTAAGGCTTTTAATAATCTGACCATTCTATTTTTTGGCACTAAGGATAATAAAAGATCTTCATCTTCCTTGAAATGTTCTACTACTTGATATGCGTTATTTTTACTTCTATAATTTAAAAACCATTTTAAATTTTTGGTGAAGTTTGGCAGTTTAGCCATTATTTCTTTATTGATTACCAAATTTGCATTCAACGTCATTAACCCTACTAAAGATCTTACTTTAATTGGTATGTGAGTATGATTGGGGAGCACTAGTAAATCATAGAAAAAACCTTCTTCTTCATTCCAACTACCTGTCCAGTTACAACCCAGAGTATTCAAAGACTCGGCGATATAAATAAAATGCTCCAAATACTTAGTTGCCATATCTTCGTAGGCACTGTCATGTTGCGCTATTTCTAAAGAAATTTGCAATAAATTTAAGCTATACATAGCCATCCAAGCCGTACCATCAGCTTGTTCTAAAAATCCACCACCTGGAATTACACTGCTCCTATCAAACAACCCTATATTATCTAACCCCAGAAAGCCACCCTCAAAAACATTATTGTTATTTCTGTCTTTTCTATTGACCCACCAAGTGAAGTTTAATCCTAATTTATTAAGCATTCGCTTCAAAAAATCAATATCTGGAACTCCTGTTTTAGCCTTGTCAATTTCAAAAACTTGGATGGTAGCCCAAGCCTGTACGGGAGGATTGACATCGGAAAAAGCCCATTCGTATGCGGGTATTTGTCCGTTAGGTGCCATGTACCATTCTTTGGTGACAAGTAATAATTGTTGTTTGGCAAATTCAGCGTCTAACTTTGCTAAAGGCACACAATGAAAAGCGGTATCCCAAACTGCATACCAAGGATATTCCCACTTATCGGGCATGGTAATAATATCTTCATTATTTAGGGTCTTCCATTCGTGATTACGACCATGTTTTCTTGATTCTGGGGGAGGTATTTTTCCTGGGTCTCCATTCAACCATGTATTCACATCTAAATTGTAATACTGCTTGGTCCACAGCATTCCTGCAAATGCTTGTCTTTGGATATTTTGTAAATCGGCATTTCCATTATGAAACTGACTATAAAACTCATCCGTTTCCTGTATTCTTTGCGCGAAAGTTTCAGTAAACTTTTTTAACAATGGATTTTTAGAAAACTGCTGTTTAGAAAGTCGTAGTCTAATTTCCTGAGAACCGTTAGCCGCTATATGTAATTTATACATCGGAGCAAACTTGGTACCTTCTTCTACTGCATCAGTTAACTCAAAATTATCCTGAATTACTACATCGTGAAATAAATCTTTCACATAAGGACTTTCATTAGGCACACCAAAAAGTTTTTCCGTATTGGTTTCGTTATTGGTAAATAGCCACTTATCTGGATTTTGAAAATTCAGATAGTAATCACCTAATTTCGGATGGGTTAACTTTACAGCACCAAAATCTTTAGCCCCGCTATGTTTTTTAATATTATGATAGCCCTCAGCTTGATTAAAAGACCATAAGTTTCGAAGCCACAAAGTGGGTAGTACCCAAATATCTGCTGCCTCGGATGCCCGGTTATGAACCGTAATTTTTATTAAAACATCTTCTTCATTCTCCTTTGCGTATTCAGTATACACATCAAAATATTCGTCATTGTTAAAGACCCCTGTATCTAAAAGCTCATATTCTAAATCTGCTTTTCCTCTTGCTTTATTAGTACGTACCAAATCGGCATACGGATATTCATTTTGAGGGTATTTATATAAATGTTTCATGTAGGAATGTGTGGGACTACTATCTAAATAGTAATACAATTCCTTACAATCCTCTGCGTGATTCCCTTCGGGTCCTGTAAGTCCAAATAAGCGCTCTTTAAGAATAGGATCTTTACCATTCCACAAGGTAACTGCAAACGCAATAGCACAGTGGCGATCGCAAATACCAGCAATGCCATCTTCCCCCCAGCGGTATGTTCTGCTTCGGGCATGATCATGTGGAAAATAGTCCCATGCCGAACCATCGGCGCTATAATCTTCTCTAACTGTTCCCCATTGGCGCTCACTTAAATATGGCCCCCAATGCAACCAATTTTCTTCTTCTGAATACGTCTTTTTTAATCTTGAGTCTTCCGCTTTTCCCATAGTAACTAAGTTAGGAGAAATGAAGTATAAAACATATGTCATTTGGAATTTAACAATAATTTATAGCTCCGAAGTATTTTTTTATATGAATTAAAATGATTCTTTTAAAAGCCAAACTCACAACCTGTCATTTGCACATCATCATTAAGTATTAACAAGGAAATTTTGTAACATAAATTACTTTTCATCCAATGATGTTAGTAAAAGTTAGCTAAATACAAAAAATTATTGGTAGCTGGAGTAATCGTAGACCTAAGTAATAATTTAGTTTCCCAAATAATTAATAAAGAAATCCCAATTGGTATAAAATCGCTTAATTGAATGGATGTAAAAGATTTCATTTTAGGCTCATATACCGCTATTCTAAAAAATATAAATGTAGCCTACTACATTTTTTAATTTTTTTGAAAGACAAGCAGTTTTAATAAATACCGATCTTTTGTGAAGGTTTTCTCTTAAAGGCTTTTAAATATATCTATTTTTTGGTGACAATTAATTTATTTATATTTTTAAGCTTTTGTTGCAATACTCCCCAATCAGAAATAGCCGTTTAATTTCCGCTTCGATTTCTCAAAAAATAGATTCAAAATACTATTAAAAAAGCAACAGTGCTTTTCTCATAGCTTAAAGTTAACAGAATCGACTTAAGTATGAGAAGCTTTAATAAATCTACTGCTTTTTCTCTGGTGGATATTTTGCTAAAATAGCAGTAACAATTTCCTGAATACGCGCTTCTTTAGCCTCTGGTCCATTTACCAATGCTGCTGAACCAACACCTTGCCAAATTAGTTCTTTTTTATCCGCATCAATAATATCAATAAATAATCGCCCTTCAACAGTTTCAATAGTATTAAAATTATTAAAACCACCACCAAACCAAAATGGATTGTACCAACCCCAGCCGTATCCAAAACCAATATTATTTTGATATACGTTTACGTTTTTTTCAGCCTTGGTAACAATACTTACTAATAAATCTGGATTGTTCGATTTAACAAAACCTTTCGATTGCATAGTTCCATCAATAGCTCTAAGAATGCGTTTTTTATCCAAATCACTAATCTCAACCTTATCAATTCCTGGTTTAAAAAAACCAAAACTTTTATACTCACTAAAACTAGCTTTAGTATCATAATCCGTCTGAACCCTTACTGTAGCACAGGAAACCACTAAAAAAGAAAGCAATATTCCTACTATATATTTTGTTTTCATAACTTATAATTTTATTATATGCAACAAATATTATACCGTTATTCTGCTAAATTTTTGCTGCTTTTCATAAAATCATAAGGACAGTGCTTGCAGCCACTCTTACAACAATATCCTCTTTTTAAATGGTATTGCTCCGTAAAACATCGATATCCCTCGGGAGTTAAGTAATAATCGCCTTCTTCGGGCTCTATTTTTTCGTAAGACATCCTACAAAGGTATTGTATTTATTATCTTGCTAAAACTATAATTATTTATAATGTCCCCAGCTGTTTTTAATCAATCTATTAATGAAGATCTATTCCGCGATTTTGAAGTGGAGCTTTTTTTAAAGCGCGAAGATTTACTACACCCACATATCTCTGGCAATAAGTTTCGAAAACTGAAATACAATTTATTAGAAGCTAAAAATTCGAACCACAAAACCCTACTTACTTTTGGCGGAGCTTATAGCAACCATATACATGCTACCGCTTACGCTGGAAAAATAAATAACTTTAATACCATAGGAATTATTAGGGGAGATGAACTAGGAGGTTCCAATTTAAAAAAAACACTTTCACAAAATGAAACACTCGCTTTTGCTGAAAAAAACGGAATGCAACTTCATTTTATAAGCAGAAGTGATTATAAATTAAAAGACACTAATGCCTTCATTGAAAATCTAAAACAACAATTAGGAAGTTTTTATTTATTACCCGAAGGAGGAACTAACGATTTAGCTATTAAAGGCTGTACTGAAATTTTAACTCCAAAAGATAGTGATTTTTCACACATATGCTGTGCTGTAGGTACCGGTGGCACACTTACAGGGATTATACAAAATAGCAATTCCGAACAACACATAATGGGCTTTCCTGTTCTGAAAGAAAACTACCTCCATACAGAAATACAAAATAAAGTTACAACTAACAACTGGGAACTTAATAGAACAGCTCATTTAGGAGGCTACGCAAAAACAACTACCGAATTAATTCACTTTATAAATTCGTTTTACGCAAAACATAAAATAGTCTTAGATCCAATTTACACAGGAAAGCTGCTTTTTGGAATTTATAATGAAATAGCACAAGGAAATTTTCCAAAAAAATCACGTATTTTAGCAATTCATACAGGGGGCTTACAAGGCATTGCAGGCGTTAATGCAAAGCTTAAAAAAAAGCACCTAGAACTTATTAAAATTAACTATGATTTTTAGAGTATTCGCCGCACTTTTTATGAGTTGTTTACTATTAGGCTCATGTAAAAGTAAAAAAAGTATTACTTACAAAAAAAGACCTCCCGTAGTAAGAAAATCTTCCCAAGTTGCAAAAAACACCCCCCAAGAATCCACTTCTAAAGATTCTGAAATCATAACCCCTAAAACGGTTGAAAATACCTCAAAAAAATCTGCTCCAACTTATGGCAGCTACAATGTGAAAATTGAAAATTACATTGATTTATATGCTGAAATTGCGATGGAACAGATGGCACAATATAAAATTCCGGCAAGTATTACCCTAGCACAAGGAATTTTAGAATCGGGTGCTGGCTCAGGGGAGCTAACTCGAAAAGCGAACAACCACTTTGGCATAAAATGCCACAATTGGAAAGGAGCAAGAGTGTATCACGACGACGATGCTAAAGGAGAATGTTTTAGAAAATACAGTACTGCAAAATTCTCTTTTCAAGACCACTCTTTATTTTTAACAGGAAGAAGCAGGTACTTAAGCTTATTTAAATTAGGAAAAGACGATTATAAAAACTGGGCTAAAGGCTTACAAAAAGCAGGCTATGCTACCGATACAAAATATCCCAAAAAGTTAATTAGCCTTATTGAACGCTATAAACTATATAATTACGACGCTAAAGTTTTAGGAAAAGACCCTAAAAAAGCGAAGAAAATAATGGGCAACAATGGTCAGCATACCGTTAAAAAAGGAGATACTTTATATAATATTTCTAGAAAATACAAAATTTCTGTAGACCAACTTAAGGAATTTAATGGATTAGGTGACAACAATACCATCCATGAAGGCCAAACACTTTTTGTAAAACCCTTACCTAAAGATTTCTAACACATGATGCTATACCAAAGAAGCAGCGCTTTATTTGCAGACGCTCAAAAAGTAATCCCTGGAGGAGTAAACTCGCCTGTTCGCGCTTTTAAAGCCGTAGGCGGAACTCCTATTTTTGTTAAAGAAGCCAAAGGCGCTTATTTATTTGACGAAGATGGTAATCGTTTAATCGATTATATTAATTCCTGGGGACCTATGATTTTGGGCCACGCTTACGAACCTGTAGTTAATGCCGTTATTGAACGAGCAAAAAAAGGAACTAGTTTTGGAATGCCTACCGAGATTGAAACTCAAATTGCAGAATTAGCAGTAAGTATGGTTCCCAATATTGACATGATTCGTTTTGTGAATTCGGGTACAGAAGCATGTATGAGTGCCGTGCGTTTGGCTAGAGGTTTTACTGGTAAGGATAAAATTATAAAATTTGCAGGATGTTACCATGGGCATAGCGATTCATTTTTAATACAAGCAGGAAGTGGTGCTGTTACATTCGGCAGCCCAAATAGTCCTGGCGTAACAAAAGGAACCGCAAAAGACACCCTTTTAGCAGAATATAATAATATTGAAAATGTAATCCATTTAATAGAAGCTAATAAAGGGGAAATTGCCTGTATTATTATAGAACCCGTTGCAGGCAACATGGGTTGTATTCCTCCTAACAAAAGTTTTCTTCAAAATTTACGAAACCTATGTGATGCTAATAATATTTTATTGGTTTTCGACGAGGTAATGACTGGTTTTAGACTAGCTCCTGGTGGCGCTCAAGAACTTTTAGGTGTAGATGCTGATATTATTACTTTCGGTAAGGTAATCGGAGGTGGCTTGCCTGTAGGTGCCTTTGGAGCACGACAGGAAATTATGAACCATTTAGCACCTCTTGGGCCTGTTTACCAAGCAGGAACTTTGAGCGGTAATCCTTTAGCGATGTCTGCTGGTTTAGCGATGTTAAATGAACTAAACAATAACAAAGATATCTTTAAAAGTATTGCTGAAAAAACAGCTTATTTACACAAAGGAATTCAAGAAGCACTTAAAAAGCACGGCGTAGTTCACACCATTAATCGCATAGGGTCAATGATCTCTGTCCATTTTTCACCAGATGATGTGATTGATTTTACAACTGCAGCCACTGGAGATAATGATACTTTTAAAAAGTTTTTTCACGGAATGTTAAACAATGGCATTTATATAGCCCCTAGCGCTTTTGAAACCTGGTTTATTACCGATGCTTTAAGTTATGATGATTTAGATACCACCATTGCTGTGGTAAATAAAATTGCTCCTGAATTGGTGTAAAAGCACTTATCTATTGGATTCAAAAACTAGGACACATAAATTGATTAAAGTTTCTTTTTTCGATCTATGTGTCCTAAATTTTTTTCTGGAGCCACCTGATCTCTCACTAATTGTTTTAATTCTGTAATTTCAGGAAAACCATTTTTTTCTTTTCTCGACCAAATTAAATTTCCATTGGCCTTTATTTCGAAAATTCCTCCCGTACCGGGCACTAAAGAAAGCGCTGTAATTTCTTGATCAAAAGTAGTGAGTAATTCCTGTGCCATCCACGATGCGCGTAACAACCAACGACACTGAGTACAATAAGTAATTTCTACTTTGTTTTCCATAAATTAAATGTAATAAATATTTAAGCTCAACGATTCTTCTTGACAAGAAAAGATTACAACTCATCTAGCCTAAGACTTCCAGATTCTGCAATATCATAAAAAGGAATAGTTAATTTTCTACAATTGAATTTCCAATCTACTAAAAGGTAATATTTATTGTTTGCTGCAAAAATCACTTTTTTAGGTTGAATTTCTTCAAGAAGCCTTTCAAAATTAATTTTAGGAGAATTTGAAATCAACAATATATCTATAGCTGTTTTGGGTTTTGGTATGTAATTATTAGCTACAATTAGTAGCTTTTGTTTATTCATAAAATAAGCTTGCTCCAAAGTGCTATAAACCACATTAGACTGATGCAATTTACCAAGAATTGGTCGCATTTTATATTCCTTATCAATAGCACTAAGTGCTTCACTCGAAAACACCTGTACACTACTCGATGAAACATCTATTATAATGGTTTTTTTATAATCATTAAGTAACCAAACTTCTCTTTTAAACGCTTTAGTGGTTACCTCAACAAAACCAACTAAACCCATAAACACTACAGGAAAAAGCACGTACTTAATTCCTCTTTTAAAATCGGCATAGCACCACCTTAGGTATAAAAAAAACAGATATATACAGGCTACTGAAAATTTTGAAATATATAATTCATTCAATATTAAAGCATCGAACGATGCTACCCAATTTACGAACAGAATTAACTGAGTAATCACCAAATTATAAACTACATATACAAAATCTGGAAATATCGACGCATAACTACCAATTACAATACTAATTGCAAATGCCATAATTATAGGAATACAAAACATTATTGGAATATTGGCTACTAAAAACAACAACGGAAACTGATGAAAATAATAAATACTCAAAGGCAACAATCCTAGTTGCGCGCACATACTCACACAGGTTATTCCCCAAAGGTATTTTAGTAACCACCATTTAGGCTCCCAAAGTTTCAACATTTTAGGCACCCCAATAATTATTGATGCAACAGCAACAACACTCAGTTGAAAACCTACAGAAAATATAATTTGGGGTGTTATAAAAAAAAGCACAAAAACAGACAGAAATAATGCATTTAGCGGATGTTGCGATCTTAATAATAAGCGAGATATTTCGAAGCAAGTTACCATTGTCGTAGCTCGCAAAGCAGAATCGCTCGCTCCAGAAAACCAAGCAAACATCCACAACAAAAGTACGACTGCAAAAGATCTTAAAAAACGGTATTTGTATTGATAGAATAGCAATTTAAAAAACCATAGAAACACTAAATAAATTATTCCTATGTGTAAGCCCGAAATGGCTAAAATATGTATAACACCCGCATTCTTAAAATCGGCAGAAACACTTTTATCTAATTCTTTTTTATTCCCTAAAACCAAAGCCTGAGTAAATTGAATTACTGTAGCATCTAGCCGCTGTTTTCTTAAAGCGGTATTGAAATCAATTTGAAGATTCGCTATAAATTGTACTAATATGTTACTTTGATTAGGCAGTAATTTTAAACCCGATTTGGAAGCCCAAACCTGATGAGTAATTCCTTTATTCTTCAAATAGTCCCCATAACTAAAACCATAAGGAAAAGTTTCGTTCACTAGCTTATTAAGCCTTAAGTGACCTATATAAGTTGCTCCTATTTGCAATGTACTAGTATCTTCACTATTAACTTTTAGCAATATCGATCCTGTAGTACTATTTCCTTCAATTTGTTTTATTGAAGCTTTATAATTTTCCCATTTATTAGCTTTTTTAAAACCCTTAGTAACTGTAAATATGGTTTTTACAGGAGCTGCTAAATTCGTTTGATGAATTATGTGATTACTTTGATTTTCTGGAATAGCTAATTGATACCGCAAGCCCCCTATGAGGCAAAATACGGCACACGAAATAATTATAAATACCGTTGATTTTTTTTGCTTAAGCATTACCATCAATACTGATAGTAAAAATAGTATTGAAACAAAAAAATACTTAATACTTGGTGCCTCTAAAGAGAACATAAACGCACCTAGAATTAAGGAAATACACATACCCCAAAAAGGTATATTATAAATTCTATAAGATTTCAACTAATTGATTATTAAGTTTTTATAAATATAACTAATAATCGATGAACACCTTTTATTTATAAAAATTCATTAAATCGATGTATTCCCAAACAGCATTGGGAAGTAAAGGCCTGCAATTTTTAGAGGCTTTAATTAATTTACGAATAAAGGTGGATGAAATTTCCATAATAGGAGCAGCTACTACGGTAATTTTAGGATGGTTTTTAAATTGCTCAGGAATCGTTCCTTCGGATATTCTTGGATATACGTAAATTTGATAATTTTCAAGAATTACCTCATAGTTTTTCCACTTATGAAGGCTTTTCAAGTTGTCGGCACCCATAATTACCGAAAATTGTTTGTCTGCGTATTTCTCTTCTAAATGAGCTAATGTATTTACCGTGTAGTTTGGTTGCTCTAACTTAAACTCTATATCGCTAGGATTAATTTTGGAGTAGGATTCTGTAGCTTTATACACCATTTCTAACCTATGGTGATTATCTAACAACGTGCTTTTCTTTTTAAAAGGGTTGTGCGGTGTAACCACCATCCAAATTTCGTCTAAGTCAGAAAATTCAACCATATGGTTTGCAATGGTTAAATGCCCATTATGTATGGGATTAAATGTTCCGAAATACAATCCTATTTTTTTCATTACAACTTTAAAAATTTAGATACTAACTGATAAGCTTCTTGCTTCGCAATTTCTAAATTATCGTTGGTGATAATCGCATCAAAATCTGCGGCATAGCCCAATTCTTGATCGGCTTTTGCTAAACGCATTTGTATTTTTTCTTCGGTTTCTGTACCTCTTCCGCGCAAGCGTTTCTCAAGCTCTTCTTTATTGGGAGGTTGTACAAAAATAGAGAGGGTTTCTTTTGGAAATTGTTTTTCAATATTCAACCCTCCTACCACATCAATATCAAAAATCACAGCTTTACCAAGTGCCCAAATACGTTCTACCTCACTCTTAAGCGTGCCGTAAAAATTATTGGCATATACTTCCTCTTGCTCTATAAATTCGTTGTTAGCAATTTTTTTCTTGAATTCCTCAATACTCAAAAAATAATAATCTTTACCATTTACCTCTTCGCCACGTGGCTCACGCGAAGCGGCTGAAATTGAAAACTCCAACGGTAAATTGGTGTTTTGTAATAAGTGTTTTACTATAGTTGTTTTTCCACTTCCCGAAGGTGCGGAAAACACAATTAACTTTCCGTTAGCTGCCATTACAATACGTTTAATAATTGCTCCTTTATTTTTTCTAATTCATCTTTCATTTGTACTACTAATTGCTGCATAGGAGCAAAATTAGATTTACTACCAATGGTATTGATTTCCCTTCCCATTTCTTGAGAAATGAAACCTAATTTTTTACCGTTAGAAACTTCAGAATCTAGGTTTTCGATAAAATAATTTAAATGGTTTTTTAAACGTACTTTTTCTTCGGTGATGTCGAATTTTTCAATATAATAAACCAACTCTTGCTCAAAGCGATTTTCATCAACACGCTCTTTTAATTCGGCGATTCCTTTTTGTAAACGCTCGCGAACTCCTTCGATACGTTGCGGGTCCATTTCAATAATTTGATTTAAAGTAGCGCCTATGGTTTGAATACGTAGCCTGAAATCATTTTCTAGCACGCTACCTTCGTTTAAGCGGTAGTCGTTGATATTTTCTAAAGCCTCAACCAAAAGTTGTTGAATTTGCTCAAATTCGGCCTCATCAATTTCTTCTTTCTCCGTTTTTAAAACATCTGGCAAACGCATAGCAATAGCTAACAAATCGGCTTCTTTGGCTAAAGAAATATTGTTTAGCTGTTCTATATATTCATTTACTACAGAAACATTTATTTTTGAATTTGCAGCTTCCTTAGTGCTTTCGATATAAAGACTAAAATCAACTTTACCACGAGTTAGGGATTTTGCAATTTGATTACGTAATATTAATTCCTTTTCGCGGTATTGTTGCGGCATGCGCACATTAAGATC
This sequence comes from uncultured Aquimarina sp., assembly GCA_937958985.1. Taxonomy (GTDB): domain Bacteria; phylum Bacteroidota; class Bacteroidia; order Flavobacteriales; family Flavobacteriaceae; genus Aquimarina. The sequence continues at coordinate 13,027 of CALGLV010000027.1, forward strand.
TAAATTTTTACTATTTAAAGACTTAATTTCAATATTAATTTTTTTGTTTTCTATTTGAAGAATGGCTTTTCCAAAGCCGGTCATGGAGTGTATCATTGGTACGTTTCTAAGGGGATAAAGATACTAGTTTTTATGGGTTGATGTTAACTCTAAATATGAATCGTATGAGGTTTAAAATTCGGAAACTTGATAATTGAACGCTTTTGTGTTACTGTTTATTTTGTAACAACTTAATATCCGCCAATAATTGATTCATTGCTAATTCATCTGTACCGTCATAATAACCTCTTATTCTGCCTTTTTTATCGATTAAAGTAAAGTTTTCGGTGTGTATTAATGCATTGGGATAAATAGGGTTTTCTTTTGCAACAAAATAAGATTTTCGAGCCAAATTATACAGTTCTTTTTTGGTTCCTGTTGCAAGTCGCCATTTTTCGGGATTTACTCCTTTTTTTTGGGCATAGCGTTGTAGCTGCGCTAATGTATCAATTTCGGGCATTACGGTATGCGATAATAGTAAAACATCTTTAGAGTTCATTAACTCTTTTTGAAGCTTACCCATGTTTTGCGTCATTTTAGGGCAAATGGTTTGGCAGGTGGTAAAAAAGAAATCGACTACGTAAATTTTATTTTTATAAAGCGCTTGGGTAATGGTATCGCCTGTATGACTCAATAATTTAAAATCTTTAATTTTATGATACTTCCGAACCTCTTGCATGGTACTGTCTACTAAATCGGTGCTGATTTGATAGGGGTCGTAAATTGGCAAAACACGTTTAGGATTAAGAGCCTGGTATATTAAGTAAACGATGACTGCCGATAAAATCAGCATAAAGATTCCAAACTTTTTATAGGGAGCAAAAAACTTTAGCATTTTTATTTGCAAATATAATTATTAGACTTTGTTTGATTGGTGCTCCTTTGCCTTTTTGTGATTTGTTAACAAGCCTTGCGGTTAGTTATTGACTCTAAAAAATTATTGATTGTTTTTTTGCGTTAAGGATTGAATGGTTACCCCACAGCCAGAGCTTGCGATGTGCGAGGCGTATGAATGAAAGCCTGACCCATAGGGGAACGCCCTAAATAGTATTAAAAACTTTATTAAGTTAGATTTAAGAAGTTGAACCTTACGGGTGTTTTTAGTTTATGTATTTTTGTGAAAAATTTCAATTTATGGAACTGCTATCAAAAATAGCCCAATTTCTACTAATGATTTCAATTTTGGTGATTCTTCACGAATTTGGTCATTACTTACCTGCTAAATTATTTAAAGTTAAAGTTGAAAAATTCTTCTTGTTTTTTGATGTGAAATTCGCTCTTTTTAAAAAGAAAATTGGCGAAACAACCTGGGGTATTGGCTGGCTGCCTTTAGGCGGATACGTTAAAATTGCTGGAATGATTGATGAAAGCATGGACAAGGAACAAATGGCAAAACCACCTCAACCTTGGGAATTTAGATCGAAACCTGCGTGGCAAAGATTAATAATTATGACTGGTGGGGTGATTGTAAACTTTTTGCTTGGATGGTTTGTGCTTTCGGGATTATTATACACTCATGGCGATACTTACATCCCTACCGACGGTTTAAAAAATGGTGTAGCGGTAGATTCGATAGGGAAATTAATTGGATTTAAAACTGGCGATAAAATTATTAGCGTTGATGGCAAACCTATAAAACGTTTAATGGAAGCTAGGGTTGAAATTCTTTTAGGAGATGAAGCTATTATTGAAAGAGATGGGCAGCAAATTAAACTACAGTTTACCCCTGAAAACAAGAAACTACTACTAAAAACGCAATCTCAAATTGTAGGCCCTAGAATTGGCTCTGTAATCGACACGGTGTTACCTAACTCAAAAGCTTTAGAAGCTGGCTTACTTAAGGGCGACGAAATTATTAGCGCTAATGGTGTGGACACGCGCTTGTGGACGAACTTAGTTAATGAAATTACAGCACATAAAAACGACACATTACAATTACAGGTATTACGAAATAATTTGACTGTTAATAAAACGGTGGTTTTAGACAGTACTGGAAAACTGGGTATAGGCCCCTCTTTTGAAGGTTTGTATACTACTGATACTATTGGCTTATTAGAGTCGATACCCGCGGGCTTAAATAAGGCGATTTGGACACTGTCTTTTCAAATACGACAGTTCAAATTATTTTTCAACAAAGACACGGAGGCTTATAAAGAAATGCATGGGCCTGTTGGAATCGTAAAACAAATGAACCCTGAATGGAACGCAACGCGATTTTGGTCTCAATTAGCAATGTTTTCTTTATGGTTAGGTTTTGTAAACATTTTGCCTATTCCTGCCTTAGATGGTGGACATGTAATGTTTTTATTGTACGAAATTATTACGCGAAGAAAGCCAAGTCAGCGTGTTTTAGAAATTGGACAGATAATCGGGTTTTTATTAACCATGGGGCTAATGCTTTTTATTACAGTGTTTAACGATATTTTATAATCTGCTGAATATAGTTGGAACAAAAAAAAATGAATTTTTTTTGAGAAAAATTTTGCAGAACTATTTATTGGTTATATATTTGCACCCGCTTAGGCACTAAAGTTAAACGCTACGCAAAAGCTGATAATTTTTGCACTTTGAAATAGTTCTATATGAACATTCCTCCTTAGCTCAGTTGGTTAGAGCATCTGACTGTTAATCAGAGGGTCCTTGGTTCGAGTCCAAGAGGGGGAGCTACTATCACTAAAGCCATTCAAGAAATTGAGTGGCTTTTTTATTTTATACAGGTCAAACATAGGTCAAACATTTTGTTATTTTTGAAACAAATAAATATCAAATGTCTAATAGCCTAAATATCTTCTCTTTTTACAAAACACTTTTAAAGTATGATGGTATTGATTCATACAAAATCAAAACTATATCTAAAGTCGTTGATGACCTTAAAGCTGATAATCGTAAAATTTTAGATATAAATAATGAAAAAGGCGTTATTACCATAGAGGAATACTGTTCTGAAGAT
>CALGLV010000028.1 GCA_937958985.1 uncultured Aquimarina sp.
CGCTCTTAAACTGCTTAAGGAAGTCGTCGTTTAATAAATCTTCTTTTTTCATTACTGTGTTTTAATTTAAAATTAAAAAAAAATAGCTTGGGTCATGACCCAAGCTATTTTTTAAACTTACACAGTTAATGAGATACTGCCTAAAATCACCTACAGATCTAAAAAGTCTCTTTAGGTTTTTTTTCATATTTCAAATAAATTTTAAATACTGTTCCTTTATTTACTTTGCTAGTTACTTCTATTTTACCTCCCAAAGATTCTATTTGATTTTTAACTATAAAAAGCCCTAAACCTCTTGATTCTTTGTTATCATGAAATGTTTTATACATCCCAAAAAGCTTTTTCTTGTGCCTAATAAGATCAATCCCTAACCCATTATCTTGCACGCTCAATACTATAAAATCTTCTTCAACACTTGTACTGAAATTAACATAACTATTCCTTGTCATAGAACGGTACTTTATTGAGTTTGTTAAAAAGTTCAGTAATATACTATCTAAATAAGCAGGAATACAAAGTGCTTTTAATGTATTATCTATTTTATTTTCAACTATGACTTCTGTTTTTAGAATAATTCCAGAAATATTTTCAATCACTTTATCTAAAGCTCCTTTTAAATTCACAGCAACTAAGCTGCTTAGCACCATAGTATTCATCTGTACCACTTCATTAAGATGGCTTACTGTATCCGTTAAATTATTTGAAGCAATTGATAACATTTTAATCATTTCATTATCTCGGTACGATTCATTTTCCTCTTTAAATAATTGTAATAACATATTAAAATTACCTGAATGAGATTTTAAATTATGAGAAACAATATGAGCAAAATTTAAAAGTCTTTCGTTTTGACCTTGGGTAACTTCCAAAAGTTCTTTAGTTTCCTTTTCTTCTTCTTTAATTTTACTAATATCAATAGCTACCCCTAAGTAACCTACAATTACATTTTCGCTATTCTTAATATTATCAATGGTTAACTGAACAGGGAAACGTATTCCATTTTTTTTCACAAGCGTCCAAACTTGGGTTAACGATTTGCTAGAATTAGCTATTTCTGTAAAAACATTAAAACCTTCTATTTTTCTATTTGCTAGCTTTGACAACTCTATGCCTTTTTTAATTATTTCATTTTCACAATGAAATAACGCTGGTGTTTCCTTAGAAACAATCTCTTCCTTCTTATAACCTAATAAATTTTCAGCGCCGCTATTAAATTCGGTTATTAATCCATTTGTGTCAGTTGCTAAAATTATTGCTTTTGAACTTGCTGTAAATATTGCTTCCTTTTCAGCGAAAGCTATTTCTATTTTATTATTCACTTTTAATTGGGAAGTAATATTAATAAGTTGAAATAAAAAATGAATTGGCTTTCCGTTAGAATCTTTTACTAACGCTATAGATGTAACAGCATGAATTAACTCTCCTTTTTTATTGTAAAACCTCTTTTCAATATTAGGATGGTAGGCTAATCCATTCAATAGTTTAGCTCTAATTTCTTCCTCTAGGTGTTTATCATCGGGGTGGATTATATTTCGAAAATTAAATCCTTCTTGGTCTTTTATCGAATAGCCTAAAATTTCACATAATCTAGAATTAACTTTTTCCCAGTTTCCTTTTAAATCAATAATAGCCATTGGGGACTGGCTTACAAATATTTGGTAATCGCTAATATTTTCTTTTCTCCGAACTAATTCAAGGGTACCAACCATTAATTTAGGTTCTCCTTTTTCATTTCTACTAACTAACTCTCCCTCTATTAATGCTCTACTATTATTATTTTTTATTGCTATTTCTGTAGCTAATGAATTTCTTTCTTCTAAATAGCATTCATCAATGAGCCTTTTTATTACCTCTACATCATTATTACTTATAAAAGAGAACCAAAGGCTTTCTGATATACTATTAGTATTGAGCCCGAGTATTTCCTTTAAAACTTTATCTACAGACACTTTAGCTAATTCAATATCCCATTCCCATGTAGCAATATTATTTTTATTTAACATTCTTTCATAAAAAGACACTTTACAAACATTAACTATGTCAACATTTCTTTTTCTTACTTTATCAGATCGCTCTTTCAACATTGAATCAACTTAAAACATTAGTGCGCTTAAAACCGCTAAACTACATTTTGACGCTAAATATAATACAAATAATCACGAATTTCTTCATAAATAACACATTGCAATCTTTAAAAAACCAAAAAAATAGTCAAAAAACATTTCTAAATAAAAATCTGAAATACACTTTAAATTATACGAGCAAAATCAATTTATACCAATTAAATAAAAAAATCAATACTATCATATACGAAAACAGATCCATAGTTTAAACTATGGATCTGTTTTCGTATATGATAAATCAGGTATTATGTGTTGACTAAAATAACTATAAAGACTAAATACATTATCTTTTATTTAAATAATGTCTAATTAGTACTTTCAAATTAATCGTTTACAATAAGCATACCTCTGTTACAGTTAATAAGCCTTTGCAAACAAAACTCTTGTACTTGAAGGGTTTCCTGTAAAAACACAGCTTCCTTCTTCTTCTTTAAATTCAAAAGGAATACAACGTATAGTGGCTTTAGTAAGTGTTTTAATTTTATCTTCTGTTTCGGCCGTTCCGTCCCAGTGTGCAGCTATAAACCCTCCTTTGTTCTCTAAAACCTCTTTAAACTCTTCAAAAGAATTTACTTCGGTAATATGGGCATCTCTATAATTCAAAGCTTTTGCATATAAGCTATCTTGAATTTCTTTTAATAAATTTTCGATATATTCTGCTAAACCTTCGCTAGGCACTGGATTTTTAGTTAACGTATCACGACGCGCTAATTCCACTTGTCCCTTAGCTAAATCTTTAGGACCTATAGCTATTCGTAAAGGCACACCTTGCAATTCGTACTGAGCAAATTTTGCTCCAGGGCGATGTGTATCTCTATTATCAAATTTCACTGTAATTCCTTTTGCCCTAAGAGCCGTAACAATCTCATTGGCTTTTACAGAAATTTCCGCCAGTTGTTCTTCTCCTTTATAAATAGGAACAATTACCACTTGTATTGGTGCTAAATTAGGAGGTAACACTAAGCCTTGATCATCACTATGCGTCATAATTAACGCCCCCATTAAACGCGTTGAAACTCCCCACGAAGTTGCCCAAACATGTTCTTGTTTCCCTTCTTTTGTTGCAAATTTCACATCAAAAGCTTTAGCAAAATTTTGTCCTAAAAAATGAGAAGTCCCCGCCTGTAGCGCTTTCCCATCTTGCATTAATGCTTCTATACAATAGGTATCGTCAGCTCCTGCAAAACGCTCACTTTCAGTTTTACGCCCTTGTATTACAGGTATCGCCATAAAATCTTGCACAAAATTAGCGTAGATTTCATTCATTTGTGCTGTTTCAGCTATTGCTTCTGCTTTAGTTGCATGCGCAGTATGCCCTTCTTGCCATAAAAATTCTGCCGTACGCAAAAATAATCGTGTACGCATTTCCCAACGTACTACATTAGCCCATTGGTTAATTAATAATGGTAAGTCTCTATACGATTGAATCCACCCTTTATAAGTACTCCAAATAATAGCCTCAGAAGTAGGGCGTACAATTAACTCCTCTTCTAATTTTGCATCAGGGTCGGCTATTAACTTGGTTGAATCGTTAGGGTCTGTTTTTAAGCGGTAATGTGTTACCACAGCACATTCCTTAGCAAAACCTTCTGCATTTTTTTCTTCTGCCTCAAACAAACTTTTAGGAACAAATAAAGGGAAATAGGCATTTTGATGTCCTGTTTCCTTAAATTTCTTATCTAATTCTGCCTGCATTTTTTCCCAAATAGCATAGCCATAAGGTTTAATTACCATACAACCTCGTACTGCCGAATTTTCCGCCAAGTCTGCCTTGACTACTAATTCGTTATACCATTTAGAATAATCTTCACTACGTTTTGTTAAACCTTTCCCCATAGACCTTAATTTGGCACAACTATTGTGTTTTAAATATTAAATTTGAAGTTAGCGCAAAACTAACTAAATTTAAGAAGTTCAACAATTAAAAATAATGTTATGCGAAATACATCAATCAAAGCTCCCCAAATAATTACTCGACTAAGCATCTTATTATTAGTTGGACTCCTGAGTTCCTGTGGAAGTTACGCTCCGGTAAGTTACGATAACGATGGAATATACACTCCTAATCCACAACAAAAACAACCTGCTGTTACTCAAACACAGCAAGCTCAAAACAACACAAACCAAAACGCTACCTCGACTGTTTTTTCAAAACAGCTGAATGATTATTCGTTAATAGGTAATGATAATGAGGTTTTTACAGATGTAGAAAATTATTCGAGTCAAGAATATAGTTCCAATGATCAAGATGCCTCTTTTGGATCAAGACCAAGCTGGAACGATAGTTACTCCGATACGCAAACTAATATAAACATCAATGCTGGCTGGGGATTCAATAATTATGGACCTTTCGGACCTTTTGGTTATGGTGGGTTTAACAGATTTGGAAGATTTAATAATTTTGGACCCTTTGGATTCAATAATTATGGTGGATTTTACAATCCTTTTTTTCACGGTCCTTTTGTAAGAAACGGTTTTTACGGAGGTTTTTATAATGGATTCTACGGAAATGGTTTCTTTTTTAACCGCTCTTTCAACAATAACAGATTCTATGCTAATCGTTTTTATAATAATTCTAGAAGGGTTTACTCTCCTCGATATACTAATAGATACAACACAAGATCATCAAATAACCGAAACTACACTCCTAGACGTGCTGTTAATAGCAGAAGTGGACGCATAAATAATTCTAACAATAGAAGCTACACTCCAAGACGTGCTACAACCACTAATAGAAGTGGCCGTACTAATAACTCGTCCAATAACAGGAACTATACTCCAAGACGTTCAAGCTCTACTAATAGCAGTGCACGCACAAACAACTCTTCTAATAACTCTAGAACCTATACTCCAAGATCAAGTTCTTCGAATTCTAACAATCGTAGTTACCGCTCTAACTCATCAACAAGAAGTAGCAGAAGCTACACTCCTAGAAGATCGAGCAGTAGCAGCTCTAGAAGTTACCGAAGAAGATAATACCGTTATAAAACTCTCTTTATATGAAAAAAATACTCACTACATTTCTTAGTACGGTAGTACTAGGTAGCATAATGTATGCTCAATCTACAACTGAAATATTACAATTATCGCAAAACACAGCCTTAGGAACTGCTCGTTTTAACGGACTTAGCGGTGCCTTTGGTGCGCTAGGTGGTGATTTAACAGCACTTACAATTAACCCTGCTGGCTCTGCGGTATTTCAAAATTCCTACGGATCAGTTACTTTAGAACAAAATGGAACTTCTTCTGAAAGCACCTATTTTGGAGACACTTCGAGAAATAATAACGCTAATTTAAATTTCAATCAAATTGGTGGCGTTTTAATTCTTAAAAACACCTCTGGTAATGGCCCTTCAAAAATTTCCTTAGGGTTATCTTATAATAAGACTAATAATTTTAGAAATAGACTGAATTTTTCAGGAAACGCCAATAATAGTATTTCTGACTTTTTTGTTGGACAAGCCAATGGTATCGATTCTAATACGCTTTTATTACAGTCAGGAGAAAGTCTTCAAGATGCATATATAGCCATTGGAGAAAATCCTCTTTTAGGGTTTTCAGGACAACAAGGATTACTTGGGTTTCAAGGTGAACTTATTGATAATCCCGAAAATGGTAATGACCCTACTGTTTTTCAGTCTAATGTTAGGAATGATGACAATATTACCAGCACAGAACAAATCGTTGACATAGAAACTCGTGGCAATAGCGGAAAAGTAACCTTCAATTTTGGAGCTGAATTTAAAAAACGCTTTTATTTAGGTGCCAATTTAAATATCCACAACTTAAATTATAATCGATCAGTTGTTTATGATGAATCTGTAAACGGAGGACAAATAGGCTCGCAAGGAATTACTGGAGCCACTTTTATTAATGAAACAGAAACAAATGGAGGTGGTTTTTCTTTGGATTTAGGAGCTATCGCTAAACTCTCCGATCAGGTTAGGCTGGGTTTAAGCTACCAAACTCCTACTTTTTATGAGCTTCAAGATAGTTATTCTCAACAATTAGAAACTTTTTTCAATGATGGCACTTCTCAATTTGTAGATCCTAATATAATTATTGTATTACCTGAATACCGATTCAGAACCCCTGCAACATTATCGGGAAGTATTGCTTTTATCGCTGGAAAAAGAGGTTTATTAAGCGCTCAATACTCCAGAAAAGATTTTTCTAACACAAAATTCACAAGCGATGGAGATGCTTTTAACGAATTAAACAATACTATTGAAGCTACTTTTAAAGCTACAAACACCTTTAGATTTGGTGGTGAGTATCGTTATGAAAACTGGAGATTACGTGGTGGTTTAAGTAAAATTACCTCTCCATATAAAGATAGTCGCATAGCTGGTGACACCGATGGCTTTTCGCTAGGTGCAGGTTACAACTGGGGTAAATGGAAATTTGATGCAGCGTTTAACAGAACTGTTACCGAACGTAGAGAAACTTTATTTGAAACCGATAGTTTTAATAATTTTGCCGATATCGACAGAAGAAATAGCGCTGTAACCATGACATTGGGAGTTAATTTTTAATAGTTTTAGATCTATCAATAATCTTAGTCCATTTCCTTTTATCCTTTTTTGACAAAAGCGTATCTTTGTGTGCTAAAAATTCGCCTAATTTTTAACGGCTATAGACCTCAGCAGAATGAAAGACAATCAAGCATCAGAAACTACTGATTTTATTGGAGACAATCACGTTAGTACCAATGCACAAACACCACTACGCAAAGATGCCTTTGATATGACTGATGATCAAAAGATATCGGCTATTAAAGGTGAGGTTACCAAAATAATGGAAACTTTAGGTTTGGACTTGACTGATGACAGCTTAAAGGGAACTCCCAACAGAGTTGCTAAGATGTTTGTTAAAGAAATTTTTGGCGGATTAAATCCTGATAAAAAACCAAAAGCATCTACTTTTGACAACAATTACAAGTATGGCGAAATGCTTGTTGAAAAAAACATAACCTTATACTCTACCTGTGAGCATCACTTACTTCCTATAGTTGGACGTGCTCATGTAGCCTATATCTCAAACGGTACTGTTGTTGGTTTATCTAAAATGAATCGTATTGTAGATTATTATTCAAAAAGACCGCAAGTACAGGAGCGTTTAACTATGCAAATAGTACAAGAGCTTCAAAATGCACTAGGCACAGATGATGTTGCTTGTGTAATCGACGCTAAACACCTATGCGTAAACTCTAGAGGTATTAGAGATATTGAAAGCAGTACAGTTACTAGTGAATTTGGGGGGCAATTTAAAAACCCTACTGTAAAACGCGAATTTTTAGACTATATTAAGCTAGAAACTAAATTTTAAATAGTTACTATTTTTCGATTCCTGAATTAATAAAAGTATAAATTTCGATTTACAATTGTGTTAATCAGCACTTGCCCTGCTGTATTGACTTAATTTTTGCACGCAAATAAGTTTCTTTTCATTCGTCCAACCGAATCTTAAAATTTTCCATAACTTTAAAAAGTCGTGTTACTAAAATTATGAAGAAGTACCTTTTATTCTATTTTTTATGTTTTAGTAACTTCATTTTTCTTGCTCAAGAAATTTCAACTTCTCTTATTGATAGTATTTCCTACCCTAAGAATACTTATAAAAAATTTATAGACGTTGATAATCTTGGTAATTATTACTTTTCAAATTTTGAAGTAATTACAAAAACCGATGGCAGTAACAATTGGGGTTTTACTAATTATGAATTAGGGATTCCTTACTCTATATCTGTTATTAACCCTTTACAAGTATTGGTTTTTTACAAAGAAACAAATACCATAATACTACTCGATAGGTTTTTAAATGAAACGCAAAGAATAAATTTAAATCAAATTGACCCTGTAAAAATAGCTTGGTGGGCGGAGAACACTAAAAATCAGGAAATTTGGATTTATGATGGCGAAAATAATAGACTAGAATTTTACAATTACCAACAGAATATCACCTTATCCCAAACCATTCCTTTTTTGGAACCCCCTGTTGATTTTAGCTCTAATTTTAACAATGCTTTTGTTTTATTTGATAATTCAATAAACAAATACAATATTCAAGGGACTCTTTTACAAAGCTTAGATTTGAATAAAGAAGCTCTTTCAAAAATAAAAGTAACAAAATCCTATTTAATAGGTAAATCCAAAAACAAATTTAAACTATACACTACTAATTTAAATTTAGCAGGAAGTTTCAAAAGCTTAAAAAATAATGACTTAGGTTTTTCTCTTAAAAATGAAAAACTTTATATTTATGACGGAGCTAAATTATTTATTTACAAACTTACCCTCCCTTCAAAACTAAACTAATGCATATAGCCATAGCAGGAAATATTGGTGCTGGAAAAACTAGCTTAACTGAACTTTTATCGAAACACTACAAATGGGAACCCTCTTTTGAAGAAGTTTTAGAAAACCCTTATTTAGAAGATTTTTATAATAAGATGGAGCGCTGGTCATTTAACCTACAAGTATACTTTTTGAATAGTCGTTTTCGTCAAATATTAGATATTCGGAAATCTGGAAAAACTACAATTCAAGACCGAAGCATTTATGAAGATGCTTATATTTTCGCCCCCAATTTACACTCTATGGGACTTATGTCTAGTCGAGATTTTGATAACTACAGTTCGTTATTTAATTTAATGGAAGAGGTTGTAGAAGGTCCCGATTTGTTAATTTATTTACGAAGCAGCATTCCTAATTTAGTAAAGCAAATACACAAAAGGGGTCGTGATTATGAAAGTAGTATCTCCATTGACTACTTAAGTAAGCTTAACGACCGCTATGAGGATTGGATAACTAATTACAGCAAAGGCAAACTACTAATAATTGATGTAGATGAGCTAGATTTTATTGACAATCCTGAAGATTTAGGTATTGTATTTAATAAAATTGATGCCGAATTAAATGGTTTATTTTAATTTAATCCTTACACTTTAGTTCAGAATAACTACTGGCAATTCAACTAAATTACCTTGTTCAAATTCTATAAACCTACTTGGAGGTGTATTATCCGTAGTTTCTACAAATGCAGTAAAAGTAAATTGAGCTGATATTATTGCACTGTTATCACCTGTAAGTCTGTACTCCAGCCTAAGACTACCTGCCCCTGAGTTTGAAGCAGATGTACGCATTGTTATAAAACCATCTCCGGACTGTGCCTCTACAAATTCCACATCAAAAGAAGGTGTTCCTGGAACTCCAATTGCATAAGTACGTGTCTCAGGATTAGGAATTATTAATGTAATTTGATTTTCCTGAGCATCTACAACCATAATAGTTAGTACCACAACACCACTTATAACTTCTTGCCTTGAAACAGCACTAATAATTGTAAACTCCTCATTATTAGCGGTACCTATAAAAATAGGATTTTCCTCTGAAGGTATATTAGGATTTTCCTGAAGTGGGTTTCCTATCCCTAATGACTCCGCAATAACATCAGGATCTACAAAATCAATTGGATCGGCTTCTTTTTCACAAGAAATCACACTTAGAAGACCTACTAATACTACAAATATGTTAATGCGTTTCATAAATAAGCGTTTGTATTATAATGATATAAAATTACATTTTATTGTGTAAAGTTTAGCTTTTTTTTGGAACTCTAAGTAAAAGAAAAATTCCAATAGCAAAAAAAGCTCCAAAAAATACAATTGATATCCGGGTACTTCCTGTTTTATTACTCAAATACCCATAAAGAAGCATGCCTATAATAATCCCTATTTTTTCAGTAACATCATAAAAACTAAAATACGAAGTGGTATCCGCTGTTTTAGGTAAAAACTTAGAATACGTAGATCGAGATAACGACTGAATTCCCCCCATTACTAGCCCTACCAAGCAGGCAGTAATATAAAACTCAGTTGGTGTATGAATACTGTATGCATATACAACAGTTACAATCCAAACTAAATTTACGACTATCAATGTATTAATATTCCCTATTATACTGGCTAATTTTGAAGTAGCAAAAGCACCTCCTATAGCCAATATTTGAATTAGCAATATACTTATTACTAATCCTGCTGTTGCCCCTCCTTCTTTCCATTGAATTTCTTCTACTCCAAAATAAGTAGCTATTAGCATAATGGTTTGCACTGCCATACTGTACATAAAAAAAGCGTACAAAAATCGCTTCAGCCTTTCATCTTTTTTAATTTCAACCCAAATACGTTTTAACTCTTTAAACCCTTTAAATACCACATTCCTTGTGAGCTTATTTGAGTTTTTAAAATCTGGAAGATATTTGTACGTATACTGACTAAAAGCAATCCACCATACACCAACCATAACAAAAGAAACTTTCATCATGAAAATTTGATTTTCGGCTTCTTGAGTCAAAACCATCACTAAATTTATAGTCAATAAAATTGTACTGCCTATATATCCATATGAAAACCCTTTTGCACTAAGAGAATCTTGATCTTCTGGCGCTGCGATATCGGGTAAATAAGAATTGTAGAAAACCAGACTACACCAAAACCCAATTAATGCTAAAAAATAAAATAACAACCCCGAATACAGATTACTTAACGCTACATTAAAAACACACAAGCCCATAGTAGACAATGCCCCTAGATAACAAAACAGTTTTAAAAAAAACTTTTTATTCCCTGTATAATCTGCAATTCCTGACAGGATAGGACTTAAAATTACAACAATCAAAAAAGCGGCTGCAGTTACATAACTTATTAAAGAATCGTTATTGAGCGCTGTCCCAAAAAAAAGTATTTTTTCTTTTCCCTGTTTAACAGTTATAGCATCCCAAAAAATAGGAAATATGGCAGATACAATTACGAGATTATAAGCAGAGTTTGCCCAATCGTAAAACATCCAAGCATGCATTACTTTTTTATTTCCTTTTTTAAATTCTGAAGCTTTCATAAAACCAATAGTACAAAAAATAAACAAAAAAGCCCTTCAATTATATAATTGAAGGGCTTTTTTGAAAAAAATAGTTACCTATTTGAAGGTTGTAACTCCAAATTTTCTTGCTTCAGCTTTAGCTCCTGGAGCCCATTTTGTTAAGTTTGCGATTCTAGTATCGTTACTTGGGTGTGTGCTCATAAACTCTGGTGGTGCTTGCCCTCCTGAGTTAGCCTTCATACGTCTCCATAAATTAGCGGCTTCATCAGGGTTATAACCTGCAATTGCCATCAAGTTAATTCCAATTTTATCAGCTTCAGTTTCATGACTTCTTCCAAAAGGCAACATTACTCCTAATTGACTTCCTAAACCAAACGCTTGCGCAAATATTTGCTGTGTTGCTTGGCTTTTACCACTTACAGCAACTGCTCCGGCTACACCAGCTATTTGCTGAATTTGACCGGCGCTCATTCGCTGTTGTCCATGGTTAGCTATAGCATGTACCACCTCGTGACCCATAATGGCTGCCACTCCTGTTTCTGTTTTGGCAATAGGTAGTATTCCTGTATAAAAGGCAATTTTACCTCCTGGCATAGCCCAAGCATTTACTTGATCGCTTTTTATTAGTTTGTATTCCCATTTATAATCTTTTAAATATCCCGACTGGCCATTAGCATTTAACCAACGTTCAGCTGCTTTAGCAATTTTTTGCCCTACACGCGTAATCATCTGTGCATCGGCTGTTCCTGTTTCTATTTGACTTGATTGCAAAACCTGATTATACTGAGAAAAAGCGGATGGAAAAATTTGCGAATTCGGTACCAATGCTATGGTTTTTTTCCCTGTAAAGGGATTGGTAGAACAGGCTACCATAAAAATCGAAACCCCTAAAAGGGCTATTTGTTTTTTTAAATTCATGACTTATAATTTGTGTTTATTTTGGTTAGTGCTTTTCAAAGTTACTACTTGAATTATAATTTAAAATAAAATTTACTCATTTTTTCAAGTTTGGCTAACTTTTTGACATATTTATATTACTTTTTCGACAAACATCATAAAAACATGGAAAAACTACTTAGTCTTATATGCGTTAGCTTACTATTCTTTTCTTGCAATGGCCAAGACAAAAATAAAAAAGAACAAAAATCATACCCTATTACCAAAACCGAAAGTGAATGGAAGTCGGAATTATCTGAATTTGAATTTTATGTGTTGAGACAAGCAGGAACGGAGCGCCCTTATACTAGTGAACTAAACGACAATCACGAAAAAGGGACATACGTATGTGCTGGTTGTCAAAACCCGCTTTACAAAAGCGAACATAAATTTAATAGCGGTACAGGTTGGCCTAGTTTTGACAGGGCTATAGAAGGAAATATCGACACCAGTGTTGATTACAATATAGGATATGCTCGTAAAGAATTACTATGTAATAATTGTGGTGGCCATTTAGGACATATGTTTGGCGATGGCCCAGAAAACACTACAGGAAAAAGACATTGTATTAATGGAGTTTCATTAAATTTTATCCCTGAATAAGAATGAAGAAATTTGAAGTTGAAAAATCAGAAAGTGAGTGGAAGCAGCAATTAGGCGACGAAGCCTATCATGTTTTAAGAGAAAAAGGAACGGAACGCGCTTTTACTGGTGAGCTAAATGCTCACTATGAAACAGGAAAATACATTTGTAAAGGATGTGAAACCGAGTTATTTGTTAGCGATAATAAATTTGATAGCGGTTGCGGCTGGCCAAGTTTTGACGCTTCTATTGAAGGAAATGTAATTTACAAAAGAGACAACAGCTACGGAATGATTCGCACAGAAATTATGTGCGCTAGTTGTGGCGGACATTTAGGACATGTTTTTGAAGATGGTCCTACAGAAACCAAACAGCGCTACTGTGTAAATTCATTGAGTATTAATTTTAAAAACACATGATTATGAAAAATTTAAAAAAAATAGCAATAGTTACACTTGTAGGATGCTTAGGTGTATTGACTTCTTGCGAAATTAATGAAGTAACTGAAGTTAGAGAGATTACAGAAACTATAGAAGCAAATCCCAACATCATATTTGAAAGAAATGTAAATTTTAATTTTGACGCTCAATCCAACCAATTAGGCACTATTATAAACTACCCTAGCAATTTTCAATCTAGAGAAGATGATTTAGTTATTGTTTTTCTTCAAAACGGAATAGATAATACCGGCTTTCCGTTATGGGACGCATTACCTAGGACTTTTTTCCTAGACGACAGACAAATAATATATAATTTTAACTATTCGGTTGATCGCATTGAAATTTTAATTGATGATAGTAATAGATTAGACAGAACAAGCATCCCTGCTGAATTCACCGACAACCAATTGTTTAGAATAGCGGTTTTACCAGGACAATTCAGTGTAAGTGGTAAAATCTTAAATAGTGCCGATTTGTCTTATGATACAATTTCATCTGGCGCTACATTTATGAAGTAGTGTAATTTTTATTTCAACTTAAACGCCCTATTTACCTATAGGGCGTTTAAGTTTTTATACTTTTAGTTTTATTTTTTTTGCTTAAAACCCCAATTAATACTCATTAAGTATTTCATTAAAGTTAGATATCAGTCGATCCAATCCTCCTCTTCCGTAAATATCTTGAGCACTCTCATAGCTTTGATCTTTGGTTAACTCTAAAAACTTATTCTGGTTATGATGTGCTAACATTTCTACAAAAGCACCTGCTATAGGATACATAATACGTTCTGGATATTCATATGGATGCGTCCAAAACACACGTATATCGTAGCTTTTAAAGTTTTTATTTATTTTTCGTTGGTAATTAATAATTTCCTTCGCTGCATCCAAACGGTTAGTCTCTGAGCAGTCGAAGTAAACTCCGATACCTTCATTAACAAAGCGATTTCTATTATTATTTTTGTCAAACCAATAAGATATTGTGTGCGCAATTTCATGCCCAACAGTTTGCGATAATTTATTATGAGACACGCAATACTTAGGATTTGTAAATCCTAAAAATTTTTTAAACTTCTTTTGAGCAACACCTTCAGATTTCCACACAAAAAAATCTATTTCTTTAGGTAATGCGGCCTTATAAAATGAATTGATCTTTTTAAAAGCAGCTATTCTTTTTTCGATATAATTATCGATATCTCCAATATGTTCTATATCCTCAAAATGAAAAACAAAATTAAACGTTGTAACAGTTATCCAATCGTTAAATACGTTATCATACCCGAACAATAAAGCCAGCTTCTGAAATTTACGCTGTACGCTTTTAGTACCTCTTACATGTATTCCTTTATTGTAATATCGCTTTGCTTTATCCTTCAAGCCTAATGCGTAATAAGCTTCCATAATCTCAACATATGCCGCAGCATATTGCCATTCTATTTCAGCATACTCATTGGCTTTACGCAATAAAGGCAATGCCTTTTCAAACTGATTTAAAGCATTGTAAGCTTTTCCTAATAGTAAAAAAACCTTATAATCTCCCGATTCATTTTCTAAAATTTGCTCTCCTAATGCAACTACTTTTTGATATCCATTATTCTCAAAAGCGGTTGACATCTCATATTTTTGAGAAAAAGATAAATTATAAAACAATATTAAAAATAGAACAAGAAAAATATTCTTCATAAATACGTTTTTTAAAATTTGGGGGAACTTATTCTAAGCCTCAATTAATTGATTCTTACCAAGAATACTAAAATTGCGGTTTTACAATATAAGTAAAATTCTAATTTGAAAATAATCACAAAACTTATTCTAAAAATAAAATATAAAATTAGTTTGCATTTTATATACTTCTAATTAAGAAAAGTGCTTATATTTGCAATCCGAAACTTTTATAGTTCTCGGGGTGTAGCGTAGCCCGGTCATCGCGCCTCGTTTGGGACGAGGAGGTCGCAGGTTCGAATCCTGCCACCCCGACAAAAGCCACTTAATTTAATTAAGTGGCTTTTTTATGATTTCGTTTTATGTTGTATACAACTCAACCTCTTTTAGGAAAAATCCAATAATCTCTTAGAAAATATAAAAAAGCAGCCTTTACAAAGACTGCTTTTTTTAATAAGCTCAATTAATTTACTTAATTACTTTTATCTCAAATAATTTACTCCAGTACTTACCTGTTATATATAATTTATTATCCTTTTCATTATAGGCAATTCCATTTAACACCTTATCGTTATCTTGCTTATTAACATTCACTTTTTTTCGAATTCCATTTAAATTAATGATTGATTCAATGGCTCCGTTTTCAGGATTAATTATTGCTATGCTGTCTTTTTGCCAAGTATTTGCATATATTTTTCCATCAACCCATTCTAGTTCATTAAATCTAGATTTTAAAGATTTATTGGTCGTAATTTGAATAAAACCCTCCTCTTCCAAAGTTTCTGAATTTAATTTCCATATTCGGGTTGTGCCATCGCTTTTATAAATTGTTTTATTTCCGTCATAACACAAACCCCATCCTTGTTTACTTTGTTTGTAAGCGAATGTGCCTATCGTTTTAAAGTCGTTTAAATTGTACGTAAACCCCATATCACCTTTCCAGGTTAACTGATGAATTTTATCGCCTACTACAGTAAGTCCTTCTGCAAAAAAAGTTTTTGACAATTTATGTTCTTTAAGAACTGCTCCTGTTTCGAGCTCTTTTTGCAGCAATCTTGACTCTCCATATTTACCTGCACTCTCATAAAGCTTACCTTCATCGAATTCTAATCCTTGAGTATAGTCTGTGGTATTATGGGGGTATTCGTTTAGAATTTCAAAACCATATACTTGTGGCGCTGCATTATTTAAAATAGTTATTTCAGAAGAATAGGTGTTTGAAACTCCTTCCACAAAATATGCTATCGTAAGATTATGCTTACCTAATAACACATTATTTAAGGAAATGGAAGCTTGTTTTCCTGTAACAACTTTCGAATTACTTTGAAAAGTATACTTTAACGAATCTATTTTACTCCCGCCATTTTCTTCTGCAGAAAAATTAATAGTTTCTCCTAACTTATAGCTTTTAGAAGCATTTTGAAACTTAAATGAGGCAACATTGTTTGATTTTTCATCTCCACAAGAAGCAAATAGCAAAATTACTAGGCTAGTAATTAACACTTTAATAGTCTTCATCATATTCTATTTTAGGCTTGCAATATATTTATTTTAAAAGTCTCAAAAAAACCAATCGAAACAATGGTGAAATATTAAAAAAAGGATTGTATCTTTGCGCCTGGCAAGTCCTACACAACTAGCTCCTATTGAACCCCCCAGGGCGGGAACGCAGCAAGGGTAAATGGTTGTAGCGGTGTGATGTAGGTAGCTTGCCTTTTTTTGTGCTCTTTTTTATCTTCATTACACAAAAAATTATTATGGATATTTCTCCTAAAGTTGTTTTAATTACTGGTGGTTCTTCTGGAATCGGCAAAGCTATTGGCCAACATCTTTCTAAAAAAGATTATATCGTATACGGTACAACTCGAAATACATCCCGTTATCCCAATTTTAATGATTTCAATCTAATTGATTTAGATGTTACTAAAACAGCAACTATTCAAAAAGCCATTAACACCATTATTACTAATGAAGGAAGATTAGATATCCTTATTAATAATGCTGGTATAGGAATTACAGGACCTGTTGAGGAAATTCCTGATGAGGAAATCATAACACATTTTGAAACTAATTATTTTGGAGCTATTCGAACTCTTAAAGCTGTGCTACCTCAAATGCGTAAACAGCAGAATGGATTAATCATAAACATCACTTCTATTGCTGGTCACATGGGACTTCCTTTTAGAGGTATATATAGTGCCTCTAAAGCTGCTTTAGAAATTACAACGGAAGCAATTCGAATGGAAGTAAAAGATTTTGGCATACAAGTAACAAACTTAGCGCCTGGAGATTTTGCAACAAACATAGCTTCAGGAAGGTACCACGAACCTTTGAAAAAAGAATCTCCTTACAACAATGCCTATTCAAAGACATTAAACTTAATGGATAGTCATGTAGACAGTGGCTCTAACCCTTCTGAGGTTGGATTGGTTATTGAAAAGATCATTAATACCTCGAACCCAAAAGTTCATTATAAAGTGGGTGCTTTTATGCAAAAGTTCTCCATAATTTTAAAACAAATTTTACCCGATAAAATCTTCGAAAAATTACTTCTAAATCATTATAAGTTGTAATTTGCAAAACGATATTTAATAATCAAAACCAAGAAAAATGAAATTTTTTATTGATACAGCAAACCTTGCTCAAATTAAAGAAGCACAGGATTTAGGAGTGTTAGATGGTGTAACTACTAACCCGTCTTTAATGGCTAAAGAAGGAATCACTGGAGAGGCTAACATCTTAAACCACTACAAAGAAATTTGTAAGATTGTTGAAGGTGATGTTTCTGCAGAAGTAATTGCAACTGATTTCGAAGGAATGGTTAAGCAAGGTGAAGAGCTTGCTGCTTTAAACCCTCAAATTGTTGTTAAATTACCATTAATTAAAGATGGTATTAAAGCTTGTAAATACTTTACTGACAAAGGTATCAAAACTAACGTAACCTTAGTATTTTCTGTTGGACAGGCAATATTAGCTGCTAAAGCAGGAGCTACTTACGTTTCTCCATTTTTAGGTCGTTTAGATGATATTTCTACTGACGGTTTAAATTTAATTGACGAAATTAGAACTGTTTATGACAACTACGGTTATAAAACTCAAATTCTTGCAGCATCTGTTCGTAATACTATGCATATTGTAAATTGTGCTAAATTAGGCTCTGACGTTATGACTGGACCATTAAGTGCTATTGAAGGTTTATTAAAACACCCTTTAACAGACTTAGGTTTAAAACAATTCTTAGCTGATTACGCTAAAGGAAATAACTAATATAGTAGCATAGCTTTTAATGAAAATCCGTTTAAACAAAATTGTTTAAACGGATTTTTTTATTGATGCTATTAATTTTTAAAGTCTAACAAAATTAACTTCACAACTTTGCCTTTACAAGCTTTAATTAGAACCCATTAATTCTCCTTCTAAAACAAAAGTTTTTTTTAAAAAAAATTAAAAAAGTGATTTTATATTAAGCGAATAATGCAACTCAAAATTAGTCCCTTTTTTTGATAGAATTGAAAGCATTAAATATTATAAATAGGACTACAATTACTTTCTTTTATTAGTAAGTTACAATCGGTTTCTAAACTACAAGTTAATTAATATATACACTCAAAATCTAATTTACTCCAGCGACCTCTGGAATAAGCAAAACCATTTCCTTCAGGGATTTTTCCATTAGAAGTACTATTAGATGATACCCTTATAGTGGCACCATGACTGACTTCAATATTTTCAAAAGTTTTTATTGTTGCCCTGTAATCTACAGTAGTCGATGGGTTTTGGTAATTTCCTACCATTTTTCCATCTACATATAAATTATAAGAAGATTCTCCGTCCAACTCAGTCAAAGTCGTTATCGTAATATTATAATTTCCCGAAGCCCCTCTAAACACACTCTCTGAAGCCGCAACCTTATCTTTATAAATAGCAGCATCGATTGCGATTGCATTACGAGTATTATCCTTGTAAGCAGTTACAAAAGTGTTTATACTTAAATTGTTAAAATCCTTAATCGCACTCATTGTTACATTAGTGCAACCTTTGATTTTAGAGCTACAACTTTCACTAGTTTTAAGGGCTGTAGTTTGCGCATTGGTTATACAAATCGAAAATATTGCGGAAAAAATAATTGATAATTTAATTTTTTTCATTGTGAGCTGATTTTAAAAATTTGATTAAACAATATACTGTTAAACGAACGAATAGATTATCTTTTTAATACTGAATCACAAAACTTTAACATTGAAAAAGAAAACTATAACAATATAAAATTCGTAATATAGTATGTTCGATAAAGCTAATGCCTTTTCCTAAATTAGGCGCCTATAAGAATGAATTACAAATTTCATACCTAATTAAAAAAAACTATTACTGGCATAGAAGCATCTAAAAGTACATAATAATACCGGCTAGTCCATTATTTTAATGGTATGCAATAATGAATCATAAACTTATTCGCCAATGTTTTCTCTTAAAATAATTAGAACTTATTAAAATCTCCGTCTCTCCCATATTCTACCTTAGCTAACGACAAAACGTTTAAAATACTACCTCCGTTAATCTTTTTAATTTAATAATACCGTTTTTCATTCTTTGACAAAAGAATAGTTATTAACTCCACTTAAAAGTATCTTTAACAAAACAACCGATGTTTTATTTTTCTCTTCTGACTTTAAAAAAGTCTAAGCTCAATAAACTAATTGGTTGGCATACAACATAAAAAAAGTCGCTTTTAGCGACTTTTTTAAAGGTAGTAAATCAACAAAATAATTACGCTTTAATTTTAAAGCTATTCACATATTCATCTGGCTTAGAAGGGTCAAATTCTTTACCCATAATATAATGTTTCTTATATGTAGTATTGGGGGCGTCGTAACCTTGTTCTTTCATTTTTTTAGCGCAATCAGTAGCTAAATACACTTGCTCTGCAATCTTCTTATAATCAATATCATGTTTTACATAGCCCCATCGTTTCATTTGTGTTAATATCCAAACCCCCATCGAATGCCAAGGAAATGGGTCAAAATCAATTCGATCTGGAGCATTAATAATTTGCCCTAGCCCATCTGCATACCTACCTGTAAGCACTTGCGCTATAACCGACGCGGGTTGATTCAAATAATTTTTAGGCGCAATTGCCTCTGAAATGGCTTGTCTATTTTCTAATTTAGAAGAATATTGAGTTGCATCAATAATAGCACTAAATAACGCTGCATAAGTATTCGGCTTAGTTTTTACAAATTCCTCACTACAAGCAAAAGCACAGCAAGGGTGACCTTGCCAAATATCTTTGGTTAACATGTGTAAGAAACCTACATTTTCATAAACTGCTCTTTGATTAAACGGATCTGGTGATAAATACCCATCTAAATTTCCTGCTTTTAAATTAGCAACCATCTCTGGTGGTGGCACTACTCTTATTTGAATATCCTTATCTGGATCTAAGCCAAATTCGGCCACATAATACCTAAGCAAAAAGTTATGCATCGAATATTCGAATGGAACACCGAACTTAAAGCCCTTCCACATTTTAGGATCTCGCTTGTCTTTATGTTTATTATGTAAACAGATTGCCTGTCCGTTAATATTTTCTACCGCAGGCATCACATAAGGCGCTGCTACCGAACCCGCCCCCATAGTCATCGCTAAAGGCATTGGCGTTAGCATATGCGAAGCATCATACTCGTTGTTTAAACTCTTATCACGAGCTACAGCCCATCCTGCAGTTTTAATTACATCAACATCTAGCCCGTATTTTTCGTAAAAACCTAATGGCTTAGACATAATTATTGGGGTTGCGCAAGTAATGGGTACAAAACCTATATTTAATTTTGTTTTTTCTAATTTGGAAGCGCTTTGAGCAGTAGCTCCTCCGTTTTCAGATTTCTTTTTAGTATCGTTAGCACAGGATTGGAGTAAGCCCATTGGCAAAACAGAAAGTAACGCTCCTTTAAATGTACTTTCACCTACTGTTTTAATAAACTGCCTCCTCTTTACATCGTCACCACCAAACATCGCTTTAATAACAGATGTTTCAACTATTCTATTTACTATTTGCTCTTCACCCTGTGGAAGTGAACTTGTTTTTACTGAACTTGAACCGCAAGAAGAACAACTACATCCTGCACCATGAGCCAAATTCGATTTATCGCTATATGGATTATCTAAACTTTTTACTGACATAAGTTTTTATTTTAATTATTATATTTCTCTTCCACAAAATGAAATGTATCCTATTTGGGAAAAACTAATTCACAATACGCTACCATTTTTTGTACGGCAAAAATTTACCCTCCATTACAACTTGCACTCTATCACCTTTAGGATCTTCCACTTTATTAATTTTCATAGTGTAATCAATTGCACTCATAATACCATCACCAAACATTTCATGAATCACTTCTTTTGCACTTAGTCCGTATACATAAGCTATTTCATAAAAACGATAAATTAATGGATCACTAGGTACTACTTGTCCAATACCTTTTGTAGGATATCGCATTAGTGCCGCCTTAACCTCTTCTCCTAAATTCAATGCTGTCACTAATGCATCAGCTTCATCTTCTAATAAAGAAGCGCTACCTAAACATGCTGCAGCTATACAAATAGGGTCTAATTTAGTAGCCTTACCTAAAGCTTCCCATGTAGTTTTTTTATCAGTTTTTGCCATAATAATGACATCAGTCATTTCTTCTTTTTTCATCATAATTATTTATTTTAACTGTTAATTTTATGCGATTTTTAATTCCTCATTCGTTACTACTTTTTTTTGTATGGATTAACTTCAATAGGAAAGTTTTTGTCTGTAATTTCTCCATTTATTAGTTGCTGCTTAATAACTTCAGAACCTTCCACTAAAAATTCAACTAGGTAATTTCTGATTTCATAATAAGCAGGATGTTTTACAATACTTGCTCTACTCCTAGGCTTGGGAATATCTACAATAATTTGCTTTGCCACCCTGGCTTCAGGACCGTTAGACATTAATAATATTTTATCTGACAACAAAATAGCTTCATCAATATCATGCGTTATCATAAAAGTAGTCTGCTGTGTTTTATCACAAATTTCTACTAACTGATCTTGCAATTTTCCACGTGTTAAAGCATCTAATGCGCCAAAGGGCTCATCCATTAACAACAATGAAGGTGCTATTGAAAAAGCCCTCGCAATACCTACACGTTGTTTCATACCTCCTGAAAGTTCTGATGGCTTTTTATCCATTGAATCTTTTAAGCCTACCATATCAAGAAAATGGATTGCTCTTTTTTCGACATCTTCTTTTGGCATATCCTTGAATTTACAATCAATAGCCATTGTTATATTCTTAAAAGCACTTAACCATGGCAACAAACTGTGGTTTTGAAAAATTACTCCACGGTCTAAACTAGGGCCAATCACAGGCTTGTCTAACATATTAATTTCTCCTTCGGTAGGAAAATCCAATCCTGCTAAACTATTTAACACTGTCGATTTACCACAACCCGAATGCCCTATAATACTTACAAATTCACCTTTGTTTACGGTAAAATTGATATTCTTAAATACTGTTAATTCACTTTTACCATCATTAATTGGAAATCTTTTTTCTAAATCTTTTACTACTAAGAACTCTTTCATAATGCTTTTCTTTTAATTTGTTTTAAGCCATTTCTATTATCTTTTATTCTTGATAAACAAAAAACTTAGAAAAATAAGCTATAATAGTATCTAAAAACATACCTACCAACCCAATCATTACAATCGAAAATACCACACTTGTTAAATCAAGATTATTCCATTCATTCCAAACATAATATCCAATACCAGTACCTCCTACTAACATTTCTGCAGCCACAATTACCAACCAAGAAATTCCCATAGAAATTCGCATTCCAGTAAATATGGTAGGTAGGGCTGCAGGAAGAATTACTTTGAAGGCTGTTTTAAAGTTTCCCATTTCTAAAGTCTTTCCAACGTTAAGCCAATCTTTTTTAACTGACATTACACCAAATGCAGTATTAATAAGCATTGGCCATATCGAACAAATAAATATTACAAATATTGAAGACATAATAGAATCTTTAATTACAAACAATGCCAAAGGCATCCAAGCCAAAGGTGATACTGGTTTTAATATTTGTATGTAAGGCTGAAGAGCTTTGTAGAATAATGGTGACATTCCGATTAGGAAACCTAATGGCAATGCAAATAATAATGCTAATGAAAAACCCGCTAATACGCGAGCTATTGAATAAAATAACTGGGTACCTATTCCTTTGTCATTTGGTCCATTGTCATAAAACGGATGACTCATTTCTTTAAAACCTAGTTTAAAAACCTCTATTGGCCCTGGCACATGTGCTTGCTTCTCGCCCATACCCATTAATAGCTGATATTCGGTTAGGTTGTCTCCTCCTCGCTCACCTGTTCCTGTAATTAACTCCCCTATTACTACAAACACAACTAGTAGCCCTAGTGAAAGTAATATTGCTTTTGTCTTTTCCTTCATAACTATCGTTTTAATTACTCTACAATATTAAGTATTAATACTTATTTTTAAATTGGACAAAAACACCATTTACTGTTACTTTTTTTACATTTTTACCTATACTTAAGTGAAAAATAATTACAAAAAACCACAAAAAACCATGATTAATACAACAAAATACCAATTACACTGATTATATATAAATAAAAAACCCTCAACAATGTTGAGGGTTTCCTAAGTACAAATACTTAATTATCAAGAACTAAAGTCTCCTCTCAGATTCCTTAATAGGTAAATCATTTATACTAGCATAACGTTTTTGCATAAGTCCGTTTTCATCAAATTCCCAATTTTCATTTCCATAAGCTCTAAACCACTCATTTTTAACATTTCTAAATTCGTATTCAAATCTAACGGCAATCCTGTTTTCGGAAAAACTCCATAATTCTTTTTTAAGTTTATAGTCTAACTCTGTATTCCATTTATTCTTTAAAAAATCAGCTACTTCTTTTCTTCCATTTAAAAAATCAACTCTATTTCTCCATTCGGTATCAATAGAATAAGCCATCGATACTTTATCGGGGTTTTTTGAATTCCACGCATCTTCGGCTGCTTGTACTTTTTGTTTTGCTGTTTCTAATGTAAACGGTGGTAAAGGATACTTTTTTTCCATAATTTTTTATTTATTTACAATTATAATAATCATCTATTAATTTATTACTGTACAAAAGAATCAAATTATAGTGTTTTTTTATACTTTAACTATAATTAATTTTTATTCTAATCTTATTTTAAAATTTTATTTACTAATATTCAATAAGAAAAAAATCAATTTATGATATTCAATATTCCTCCTATATCTTATTCTATTTTAGATTCTATTACAAACAACTTTAAAGTAAATCCTTTAAACGCTACGGACCTTCAAGTTTTTGAAGATATTTCATGTAAAATAGCATTAATACAAAACACAGAAACCCCAATTATAAAAAAACCAACCCATTTAATAATAGCCACTGACCATGCTATAAATGAAGAAATAATCAACCTAAATAATCGTGTTAATGAACTAGACTTAATTATTGAAGGTAAGGCTGCAATTAATCAATTTAATAAATCTGGAATTGTAGATATAAAAATTATTGATGTTGGCCTTAGAGCTACTTTGAATTATAATGAGTCTATAATTAACAAAAATAATAACAAAGCTACCCGTAATTACTTTGTAACAAAAGCAATGGAAGCTATTGAGTATAAAAAATGCATTACTAATGGTATTGAAATGGTAAGTGATCTTTTGAATACAGATAGTAATTGTATTAGTTTTGGAACTACTGCTTATGAGAGTAATTTTTCAGCAGCCTTTTTAACGGCTACGTTAACTAACACAAAGATTGAAAAATGTGTTTCCTTAGATTCTGAATATACAACTGAACAAAAAGATTCGACTATGTATACAATTAAAGAAGCTTATAACCTACACTCACCTATGACTCTAGAAGAAATTATGTGTACTTATGGAAGTTATGATATTGTAACTATTGTTGGAGCTATCTTAAAAGCCGCTGAGCACCGTATGGTAATTTTAATTGACAACTACGTAACTGCATCTGCTTTATTGTTCGCACATCAATTAAATGAAACTGTAATAGATTATTGCATTTTTGTAAATCAATCACCTAACAAAGGCCACAAAATAATTATTGACCACTTTGAAAAGAAAACACTTCTAAATTTAGAATATAATACAAATATAGGAATAGGCATACCAATAGCTTTGCAAATTATAATAGGTGCAGTCGACTGCCTAAACATCAACAATTAACCAACGACTTCAAAACTAAGCGAGTAACCTACCGTTAGTGTCATTAAATATAAAGTATGAATATGAGTTTCTATATTGATCGGGGGTTTGATTACAAACCTTCTTAAACATACGTGCAAAATATGAGTTGTCATTAAAATTTAAGTTGTCTGAAATAGTGGTAATCGATAAATCCGAATGTATAATTAAACGTTTCGCTTCTAATATCAATCTATCTGTTAACATTTCAGAAGGTTTCTTATCAAGTACTTTTTTACACAAATAACTTAATTGCTTTAAAGAAATACTCATCTCAGCAGCATAAAATGATAATGGCTTATGGTATTTGTAATATTTATCTATAAGAGTCTCAAATTTATTTAATTGAATTAATTCATAATTATAGACCGATTTAACGCTGTGTTTCTCACTATAAAAACGGGCCAACTTAATAAAAATCTCATTTAAATAAATCCGAATAAGTTCATGATAATTTAAGTTCCTACCTGAATACTCCTCTTCTACTTTATTAAATACACTAATAATCTGCACTACTTCCTTTGTCTCTAACAGAATACAAGGTTGACTAAATGTTGATTGTAAAAATGGGAGATTAGTTAATCGTTCTGAATTAAAATCTAGCAGAAAATATTTTTTTGTAAAAAAGAGGACATATCCATCGGTATCTTTAGCCAGCTCCCACTTATGTATTTGCCCAGGTGAAATAATAAACATAGCGCCAGGCTGAACATTATATTTTGTAGAATCAATATAGTGTACACCACTCCCTTTTGTAATAATCAAGATCAAGTAAAAATCATGCCCATGAGGTTTTTCTAAAAAACAGTTTTCTTTTAAATGATCTCTAAATTTTCTTACATAAAAATTTGATTCAAAATCTACAACACAATTATTGTAATCCTTAAAGTTTGAAATATTAAAAACAGGAAATTTACACGTATTTTTCATAATAGTAACCTAAGAGCATATGTTGTAAGTAACCAAATTAGGTATTAATATACACAGAATCAAAATTCACTAATAGAATTGAAGCTTGCATAATATATATCGCTTATATCTCTTATATCAAAAAAAATACGCTTTTAATTTAATTATTCACAACAAATAAATTTCTCTTGAATATTAAAAAAAGAAGAAAAATTATTTATCTCGATCAGCATTAAAGCATTTAAATTAAACAGCTAGCTAATTGTGATACCATTTATAGGGCGTTACCTTCGGTCGGGCTATACACTGTATCTTTTTTACTTTTCTAAAAGTAAAAAAGGATGCCGTTACTATCCCTAACGCAAAATATCCTATTTTTAAGTGTTATTTATTTCAGTTTAAAGCAAAAAAAAGCTCAAGAACTAAATCAAGAGCTTTTTTAAAAAGAAAGGCAACGACATACTCTCCCACCAAAGGCAGTACCATCTGCGCTGATAGGCTTAACTTCTCTGTTCGGTATGGGAAGAGGTGAGCCCTATCGCTATAATCACCTTAAACTGTTTCGGTAGTTACACCGTATGTAATTAACATATTGAAAAAATAAATATCGTAAATCGTATTAAAAAAGATTGTACATAAGCCTATGGGTTATTAGTACTACTTGGCTATGACATTACTGCCTTTACACCTATAGCCTATCAACGTGGTAGTCTCCCACGACCCTTTAAAGAAATCTCATCTTGTGATGGGTTTCGCGCTTATATGCTTTCAGCGCTTATCCCTTCCCGACGTAGCTACCCAGCAATGCCCCTGGCGGAACAACTGGTACACTAGAGGTCAGTCCAATTCGGTCCTCTCGTACTAGAATCAGATTCACGCAAATTTCTAACGCCCGCTACAGATAGAGACCGAACTGTCTCACGACGTTCTGAACCCAGCTCGCGTGCCACTTTAATGGGCGAACAGCCCAACCCTTGGGACCTTCTCCAGCCCCAGGATGTGACGAGCCGACATCGAGGTGCCAAACCCCCCCGTCGAT
>CALGLV010000029.1 GCA_937958985.1 uncultured Aquimarina sp.
GTGTGGGAGTTCGAGTCTCCCCGCCCGCACGAAATAAAAACCTCAACTTTTAAAAGTTGAGGTTTTTTGTTTTTAAGTCCTCATCAATATTTAGTAAACAACCCCTGAGAACTTATAAAATAGCAGAACCTTTTTCAAATTGTGAATATCTATATTTAATAGCGGGATATAAGGCCTTAATAAACGAGTATATTTGAAGTCCTAAAAAAAACCTATTTATGAGTATATCGTGGTATGAGTGCAAAGTAAAGTACAGAAAAACGCAAGAATCTGGAGAACAAAAAGTAGTTACAGAAACCTATTTGTTAGATGCTATTTCGTATACCGAAGCAGAAACCCGTATTAATGAGGAAATGCAAACGTATACAAGCGAAGAATTTAAAATCACTAATATTAAAGTAGCTAACTATTCTGAAATTCATCCCGTCGAAAATTCGGATCGTTGGTACAAATCAAAAGTATCGTTAATAGCTTTTGACGAGGAAAGCGGTAAAGAGCGTAAGTCAAATATTTATTTGTTAGTTCAAGGAAACGATCTTAAGGAAGCATTCGATAACACCAATGCTGCTATGAAGGGAACTTTGGGCGATTATACGATACCAGCGATTGCGGAATCGCCTGTAATGGATGTATTTCCCTACTTTTCAGGAGATGAGGATCAACTTACAGAAATTAATGATTTCAATTCAATAAAAGACTCCGTTAAATCTAAAGAAGTTTCTAATGAAGAAACCGCTTTAGAAGAAGTTTAAAATAGTATTAGCTTGTTTGGAGTTAGTGAAATTATAAATCAATACAAACGGTATATAGTTTCTCTACTCCATTTGGTTAACTGAGTTTACCTTGTGAAGAATTCAGTATTAATGTATAGGCCTTAAATTAACATAATATTTAATGGTTTAGTTAATTATTTTTCTGAGATTACATTGAAATAATAGCTTTGTTTAACAAGTTCAATGTGAAATACCTATTACATCTTTTTATTGTTTGTAGTTATTGTCTTTTTTCTCAGGAAGCTCCTCCCATAACTAATTTTGATGCCGAAACATATAATGCGAGCAATCAAAATTGGGCAATATCTCAATCGTTACAAAAAAAAATATTTGTAGCTAACAACGCTAGTTTGTTAGTGTACAACGGTGCAAGTTGGAAATCGTATGCTTCACCTAACGAATCTATATTGCGCTCTGTAAAAGTTATAGACAACTTAATTTATACAGGTTGTTTTATGGAATTTGGCTACTGGAAAGAGGATAATTTAGGACTGTTAGAATATACCTCACTTTCAAAAAAAATTAAATCGAAACTTAAACAGGACGAACAATTTTGGAACATTTTTAATGTTGATGAATGGGTTGTTTTCCAATCGCTAAACTGTATTTACATTTACGATACGATAAAGGACAAATTTGAAACACTTTGTTTTGAAGAAGGTATCGTTAAATCGTTTAAAGTCGGCAATTCTATTTACTTTCAAAAAAATAAAGGGGGGCTTTTTAAAATAGAATCAGGCAAAGAAAAAACTGTTAGTACCGATGAAATTCTAAAAAATAATCGAATAGTTGCGATTTTTTCAGAGCGTAATAGGTTATTGCTACTTACTGAAAATAAAGGTTTTTATTACTTAGAAGATGAAAAGCTAATACCATCTAATTTACTAGCTCAATCCGAGGTTTCTAGATTAAGTATTTATAGTAGTATTCAACTCAAAAACAACGATTTTGTACTAGGAACCATTTCAAATGGTTTGCTATGCCTTAGCCCTGATGGAGAAATAAAATTTCAAATTAATCAGGATAAAGGCTTGCAAAACAATACCGTTTTATCTCTGTATGAAGATGAAGATCTTAATATTTGGATGGGATTAGATAATGGGGTAAGTTTTATAAGCCCTACTTCTGCTTACAGCATATATAAAGATGCTGAAGGGGTTATAGGTAGTGTGTATGCTGCTAAAACATATAGAGATTATCTGTACTTGGGCACCAATCAAGGTTTGTTTTATAAAAAATTAAACAGTTCAACTTCTTTTACTTTGCTTAAAGGAACAAAGGGACAAGTATGGTCTTTAGATATTATAAATAACACCCTTTTTTGTGGACATAACTCGGGTACTTTTACCGTAAATTCGGATAGTGTTAAACGTATAGTCGACATTCCAGGGGCATGGGCAGTTAAAAGGCTAGCTCCTTCATCGGATTTATTAATTCAAGGTAATTATAGTGGTCTTTATGTTTTAGAGCCCTTTAATAATTCTTGGAGGATTAAAAATAAAATAGAAGGATTTAATTATTCTTCTCGCTATTTTGAGTTAATGGGCACCGAAATATTTGTTAACCATGAATATAAAGGAGTTTTTAAACTAGTTGTAGACAGCTCTTTTTATAAGGTCAAAAAACTGAGTATCGATACAGTTATTAAAGGGGCAAATTCAAGTATTGTTAAGTATAATAATCAATTACTATATGCCTACAAAAAAGGAGTATTAGTTTACGATAAAAAGCAAGAAACCTTTATTAAAGATTCGCTTTTAAGTTCGGTGTATACCCCTAAAAATTATGATTCAGGAAAACTTATAGTCCATAAATCAGACAATTCACTTTGGTTTTTTTCGCAAAATAAAATCAGTAAAATTCAACCATCAATAACAGGTAATTTAAAGGTAACCGATATTGCTATAGATAAACGAAAAAGAAATAGTGTTTTAGGTTACGAAAATATAGTGAAGCTAAACAAAACAGGCGATTATTTAATGGGAACTCTTTCGGGGTATATAATATTAAATGAACATCAGTTAAGTAAAACTAATTTCGAAATTTTTATAGATGAAGTTGAAAAAAGCAACCTTAAATTATCGGCTTTTGTGGCGAAGGATAAAAAAGGAGATTTTGAAGCAAAGGAAAACAATATTAGAATATCTTTTTTTGTGCCCAGGTATACGAGTTACCTCGATACTTATTATCAATATCAATTAAAGGGTATTTATAATCAGTGGAGCAATTGGTCGAAAACCGCAAATGTTAAGTTCGAAAATTTACCACACGGAGATTATACCTTTAATGTTCGTTCAAAAATAGGAGAATCTCAATCAAATAATGTGGCTTCTTATCAATTCACAATTCAAAAGCCATGGTATATTTCAACCCCTATGTTATTTGTTTATATGCTTGCATTGGCACTTTTTTCATTAGTAATGCACAATGTGTATAAAAAATATTACAAGCAACAACAACGTAGGCTATTATTAAAAACAAAAAAAGAATTAGAGTTGGCCAAGGTTCAAAATGAAAAGGCTATCATAAAAATTAAAAATGAACAACTTGAGCTAGAAAACAAAAGTAAAACCAAAGAACTAGCTGCCTCTACAATGGGTATGATTCGTAAAAACGAAGTGCTCACTAATATAAAGAAAGAGTTAAGTAAAGTAGCGGATAAAAAATCAGTAAAAGGAGTAGTTCAAATAATCGAAGATAACCTAAAACAAAACGACGATTGGGTGCTTTTTCAAGAAGCTTTTAATAACTCGGATAGCGATTTTTTGAAAAATGTTAAAAAATCCCATCCCAATCTTACTCCTAATGATTTAAAATTATGTGCCTATCTACGGTTAAATTTATCGTCTAAGGAAATTGCTCAATTGTTTAATATTTCTCCCCGAAGTGTAGAAATAAAACGCTACAGACTTCGAAAAAAACTCAACCTACAGCACGAGGATAACCTAGTAAGCTATATTTTAGATTTATAACAGACACTACATCGTTATAGACAACCTCAACATTACCTATACAACTACGTTATTTTTTAGTTTAACTTACAAAAGTTTATACTTTTTTCACTTTCATTAAACAACTTGAAAGCCTTATTAACAATACGATTACATCGATAATATGGCAAATAAATACGATTATTTGTAAGATGTATATAATTTGTAGCTCAATTTTTTAACAAATCCTCAATTTTTGAATTAAATTAGAGTAGCTAAAAAATTCTATATGAGCACAATAAAAATTTTTTTCATTAAAACGCTGTTTTTATTGTTTGCTAGTAACCTAATTGCACAAAGCCAAAAAGTTACTATAGTAAACAACGAAAAAGGAATGAAGTTAGTAGCCAATGGTGAAGACTTTATTATTAATGGTATGAATTGGGATTACTTTCCAATTGGTACAAATTATTCATACAGCTTATGGAAACAACCCGATGATATTATTAAAGCAGCGCTTGACGCAGAAATGGGGTTGTTAAAAAATATGGGGGTTAACGCTATTAGACAATATACAGGTGTTCAACCTAAATGGATTCAATATATCTATGAAAATTATGGAATTTATACCATGTTGAATCATTCTTTTGGAAGGTATGGATTAACGGTAAATGGAATATGGATAGTGAATACCGAATATTCTGATGCAGACACACAAAAGCTATTATTGTCGGAAGTAACAGAAATGGTGCAAACCTATAAAGGAACTCCAGGCTTGCTTATGTATTTATTGGGTAATGAAAATAATTACGGGCTTTTTTGGGATGGAGCCGAAACAAAAGATATTCCTTTAGAAGATAGAAAATCTACTACCCGAGCAAAAGCTATGTACAAAATGTTTAACATAGCAACGGTGGCGATGAAAAAGGTGGATACTTCGGTGCCAATAGCCATGTGTAATGGAGATGTTTTATTTATTGACATTATAGCCAAAGAGTGCAAAGATGTAGATGTTTATGGGACGAATATGTATCGTGGTATTTCGTTTGGAGACGCTTTTAAAGTGGTAAAAGAAAAACTCAATAAACCAATAATGTTTACTGAATTTGGTGCGGATGCTTTTAATGCTATCGAAAATCAAGAAGATCAAAAGTCTCAAGCTTATTATATGGTTGGGAATTGGAAAGAAATTTATCAGAATGCAGCAGGTTTAGGGAAATCTCAAAACTCAATAGGAGGCTTCACCTTTCAGTTTAGCGATGGTTGGTGGAAGTTTGGTCAAACTAAAAACTTAGACAGGCATGATACTAATGCTTCGTGGTCTAATGGTGGGTATCAAAAAGATTTTCGCGTTGGTGAAAATAACATGAATGAGGAGTGGTTTGGTATTTGTGCAAAGGGAAAAACCAATGCAAGAGGGCTATACGATTTGTATCCTCGGGCGGCTTATTATGCACTTAAAGAAGTGCATAACCTAAGTCCCTACGATACAGGCGTAAATCAAGAATTTATTAATACTTATTTTGATAATATTCAATTAACCGATGCGGTATTGAGAGCAAGAGGAGACAAGGCAGCCTTGAGTAGCGTGAGTAATCAGAAACTTAGTATAAGTAATTTAAGAGCCGAATTCACCACCTACAACACAGGAGGAAGTTTATTAACGACTCCCGATGATGCAGATCCTAATTCTAATCAGTTTCCGAATCAACTGGGTTTTGATCATACACAATCTTACTTTTTTGGCGTAGAAGGAAAACCAGCTTCTAATGTAAGAGCCAATGTAAATTTTAATGTATTAGGAAATGTTGCGGCCAACCCGATAGATGAAATTTTTTACGAAAATAGAGGAAGACCAATTACTGTAGCCACCGATAATGGAGATGCAGTTTTAAATGATACCAACAGAGTACAGGTATATAATGCAGAATTTGAGTGGAATGCCGACGATTTTGATTTAAGAGGTTTTTACAGAACAGGGCATTATCATTGGGGGTATGAAGGAGATTTCTTTGGCTTGTATCCAGAGGCTAATTACGGTCCTAATTTAGATATTTATAATGGTGAAATACTTGGGGTTGAAGTTGATGGTAAAAAATCTTTTAAAGGCTTAAAAGCCGCTTTCGGACCACAATTATGGTGGGGTGCTAATCCAGCATTACTTTTAAAATACAATCGTAAAGTTTCAAACGTAGATTTAGCCGCTATTTTTCATGAAGATATTGATAACAGAAGTGAAGCATTAAGTTCTATTGCTATTCCCGTACCTAAAACAAGAAGAGCTACACTTTATGCAAAAACTAAAGTTAAAGATTTTGGACTTGAACTGGGAGCTATGTGGGGTGGACAGCCGTTAAATGGTAGAAAATTTCAAATTGTAGAAGGAGGTCCGGGTAATTATGTGGTTTTGAATGATGAGGTAACATCTAGTGACAATTGGGGAGGTAAGGCAAAAATCACCTATCAAAAAGGACGAATTAATTGGTATGCACAAGGAGCAGCAATGGGTTTAGTTGCCGATGGTGGTGCGGATAATACACAAACGTTTACAGGATGGAGTTTAAAAGATAGTGGTAGTGGAAATCAAACGAACTTCTTAACAGGAATGACAATTGGCTTAAATAAATTTCAAATTGCACCAAACTTTCTATGGCAAAAACCAATAGTTGATGCGATTCCTGGTGACGCACCAGCACCAGCAAGACTTAGAAATATTCAAGACGACCCCTTTAGAGTAAGGGCAAATAGAGAAACCATTGCAGGGGAGCTACTATTGACTTACGATCCAACTCCGGGAACATGGATGTATGAATGGGATAACGATAGGGCAGAAGATGCAAAATTTGCAATGAGTACAGGTTTTGTGTACAGGCATTTACCAACAGCTCAAGATGCAGCTATTGGGTTTTTAGCCAATAGACAGTCTTTCGCTTTTCCGGGCTCGGCACCAGCAAGAGATTTGTGGGAAAGTAAAACAAGAATTGTTTCAAAACTAAGTCCCGATTTTGGACTTATTGCGAATCTGTATTTTGGAAATGTACAGGCAAGAGGTAGTGATGAAAGGCTTATTGAAAGAGTAGGAGGAAATGTTAGAATGATTTACAAAAAATTAAAATTAGAGCATTCATTTAAATTTAATGATTGGGGTCCTTTTGATTACCATCGAGATTTTAACCTTACCTATCCAGTTCAATTAATGCTCGATTTATCTACAACTGTTGGGAAACAAAAATGGTTTGTATTACCAAATACTAAAGTAGGAATAAGAGGAACTTGGAGGTCGTTAAATGAGTTTTCACCAAGATTTGCACCAGCACAAACGGCTGAATTTTCTACAGAACCCATATTTAGTACTGTAGGTTTTGACGATGGATCGGAGTGGGAAATTAGAACGTATGTTCACTTAAATATTGGGAAATAAAGAAAAGAATATGATGAAATCAAGAAGACATATAAATACTAAAGTAACACTGGTTTTAGGAATTATACTTAGCCTTACCTTAGGTTGCGAACGAGAAACTTCGGAAAATGTAACGTTTGCTACATTCTCTAACGATGGAAGAATTTTTATTGATAGTTTTAGTCCGGGCTTAGAATATTTGCCGTTTGCAGGCTCAAAATTTGAAGCATTTACAGTAGATACGGATGAAGTTTTTCAAGGGGCAGCATCAATGCGTTTTGATGTGCCTAACTTTGGTGATCCTGACGGATCATTTGCGGGGGCCATATTTCCAAACGACGGCAGGGATTTAACGGATTTTGATGCGCTTACGTTTTATGCAAAAGCTTCTGTTGCCGCTACTATTAATGAAATAGGTTATGGCGATAGTTTTGGTGAAAATAGATTCTTAGTTGGAACTTCAAATCTTAGATTAACTACTAATTGGAGGAAATACATTATTCCTATTCCTGACCCCTCTAAACTTACATTCGAAAGAGGAATGTTTTGGTATGCCGAAGGTCCTGAAGAAGGTAATGGATACACTTTTTGGATTGATGAATTACAGTTTGAAAAACTAGGAACTATCGCGCAACCTAATCCAGCAATTTTATCGGGAGAAGATAGAGTAAGAGATTTATCTGCGGGATCAGTAATTACTATCGATGGATTATCACAAACCTTAAATTTAGCGGATGGGAGTAATGTCACTTTAGCTACACCTCCTTCTTACTTTAACTTTAGTTCTTCTAATGCTACCGTAGCTCATGTTAATGATTTAGGTGTAGTTACTGTTATTGGTAGCGGAACTGCGGAAATCACAGCAACTATTGCAGGGGTAGCGGCAAGAGGTTCCCTTACTATAAATTCTAATTAAGATTAACTATCAAGCTACATTTCAAAATGAATACTAGAATCAAAAAATCTAATATCAATAATAAAAAAATAACATGAGAAAGACTTATATAAAAAAATGGTTCACCACTTCGGTTGGATTACTATTTGGGTCACTTTCATTGTACTTAATTACGATTAGCTGTGCCAATGATGATACTCAAACAGTAGCCAATTTTAATGAAATTACAATGCAAGATGAGTTCAATATCGATGGAGCTCCAAATAGTTCAATTTGGGGATTTGATATTGGTACAGGGAATAATGGATGGGGCAATCAAGAATTACAGTTTTATACCGATCGTTCCGAAAACGTTAAAGTTGAAAACGGTGTATTATCAATAACAGCAAGAGCCGAAAATTTTAATGGATCCTCTTTTACATCTTCAAGGTTGTTGACAAGAAATAAGTTTGAACAGTCTTACGGCAGGTTTGAAGCCCGAATTAAGTTGCCTTTTGGTCAAGGTATTTGGCCTGCCTTTTGGCTGTTAGGAGCTCGAGAAGATGCTCCATGGCCTGAAATAGGAGAAATAGATATAATGGAATATAGAGGGCAAAACCCTACGGTAATTTTAGGGAGTGTACACGGTCCAGGATACTCCGCAGGCGAAGCAATTTCGAAAAGCTTCACGCTAGAAAATGACCGCTTCGATACCGATTTCCACGTTTTTGGAATAGAGTGGGGGCCAAACTATATAAACTACTATGTTGATGATGTGCTTTACAATCAAATTACTTCTGAAGACGTAACGGGTGATTGGGTGTTTAATGCTCCTTTTTATATACTTATAAATGTTGCTGTGGGAGGCAATTTTGTAGGATCACCTAATGCAGAAACTCGTTTCCCACAAACGATGGAAGTTGATTACATACGAGTTTATAAAAATGATAACCTTTAAAAATAGAATTATGAAAAAAATCAAAACTAAAGCTTTAGGGATCATAGTATCCTTACTAGCTATTTCGCTGGGATTTGTTGGTTGTAGTGACGACGACTTGGATTTACCTCCTGTAACTGCAGGGTTTACATTTAATGTAAATCAAGAGAACGGAACAGTAGCTTTTACTAACACTTCGCAAAATGCAGACAACTTTATATGGGATTTTGGAGATGACAATACTTCAACTCTTTCAAACCCAACGAATACTTTTGCTAATGGAGAATTTACGGTAACCTTAACAGCGTCTAATGTTGCAGGGTCAACGGATACGGCACAGGAAGCGATTGTTATTAATGTTGCTGCTGATCCCGATAATCCAAACGATAATGGCGAGGGGTTTGATAGTGGATTGTTAACCAGTGGTGATTTTGAAGGGGACAATAGTGCTTGGTTCGGTGGCGGACTTAATATTGTAACAGAAAATGGAAATAATTTTCAGCAAGTAAATGTAGAAGCAGCAGGTAACCCTTTTGATGTAAATATTAGTCAGTTGGTAGATTTGGTTGAAGGTACTACTTATGAGTTATCTTTTGACGCCTCTTCATCAACCAGCCAAACAATTTTAGCAGGTATTGGTTTAAATGTAGATCCTTTTACAAATAACAGTCAGCCAGTTGCTTTAACTACCGATTTACAGCGTTATACTTTAACATTAACTGCTGCAGGTTTTGGAGGAATAGGAAATAGAGTATTATTTGATATGGGGGCTGCAATAGGTGTCGTAACTATTGATAATGCATCCTTAGTAATAAATGAAGAAGAAGTTGTACAACCACCTTCAGATTTTGATAGTGGATTATTAGTTAATGGTGATTTTGAAACTGGTATTTCACCATGGATTATAGGCGTAGATGATAACGCCCCAGCTCCTTCAGCAACGGACTCAGGAAATACTTTTTATTCAGTTAATGTAGAAGCAGTAGGAAATCCTTTTGATGTGAATTTAAGTCAGAAACTTGAAATAGTTGATGGCTCTACTTATACGATCACTTTTGATGCGTGGTCGGATAGAAATAGGTCCATACTCGCAGGTATTGGTTTGAGTGGTGGAGATTTTTCTGCAAATTCAGAAAGTGTAGCAATTAATACAACAAGAAACACCTATAGTGTAACCTTAACAGCTAATGGTTTTGGAGCCTCAGATGCACGAGTATTGTTTGATTCAGGTGCTGAATTAGGTATAGTTAACATAGATAACGTGTCTTTAACCGTAGATTCTTCAGGAGTAGATATGGGAGGTAATGACATGGTATTTACTGGAGGATGCGATGGAGAATTAGTGGCAGCAACCAGTTTGCCTTTGGATTTCGAAGGTTGTGAAACCTTTCCTTCAAATATTAATTTTGGTAGTGGATTAACATCTACTTTGGTTGACGTTACTACCATACCTAATGTTACGTCAACAGCAGCTAACCCAAGTGGGTTTGCACTACAAGTTGATAAGCCTACGGGGTCAGACTTTTTTGCAGGAATTCAAAATATTTTCGCAAGCAATTTCGATTTAACTACAACAAATACTTTTAGGATGAACGTTTTATCTACAAAGGCTAATGTAGTTTTTAGGTTAGAGTTGTTAGTATCACCTAACGACGGAAGTATAGGTAATCCTACACCTGTATTTGTAACAATTCCAACGGCAAACACATGGACTGAAATTGAATTTACATTTGAGAATTTACCAGCATCTCCAACAACGTACAATCAATTAGTAATTAAGCCTGATAATGATATGGCGGATAGCGGAATTACTAATGGAGGAACTTATTATATTGATGATTTAAGGTTGGAATAGAATATCGTTTATTTTGTTTATTTGAAAAACACTGCTAAATATTTTAGCAGTGTTTTTTGTATTATTTAGCTGAGTAAAGTAGTGGTTTTTTATGTTTTAAAGGCATATTTAGAAATAGTTAAACTAAAGAGAGGAATTCATATACTATTCTAATAGAGCGCATTTACAATTCGTGATAATTATACAAATTATAAAGCTACCTCAATTACGAAGTAGCTGTTGCTTTATCCTTACTGTGAGCATGGAAAATATTTCCAAGACAGCCCGTATAAAAGGGTGTTTATTTAAAAAAGCATCGCTAAATTTAGCGATGCTTTTTTGTTTTATTGATTTTTCCAAGGAGTTCTCGGAAGCAATATCTTTAGCGGAGTAAAAATTTCCTGAGCTTTAGGGGTGACGTTGAGGTGTAATTTAGGTTTTGAAATAACCACCACCCTATCTATATCCAAAATCCTCCTTAATACGATCTGCTTTTTGAAGCATGATGTCTTTGGTTAAAAAAGAAATTTCTTGAAGTAAGAAGCCGTTTTGGTAGGTTCTCATTGCCTGCTTGGGTTTTCCTTGTTGTTCATATACGGTTCCTAAAAAATAGTTCCCTAGCATGTGCTCAGGATATAATTTTCGAGCTAGATTCCCTAGTTTTTCCAATTCATCCCAATTTTCTGTTTCTTCTAACGTAGATGATATAGCTACAAAATCGTTGACACGTACTTTTTTGTAAACCCCTAAATAGTCTTCAATAACTTTATACTTTTCAGTTAAATATTCATAAGGAGAACCTTCCAATTTAGAAATAACTTCTTTGTATTCTTTTTTGCTTATTGGGCGGTAAATAGAGAAAATATTTTCTAATGCTTTTGGAATCCCTGTAGCTACTAATGAGTAATGTGAAGCGTCTTCAAAATCATTAAAAAAGTATTTTACGTTAGGTTTTTCTACTGCCGAAATTTCATCGTTTACAGCTAAGATATCTTCTCTTAACCCTTTAACATCGTTAGAAGCAGTTGCTAAATAATACCAAATTTTATTTTCAGAAGATGCCAGCGTTTTCTTAATGCGCTCGCTCATGCTAGGTGCATATTCAGGGCTTAAATTAATATAAGCTTGAAACAAAGGATTTTGCTTAAGCATAAAATAATTAATAAAATTTGAGGTATAATCGTGCCCCATTATAATTTTGAATTTCGCTATTCTATAGTTTTGTTCTAGATGAGGTATCAATTCTGTTTCTATAAAATCGTAAAACTTCTTACCTTCATATTCAGGCATTTGACTATTGGTATCGTAACGGCAATCTTCTCTTCTGGTCTGTAGCTGTTTAATGCCCACAACAATACTTTCAGGCATATCATCCCAATATGAAAAGTATTTTACATTCCCTACTAAGGGGTCAAATAAGTAATCTCCATCTAAGGTTAATATAAGCGGGTATCTTTTGTCTTCCTTTTTTTTATAACTTTTAGGAAGCCTAATTTTTATTTCTCGAGTACTATTTAATTGGAAAGACTCAATGCCTTTAGTGATAGTTTGTGAAAAACAAGGAGCGATAAACAGTAAACTAAGATATACTAAGAAAGTTTTTTTCATAATGTAGGTGCATCTATTTGGTAATGAAAGGTTAATTTATGAAATTATTTCTTCTTTAAGAAGAAAGGAAGTAAAATGAATGAAAAACCTCCAATGATAATATTGGTAATAGTTTGAGTGCCCCACAGTACCCATCCATAAGCTTCGCCAATAGATTGCTCAACATTGAAGAAAATTAAGATTGCTCCAATGGCTATTGGGAAAACACCAAGGCCGCCGTTAGATACCGTCATGGCGAATGAGCCTACAATAAAAGCTGCTAAAGCCGCTGAAAACGATAGGTGGTTAAGCTCTGGTATAGCAAATTTCATAATGTAAAACATAAAGATATAAGCACTCCAGATAAAAAAAGTATGAAATATAAATGAAACCCTATTTTTCATCTTTAAAACACTTAAAATCCCTTCGTAAATTTCTAAAATAAATTTGCGAACTTTCTTGAGCATTTTAATGTCACTTTTTTTTACAACTAAATAGCAAAAATAAAGGAGTATTATAAATAATATGATCCCTAAAAAAATAAATAAAGGATTGATGTTTTCATTTTCAAAATAATTTAAAAAAAGTGTAGTATTGGTTGCTACACCAATTAGAACGACTAAGAGAAGCATTATTAAGTCAACAATTCGTTCACTAATAACGGTGCCAATAGTTTTTTGAAAGGGTACATCTTCGTAATTGGATAATGTAGAAGCTCTTAAGATTTCACCAGATCTGGGTATGCCCAAGTTAGCAAGATACCCCATCATCAAAGCCATATAACTTGTCGATAATCTTGGTTTATAACCTAGGGTGTTAGCTAAAAACAACCAACGATATGATCTTGAGATGTGCGATAGAATTCCTAAAAATGCAGATAAAATTATCCACAAAGGCTTAGCTGTTTTTATGCTTTTCCAGAGTATCTCTCTTTCTTCTTCTGAAGTTTTATGGAATGAATACCATATAAAAAACACACCAATACCAATAGGAATAACTACTTGTAAAACTTTTTTTACAGCTATTTTCAATAGTGTTATTTCAAAAGGTTGTTTTCTTCATTAGGAAAAACCAGAGAAGGAGTAAATTGTTTTGCTTCTTCTAAAGTAAGCATACAATAGGTAATTAAAATAAGTACATCTCCTTTAGAAACTTTTCGTGCAGCAGCTCCATTAAGTGTTATTTCTCCGCTATTTCTAGGCCCTGGAATAGCGTAAGTTTCCAGGCGCTCCCCGTTATTGTTATTTACAATTTGCACTTTTTCTCCTGAAATAACGCCAGCAGCATCCATCAAATCTTCATCAATAGTAATACTACCAATGTAATTTAGCTCAGCACCAGTAACTTTTACGCGGTGTATTTTAGATTTAACAACATGTACAAACATTCGGCAAAAATAATTAATTTAAAGCAATATTATCTATAAGTCTCACATTCTGTTCGGCAAAAACAGCAATAAAGGCCCTGTATTTTTTAGAATGGTCCACGGACTTAATAGATTCTAAGGTTTCTACGTCAGCAATTTCGAAATACTCGAGGTCAAAATTAGTTTCATTCTTAAAAACTGAAGTTACAAACTTCTTAATTTGTTCAGCATTATTTGTGCCAAACATTTCTTTCGTTTTAATTAAGGTTTTGTGAATTATACTGGCCTGTTGTTTTGCGTTCTCCGAAAGTCGTTGATTTCTACTGCTATATGCTAATCCATTATTCTCTCTGTAAATAGCGCATCCAATAATTTCAATATCAATACATTTTATCGCTACGAGCTTGCGAACAATTTGTAACTGTTGAAAATCTTTTTCTCCGAAATAAGCTCGGATAGGGTTAACGGCATTAAATAAATGAGTTAAAACTGTGCCAACGCCATCGAAATGCCCGGGTCTAAATTTACCTTCCATTAAGGATTCAATTTTTCCGAAATCAAATTTTAAAGAAGTTACAGTACCGTTGTATAAATTTTGAGGAGTTGGAGCAAAAATTATAATATCTTCTGAGGTTTGCTGAAGCAATGCTTCGTCCTGCTTTAAGGTTCGAGGGTAATTTTCTAAGTCACTTGAGTTGTTAAACTGTGTAGGATTAACGAAAATACTGACAATCGTGACGGAATTTTCAGATAAACTCTTCTTAACCAATGTGATATGGCCAATATGTAAAGCCCCCATAGTGGGTATAAAACCAATGCTTTTATTTTTTTTGTAAATAGGGTTTAAATGATTTTTGAGCGCTTCTTTGGTAGTGAAAATTAACATTGAAATTATTTAATAATCGCTAAAATTAGTGTATAAATGCGAGTTTGCCTAAATTTTCGTAATTTCGCACAAATTTATTGATTACCAAAGAAAAAGCAGATTTATGAAAGATAAGAGGATATTGTACGTAGCGTCAGAGTTAATGCCTTACTTGCCAGAAACAGAAGTTTCTTCGATGGCTTTTGAGTCACCCAAAATGGTAAACGGTAAAGGAGGTCAAACAC
Organism: uncultured Aquimarina sp.; assembly: GCA_937958985.1. Lineage (GTDB taxonomy): Bacteria > Bacteroidota > Bacteroidia > Flavobacteriales > Flavobacteriaceae > Aquimarina. The sequence continues at coordinate 14,812 of CALGLV010000029.1, forward strand.
GCATTTTTATGCCTCGCTTTGGAAATATTAATGAACGTCGTCATCAATTGCACGAAGTTATTCGTCTTTCGGGAATGAATTTGGTAATTAACGATTTTGATATGCCCTTGATTATCAAGGTAGCTTCGATACCAAAAGAGCGTATGCAAGTATACTTTATTGATAATGAAGAGTACTTTAAAAGAAAAGCAACAGTGCTTGATAAAGATGGTAGCTTGTTTAAAGATAATGACGAGCGCGCCATATTTTTTGCTAAAGGAGTTATCGAAACTGTAAAGAAATTAAATTGGGCACCCGATATTATTCATGTACATGGATGGATGGCCTCATTGTTACCGTTATATTTAAAAACATATTATAATAATGAGCCTTTATTTAAGGATTCTAAAATCGTTACTTCGGTTTATGGAAATGGTTTTGAAGGTGAAGTAGGTGAAAATTTGAAGAAAAAAGTTCAGTTTGATGAAATAGCAGACGATAAACTAAGTCTTATAGATGAGGCTACTTTTGATAATTTGATGAAAGTTTCGGTAGCATATTCAGATGCGGTTATTATGGGAACACAAGATGTTTCAGCTGAATTGGAGGATTTTATAGAAAAAGCAGACCTTCCGACTTTAGAATATAAGTACCCTGAAGAATTCTCATCTGCTTATGAAGAGTTTTACTTAAGCGAAATACTTTCTGAATCTGAAGAGGTGTAAATTTATGATCAAAATTAATTATATATCGCGCATTGTAGTGATGTGCGGTTTTTTTACAACGTTATTTTCTTGTGATAAAGATGTTAGCGATGTAGGGGGCGACGTGTTGACAAGTACTGATATTATTAGAGCGCAGTTGAATGATGTTACCAGTGAAACTGAAAATATTAGTTTAGAGCGTATTCAATCTAATAATTTTACGGGAGCACGATTATTTGGAACATCCAATAATGAGGTTTCAGGAACAGTTAATTATGGTTTATTGTATAGGGTAGAGCCTACGGAGTCAAATAGTTTAGTGGCTGTCGCTGGTCAAACTATAAAGTCTATTAAAATAAAATCTGCAAACCTAATAATTCCTTATACTTATGAGCGTTTGGAAGATGTAAACGACTCAATAGCGAGCTATCAAATCACTAATGTTACAAACGAGGATGAGGCTTTAAGTTTTGATGTTTTTAAAAGTAATTTTAATTTGGTTATTAATAGAAGTACATCAAATGATGAGCAGTTGTATTATGCCAATGCGTCTGATGGAGAAAATTCATTTGGGGAATCAATTGAAGAAGGGGGTAGTATAGTGATAAATGATATTCTAGATGTTAAGCCTACTTTAGAAGCTTTTGAAATAAAAACAAGAGAAGGGGATAATGAAGGGGTGCTACAATTGTTAAACGCAAGTACAATATCAAATTCATTTGAAGAAGCTGGAAAAACATTAAGAATTAGTCTGGATAAAAACTTTTTAGGAACTGCTTTTGCTGATTCAGAAGGTAATGTGTCCGATACATCATTATTTACTACAGATTCTTTTTTAGAAAATTTTAGAGGGGTATATCTTAAGCCTAGAGGCGATAATGCTAATTTAGTAAGCTTATTTGATAATTCGGTTACTCAAATAATTCCAAAAATAGAAATTACATTTGAGATTATTTCTGATTTTAATAGGGTAGTCGATTCTGAAGATAATGAAATATCTCCTGCTCGTACAGATAGTCAAAGTGAAGTAACTCTTGATTTTAATATGAATCAACAAGTAGTTACTATTGTTAATAGTGACAATTCTGTGGACTTCAATGGAGCTTTTGAGGCTAACGAAACAATGGTGATTAAAGGAGGTGTGTCAGCCTCACGAATAAGAATATTTGAAAACGACTCTCAGTTGGAAGCGCTTTTTCAAAATAATCCAATTATAAATTCAGCGACACTTAGGCTTTCTGTAAATACAGAATCCCCATTATATAACCCAGAGAATGTTCCAGAAAACTTATGGATTAATGACTTGGAAAACGGTACGCTTATCTCGGGCGCTGCATTAACACCAGGAGACCAGCCTTTTTATGAGTTTAACTTAACTCAGTATTTGAGAAGGGTTTTAAATGTTGATAGTGTAGCAGATCTGCCAGGTCTAGGTTTAGATTTTTTTGTGGGTATTTCGGTAGCGCAAATTGATGCGGAAATAACTTCACAAAATCAAATACCTGCCTCAAGTGCTCAAAGTTTGTTGATTCTTAATAGTCAACGACAGCAGCAAATAAATATTGGGAGCTTAATTTCTACCAATGAAGTACCTTTATATGGTAGTGGAGCAACCGACCAAAGCAAACAACCTCAATTTGTGGTTGACTTTGCAAGAGTAAACTAGTTATAATAAATAATATTTAAAAGTATTCAATAATGTGCGGAATAGTAGGGTATATAGGTCTTAAGGATGCTTATCCAATAGTAATAAAAGGCCTTAAAAGGCTTGAGTATAGAGGGTATGATTCGGCAGGAATAGCCTTGTTCGATGGGAATAATTTAGAAGTAACTAAAACCAAAGGTAAAGTAGCAGACTTAGAGCGTGTTGCTTTAGAAAAAAATTCAAAAAAAGGTTCTATAGGTATTGGTCATACACGTTGGGCTACCCATGGCGTGCCAAATGATGTGAATTCCCATCCTCATTATTCTAATTCTGAAGACCTAGTAATTATTCATAATGGAATTATTGAAAATTATGAGCCTCTTAAAAAAGAGTTAGTTGCTCGTGGTTATGAGTTTAAATCGGATACCGATACTGAGGTGCTTATTAATTTAATCGAAGATGTTCAGATTAATGAAAAAGTTTCTTTGGAAAAGGCGGTTCAAATAGCTTTAAATCAGGCAATTGGAGCTTATGCTATTGCGGTTTTTGATAAAAGACAAGAAAATGAATTAATAGTTGCTCGTTTAGGAAGTCCATTAGCTATTGGTGTGGGTGAAAATGAATTTTTTATAGCTTCTGACGCTTCTCCTTTTATTGAGTATACCTCAGATGCGATCTACTTAGAGGACGGTGAGATGGCTAAAATTAGCCTAAAAGAAGGGGTTGTTGTGTCAAAAATTAAAGATGGTGTAGCGGTAGATCCTTATATTCAAAAGCTTAAAATAAACCTAGAACAAATTGAAAAAGGTGGTTTTGATCACTTTATGTTAAAAGAAATTTATGAGCAACCACATGCTATAACCGATACCTATAGAGGAAGGTTATTAGCAAATGAGGGTGTGATTAAAATGGCAGGTATTGATGATAATATTGATAAGTTCGTAAATGCTAAAAGAATAATTATTGTTGCCTGTGGTACCTCATGGCATGCAGGTTTAGTGGCAGAATATATTTTTGAAGAATTTTCGCGAATTCCAGTTGAAGTTGAATATGCCTCAGAATTTCGATATAGAAATCCAATAATTAATAAAGATGATATCCTTATTGCTATTTCTCAAAGTGGAGAAACAGCAGATACCATGGCGGCAATTAAGCTGGCGAAACAACGTGGAGCTTTTGTTTTTGGAGTTTGTAACGTTGTAGGTTCTTCTATATCAAGAGAATCTCATGCAGGTGCATATACTCATGCAGGTCCTGAAATAGGAGTTGCTTCTACCAAGGCATTCACAACTCAAATTACAGTATTGGCTTTAATGGCTTTACGTATTGCAAAGCAGAAAGGTTCTATTGCAAATTCTCAATATCACTATTTGTTGCACGAAATGGAGCAAATTCCATCTAAAGTGGAAAAAGTGTTAGAGCAAAATGACGCTATAGAAAAAGTAGCAGAAGCTTATAAGGATTCAGATAATTGCTTGTATTTGGGAAGAGGATTTAATTTCCCAGTGGCATTAGAAGGGGCTTTAAAGTTAAAAGAAATCTCATACATTCATGCTGAAGGGTATCCAGCAGCAGAAATGAAACACGGGCCTATTGCTTTAATAGATGAGCAAATGCCGGTTGTGGTTATCGCTACTAAAAAAGGGCATTACGAAAAAGTGGTTAGTAATATACAAGAAATTAAATCTAGAAAAGGAAAAGTAATAGGGATCGTTACCGAAGGTGATGTTACCGTAAAAGGATTAGCAGATCATGTAATTGAAGTGCCTGAAACTTTGGAGCCGTTTACGCCTTTACTAACAACAATACCTTTGCAGTTATTATCATACCATATTGCTGTTAAATTGGGTAAAAATGTCGATCAGCCTCGTAACTTAGCAAAATCGGTTACGGTAGAATAATAAGATTAAAGTTGAATTTTTATAAACCTATATAGGTAGGATTGTAAAATTGATAATCATTAAAAAAAAGAATTGATTCTTTTTTTCGAATTTAATAAACTATATTTGCGCCTTGAAAATTGACGTTATTTCAATGATTGAATAGGCCGATATTTTTCAGTGAATGTTAAAAAATAAAATACTTAAATAATGGCTCAAGTTACGGGTAAAGTATCTCAGATTGTTGGTCCTGTTATCGACGTTGAATTTGCTGCTGGTGTAGCACTTCCAAGAATTTACGATTCATTAGAAATTAATAAAGCTGATGGTGCTAAGTTAGTACTAGAGGTGCAATCTCATATTGGGGAAAATACAGTGCGTACTATCGCAATGGATACTTCTGATGGTTTACAAAGAGGTGCTGAAGTTATTGCTTCGGGGAATCCTATTCAAATGCCAATAGGAGACGACGTTTATGGTCGTTTATTCAATGTGATTGGAGATGCTATCGATGGTTTAGGAAATCTTCCTAAAACAGGTAAAGATGGACTTTCTATACACAGACAAGCGCCTAGGTTTGAAGATCTATCTGTTTCTACTGAAGTTTTATTTACAGGTATTAAAGTTATTGACCTTATTGAGCCTTACGCAAAAGGGGGGAAAATTGGATTATTTGGTGGAGCCGGAGTAGGTAAAACTGTATTGATTCAAGAGTTAATTAACAATATCGCCAAAGGTCACGGTGGACTTTCGGTATTTGCAGGAGTTGGAGAAAGAACTCGTGAGGGTAACGACCTTTTACGTGAGATGTTAGAGTCGGGTATTATCAAATATGGTGATGACTTTTTACACTCAATGGAAGAAGGTGGATGGGACCTTTCTAAGGTAGATAAAGCTGCTATGAAAGATTCAAAAGCAACTTTTGTTTTTGGACAAATGAACGAACCACCTGGGGCACGTGCACGTGTGGCACTTTCAGGATTAACTATAGCGGAATATTTCCGTGATGGAGCAGGAGATGGTCAAGGAAAAGATGTACTTTTCTTTGTAGATAATATTTTCCGTTTTACACAAGCAGGTTCTGAAGTATCGGCTCTTTTAGGTCGTATGCCTTCTGCGGTAGGTTACCAACCTACATTAGCTACCGAAATGGGAGCAATGCAAGAGCGTATTACTTCTACTAAAAAAGGATCTATTACATCTGTACAAGCGGTATATGTACCTGCGGATGACCTTACCGATCCAGCACCGGCGACTACTTTTGCTCACTTAGATGCAACTACGGTACTTTCGCGTAAAATTGCTGAATTAGGTATTTATCCAGCGGTAGATCCATTGGATTCTACTTCAAGAATTTTAACTGCTGATATTTTAGGAGACGCTCATTATGATTGTGCTCAAAGAGTTAAGGAGTTATTACAGCGTTATAAAGAATTACAAGATATTATTGCTATTCTAGGTATGGAAGAATTATCAGAAGATGATAAACTTTCAGTTTATAGAGCACGTAAAGTACAACGTTTTTTATCTCAGCCATTCCACGTTGCAGAACAATTTACAGGTATGCCAGGGTGTTTAGTAGATATTAAAGATACTATCAAAGGATTTAATATGATTATGGATGGTGAGTTAGATCACTTACCAGAAGCAGCTTTTAACCTTAAAGGATCTATAGAGGAAGTTGTTGAAGCAGGACAAAAAATGTTAGCTGAAGCTTAAAAACAGTAAAAACTAAGAAAATTATGTTTTTAGAAATTGTAACACCAGAGCAAATAGTTTTTAATGCAGAAGTTACTTCAGTAGCAGTTCCTGGAATTGACGGGGAGTTTCAAATGCTTAAAGATCACGCGCCCGTAATATCTTTGTTGATAGCAGGTGACGTTAAAATAGATGCTTCAAATTTAGATGAAAAAAGCGCTAAAGTATTAAGCAAAAATACCGTAGATAACCGCTGGATTTATAAAATTAAAGGTGGTGTAATTGAGGTAAACAATAATAAAATTATTGTTTTAGCAGATTAGATTATTTCAAATAAATTTAAAAAAGGATCGTTAGTTAATTAACGATCCTTTTTTTTGTAAAATATAGCACTTAAATGCAACGAAGTTGCATTTAAGTGCTATATTTGTAGAATAAAACAAATTTAATAAATATGAAATTTTCTAAATCATTAACAATATTTGTGTCATTGGCTTTAAGTTTAATTGCCTGTAAAGATGATGATAGTGATATAGCCATTCCAAACGAGGAAGAGACAATAACAACAGTTATTTATACGCTTACGGATTCCCAAAATAATATTTCTACTTTTAGATTTGAAGATCTAGATGGACCTGGAGGGAATAGTCCTACAATAACACCTGCGAATCTTTTGGCAAATACAACTTACACTGGTGTGTTAACGTTTTTAAACGAATCTGGTGAAGAAGTTGAAGATATATCGGAAGAGGTTAAAGAAGAGGATGAGGACCATCAGGTGTTTTTTATAAATAGATCATCAAATATAGCAGAAATAGCATATTTAGATGCTGATGAAGATGGTAATCCATTAGGATTGCAAACAGAGTTTATCACAACTACATCGGGTTCTGGTTTTGTAACAATTATACTTCGTCATTTACCTAGCAAAAACGCTGTAGGAGTAAGCGATGGAGGTATTACAAATGCTGGTGGTGAAACTGATATTGAGGTTACTTTCTCTTTTAATGTACAGTAGTAAAATTCATTTAATAGGTATATTGTTTTGCACACTTCAGGCTTTCAGCCAGGAGTGTGCTTTTCATATTGCAGGTGTTATTAAAGATGAAGGAACTAATATTCCTTTAGACAATGCCTCTTTGTATTTAGAAGAAACGAAACAAGGAGCTATATCTGATGATAAAGGGGCTTTTGTTTTTCATAATATATGTGAGGGTAAATATCATTTAGTAATCACACATATTAGTTGTGCAACCAAAGAAATATTTATTGAGGTTTCACAAGACACTACTGTCGATTTAACAATTAAACATACTAATCACGATCTAGAAGACGTAGTGATCTTTGGGAATTCATCTAATACGACTAACCAAAACACTGAAACAATTTCTAATCAATATATTAGTGACAATGCCTCTCAAAATTTAGGGAGCCTGGTTGAATCTATTGTAGGAGTCAGTACCATTAAAAATGGGAATACCATTGCCAAACCTGTGGTGCAAGGCAATTTCGGAAATCGATTGACTATTTTAAATAATGGGGTAGCACAAAGCGGACAGCAATGGGGAAATGATCACAGTCCGGAAATAGATCCTTTGGTAGCCAATAAAATTAGTGTTGTTAAAGGGGTAAGTGCTTTAAAATACCTAGGTTCTAACTTGGGTAGTGTGGTGCTAGTGGAGCCTAATGTTATAAACCAAGAACCTCATTTACATGGAAAAGCAAGCTATTTTTTTAATTCTAATGGCTTTGGGCATGGTGCAAACTTAGAATTACAACAGTATAAAAAAATTGGCTGGAAAATAAATGCTACTATTAAAAAAGCAGGCGATCGAAGTTCGAATGAATTTGTTTTAAAAAATACAGGTAATCAAGAGTTTAATATTGCTTTCCAGCTAGAGAAAGAATATTCTAGCGGATTAAAGGCAGAGTTATATGCCAGTTCATTCAATACTACTATTGGTATTTTTCAAGGTTCACAAGCCTCAAATTTAACGGATTTGGAGAATATTCTTCGTTCAGAGCAACGATTTTCCAATGAAGATTTTTCATACGATATTGGAGCTCCAAGACAGGAAGTAAGTCACCAACTGTTAAAATTGCACGTGAAAAAGGAATTAAACGAATTGGCTTATTTGGATTTTACTCTAGCGGGACAACTTAACAATCGAGAAGAGTTTGATAATCGACGAAGTGCGTTACGGGATACCCCTGTTTTAGGTTTATTAAATTACAATTTATTTAGTGAAGGTAAGTACCACAAACGCCTTTCAAATAATTACGTTTTTAATACAGGTCTTCAGCTTAGTTATACCAATAATACTAATGATTCGGAAACGGGGGTGCTGCCTTTAATTCCTGATTATGATCTGTTTCAAATAGGTGCATTTACAACCTTGAAAAAGAAATTGAATAAAAATACAATAGAGTTGGGATTAAGGTATGATTTTACAACACAAAACGTTTTAAGAATTACCAGAAATGAAATACCCCGACGTGTTGTTGCAGAGGAAGACGTGTTTAACAATTTGAATGCTTCAATAAGTGTAAAAAGATATTTTTCAGAACATATTACAGGAACGTATAGTTTAGGATACGCGTCTAGAAATCCAGCGATTAACGAATTATATAGTTTTGGATTGCACCAAGGAGTTGCTAGTTTTGAAAGAGGGGATCCAGATTTGGATACTGAAAATGGCTTAAAAACCAATTTGGAATTGGAAGGCGATATTAACGAGAGATTTACGTTTAAGTTACTGGGTTATTTTCAACGTATTCAAAACTATATTTTTTTAGAGCCTACAGGTTTTGAATTAACCAATAGAGGTGCCTTACCTAGTTTTGAATACAATCAAGTAAATGCTCAAATATTTGGTTTTGATATAGCTACAAAATGGGAAATAACAAAATCAATTTTTAGTACTGCTAAATATGCTTTTATACAAGGTGTTAATACATCTCAAGGTAATATTGGAATTATCAATTTACCATCAAATAACCTTCGTTTTGGATTGGGGTATCAATTTACAAATGCTTTTAAGCTATTTGGGAGGTCTTTTGAGAATACAGAATTGGGTGTAAATAGTTTACATGTATTTAAACAAAATAACATTAGTTTTGATCAAGAATTGCCTTTAAATATTGAGCGTACCGAATTTGTTCCAATACCAGATGGGTATACGCTCCTTGGATTATCATTTGCTTCTGAGATTCAATTAGGTAAAAATAGATTGCGGTTAACAGGAAAGGTAGATAATTTACTGAATATAGCTTACCGAGATTATTTAAATCGACAACGTTACTTTGCTAACGATTTAGGTATAGATATTTCTTTCGGAGCGAGTTTAAAGTTTTAAATATGAATATTACCATTGAATCGACAAAGGATCTGTTGAGAAGTAGAAAATTAAAGGCAACTCCAACACGTTTAGAAATTTTATCAGCCCTACAAAAACGTAATTCGGCAGTTACATTTTCGGAAATTCAAAACATTTGTAACGATACAGATAGGGTAACTTTGTACCGTACAATACAAAGCTTCGTAGACAAAGGGCTTATTCATAAAGCATATCAGTCAGAAGATGAAGTGCATTACGCATTATGTAGTCACAATTGTTCTTCGGAAGCGCACTTTCATAACCATTTACATTTTAAGTGTACTAGGTGTAAAAAAGTTACTTGTGAATATTTGGAAGAAGAAGTGAAAATTATTCTTCCTAAATTTCAAATTGAAAAAGTGGATATCACTATTTCGGGTATTTGTAAAAACTGCAATTAGCGGCTTTACGAAGATTAGAATTTTAATTTAGACATTATATCAAACCCCCTCTAAAAGATTTATATTTCTTTTAGAGGGGGTTTGTTTTGTTAGTCATTTAAAAATGAAGATTACAATAAATCGAATACTCTAAATTTGCTTGTGTCTAAAGTATGTAGTTTGTAATTCAGTTTGTTTTGTTCCTTTTTTTGTTCGTCAATTACTATTAAAATAATAGGTTTTTGTAGATGTTATGTATTGAAAATAAGTTAGTTGTACTATTAAGGTAGTTATCCGTATTTTTTTCATAGGTGCTCTTTGTAGTTTTGGGGCGAATCAAATAACTATTTGGAAATCAAATTATGAATCTGTTAATTAAAGTTGATTAATAATAGGTCTATAAATTAAAAATGATTCAAAACTAACCAACTATATTATTTAAACTTTCATCTAATGAAACGTACAAAAATTTGTCTATCCATACTTGCAGGTATGTTTAGCTTAGCAAGTTTTGCTCAATTTAACTATGGCGAAGCACTTCAAAAATCATTGTTATTTTATGAAACACAACAGTCGGGTGTATTGCCAGATTGGAACAGAATTAACTGGAGGTCAAACTCTGGAGTTAATGACGGGGCCGATGTAGGTCTTGATCTTACAGGAGGATGGAATGATGCCGGTGACCACGTGAAATTTGGTTTTCCTATGGCATTTTCTATTACCGCATTAAACTGGGGTTTCTTAGAATATAAGGACGGCTATGATGCTGTAAACCAAACAGAAATTTATAAAAGAAATATTAAGTGGGTTACCGACTATTTTATAAAATGTCACCCATCTCCAAATGTTTTTTATGCGCAGGTTGCCGACAGTAAATCACAAGATCATAACTTTTGGATGCCTGCCGAAATGGTCGATGTACATCCTCAATATGGCGAACGAAAGTCATATGCGATTACTTCAAATAATCCAGGGACAGAAGTGGCCTGTGAAACTGCAGCAGCATTAGCTTCGGCAAGTATAGTATTTAAAGATAGTGATCCTGAGTATAGTGCCCTTTTATTGCAACATGCTAAGGAGTTATATGAATTTGGAGACACTTACAGAGGGTTATATACGGATGAAAATGCAGGAGGAATACCTGCTGATGGAACCTATACTTCAAGTAGTTTTAAAGACGAATTAACTTGGGGAGCCCTGTGGTTATATAAAGCAACTGGTGAGCAGCAGTATTTAGATAAAGCGGAGGCTGAATATTCTGAGCCCGATTATTTATGGAGTTTGGTTTGGGAAGACAAAACTTACGGAAATATGGTGTTATTATCTATAATTACAGATAAAGAGAATTATAAGCAAAATGCTGAGCGTCATTTAGATTGGTGGCAAAAAGAAAACGGTGGAGTGAGTTATTCGCCAGGAGGACAAGCAAATTTAACTCCTTGGGGTTCTTCAAGGCACGCTATGAATGCTTCGTTAACAGCATTGATATATAGTGATAATGTAAACACATCAAAAGAAGCGCAATATCACGATTTTGCAGTAGATCAATTAAACTACATTTTGGGCGATAATCCTATGGAAAGAAGTTTAGTTACGGGGTTTGGAGTAAATCCACCAACGATGCCACACCATAGGGGGCAACATTCTAGTTGGACGCGAAAAGAAGAAAATCCTATTGAATCAAGACACACTATGTGGGGAGCTTTAATGGGGGGTCCTTTGGGGCCAAATGATACTTTTGTAGAAGATCGAGGAGATTTTCAAGCAAATGAAGTGGCTACAGATTATAATGCATGTTATACGGGTGTTTTAGCAAGAATGATTATGGAATTTGGAGGGTCTGAATTACCTGATTTTCCTCAGCCAGAACCTGCTGGTTTAGAATATGCTAACGAAGTAAAAATAAATAATGATCAGTCACGCTTTACCGAAGTGGCTATATGGTTAAATAACCGTTCGGGTTGGCCTGCACGAGTGCCAAATTCTTTAAAGGCACGTTATTTTATCGATATTACAGAAGGTATTGCAGCAGGGTTTAATGTTGATGATTATGTAATTACAGCAAGAGGAGCAGGTAGTGCAACGACATCAAACCTTCAAGAATGGGATGTCGATAGTAATATTTATTATGTAGAAATTGAGGTTGACCAAGAAAGCATGCCTTTTCCAGGTGGCCAAGGAGAATATAGAAGTGAAATTCAAATGCGAATTGCTTTACCAAACGACGCGCCAGAAGCGGCGTGGGATGCCTCAAATGACTTTTCATATCAAGGACTTGACGATTCGTTGAAAATTTCTAATAATGTGCCTATTTATGAAAATGGCGTATTAGCAGGAGGTAATGAGCCTAATGGAGGGGAAACACCTACAGCTTTGTTTACGACTAATATAGTATCTGGAATAGCTCCTTTAGAAGTAGCTTTTAATGGTGCTACTTCTTCAGACCCAAATGGAGATTCAATAACATACAGTTGGGACTTTGGTAATGGACAAACAGCAACCGAAGTTGCTCCGTCAATTATTTATACTGAAATAGGTTCTTTCTTAGTAAGTCTTACGGTTAGTGATGGTGAAAATACATCAACAGCCTTTACAACTACGATTACTGTAGAAGATGGAAATGTAGCGCCTATTGCTTCGTTCACAGCAACTCCAACTACAGGAATTGCTCCAGTTACAGTAAGTTTTGACGGCTCAGCATCATCGGATGAAAATGAAGATGAATTAACCTACACTTGGGATTTTGGAGATGGTGAATTTGGTACAGGAGTTACAATATCTCACCAATATGTTGAAGTAGGGGAATATAGCGCGGTACTTACCGTTAGTGACGGAAGTAAAGACGGAACAATATCAGAAACGGTAATTGTAACCGATGGTAGTCCCGTAGCGGCTTTTACAGTAAGTTCAGATGCTGGAATAGCGCCATTTGAAGTAACTTTTGATGCCACTACTTCTATAGATCCTACAGGAGAAGACCTTACGTATAACTGGAATTTTGGCAATGGAGAAACGGCAACTACAGCAAGTGCTTCTACTACGTATACAGAGCTAGGTCAGGCAACGGTTACGCTTACAGTAACGAATACAGATGGAGATACAGATACGGAAACTAGAATTATTAATGTAACTGATGGAAGCGTAAGTTGTGGTTTTGAAACGCCAATCGCATCAGGATTACCTAGTGTTGATGAAGTGTTTACAAATGTTTATGTTTTAGGAAATGGTGGGCCAAATTTAGAGAATATAGCTAGATTCACAATCAACTGGAATTTAGAAAATAATGGATTATACCAATTATCTATAAACACTAACAATGGGAGTCCTAATTGGTGGAATGATTTAGCAGCTGTTGTAACCCAAAGCTTTAATGCGCCACAACCTGAAATTACGGTTACAGGTTCCGGGTTTGTAGGTTTTGACGGTTCTTATTACGTAACTATCGATCAAGGTAATTTTGTGATGGTTTCAAAGTCTGGTGGATTTACTATTTATTTTAGTAATACTGCTACGGCACCTAATTGTGGAGGTGTAGCTACTAACACTCCTATTATGCCTAATGGCGGAACAATTACAGGAGGTCCATTCGAATTTATTGTAGGTGATGGTATCGCAGATAATGTTTCGGGAGTAAGCTTAACAGGAACTGAGGGTTCAAATTCTCAGTGGATAGTTACTGATAATGAGAACAAAATTTTAGGATTGCCAAACGCTATAGAAGGAGTAGATTTTGATGGTGCAGGAGCAGGAACTTGTTTGATATGGCATTTGAGCTATGCCGATGGTTTGGAAGGCTTGATGGCAGAAAATAATTTATCTGATTTTGTAGGAGATTTTGATCTTTCAAATTCTATAACTGTAGTTAGAAACTTGGAGGAAACCAATGACGGTAGCTGTACTTTTAATACTCCAATAACTTCGGCATTAGCATCTATAGATGATAGGTATGAAAATATATTTGTCTTAGGATCTGAAGGTCCAGATGTATCAAACATCCGTCAATTTTCTATTAATTGGAATTTAGAAGCTAATGGATTGTATCAGTTTGCATTAAATACCAAAAACGGTATGCCAGGATGGTATGTAGATCTTACGGATAGCTTAATCTATAGCTTTAATAGTGCGCAGCCTGAAGCTACATTGTCGGGAACTCAAATTACAGGTTTAGACGGTGCTTATTGGGTGACAGTAGATGGTGGTAGTTTTGTGATGGTTTCTAAAACAGGAAATTATACTATTTATTTTACTAACGATAGTGCACCTAATTGTTCTGAATTTAGTGCCAAAAACTTAGCATATTCAGTGCAAACAGGATTGAATATTTTCCCTAATCCAGCTAGTGATTTTGTAACTATTCAGTCAGAGATAACCAACTCAAAATATGTGTTACTAACTATGGAAGGAAAAATAGTAGCTAGTAAGATGTCTGAAGGTGAAAAAGTAATTTTCAATGTGAGTAGTTTAGCTTCTGGTATTTACATTTTACAAGAATTTAAAGGCAATAGATTATTGCGTGTAGAAAAAATAGTGAAGAATTAGTTTTAATTTTTTTTTATGTTGTTAAGCGGGTAAATATTGTGTTTACCCGCTTTGTTGTTTTTAATTTTTTTAGAGTGGGAAATGGAGTAATTAAAAATTAAGATTTGTACTACCAAACAATAAACTATCTTTGCATGATAAGTTTCGGGCAGGGATAGTAGAGTAAATCCCACAGCCTGAGTGGAACGAAGCGCGAGGAATTGAAACGGATAGCCCGGTTTAGCCCGCCAAATAAAAAGTTTTGAATAGCATATATGAAGCACATACGTAACTTTTGCATCATTGCACATATAGATCACGGAAAAAGTACTTTAGCAGATCGTTTATTAGATGAAACTGCTACGGTTACTAAGCGTGAGGCCCAAGCACAGTTATTAGATAGTATGGATCTGGAACGTGAGCGTGGTATCACGATTAAGAGTCATGCCATACAAATGGAATATACTTATGAAGGTCAGGAGTATATTTTAAATTTAATTGACACTCCAGGACACGTAGATTTTTCGTACGAAGTATCTCGCTCAATTGCTGCATGTGAGGGAGCTTTGTTAGTGGTTGATGCGGCTCAAAGTATACAAGCACAAACTATTTCGAACTTATACTTGGCTCTAGAAAATGACTTGGAAATTATTCCGGTATTAAATAAAGTCGACTTACCGAGTGCTAACCCTGAAGAGGTAACCGATGATATTGTAGACTTACTAGGTTGTGATGCCGATGAGGTTATCCCGGCAAGTGCTAAAACAGGAATTGGGATTACAGAAATTTTAGAAGCGGTAATTCAGCGAATTCCTGCTCCAAAAGGAAAAGAAGATGCGCCTTTAAGAGCGCTTATTTTTGATTCGGTTTACAATCCGTTTAGAGGGGTGGAAACCTACTTTAGAGTAATGGATGGAGTAATTAAAAAAGGACAGAAAATACAGTTTGTTGCCACTAAAGGAAAGTATTCTGCGGATGAAGTGGGTACGTTGAAATTAGAACAAGTTGTAAAAAAAGAAATTAAAACCGGTGATGTAGGTTACTTAATTACGGGTATTAAAGATGCCCGAGAAGTTAAAGTAGGAGATACGATTACTGATGCTAATAACCCAACTCAAGAAATTATAGGAGGGTTTGAAGATGTAAAACCAATGGTATTTGCGGGAATTTATCCTGTAGATACTGAAGATTATGAGGATTTGCGTTCTTCGATGGAGAAATTACAATTAAACGATGCCTCATTGGTGTTTGAGCCAGAAAGTTCAGCCGCTTTAGGTTTTGGTTTTCGTTGTGGATTCTTAGGAATGTTGCACTTAGAGATTATTCAAGAGCGTTTGGAGCGCGAATTTGATATGACGGTAATTACTACGGTACCCAACGTATCGTACCACGCGTTTACCAATAAAAATCCGGACGAAATTATTTTAGTAAATAACCCTACCGATTTGCCAGATCCTTCTAGTATGAATCGTGTAGAGGAACCGTTTATTAAGGCTACGATAATCACAAAATCAGATTTTGTAGGAAATATAATGTCGCTTTGTATTGAAAAAAGAGGAGAGATTTTAAATCAAACTTATTTAACAACAGAACGTGTAGAATTAACGTTTGACATGCCTTTGGCAGAAATTGTATTCGATTTTTACGATCGTTTAAAAACCGTTTCCAAAGGATATGCATCCTTTGATTATTCGCCAATTGGTTTACGTGCCTCTAAATTGGTAAAAGTAGATGTATTATTAAACGGAAGTGAAGTAGATGCGCTTTCTGCTTTATTACACCAGGATAATGCTTTTAGTATTGGTAAAAAGATGTGTGAAAAGCTAAAGGAGCTTATCCCGCGTCAACAATTTGATATTCCGATACAAGCGGCCATTGGAGCAAAAATTATAGCTCGTGAAACCGTAAAAGCCTTACGTAAAGATGTTACGGCAAAATGTTACGGAGGTGATATTTCTCGTAAACGTAAATTGTTAGAAAAGCAGAAAAAAGGTAAAAAACGCATGCGCCAAGTAGGTAATGTTGAAATACCGCAAGAAGCATTTATGGCAGTATTGAAGTTGAATGATTAAGTAAATTGATCTTTATTAAGTGTTTTTTAAAACTTATTATAACTAAGCCTTTCGTTTGAAAGGCTTTTTTTTGTTTTACTATATTGTTATTATAGTATTATAATAATTTTAAGATTAATTTATAGGGAGTGACCAATTGTTTGGGTTGTATATTTTTACGAAAAACAATATAACTACTACTAAGAAATTACTATGAGAAAATTATTACTAATTTATTTTGTTCCACTTTGCATGTTTTCCCAAACCTATATCGATATGACAGAAGACTTGTCTGATATTAGTGAAACACTTTTAATTGATGGGAATTTATTAAGAAAAAAAAATGATACCCAGGGAGAAATAATTATTTTAGGAAAAAATATGGTAATTAAAAATAATGCTAGGATTATATTAAATAACGTAATTGTACAACTTTCGGGAGATATAATTTTAGAAGATGAGGCCGAAATTTACCCCAAATTTATAGATAGTTATATTTTTTGCAAAAATTCAGATCAGTGGAATTCAAAATATATTATAGTTAAATCGGGATATAAGGATGTTAGTTTATCAAAAATAAAATATATAAGAAAGATAAAAGGAAATCCTAAAATACATATTTATGACCCCTCTGGTAAAAAAGTGTATTCGGGTCGTAAAGACGAAATTAAAGAGGTTAAATTAACTATTGGAAGGTATGATCTTCGTGTAGAAGGAAAGTCTTTTGAGAGTGATTTACTTTTTTACTAATATAAAACAACGTTAAGTCGCTAAAGTAGCATATAAAATTTAGAGAAAGGTTTAAGGTGTGTATGTAGCGATGTTATTTATCTTACATAAAAGTAATACCTTTGTAATTGTAAATTTTATATATTTTAAGTGGCTAAAATAGGAGACATAGATGTAGGAGATTTTCCGTTGTTGCTAGCACCAATGGAAGATGTAAGTGATCCACCGTTTAGAGCTTTGTGTAAGGAGCAAGGCGCTGATGTAGTATATACAGAGTTTATTTCTTCTGAAGGACTGATTCGTGATGCGGCTAAAAGCGTTATGAAATTAGATATTTACGAAAAAGAACGCCCCGTGGGAATTCAAATTTTTGGTGCCAATTTAGACTCCATGCTACGTTCTGTAGAAATTGTAGAAGCATCAAAACCCGATATTATAGATATTAATTTTGGTTGCCCCGTAAAAAAAGTAGTGAGCAAAGGAGCTGGAGCTGGAATTCTAAAAGATATCGATTTAATGGTAAAGCTTACCGAAGCGATGGTAAAGCACACTCATTTACCAGTTACCGTAAAAACCCGATTGGGATGGGATCACGATTCTATTCGAATTGTAGAGGTTGCCGAGCGCTTACAAGACGTAGGCTGTGCATCTATAGCAATACATGGTCGTACTCGTGCACAATTATATAAAGGGGAAGCCGATTGGAAGCCGATTGCCGAAGTAAAAAATAACCCGCGAATGCATATTCCAGTATTTGGAAATGGCGATGTAGATAGCCCAGAGCGTGCTGTGGAAATGCGCGATAAATATGGTTTAGATGGAGCCATGATTGGTAGGGCAAGTATTGGTTATCCTTGGTTTTTTAATGAAGTGAAACACTTTTTTGAAACAGGAACGCATAAAGCACCACCTACTATTGCAGAGCGCGTTGCTGTAGCCAAAAGACATTTAGAAATGTCGATAGATTGGAAAGGTGAAAAATTGGGTGTTGTGGAAACACGCAGGCACTATACCAATTATTTTAAAGGGATACGTGATATTAAACCTTACCGACAACGATTAGTAACTACCGATGCTCCTGAAGACTTATATGGTATTCTTGAGGAAATCGCAGAGAAATTCGCAACTTACACGTTTTAAATTACACAAAATAAACCTATTTAGCACTGAATTTGTTTCAGTGTATTATACTATACAATGAATTGACAGGATCTTGAAAATAAATTCAGGATGACGAATTTTAGAATTATGACTGATAAATCAAGACCGAATACGAAATCCAAATTACACTCTCGAAACAAACATAACGAACGTTACGACTTCGAAGTGCTAACTAGCATATTACCCGAATTAAAAGAATTTGTACGACCAAATCAATACGGAGATTTGTCTATTGATTTTTCGAATCAAGAAGGTGTAAAAGCATTAAACAAAGCGTTGTTAAAACAACATTATGGAATAAACTCTTGGGATATTCCAGAAGGTTATTTGTGTTCTCCTATTCCTGGGCGTGCAGACTACATACATTATGTTGCGGATTTATTGGCAGAAAGTAATGAAGGTGAAATTCCAAAAGGAAACGATATAAAAGTTTTAGATGTTGGCGTAGGAGCCAATTGTGTGTATCCAATTATTGGGGTAAGCGAATATGGATGGTCTTTTATAGGTTCGGAAATATCAGCAGTTTCTTTAGCTTCAGCGCAAGCTATTGTAGATAGTAATGAAGGCTTAAAAGGCAATGTTGACATCAGACTACAGTCGAATTTAAAATCAACCTTTAGAGGTGTTTTAAATGAAGATGAAAAAATAGCACTTACTATTTGTAATCCTCCATTTCATGCTTCTGAAGAAGCGGCACAAAGTAGTAACTTCAGAAAAGTGAAAAACTTAGCAGCACAACAAAACGAAAACCCTGAGTTAAACTTCGGAGGACAACATAATGAACTTTGGTGCGAAGGTGGAGAATTAACATTTATTAAAAACATGATTTTTCATAGCCGAGAATTTAAAAACAACTGTCAATGGTTTACATCGTTAGTTTCTAAAAAAGACAACTTACGTTCATTAAAAAAATCATTGAAAGAGGCGGAAGCTAAAGAATATAAAGTAATTCCTATGGGACAAGGAAACAAAGTAAGTCGCATTATTGCGTGGAGATTTTAACGATTTCCATTACAATTAACTTCATAAAAAAGCCAACTTTCAAAGTTGGCTTTTTTGTTATATAAATAAGAAGTAATTATTTTTTTTGTGCTTCCAAGTTGCGCTCAATAGTATGTTCGGGTCTGGTCCATTTTGGTTTTTCGCCTAAAGATTCAAAATTAGAATTTCCTGCTTCCACAGTTTCTGGTTGCGATTTTTTTGTAAAAGGCTTTTGCGGGTTTAAACCAAGCATTTTAAACATTTCCATATCTTCATTCACATCAGGATTTGGAGTGGTAAGTAGCTTATCGCCTGCAAAAATGGAATTAGCACCTGCAAAAAAGCACATGGCTTGTCCTTCGCGCGACATTTGGGTTCTCCCTGCCGATAATCGCACTTGTGTTTCGGGCATTACAATACGTGTAGTTGCGACCATTCGTATCATTTCCCAAATAGAAATAGGTTGTATTTCTTCCATTGGTGTACCTTCTACAGGTACCAATGCATTAATAGGAACAGATTCGGGTTGTGGGCTTAAACTAGCTAAGGCGACTAGCATACCAGCTCTATCTTCAATAGCTTCTCCCATTCCGATAATACCTCCGCTACAAACAGTTACATTTGTTTTTCGAACATTACCAATAGTGTCTAATCTATCTTGAAAAGCCCTAGTAGAAATTACATCTTTGTAATAATCTTCACTAGTGTCTAGGTTGTGGTTGTAAGCATATAAACCAGCTTCGGCTAAACGTTGCGCTTGGTTTTCGGTAATCATACCTAAAGTACAACACACTTCCATGTCTAGTTTGTTAATGGTACGTACCATTTCTAGCACATTATCAAACTCAGGTCCATCTTTTACATTTCTCCAAGCAGCACCCATGCATACGCGAGAGCTTCCCGACGATTTAGCGCGTAACGCTTGTGCTTTTACTTGCTGTACACTCATTAAATCGTTTCCTTCAACGTCGGTGTGGTAACGTGCCGCTTGCGGGCAGTAACCACAATCTTCTGGGCAACCACCTGTTTTAATGGATAGCAATGTAGAAACTTGTACGGTATTAGGATCGTGAGATTTTCTATGAATTGTAGAAGCTTCATATAACAAATCCATTAATGGCTTATTGTAAATTTCAAGAATTTCTTCTTTCGTCCAATCGTGTCTCATCTTTCTTTCAAATTGAATATAAAATCAAAAATAGTGAAAATTTATACTTTATAATCTAATATAGATAATACATTGAGTAATTCGGTTTTTACTGTTTTTAATCTGTGGTATTTTTGACTTTTAAATAAGTATTAATTAGCTATAAATAAGCATTTTGTATTTTTATGGTAACCGCATTTCCACCAAAACCTACAGCGTTTACTAAAATGGTTTTTAAAGGTTTGTTTTGAATGCTGTTTTTTAGAAAAGGAACAGGGATAAATTTTTGATGTAGTAGCATTAAAATGGCAAGTTCCATACTTAGTGCTCCACTGGCACCAAAACTATGTCCAATTTTCCATTTGTTGGAAGTTAATAGTGGAAGCTCCGCACCAAAAATCTTTGAAATGGCATTGTGTTCAGAGGTATCTCCTTTAATGGTTCCGGGTGCATGCATTACAATAGCATCAATTGCTGCAAGAGGAGTTTCGGCTATAGCCATTTTCATAGAAGTTTGGAAGCAATCGGCATTTGCAGATATTGAAATATTATGTTTTAAAACTTCTGTGCCGTAACCAATACCTGTAATTAATGCTTTTGCGTTTTCAGAAATACCTTCTTCCAAGCAAAATATAGCGGCACCTTCACCTAAAAACATTTGATTTCTTTGTTTTTCAAAATCTAAAGTTCGGCAAGGGTAAGACGCTTCTGTTTGAGTGGAATAAATTTTTAAAGCCCTCATTTGGGCAACGGTAAAAGGGGTTAAAGGGGCTTCGGCACCGCCAACAATAAATTTATTGGTCAAGCCAGAATTAATCCAAGCTACCCCATTTAAAAAAGAATGTAGGGCAGTAGAACAAGTAATAGAATGACTAATTTCAGGGCCTTTACTCTGTAATTCGTGGGCTATCCACGAAGAAATATTTCCTAAAGTAGTGGTAGGTGAGCTTAGCGTACTTGTTTTTCCCGTGCTAATAAATTCCTGATGATACTTTTCAAACAGTTCTGTAGCTCCGCGAGAGCTTCCCATATTAATGCCAAAATGATCGTTTGAAGTCCACCCTGATGCATCAAATGCTTGTTTGGCAACTAAAATTCCCATTAAAACAGAACGATCTAGGTTTTTATAATGTGTTGAGCTATTTCTTAGATCGAGTAAGTTTTTATCTCCTTGTATTTGTAGTTTTGAAACAGGAGTAGCTATTCCCGAAAAGTCCTCTAAAGTTATAGAATGTTTATTTATATTTAAATAAGAATTCCAAACCTCTTTAGCACTATTGCCTAAAGCAGAGATGGAAGCAAAACTTGTTATGGATATTGGTGTTTTCATTGATAAGTTAAATCAATTTTTATGAAATTTATAAAAAATATTGGTCACTTAGGGTTACGAATTTGGTTTTACATCCTTATGGCATTACCCTTATTTATCTGTTTTCCACTATTACTTATTTTAATATCTAAAGAAACCTGGTATCGTTATTTTTTTAAATGGGCTCGTTTATGGGCGGCCTTTGTTATGTACGGTGCGGGTTTTATACCGATTCGCAAAAATGGCACTTTTAATGTTCCCAAACAATCTTTTATGTTTGTAGCCAATCATACCTCGATGTTAGATATTATGTTAATGTTGTATACCGTTAAAAATCCTTTTGTTTTTGTGGGAAAAAAAGAACTCACCAAAATACCGGTTTTTGGTTTTTTTTACAGAAAAACATGTATAGTAGTAGATAGGAGTAGCCCTAAAAGTAGAAAAGAAGTTTTTGTCGAGGCTAGTCGAAAAATTAATTTAGGCTACAGTATTTGTATTTTTCCTGAAGGTGGAGTGCCTAATGAATCTATAATTTTGGATGAATTTAAAGAGGGCGCTTTTAGGTTAGCGATTAATCATAAACTCCCTATTGTACCTCTAGTTTTTCCCGATCATAAAAAACGTTTTTCATATACTTTTTTTAGCGGAAGTATGGGTAAGGTAAGGAGTTATATTTTGGATGTAATGCCAACATCTTCTCTAAGTTTAGAAACTAGAAATGAGTTAAAAGCTAATGTTAGAAATAAAATATTAGAGAAACTTATTAGAAATAGTAAAGCCGATTAAAAAAATCGGCTTTACTGCGAAAAGTTAGTTGTTATTTTCGACTCAATATAATTATATTCTCAGTTGTTGTTGTTCGTTTTAAAATATGTTTGAGCAATAATTATTAAAACGATGTAGTATTAGTTTCCCTGAAAGGTTATAAAAATATCATAACAAATATATAAAAAATATTAATTATGTAATTAATTGAGGGGATTGGTTGCAATAAAATTAATGATTAAGCGTTGTTGAGAGCTAGTCTTGTTTTGATTAATAAAATCAAAAAAATAGTTTTTTTTGATTTTATTTTTTGTAGCATTCTATTAACGTGACTGTTAAATATATATTTTTCTTTAAAGTTGAATTAATTATTTCAGAAAAATTAACAATTCCTAGTGAGTAATTTCGCTAATTTTTTTTGTAATAGTCTGAATAGAAATACTATTTATTGCTTGTTCGTAGCCTTCAGGGTATTTATTTCCATAAATAGATGTTGGTATTTGTGGGAAAAGTTCTAAATCTGGAATGAGGCTGTTTGAAAAAGGCTGATTGTAAGGTGCAAACCCAGCATAAGGATGAGTAACCCCCCAAATTGTAATTACAGGAATGCCATACATAGCCGCTAAATGTCCGTTACCACTATCCATAGAAACCATTACGTCTAAATTAGAGATAAGCTCCAATTCTTCTTTAAAAGACAGTTTTCCTGCAACCGATAATACATTGTTGAACTTATTTTCTATTCCCGAGAGTAATTCTATTTCGTTTTTTCCGCCACCAAATAAAACAATTTTATAACTATCGCTCTGATTTAACTCTTCAATTACTGAGGTTAGTTTTTCAAGAGAATAGATTTTCCCTTTATGTTGGGCAAAGGGAGCAATTCCTATCCACTTTTTAGTGTCAAGACCAATTAAATCTTGAGTTTTAGGTGTTATTTTTTCTTTTTTTAATACAAAAGAAGACACTTCACGGCTTAGTTTGAAACCTATTTTTTCAAAAACATCAACATACCGTTGATGAGAAGTTTTCAAGGGTTTGAAAATCTTATTTTCCCAACTGGTGAGGGCCTTTTTTTCAGCTCTTCCTTTGTTAATCTGAACAAAAGGGATGTTGTTAAAAAGGAGTAGGTTTTTTAATAGGTGTGTTCTTAAAACTCCATGCAGGTCTGCAACGGCATCTACATTCATCAATTTTAACTCTTGAGCTAATTTTCGAATTCCTAAAATGCCTTTGTGCTTCCCTTTAGTTTCAAAAGATTTAACCGTTAAATTTGAAATCTGTTCAAATATAGGAGTAAAAAAAGTATTGGTAAGCAGTGTTATTTTTACAGTTGGATAAGCCTTTCTAAATGCGAGTAAAATAGGGGCAGCAATGGCAACATCGCCCATGGCAGATGTTCTAATTACTAATAGGTGCTTTATTTTGTTGGGCATCACAGCTGGTTGTAAACTAATAAAAGTTTTTTGGATTGTTGAAATTGCATTCACAACCATCAATCCAAAAAACGGAATACTTTAATTTATTTTTGTGCTCTTAACACAGGGTTAAGTTCATCGTCATTATACATCTTCATTTGCTTGTACACCTTCATGTACTTATCACCAGTTTTTATATCTTCTAATAATTGATCGATAGCAGTAGATAGATCTACGCGTTGTTCTAAAAGAATATCTAGTTTTTTCTGGCAAGCTTCTCTGTGATTATCATCGGCATCAGCACGAGTAGCTTCTTCGTTCATGTGATAAATTTTTAGAGCCAAAATAGAAAGTCTATCAAATGCCCAAGCAGGGCTTTCCGAATTAATTCTAGCTCCAGGCTTAGCATCTACGTTTTTATATAATTCTAAAAAGTAGCCATCTAAATATTCCACCATATCGGTACGCTCTTGGTTTGAGGCATCAATTTTACGTTTTAATGTCAACGCAGCTACAGGGTCAATTTGAGGATCACGAATAATATCTTCATAATGCCACTGTACGGTATCAATCCAGCATTTTTTATAGAGTAAATGCGACAATAAGTCGTTTTCGCTTTGGTAGGGGTTCGAAAAATCTTGAGCCACATCGTCTTTAATATGGTAGTGACTTATAACTTCTTGAAATGTCTTATTAGCGTTTTCAGTAATCATTTTTCATGTATTTATGGCAAATATAAAGTTTTTAGACATTTCGAAGTTGTGAAAGCGTTTTGTGTTTCTTATTTTTGTTGTAGAATTAAACCTTTTTGGTATTATGAAGAAGTTATTAGACGGAGTTCAATTTTTATTTGAAGAAGTTGCATTTGCTCCAATGAACATATTAAGAGAATTAGAGTTAGAAAATTGGTGGGCAGCAAGTGTTTTTAACTGGTTGTTTATGTTTATAGGAATGGCTGCATTTGTATATTGGATGTTGCAATTAAAAAAACATAATGATAATAATGAAGAAAAAAGATATGTAGTCTCTCACTCATTTTTAGCTGAAGACAAGCAATAGTCTTAATTAAATACTATAACAAAAGCCCCAACTATTTTAGTTGGGGCTTTTTTTGGGTGAAAATTATTTGGTGCTAATTGAAAATGCTCCTATTTCTAAAAGAAATAAGAGCATTTAACAACAAACTTAAATAGAATCACTAAACACTATTTTATTAATTCGTTGGCTGACCAATAATTCTTCCAATGGCAGAGCCTAATGGTTGAGAAATTACCGGGCAGTTGATGATTGCTCCAGTTGGAGTTAAATCATCAGATAATGTATTTGTTTGAGCTGCTAACTCAGCATTGTTTCCTCTAAAAGGAACTAAAGTACCATTGGCTAAAAGTTCGTTTACTTGAGCAAAACTTTTCAAAATCACACGATCTTCAGCAGGTACTGTAAACTCAGTAATATGAGCATCCCACATAGGAGCGTATGATACATTACTTGGATCTATAGGGAATGTATTTGTAGGATCATTTATCTGACGCGGACTTGATGAAGGAGTATTTAAACCTTGAAATCCATCAGGGTTGTTAGCTTCTGGTAAAATTCCATTTGCCGTTGGGCTAAAAGGTAGCATTGAACCTCCTGGGAATGCACCAAAAGTAGGTAAATTTGCTAATCTTGGAGCATATACACCTAATTCAATTGTTGCAGGTCCTGGATCAGAAGTATCTGTTACAATATGGAAATAGTATGCTCTACCATCATGCCATCCATCTAAAAGTTGTAATACTACTGCAGCACCCTCTCTATCAATATTAGGGTTGTCTTGGTTGTCTTGTTGCTCTAATGCGGGATTACCATTTCCATGAGGAATTCTATCGTGTAATCCTGTTTCGTTAGCCATAATTTGAGCATTAATAACTACACCACTAGGAAGTGTTACATAAGAAGACCAATTGGCATCTGCTTCTGCTCCAGGCGTTACAGAAGCGGGTGGGAAGCTAACTAATTCTAATAATTCATTGCTTTCATCAGCAGGTGCACCTCCAGGAGTTAAAGAGCGTAGAGGAGAAAAATCAACTGATCCTTCAAAAACAAGTCTACCATCTTCGGTCCAAGTTGCATTTTGTGCACCAGGTGTATTTGCCGCTTGTGCCATACGTGGCGCCCAAATAATTCCTAATTCTCTTGCTTGTGCTTCATTTGAAGATTCAGTAATAATATAATGTGTTTCTCTAGGTCCTCCAGGAGTAGTTTCCCACCCTTGAAATAAAGGAAGCCTAACTGTAGGTCCTTCAGGAGCTAAAGTTCTATCAATACGGTAGTCAAGCCCTAGTACACTAGGTATAAATACGTTTTCATCGGGTTGGAAAGTAAGTACTGGGTTGTCAGCATCGTATGGAGTACCTCCGTCTGTCGCAATACTTGTTAATAACAAATTAGCCTCTGCTAAGGCTGTTGCCGTTTGCGCATCTGCTGGATTAGGAAGGTCGTTTAATTGCTGTGTAGCATCGTCATCACTACAATTTACAAACAACATACTTGCTGCTAGTGAACCTATTAGTAATAAATTTTTGTTTTTCATCTTGTTTTAAATTTAATGTTTTTATGTTATGAATAATTACTAGCAGGCCTGCTCAAATAATCATTGTTTTTTCATGAATTGATAGTGCACAAGGCTTCAAACTACTTACAAATATTTTTTTAAAAAGTGTTTTTTAAAGGCGGTAGTTGCTATTATGAACCCTAATTATATCAATCAACTAATTGATAATCAGTATTTTATGGTTATTATTTTATTTTTTGTAAAATGACTATTTTTTAGTTTTCTTGTGAAATAAATGAAGAGAGGATTTTTGAAACATCCGTTTTTGTGTTAGATACATTACATAAAAAGAGATCAATAAGAATTGTAAAAACAAAAAAAGAGCCGATTTCAATTAAGAAATCGGCTCTTTTTGAGGTTGTTAATTTTAAATATTACAAATCAAATCCTAAATCGGTACGATAGTTTATACCTTTAAAGTTGATTTTCTTTACGTTTTTATACGAAACAGCTAAAGCTTCTTTAAAGTTATCTCCAAAAGAAGTTACTGTAAGTACACGTCCGCCATTAGTAACAATTTTACCATTTTTATGAGTAGTCCCTGCTTGAAAAACAATAGAGCCTTCAACATTATCTATACCTGTGATTTCATCACCTTTTTCGTAAGCCTCAGGATAACCACCTGCAACAGTCATAACAGTAACTGCAGTTCTAGGATCTAGATCGAGAACTACTTTGTCCAAAGTTTGGTTAGCAACATGCTTAAACATATCAAGCAAGTCATTGTTAACTCGTGGTAATACCGCCTCAGTTTCAGGATCACCCATACGTACGTTATATTCTATAACTTTAGGTTCTCCGTCTACTTTTATAAGGCCTATAAATATAAATCCTTTGTAATCTAAATTATCTTTGATGATACCTTCTACCGTTGGTTTTACAACTTGAGTCTCTATTTTATTCATAAAAGCGTCGTCGGCAAATGGCACAGGAGATATAGCTCCCATTCCACCTGTGTTTAATCCTGTGTCTCCTTCGCCAATACGTTTGTAATCTTTTGCAGTAGGTAGTGTAATGTAGTTTTTCCCATCGGTAAGAACGAATACACTAAGTTCAATACCATCTAAAAATTCTTCAATAACTACTTTGTTACTTGCTTCGCCAAACTTACTATTAGTAAGCATTTCGGCTAACTCTTTTTTAGCTTCTTCTAAATTGTCGATTATCAATACTCCTTTTCCAGCAGCAAGGCCATCGGCTTTTAGTACATAAGGAGCTTTTAGAGTTTCTAAAAAAGTTTGCCCTTCGCTTACTGTTTCTGGTGTAAAACTTTGGTAGGCAGCAGTAGGTATATTATGTCTTACTAAAAATTCTTTAGCATATTCTTTACTGCCTTCTAGTTGTGCAGCTTCCGCAGAAGGTCCGATAACAGCAACTTCTTTTAATTCAGAATCGTTTTTGAAATAATCATAAATCCCCTCAACCAAAGGCACTTCAGGGCCAACAACCACCATTTTTATGGCTTCTGATAAAACAAGTTCCTTAATTTTATCAAAATCTGTAACACCAATATTTACATTGGTTGCTATGTTAGCTGTACCAGCATTACCAGGGGCTACAAATAGTTTTTCACATTCTTTACTTTGTGCTAATTTGTATGCAAAAGTGTGCTCTCTTCCTCCGGCACCTACAATTAAAATATTCATACGATACTTTTTCTAATGAAGTGCAAAAATACAGATTTAGTAGGGATTTAAGGAATTGAAATTCTTAATAAAATTTTTAGTTGAAAAAGAAGGGAAATGTAACAACAAAAAAGGCTTTCAATTACGAAAGCCTTTTGAGGAAATATTATTTTTTTTGCATGTTCTTAGCTTCAATACTAAGGGTTGCATGTGGTACTAATTTTAAGCGCTCAGGATTAATAAGCTTACCCGTTACACGGCAAATGCCATAGGTTTTGTTTTCAATGCGATTGAGTGCATTTTTTAAATCACGAAGAAATTTTTCTTGACGAATAGCTAATTGTGCATTCGCTTCTTTTGACATGGTTTCACTTCCTTCTTCAAAAGATTTAAAAGTAGGAGAAGTGTCTTCAGTGCCATTGTTTTTATCATTTGTATAGCTGCTTTTAAGCATTTCTAAATCCTTTTGGGATTGCGCCATTTTTTCTAAAATGATTACTTTAAATTCTGCTAAATGTTCGTCTGAATATCTTTCTGTGGTTTCTTGCATTTTAATTACACTTTTTGAATTTGAATCTTTGTTTTTATGTCATCAAATTCAATTAATACTCCATTTTGTAAATCAGCTTCAAAGGCAATGCTATTTGCTAAAGTTTCTGCTTTAATGTATTCACCATTATGAGCAATAGCTTCTGCTACAATATCATTATTTTCAAAACTAATATTAATAGTGTCTGTTACTTCAAAATCACTGTCTTTACGTAAATTTTGAATGCGATTCACTAATTCTCGAGCAATTCCTTCTTTCTTTAGCTCGTTACTAATCGTAACGTCTAGCGCTACTGTTAGCCCGTTGGCATTTGCAACTAACCAGCCTTCAATGTCTTGCGAAGAAATTTCTACGTCGCTGAGTTGCAATGTAATATTTTTCCCGTTAATTTCTAAATGATATTCTCCATTTTGCTCCAATAAGCTAATAATTGTTTGATCAAAGGATTGAATCTCATTAGCGATTAGTTTCATGTCTTTACCAAAACGTGGACCAAGAGCTTTAAAATTAGGTTTTATTTTTTTTACTAAAATTCCCGAAGCATCATCCAAAAGTTCTATTTCCTTAACATTAACCTCATTTTTTATCAAATCAGAAACAGCTTCGATAGCATTTTTTTCTTCTGCGTTAAGCACAGGAATCATAATTCGCTGTAGCGGTTGGCGCACTTTAATTTTTTCTTTTTGACGTAATGAAAGTACCAAAGAAGAAATAGTTTGAGCTTTACCCATCTTTTCTTCTAATGTTTTGTTTACAAAAGAAGCGTCGTAAGTAGGGAAGTCAGCTAAATGAACACTCTCCGAAGTTTCTTTACCAGTACAAGCTACTAAATCTTTATACAAACGATCCATAAAGAATGGAGCTACCGGCGCTCCTAATTTAGAAACTGTTACTAAACAAGTGTATAGTGTTTGGTAAGCCGAAATTTTATCTTGTGCATACTCCCCTTTCCAAAATCTTCTTCTGCATAAGCGCACATACCAGTTACTTAAATTTTCTTGTACAAAGTCCGAAATGGCACGCGTAGCACGCGTAGGTTCGTAGTCGTTATAATAGGCATCTACCTTTTGGACTAGTGTATGTAATTCACTTAAAATCCATTGGTCAATTTCGGGTCTTTCATTTAAAGGAATTTCTGCTTCACTGTAATTAAAGTTGTCAAGATTGGCATACAGTGCAAAAAAGGAGTAGGTGTTGTATAGTGTTCCGAAAAATTTTCGACGTACTTCAGCAATACCTTCTAAATCAAATTTTAAATTATCCCAAGGGTTGGCGTTGCTTATCATGTACCAACGTGTAGCATCGGGGCCATAAGTGTTTAAAGTTTCAAAAGGGTCGGCAGCGTTTCCTAAACGCTTTGACATTTTTTGACCTTTTTTATCCAATACCAATCCGTTTGAAACTACGTTTTTGTAAGCTACATCATCAAAAATCATAGTAGAAATTGCGTGCAGGGTATAAAACCAACCACGTGTTTGGTCGACACCTTCGGCAATAAAATCAGCTTTGCGTTCGCCAGCTTCCACTTTTTCTTTATTTTCAAAAGGGTAGTGCCATTGTGCCACAGGCATAGAACCCGAGTCAAACCAAACATCTATTAAATCACTTTCACGTTTCATAGGTTTCCCAGAAGGAGAAATAAGTGTAATTTGATCGACAATATTTTTGTGTAAATCTATTTTAGCATAGTTTTCTTCCGACATGTTTCCTGCCTCAAAGTCAGCAAAAATATCTTCTTCCAAAACGCCAGCATCTAACGCCTTTTTCATTTCTGCTTTAAGCTCGGCAACCGAACCTACACAAATTTCTTCGGTTTTATCTTCGGTACGCCAAATAGGTAATGGAATACCCCAATAACGAGAACGCGATAAATTCCAATCGTTAGCGTTGGCTAACCAGTTACCAAAACGGCCTTCGCCAGTGGCTTTGGGTTTCCAGTTAATGCCTAGGTTTAGCTCGTGCATACGGTCTTTAATATCCGTAACTTTAATAAACCAAGAATCTAAAGGGTAATATAAAATAGGTTTGTCGGTACGCCAGCAATTAGGGTAACTATGCACGTATTTTTCTACCTTAAAGGCTTTGTTTTCTTCTTTAAGTTTAATGGCTATTTCTACATCTGCAGAGCGTTCAGGAGCTTCACCGTCGTTATAATATTCGTTTTTAACATACTTTCCTGCAAACTCTCCCATATTGGAAGTGAACTTTCCCTGAAGATCGACAAGTGGTACTAAGTTGTCATTTGCATCTTTAATAAGCATTGGCGGCACTTCGGGAGTTGCTTGTTTTGCAACCAAAGCATCATCGGCTCCAAAAGTTGGTGCGGTATGTACTATACCGGTACCATCTTCGGTAGTTACAAAATCTCCTAAAATTACACGGAAAGCGTTTTCGGGGTTATTATTAGGCTGTGCATAGTCTAATAATTGCTCGTAACGAATGTCAAGTAAGTCTTTTCCTTTAAATTCAGTTAAAATTTTAAATGGAATTACTTTATCTCCAGCATTGTATGCTGTTATTTCTGAATCTTCGCTAACCTGATTGAATTTTTTTCCAGCAAATTGTTTGCCTACAAGGTTTTTAGCTAAAATTACTTTGGTAGCTTCAAAAGTGTATTGATTGAATGTTTCAACTAATACATAATCTATTTTTGGGCCTACTGTTAACGCGGTATTACTTGGCAACGTCCAAGGAGTTGTTGTCCAGGCTAAAAAGTAAACGTTTCCAAAGCCCTGTAAAAAACTAGGTAAACTGTTTTCAATAGCTTTAAATTGAGCGACTACTGTAGTGTCGGTAACATCTTGGTAAGTACCTGGCTGATTTAGCTCGTGAGAACTTAAACCAGTACCTGCTTTTGGAGAGTAAGGTTGTATGGTATATCCTTTATAGATCAACCCTTTTTTATACATTTCGGAAAGCAACCACCAAACCGATTCCATGTATTTGGGTTTGTAAGTAATATATGGATCTTCCATATCTACCCAATATCCAATTTTTTCAGTAAGGTCGTTCCAAACATCGGTATAACGCATTACGGTTTTACGGCAAGCGGCATTATATTCTTCAACCGATATTTTAGTACCGATATCTTCCTTGGTAATTCCCAATTCTTTTTCGACTCCTAATTCTACAGGAAGTCCGTGCGTATCCCAACCTGCTTTTCGTTTTACTTGAAAACCTTTTTGAGTTTTATAGCGACAAAAAATATCTTTAATAGCACGTGCCATTACGTGGTGAATACCAGGAAGTCCGTTTGCAGAAGGAGGTCCTTCAAAAAAAACGAAAGGTTTGCTGCCTTCGCGAGAAGAAATACTCTTTTCAAAAACGCTCTCTTTTTTCCAAAAATCTAAAATCTCTTCGGCCACTTTTGGAAGGTCTAATCCCTTATAATCTGCGAACTTAGTGCTCATGGGTATTCACTTATAATTTAGGTTGCGAAAATAGGGAATTTTTAAGAGTTTTTAGGCGCTTAAATAAGGATGTATAATTTGTTGAAAATAAGAATTAGATTGAGCTCAGTTGAAATAAGCTTATTTAGTATTGTATTTTAAAATACATAGATTCAAAAAAGAGGTTCTCTAGACTAGTTTTTTTAATGAATAATTCGGATTGGTATTTTCGAAAGATCATAAAGCTAAGAATAGAAATGAATTATTTATCTTTAGAATAGGCTGAAATTATATTTAAAATGAATGAAAATTTAGTAGTTACCACCCTTCAAATCCCGCTAGTGTGGAATGCCCCTATTGTTAATAAAACAGCAATAGAAACGCATCTGCCCCAAATTTCATATACTGATATTGTAGTTTTACCAGAAACCTTTACAACGGGGTTTGCGGTAACTAGTTTTGAGGCAGAAACTATGCAAGGAGCAACGGTACAATGGATGCTTCAAATGGCAAAAAAGCATGGTTTTGCTATAGTAGGGAGTGTATTTATTAAAGAAGATGAAGCCGTGTACAACCGAATGATTTTCGCTAGTCCCGATGGGCAGCTTCAACAATATGATAAATGGCATTTGTTTGGTATGGGAGAAGAAAGCAAGTTGCTAACAAAAGGAAACTCGCTTCCTGTTTTTGAATATAAAGGATGGAAAATAAAACCGCTAATTTGTTATGATTTGCGTTTTCCTGTTACGAGTAGAAACACCAGTAACTATGACGTAATTATATGCATTGCAAATTGGCCTAAAGCTCGTATTGAAGCTTGGGATGCCCTTTTAAAAGCACGAGCCATTGAAAATTTATGTTATGTTGTTGGTGTAAATAGGGTTGGGAGTGATGCTAATAATTTGGAGTATTCAGGACACTCCTGTGTTTACAACCCGCTAGGAAAAGCATTAATGGAGGTTTTAGAAATAGCGGATATACAAACCACAACAATCCAAAAGCAAAAACTAAAAGCGGTACGAGCTAGCTTTCCTTTTTTAAATGATCGCGATTTGTTTACGATTCCTTAAAATTAATCCAATACAATATCTTGATTAACATCCCAATTCGCTCTAACGGTAACAGGTTTTTCATAAAAGAAAATAGGTTCTGGCTGAAGCTTTTTTAGATAATTACCGGTATCCCATTTTCCGTTATTATTTAAGTCATAAATTACTTTTACAATATAATCTCCTGGTGATAATTCAGAAAAACTTAAGCTGTTAGATTCTTTTAAGGTGACTTCTTTTTCAATGTTACCACCTTTTTGTAATTGAACTATCAATGTGTTTTCTTTGTTTTCAACACTGAAATTTAATTTTAAATTACCATAAGCAGCGTTTTCAAGGGTAGTTAACGTATAAGTTATTGTGTCTTGATTGGTATTGCCTAAAAAATCACTAAAGGCATTGGGTAAAACCTTCATGGCGTAGCGGCTATTTTCTTTTTTTGGAAAATTGATGCTAATTTGGTTTTTAAAGCTTTCCCATTTTTGAGTAAAATTCACAGCTAAGGTGTCGGCGTCTATAATAGAAACTAATGTTTCATCTAGTTTATTTAATGGGGTATTTGCTGAAATTTCAAAAGCCTCTTTTAGCTTAAGATTGGTTCCGTTATTAGTAAGTTTTAAAGAGTCTTTGTTTTGGTCTTTATAGCGGGCAATAATAGTATCTGTAATTTTTCCAGAAGTAGCTTTAAAAATTAAAGAATCTTGCTCAAAAAATGGCTTTACCCAAAAGTTAAGAGTATCCTTGTTTTTTTCTTTCAGTATAAGGGTTTCAAATTTTAAAGTGTCGGGGAAAGAACCTAAGATTTCTATTTTAGGCTCGGAAACTTCTCCAAAATAACCGATTTGAAACTGGTTTTTAGAAACTTGTTTTGACCTTGTATAGCGAAATTCTTGGATTTCATTAAATAACTTTAATGACGCTGTAGTATCCTGCGGAATAGAAATTGATTTGTCAAGAAAAGCGATTTGGTCTTTTATAGGGTCGAACTTGTAATTGTTGTTGTTATCGTTTATTGCGACGAGCCTATAATTTCCTTCACGTAAGTAGTTAAATTTAAAAACAGTAGTACTGTCCTTTGTGGTAGTTACGTATCGAGGGAGTTCATTATAAACTATAGAGTCATTAATAGTTTCATTTTCTTCATATAAAAAAACAGAAACTTTGTCTTCTAAACTTTGTTTTAAAACATCGTTTACTGTTCCTCCAAAACTTAGGGAGTCTAATTCGTTTCCTGTAGAAAACACGTATTGAAAAAAATCAAAAGGATTTTTTTCGTTATAATCCACAATACTATTTCCAAAATTAATAGCATAGGTTGTGTTTGTAAGTAGGGTGTCTACTATTTTTATTTTAATGGTTTTAGTAGCATAGCCCAATGGTTTAATTTCAGGTTTGTTTTTCATTGGCGGCGAAATTAAAATTTGTTGATCGGGTTTGTCTAGTGTCACCAATTCATCAAAAGTTAATCTAATTTCCCGTGCCGTAAAGTTTGTGGATTTATTAGGCGGTGTGGCTCTCACTAATTCGGGTGCTTTTTCATCTTTAGGTCCTCCAGTAATTGACTGCCTTTTTGCGCAACTAGAAAGAAATAATAAGCAAATAAAAATAAGGTAAGGATGTGACGCGCTGAAAGACATATACTTTTTTGAACAAAGAAACAAAAACTAAATAAATTTAAAGACTTTCATTAGGCACTAAAGCAATCGAAGCGATACTAATTTTACCAGCCTTGTTTTTTAAACAACTTACACAGGCGCGCATTGTGGCACCAGTAGTTATAATATCGTCTAAAATAAGGATGTGTTTTTCTTTAAGATCGTCCGGTTTATTTAGGGTTAAGCTATTTAAAATATTATTAAAACGCTCTTTTCTGTTTAAAGAAACTTGCGATTTTTTATGTGTTGTTTTTGTTAATATATCGTCTCGGTAATCAGCATTTAGCTTTTGGGCAATAGTTTGTGCGTATAGTGCTACTTGGTTGTATCCTCTTTGGCGTAATCTTTTTTTGTGAATAGGTATTGGGATAACTAAATCAATAGTTTGAAAGTCCTCGGTTTTAAGTAAAACAGCAGCGTGCCAATTCCCAATAAGTTCGCCAATGTGTAAATGGTTTCGGTATTTTAAATTATGAAGTAATTCTTGTACTTCGGAATGCTTTTCAAAATAAAAAAGACTAGAAAAATTAGTTATTACGATGCCTTCTTTAAAAAGGACATTTAATTTTAGATTGGTAAGAGACTTAATACTAATTACAGGTAATTCATTTCTGCAATTCGTGCAAATTTCATTTTCGTTAGGGATCAAAAGCTCATAACAAGCGTTACAGCTTTTAGGGAATAGTAAAAGTATTAGATCTTTAAGCATAGATTTTATTTGTAAATAATTAAATTAGTAGGGCGTTAGCGCAGAATAACCAACTATGATTTCAAAAAGAATTCTTCCAGTATTAATTGCTTTAGCTCTTATTTTGTCTTTAATTATCTGTGCTATAGGAATTTACCTAAATAAATTGGAAAAAATAAATTTTAATCATAATAAAGAAATCCTGCAGGAAAAGGAGGCAATTAAAAGTGAATTAGAAGAATTATTAAATAATTACGATGCTGTAACATTTACGAATAAAGATTTACAAGAAGAATTAAACCTAAAAAAGAAAGAAACAGATAGTCTTTATAGAGCTTTAACCAAAACAGCTCCTAAATTAAGTTTGCTAAGAATTTACCGTTCTCAAATAAGAAAATTAAGAGAAGAAAAAATTAAACTTTTAAAAACAAATGATAGTTTAATTACGGTAAATGTTTTAATGAAGGATAGTTTACATTTAAAAGATTCTCAAATTAAAAAATATTTTAAGGCTAAAAGAGATTTATATGACGAAAATGTAGCGCTTACTGCAGCAATAAAGAAACGGAAAAAATTATCGTTTTATTCCACTAGTGGTACGGGAGTTAAAGTTAAAAACAGTGGTAAAGTAATTGTTACAGATAAAATTAAACGTTTATCTAAAATAAAAATTTGCACAATTGTTAAGTCTAATAGTGAACTAATAAGCGAATCTAAAAAAGTGTATTTTAAAGTATTTGGTCCTAAAAAAGCACTTTTAGGAAAAATTATTAAAGTGAAGCACGAAACCAAGCCTCTGTTTTATAGTTCGATACATCAGTTTTTTTATAGAAATCAGCGTTTAGATATTTGTAAGTTTATAGACGTTGACCCCGCGGAACTAATAGCAGGGGAGTATACTGTTGAGGTTTACTTTGATCACGAAATACACGACATTTCTCAATTCATATTGCGGTAGTTTTTTAAACTGATAATTTCTGCTATTTTTGCGCTATTATGGCAAAACAAGAAGATACTTTCAAAAAAGTAATATCACACGCTAAAGAATATGGTTATATTTTTGGTTCAAGTGAAATATACGATGGTTTAAGTGCGGTTTATGATTACGGTCAAAACGGTGCTGAGCTTAAAAAAAATATCCGCGAGTATTGGTGGAAGAGTATGGTGCAAATGCATCAAAACATCGTAGGATTAGATGCTTCTATTTTTATGCACCCTACAACTTGGAAAGCTTCAGGACATGTAGATGCATTCAACGATCCATTAATAGATAATAAAGACTCTAAAAAGCGTTACCGTGCGGATGTATTGATTGAAGATCATGCTGAAAAAATTCTGCAAAAAGCGAATAAAGAAATAGCAAAAGCTAAAAAACGTTTTGGAGACACTTTTAACGAAGAGGAGTTTGTTACTACAAACCCAAGAGTAATAAAATACTTAGCAGAAAACAAAGCCATACTAGCGCGTATGGGGAGTTCTTTAGAAAAAGAAGATTTAGCGGATGTTAAGCTTTTAATAGAAGAGCTTGGGATTTCCGACCCAGATACAGGTTCAAAAAACTGGACAGATGTACGTCAGTTCAATTTAATGTTTGGAACGAAATTAGGAGCATCTGCAGAAACAGCTACCGATTTATATTTACGACCAGAAACAGCTCAGGGTATTTTTGTAAACTTTTTAAATGTACAAAAAACAGGTCGTATGAAAGTGCCTTTTGGAATTGCCCAAACAGGTAAGGCCTTTCGTAATGAAATAGTAGCACGTCAGTTTATTTTTCGTATGCGAGAATTTGAACAAATGGAAATGCAATTTTTTGTGCGTCCAGGCGAAGAAATGAAATCCTACGAATATTGGAAGGAAACACGTTTAAAGTGGCACCTATCTTTAGGATTAGGAGAAGAAAATTACCGTTTTCACGATCATGATAAATTAGCCCACTATGCTAATGCCGCAGCCGATATTGAATTTAACTTCCCATTTGGATTTAAAGAACTAGAAGGAATTCACTCCCGTACCGATTTTGATTTAAAAGCTCATGAAGAGTTTTCAGGAAAAAAATTAAAGTACTACGATAACGAAATTAGTGAAAGCTATACGCCATATGTAGTAGAAACGTCTGTTGGTTTAGATAGAATGTTTTTAGCGGTATTTTCTAAATCTCTTAAAGAGGAAAAATTAGAAGATGGAAGCTCTAGAACGGTATTGAAACTACCCGCAGTTTTAGCGCCTACAAAAGCAGCTATATTTCCATTAGTTAAAAAAGATGGATTGCCAGAATTAGCAAAAGAAATCGTAGCTGATTTAAAATTTGATTTTAACGTGCTTTACGACGAAAAAGATGCCGTAGGGAAGCGTTACCGTCGTCAAGATGCTAACGGAACTCCATTTTGTATTACCGTAGATCACGAATCGTTAGAAACCAAAACAGTTACTATTCGCGATAGAGATACTATGGAGCAAGAGCGTGTTGCAATTGCTGATTTAGGTAGAATTTTAGAAGAAAAAACCTCTTTTAAAACATGGTTGGCTAAATTATAATAAGCGAACCTCATATTTAATTTCAAAAAACAGCAACCCAATATTCGGTTGCTGTTTTTTTTTGGTTAATTTCAAAAATCAAATAAGATAATTCTAAACAGTATGTTTACAGAAAAGCAATTA
Organism: uncultured Aquimarina sp.; assembly: GCA_937958985.1. GTDB lineage: Bacteria > Bacteroidota > Bacteroidia > Flavobacteriales > Flavobacteriaceae > Aquimarina. Next base: position 52,767 of record CALGLV010000029.1, read on the forward strand.
GAAAATTACGCTAGTATAATGGTAAATTATGCTGTAGGCAATTCAAAAGGAATACAGCCAGGGGAAACCGTTTTGGTTATAGGAAATGAAACATCTAAACCTTTATACTTAAAAATATTACAGAAAATATGGGAAGCAGGGGGTAATGTTATACAAGAATATTATCCTACCGAAGCTCCTAGGGGGAATAAATCAGCAACCTTTTTTGATAGTATTTCATCAGAAAACCAGCTGGATTTTGCACCAAAAAACATGCAATCAGGATTGGTAAAAGATGTAGATCATTTACTTTTAATTATTGCCAATGATGATCCAACTCAATTAAAAGATATCGAAGCGGGGTTAGTAAAGCGTTTAAGTAATTCCGGAGATTACTTTATGAAACAGCGAAGAGATGCCGAAATGGCTGGTGAGCTTACTTGGACGTTATGTTTATATCCTACACAAGCTTACGCTGATGAGGCAGGAATGAGTTTGCAAGATTATTTTGATGAGGTAGCCAATGCTTGTTATTTAAACGATGCAGATCCTGTAAATTCTTGGATCGCCTTTAAAGAAGAAAATAGTGCTGTAAAAGATTATTTAGATAAGTTGGCTATTGATAAACTTCATATAGAAGGAGAGGATGCTGATTTGTGGATAAAAATTGGGGAGCATAGAAAATGGTTAGGTGCTAGTGGTCGCAACATTCCTAGTTTTGAAGTTTTTGTTTCTCCAGATTGGCGTGGGACTGAAGGATGGATAAAATTTAATCAACCGTTATACTATGGGGGTAAAAAAATCTCTGGAATTGAACTGGCTTTTGAAAAAGGTAAGGTAATTACGATTTCTGCCAAAGAAAATGAAGATACACTAGTGCAAATGATACGAGGAAACGAAAATGCAGACCAGGTAGGAGAATTTTCGTTAACCGATAGTAGGCACTCGAAGATTGGAAAATTTATGGCAAATACACTTTTTGACGAAAATGCAGGAGGTAGGTTTGGTAACACTCACGTTGCCGTAGGTGCTTCCTATAGAGATTCCTATAGTGGCGATGCTTCCAAAATGACTGAAGCTGATTGGGAAAACTTAGGTTTTAACAAATGCGCATCGGTACACACCGATATTGTGAGCACTGCCGATAGAAAAGTAACTGCTTATCTAAAAAATGGAAATACAGAGGTGATTTATTTAGATGGGAAGTTTACTTTTATATAAAGGTTTTTCTCTAAAAAATAATATTTAAAAATCTGTATTCTCGGTTGAGATACAGATTTTTTTTTAATTTCAAATAGCTATTCCAATTTTGAGAAATATTAGAGTAAGGTATATCCATAAGCAAGAAAACACAATATGTATTATAGTTTCAAAAGTTTTGCCCTTCCATAGTTTTGGGGAATATCCAAAAAACTGAATTAAAAGTCGAATTCCCCAAAAAAAACTAAAACCTAAAGAAATCTTTTTGCCTAAAGGAGTTTCAATAATTTCATTTGCAGAAGTAATGCATAATAAGCCCATTAAAAAAACAGTTAGCGCGATAAAAAAAGTATGAATTGTCATCATTTGTTTGTTGATGAGGTTTAATGAAGCTAATTCATGTTTCCAGTTAAAGTATTTTGGAAAAATAACATGTACTAAGGCTAAAGCAATTAAAAAGATTCCGATGATATTTATATGAATTTGCATTTAAGGGCGGATATTAAAGATTGACATAAAAGGGGTGAATTTTTGTTCTGATAATTTTTTGAAACTAGCTTTTTTAAAAGCATGCCTCCAGGTTTTCTTTGAAAAAAAATGAGTGAATCCGACGGAGAATGCAATAAAATTAGGAAAGTCTCTCAAATGTTCAACCATTATGATGTTAGCATTAGGTTTGCAGATTCGATGACATTCTTTTAAAAACTGAATTTTTTCATTGTGAGATCGAATTTCATGAGCCGTTGATAATAAAAAAATTAAATCAACTGAATTATCTTCTAATGGAATAGTCCCCGAATTAATTTGTTTTGTGCATGGGTATGCTAGGCTTACTTTCCTAGCTCTTATGATTGCGGGTTCAGTATGCTTTTTAGAATCATAAAAATCAAATACTTTCAAATCGGATTTAGGAAAATGATTTTTGATTATAAAACTTGTTTCATCAAACCCAGCGTTAATATTTAAAATTTGTATCTCCTTAGAGTCTGTGAATTTAAACTCCTTCAGCCAATTAAAATTGTAATATCTTGAAAAGTCATAAACATAAGCTGAAATAATTAACGGCATTATTAAACCATATGAAAAAGCTGAAGCAATGATCCAAAGCAGCAGGTTGGACCAATTAAACACCCAAAAACTTATAATTATTATAGCCAAAGCAGCTAATCCAAATACATAAAAGTGCCTGTTAAAGCTCAAAATATTTAGTACTCCTTGAAATTTCCGTCTCTTTATTTCCATAATTCTTTCCTTCCTTTTTTCCAGTGATATGGTATGTTTTCAATTATAAAAGCGTTTGCTAAAATGGGATTTTCAAGATTTAGTGTTTTTAAGAATGAAAAATTAAATTCTGAAATTTTCACAGGTTTGGGTTTCCAATTTTTTCGAACACCTTCAATAATTAAAACTTCATTTGTTTTTTCGTTATAAGTGAATGTAAAAGGCAAAGGACCAGCATACTTTCGCGCTTCTTTCCAGTCGGAAAAAGGTGATTTTTGGGGTAAAACTATAGTACTATTCGTTTTTTCGAATGCTACTTTAAAATCAGAAATAGTAGAACTTATTTTTTTGCTTTTTGTGTTTTCTGTTTGAGTAATATCGGTAGTAGTGTAATTGTAATGCGTAAAGGTATTGGCCATAAGTTGCATTTTCTTTTTATTAGTTTCGGACTTTATTATATATAAACCCCTTAATTGCTTTCCACGACTATCAGTGTATTTTACAAAAACACGATAACCAATTAAAAAAAAGTCATTTCCCATAAATTTAGGAAAGCCTTTGGGGCGTAATTCTTTCGTTTGTACCATCGCCACTGCTATGAAAGCCCATTTATTATCAAATACATCTAATTTCAAGCATTTGGGTATTTTGTTTTGTAGTTCCTCTTTAGGTATAGCAAAAGTTAAAACTAAAGAATTTTCAAAATGTGCTTCTACAGCAAAAGGGTGATCTTTTAAAAAAGATAGCATGATGTCAGTTTTTTAGATGAAATTCGTTATAATAAATTATAAGTGAAAAAAGTAAAGCAAATAGAAAGTTTAATGGCCCCCATAATAGCAACTCTGAAACTAAAATAAATTCAAGTAAATTCATGCCTATGATTACGGTAATTTGAGTGACTGCATTGAATTTTGGTTTATAGCCGGATAAAATCCAAATAGTCATAATTATTTCAGCGACACCAATAGCTAGTGTTAAAATACGCGAATAATTAAAGCCTAAAATTTCGGCAACAATTTGTTCGTGTCTAGGAACTAAATTCAAAACTTTGCAGAATAGGCCATTTGCTAACCATACTAAGGCTATAAAATAGTTAAGGTTTTTTTTGAGTTTCATCACTGTAGTTTTCTTTTTGAAATTTATAAGTTACATATGTGAAATAAAATATAAGAAAAACACCAACTATAATTCCAATACCATAAATTACAAGAGTTGCTAATGATACGGCTACTCCTATCCAATACCATTGCAATAATTGAAAAATTTTTTTCTCCGTATAGTCTTTAACAGCCAATAGTATTAATGCAAAGAAAGGTTGTGAAAATCCGGGAATAAGAATTGCGAATATAGCGTTAGAATTACTTTTGAAAGCAAAAAAGAGAGCTGTTACGACTACTATGATATTTGAATAATAAATTAATTTTTTTAATATTTTCATAATTCTGAATTTTCAATAATTACTGAAACTTAATTTTAAATTTTTTTATGAGATGAATTTCATGAGTACTTTTGTCATCCAATTCTTCTCTTGGTTCACTACTTTGTCCAACATTTTATCCATCGAATTCGTCAATTCATAAAGCGCTTTCGTTTGTTTAATTAGTTCTTTTGTTTTTTCAGATTCCTCATCTTCTTTAATCGAAGAGACCTCTTTTAATATTCTAATAACAGGTTTAATTTCTCGTTTACTACGCTCTTTGGCTACTTGCCTTGCAAGTTCTTGCACATTTTTTTCAGAAGCAAAATATTCTTTACGATCTCCAGCTTTGGTTTCTTTATATACAATTCCCCAATCGATAAGCTGTCGTACATTCATGCTTGTATTTCCACGCGAAATTTGAAGTTCTTCCATAATGTCTTCCATACTTAAAGCTTCTGGAGAAATCCATAATAGCGCATGAATTTGAGCCATGGCTTTGTTGATTCCCCAACTAGAACCTAAAACTCCCCAAGTAGATATAAACTTATCTTTTGCTTCTTCGTATTTCATACTTCAAAAATAGGGAATATTTTTAAACTTTCAATAATTATTGAAAGTTTAAAAATGGATAAACTAGATCTTTAAAATAATATTTATTTCTATATTGAAAATGAATTCACAAATCACTCCAATGAAAATTAGTTTAGCGCTATTAGTATTACTAATTCCTATCAGTAGCTTATTTGCTCAAGAAAAAGAAACAAAAGTAAATTCCAAAATTAAAGAAGTTACTGTTTACTTGAGTGGCGCCCGCATTAAGCGAACTGCCATCATTAATTTAAAGGCAGGTAAAAACGAATTGGTTTTAAATAAACTATCTACGGTGATCGACGAAAGTAGCATACAAGTAGCAGGCCTTAAAAATGCAAACGTACTTTCTGTGAATTACGAAATAGATTACCTAGAAAAAAAGTTGGTTTCAGAACAAGTAAGCCTATTAAAAACAAAGAAAGCGTCGTTTGAACTGCAAAAAAATAAAATTAAAAATAAGCTTACCGCTTACAGTAAAGAGCTAAAAGTACTTGATTATAATTTGAGGGTAAATAGCGATCAAACCGATTTGTCGTTAGAAAAATTAAAACAAATAGGAGCTTTTCATAGGGAGCAGACTAACTTTATTTTGGATAAACAGTACGAGTTGCAAACCCAACAAAATAAGGTAACAGTAAAAATTAATAATTTAATTAAGGAAATAAAAAAGCAACAAGGCAATAGTAAAGAGGAACAAGGCGAAATTAAAATTAAATTAGATGCACCAGCGGCTACATCCATAACATTGGTAGTAAGTTACAATGTTACTAAATCGGGTTGGTATCCCGAATACGATTTAAAATCCAAGAGTATCCAGTCCGATTTAAATATTGTTTATAAAGCCAACGTGTATCAAGAAACAGGAGTGCGTTGGGATAATATAGGCATTACACTTTCTACAGGAGACCCGACATTGGATAACAACAAGCCCAATTTAGAATCTAAATACTTGAGTTTTGTTTATGGTAATTACAGAAAAAAGCAAGTGTCGACATTAAAAAGTAATTATAAATACAATCCAACGGTAAGAACCGTATCCGGTGTAGTTACGGGTGATGGACTGCCTCTGCCAGGGGTTAATATCTCTATCCCAGGAACACCTGTAGGCGCGGTTTCTGATTTCGATGGGAACTATACAATTAAACTACCTAATGGATCACGTAATTTAGTTTTTTCAAGTATTGGCTTTGAATCAGAAAATATTCCTGTATATGCGTCAAGAATTAATACCGATTTAAAAGAAGATGTTGAAGCCTTAGAAGAGGTTGTAGTTATTGGTTATTCCAGTAAAAGAGGATCAGGTAAATTATTAGCAAATAAAAATAAATTTAAAACAAAAGCTGAAACAAAAGTTTTAGATAGTGAAGATCAATCCTATAACCAAACAGTAGACACAAAACAAGAAGGCATTACGAACACCTCTTTCAAAATAAAAAAGAAATTCACAATAAATTCAAATTCTGAAAGCACAGCTATTGAAATCGATAAATTCTCGTTACCAACTAAATACTCATATTATGTAGCTCCCGAGCTTAATAACAATGTGTTTTTAACAGCGACACTTTCCAATTGGGAGCAGTTCGATTTGTTAACCGGTGAAGCCAATATTTATTTTGAAGGAAACTATGTAGGTAAAGCCTTAATTGAGCCTAACAGTACCAAAGAAAAGTTGGTGCTTTCGCTAGGGATCGACCCTAATATTGTGGTAGATCGCAAGGAACCTAAAAACTTTAAAAGTAAATCGCTAACAGGAAGTACCCGCATTGTAAAAAAAGCTTTTGAGATTTCAATTAAAAACAACAAATCACAACCTATCGATTTGGTAATCGAAGAGCGTATTCCTGTTTCTAATAATAAAGAAATTAAAGTAGATGCTATTGTAACTGAAGGAGCGGAGTACAATGCTAAAACAGGTATTGTAAAATGGAATACAAAGATACCGAGTAAGCAATCTGTGAAAAAGGAATTTTCTTACACCGTAAAATATCCGAAAGGAAAAAGAGTGAATCTTTAATAAATACATTAGGGCGTTACCCTTTGGGTCAGGCTTTCACTACTCGCTCTCTACGAGGAGCTCAAACAAACCGTTCAATCCTTAACGCAAAACCCTGTGATGATAGTCACAGGGTTTTGTGTATAATTATAAAAGTAGCTCCGATAGAAATATTATTTCAACCCCAATGCAGCTAAGCGACTCACGTATTTTCCAATAACATCAAACTCTAAGTTAACAATAGTACCAACTTTAAAGTCTTTAAAATTAGTATGCTCGTAAGTATATGGGATAATGCAAACACTAAATTCGTTGCGTTTTGAGTTTACTACAGTTAAGCTTACACCATTCACAGTAATCGATCCTTTTTCAATAGTAATATTGTTAAGGTTGGCATCATATTCAAAAGTGAATTCCCAACTACCTTCAGTTTCTGTAATTGATTTACAAACGGCTGTTTGGTCTACATGTCCTTGTACAATATGTCCGTCAAGTCGATCACCAACTTTCATACCGCGTTCTAAATTCACAATAGTACCAACAGCTAAAGTGTTTAAGTTTGTTTTTTCTAAAGTTTCTTTAATTGCCGTAACGGTATAGGTGTTATCAGTAATCGAAACCACCGTTAAGCACACTCCATTATGGGCTACACTTTGATCAATTTTTAATTCATCAGTAAAATTACTTTCAATAGTAAGGTGTAAATTCTCTTTTTCAGTGTCCAAGGTAATCACCTTTCCAAAAGTTTCTACAATTCCCGTAAACATAAGCGTTTTTAATTAGTTAAATTTGTAACTCAATAGATCAGCCAGCAAAGTTAGCTTTTTGGTGGCATAAGGATATCTAGATTAACAAATAATAATGAATAAAGAATCTAAAATACGCGTTGGAATATCTGTTGGAGACCTTAATGGTATAGGTCCAGAAGTAATCCTAAAAACATTCGCCGACAGTCGCATGTTCGATTTTTGTACTCCCGTTGTTTTTGCGAATTCTCGTTTAATGAATTTCTTTAAAAAGAATTTAAAACTAAAAACGTTAATTCAGCCTATAAAGGAAATAGAAAAAATTGTAGAGGGTAAATTAAATGTAGTTGAGGTTTGGGAAGAAACCGTTCAAATAAACTACGGCAAAGAAGATACTACAATAGGTAGTTATGCTATTAAATCCCTAGAAGCGGCGACTAAAGCGTTAAAAGAAGATCATATTGATGTTTTGGTAACGGCTCCTATTCATAAAACAGCTATTCAGTCCGATACGTTTAAATTCCCAGGGCATACCGATTATTTAAATCAAGAGCTAGAAGGTGATAGTTTAATGTTTATGGTAAGCGACGAGTTAAAAGTAGGTTTGTTAACAGACCATGTTGCGCTAACAGATGTTGCCAAAAAACTTACGCCAGGTGTAATAAGTCAAAAAATAAGCACCATTCACCAATCTTTAATTAAAGATTTTGGGATTTCTAAACCAAAAATCGCTGTTTTGGGTATTAACCCACACACTGGCGATAATGGTGTTATTGGTAAAGAAGATGATGAGGTATTGCGACCAACACTTCAAAAAATAAAAGAAGCTGGTAAATTAGTTTATGGTCCTTATGCTGCCGATAGTTTTTTTGGAAGTAATAATTACAGGCAGTTTGATGCTATTGTAGCTTCTTATCACGATCAAGGTTTAATACCTTTTAAAACCATTGCTTTTGGTAAAGGAGTAAATTATACTGCAGGCCTTAATAAAGTACGCACCTCGCCAGACCATGGTACTGCTTTTGAAATTGCAGGAAAGGGTATTGCAGACGCCAGTTCATTTTCGGAAGCTGTTTTTAGAGGGATAGCAATTTATAAGCATCGTTGTATGTACGCTGAAATATCAGAAAACCCATTGAAAAAGCAGCTTAAAAAGCGCTAATATACAGGGATGACAATTTTATTAACAAAAAAATGTTAGTAATAAAATATATACTTAAAAAAAATAAGTATCTTTGCACCCGCCTTTGTTGGCTTCAAATTGATTGATCTATGAAAGCGAAAAAAGAATATGTGATTCCTTTTGTTGGTTTAAAGCAAGGGATTCATCAATTTGAGTATGAAATCAACAATGATTTCTTAGCGTTATTTGATTTTGAAGAATACAATAGTTCTGATTTACATGCAGCACTAGAATTCAATAAAAAAGGAACTCATTTTGAGTTGAATTTTAAAGTTGAAGGAAGCGTAAATGTAGATTGTGATGTAACTACCGAAGCATTTGATTTGCCATTGAGCAACGATTTGTACTTAGTAGTTAAATTTGGAGATGATTACAACGACGAAAACGAAGAATTGTTAACGTTGCCTCACGGCGAGTATGAAATTAATGTAGCACAATACATTTATGAATGTATTGTACTGGGAGTACCCTCAAAAAGAGTGCATCCAGGTATTGAAGATGGGACGTTACAGTCAGAAATTTTAGAGCGTTTAGAATCACTAGCGCCTAAAGAAATTAAAGAGAGTATTGAAGCAGAGGACGAAATTGATCCTCGTTGGAATAAATTAAAGAATCTACTTAAAGATTAATAAAGTTAGTTATGGCACATCCTAAGAGAAAAATCTCGAAAACAAGAAGAGATAAGAGAAGAACACATTACAAAGCAGTAGCTCCTCAAATTGGAACAGATGCGGTTACAGGAGAATCTCACCTTTATCACAGAGCACATTGGAGCGAAGGAAAATTATATTACAGAGGTAATGTATTAATTGATAACTCAGTAGAAGCGGAAGCTTAATAACTGTGATTACAGTGTACTCAATAAATAACATTACTAGTTATTTTAGAGTGAAATATATTGTGCCTACATTATTTGCTAGGCATGCATAGTATTACTAAAAAAAACGTTCAGTCTTGAACGTTTTTTTTGTTTTTTGTTGAATATGTGTCAAAATCAACTTAATTTGCACGAAATTTACTTGAAATAGATCATTTTGCTTCATTTTTGAAGCTTTTTTGTTCTAAAGTAAATAGTTTAACCTAATGAGGTATGAGTAAAATTACAGCGGCAATTACAGCTGTTGGAGCATATTTGCCCGACTATAAGCTTACTAATAAAGAATTAGAAGGTTTAGTAGATACAAACGATGAGTGGATCACTTCTCGAACCGGTATTAAGGAACGTCGTATTTTAAAGGACGCAACTAAAGGTACCTCCTATATGGCGATTAAAGCTGCAGAGCAAATTATTGCAAAGCGCCAATTAGACCCTAAAGAAATTGACATGATAATTGTAGCAACAGCTACACCCGACATGTCTGTGGCAGCTACCGCAGCTTACGTAGCTTCCGAAATTGGGGCTACAAATGCTTTTGGTTATGACCTTGCGGCAGCTTGTTCAAGTTTCTTGTATGGAATGTCTACTGCTGCCAGTTATATTGAAGCTGGTAGGTATAAAAAAATAATTGTTATCGGGGCAGATAAAATGTCTTCAATAGTAGATTATACCGATCGTACTACCTGTATTATATTTGGTGATGGTGCCGCAGGTGCATTGTTTGAGCCAAACGAAGAAGGCCTTGGACTACACGATGAGTATTTACGAAGTGATGGCGTAGGACGTAATTTTTTACGTATTGAAGCGGGTGGATCTTTAAACCCAGCAACTCACGAAACTATAGATAAAAAACAGCATTTTATTAAGCAAGACGGTAAAACGGTATTTAAATATGCAGTTTCAAGTATGGCCGATGCTTGCGAAAATATTATGGAACGAAATGACTTGTCGCATAATGATGTAGATTGGTTGGTAGCGCATCAAGCTAATAAGCGTATTATTGATGCTACAGCAAGAAGAATGGGGTTGAAGGATGAAAGCAAAGTGTTAATTAACATTGAAAAATATGGTAATACTACATCTGCAACAATACCTTTAGTACTTTTCGATTTTGAGAAAAAATTTAAAAAAGGCGACACTCTAGTTTTTGCTTCTTTTGGAGGCGGATTCACTTGGGGATCAATATATTTAAAATGGGCTTACAACACCCCTGATAACTAATAAACAATAAACCTATAATCATGGATTTAAAAGAAATTCAAAATTTAATCAAATTTGTAGCTAAATCAGGAGCAAGTGAAGTTAAATTAGAAATGGAGGATGTTAAAATCACCATTAGAACAGGTTCTGAGGATAAAGAAACTACTATTATTCAGCAATTATCATCAGCAGCTCCGGTAGCTCAAGCTCCTATTGCTGCCATGCCAGTTGCACCTATTGCTACAGAGTCAGAAGTAGCTAGTCCTGTAGCTTCAGCAGAAGATTCGAATCACATAACAATTAAGTCACCAATTATTGGTACTTTTTATAGAAGACCATCACCAGATAAATCGAACTTTATAGAAGTTGGAGATACGATAAGTGAAGGAACTGTACTTTGTGTGGTCGAGGCTATGAAACTTTTTAACGAAATAGAAAGTGAAGTTTCAGGAACAATTGTTAAGATATTAGTAGACGATTCTTCTCCTGTTGAATTTGATCAACCGTTATTTATAGTAGACCCATCTTAAAAGTTATTACGCTTTAACTTAGTTTTATTTTAATTGTAGATTAAATGAAATTACGAAACGAAAAAATTATGTTTAAGAAAATATTAATTGCCAATCGTGGAGAAATAGCTTTACGTATTATTCGTACGTGTAAAGAAATGGGTATCAAAACAGTGGCAGTTTACTCCACGGCAGATGCTGATAGTCTTCATGTACGTTTTGCCGACGAAGCTGTTTGTATTGGTCCTGCGCCAAGTAGTGAATCGTATTTGAAAATGTCAAATATTATCGCTGCTGCAGAAATTACCAATGCAGATGCAATTCATCCAGGATATGGTTTCTTATCTGAGAATGCTAAATTCTCAAAAATTTGCGAAGAACACGAAATTAAATTTATTGGTGCCAGTGCCGAGATGATCGACCGTATGGGAGATAAGGCTTCTGCAAAGGCTACAATGATTGAAGCAGGAGTGCCTACGGTACCTGGTTCTGAGGGAATATTAGGATCTTTTGAAGAGACTGAAAAGTTAGCTTTAGAAGTTGGTTATCCTGTAATGCTAAAGGCTACCGCTGGTGGTGGCGGTAAGGGAATGCGTGCTGTTTGGAAAGAAGATGAGCTAAGGAAGGCTTGGGACGATGCACGCCAAGAAGCGAAAGCGTGTTTCGGAAACGACGGAATGTACATGGAAAAGCTTATTGAAGAGCCTCGCCATATCGAAATTCAAGTCGTAGGTGATAGCTTAGGAAGAGCATGTCACTTATCTGAAAGAGATTGTTCGGTACAACGTCGTCATCAAAAATTAACGGAAGAAACACCTTCTCCGTTTATGACAGATGAGTTAAGAGAAGCAATGGGTTTAGCCGCTGTTAAAGCAGCTGAATTTATTAAATATGAAGGAGCTGGTACGGTTGAGTTTTTAGTAGATAAACACCGTAACTTTTACTTTATGGAAATGAATACACGTATTCAAGTAGAGCACCCTATTACTGAAGAAGTAGTGAATTATGATTTAATTCGCGAACAAATTTCAGTAGCTGCAGGAATCCCTATTTCAGGTAAAAATTATTTTCCCGAATTACATTCAATAGAATGCCGTATCAACGCTGAAGACCCTCATAATGGATTTAGACCTTCTCCTGGTAGAATAACTAATTTACATACCCCAGGAGGACATGGAGTGAGGATTGATACACATGTATATAGCGGATATATGATTCCTCCAAATTACGACTCTATGATCGCTAAATTAATTACTACCGCACAAACACGTGAAGAAGCAATTAATAAAATGAAGCGTGCTTTAGATGAGTTTATCATCGAAGGTATTAAAACAACAATTCCTTTTCACAGGCAATTGATGGATCACCCAGACTATGTTTCGGGTAATTATACTACTAAATTTATGGAAGACTTTGTAATTCAATAGAAGTTGGAAATATTATTATATTTAAAGCGAGTGACTTATTTTTAGTCACTCGCTTTTTGTTTTAGATTAATTTGTATAGTTGTTTTTGTTGATATCAAAACCAGAGTACTTATAAGAAAAAAAGGCTTGTTGAATATAATATTCAACAAGCCTTTTTTAAACTGTAATAAGTTTTACAACTATTTATTTAGAAAGCATAACTTAAACCTAGCAACCAGAATGATTGTAATTTGTTGTCAGTATCTCCTAAGCTGAAAGTTGCAGCATTTGCAGGAGTACGACCTGATCCTGCATTAAATGCCTCTTGCTTATTTTGTCTTAAACCAACATCAAACCCAACACCAATTTTTTTCCATAAGGTATATGCAAAACCATTAGTCCATTGCCAGTTTGAATAGTCAGAATCCTCATAACTTAAGAAAGCAGATAGGTTAGATTTAAAGCTAATAGCTCCAATTTTACGTGTGTAATCTGCAACTACTTTAGCACCTAAAGAAGATTCGAAATTAACATCACTGTCACTAAATACAAAATTGTAGTTTAATGGATGAACCACTACTACTAAATTTTGGATAGGTGTCCAAGTAATACCCACACCAATATCTAAGTAACCAGGGTTATTAAATTGACCTTCTAATAAAGCAGTTCTATATTCTCCTAAAGTGGATACTGCTAATTTTTCTGAAAGTTTATAACCGTATAAAGAAGTAATATTGAATACATCAGTAGCTACATTGTAGTTTTCGCTATCGTTAGGATCATCTTTGTCATCAAGTTTTACCCAACCTAAATTTATATTAAGTGCATTCCTCCAAAAATCTTTTTCTCTATTTAAGTTAGCAAAAGCATTTACCGAAATACCAACATTACCAGAGGAATTGTTAGGCGCTGCTTGTAAAAACCAGTTGTCAAAACCAGAGATACTACCACCAATAGTACCGAATGCTCCTTTTTTCCACCCAGGTAAAGCATCAATTTTTGCTTTTATAGCATCTGCTTCTTTTTGAAACTTAGCTACTGCTGCTTTCTTTTCTCCTAATTCTTTTTTAAGCTCTGCTTCTGTTTGTGCAAATAAGCCGAAACTAGACACTAATAAGCTTAATGTTAAAATGATTTTTTTCATTAATATTTATTTTTTTCGTTTGTAGTGCGAATATAGTCAACTGACAATCATCATAATAGTAATATATCAAGATAATTGATAATATTATCGATTAAATGTGCTTAAAGAAGGGTGAAGAGGTAATTATTTCTTTTTTTTGTACAGCGGAACGGAAGAACAAGCTTCGCCATACATGATACTTTTAGCTACGGGTTGTATTTTTTGAAGTAAAGAAATATAGGCGTTTTCGGGTACAGGTTTGTTAGAGCAACCTTTAATAATAACAGGTTTATCTATATATTGATTTGTAGTTATTGAATTAATTTTAGCTTCGTAGAGCAGGGTTTCTAGTTGTTCCAAATTGCCTACAACTACCTTTTTTGCATAAGGCGATATAGCTGTGGTGATTAATAAATAGGCCCAGCCAGGTATAATTGCGTCACTAGAGCAGCTTAATGCTACAAAATGATCTTTATATTGAGACCAATTGTGCCGTGATACGTGATTTCTGAATTCTTTTTCACGCAACATTAAGCCCTCAAATAACCAATCCGATATGTCGAATATGGATCGAGTTCCTTCAATATACCAATCTTCTAAATCAATTGTAATTAGTTTGCTGTTGGCTACTTTGTTAACAATCTCCTTTTCCATATCATTTATTGATTTGCTGCTATAAGTTTTCCAAATTGTATGTTGAATACGAATTATAGAAAACCAATACAGAGCTTTTTAGTTAAGCCTTAGTATTTAAGGATTGCGTACGTTAAAGCATTCCTAATTCAAGTTTAGCTTCTTCACTCATTAAATCTTGAGTCCAAGGTGGGTCAAAAGTAATTTCAACTTCACACTCATTAACAGCATCTATAGATTTAATTTTCTCTTCAACTTCTACTGGTAGTGTTTCAGCAACGGGGCAATTAGGAGTCGTTAATGTCATTAATACTTTTACGTCGAAGTCTTCATTCACAAAAACATCGTAAATTAATCCTAACTCATATATATCTACAGGAATTTCAGGGTCAAAAATAGTTTTTAATACATTTACTACTTTTTCACCTAAATCATCGGTGTGGTTTTCTGTACTCATATTTTTAGCTTTAAGCTGTTAGCAATTATTGTTATTTGTTTTAGCATTAAATTTAATGCAGCCTAATTTAATTGAGTTTGGTAGGCTATCGCATACATTTTAAGTTGCTTTATCATACTTACTAGCCCATTGGCTCTAGTAAGGGATAAGTGTTCTTTAAGTCCAATTTCGTCTATAAAACTAGTGTCTGCATCTAAAATATCCTTAGGGTGTTGCCCTGAAAAAGAACGAATTAAAATAGCGATGATTCCTTTGGTAATTATGGCATCACTATCGGCGGTAAAATTTAGTTTTTCACCTTCTAACTCGGCATGCACCCATACTTTACTTTGGCAGCCTTTAATGATATTTTTATCGGTCTTATGTTCTTCGTCAATTAAAGGAAGATCTTTCCCTAAATCAATCATATATTCGTAACGCTGCATCCAATCGTCGAACATCTCAAATTCGGATACAATTTCAGCCTGTATTTCTTTTATTTTACTCATTTTATATAAACGCTTTTGGCCATTGGCATTTTGCTTTTGGCTTAATTATACAAAGCTAATAGCTAAATGCTAATAGCAAAGCTCTTAACTCAACATCATAACAGCACGTTTAACGGCACTAATCATAATGTCGATTTCTTCTTTAGTATTGTAAAAAGCAAATGAAGCTCTTACGGTACCAGGTATTTTATAAAAGTCCATAATAGGTTGCGCGCAATGATGACCTGTACGAACCGCCACACCTAATTTGTCTACTATAGTACCAATATCATATGGGTGTATTTGACCTACATTAAATGAAATTACAGCTGTTTTTTCAGCAGCTTCGCCATAAATACGTAAGCCTTCAATTTGTTTTAATTCATTTGTCGCATAATCCAATAATTCCTTTTCGTAAGAAGCGATGTTTTCAAAGCCTATACTATTCATATAGTCTAAGGCTACGCCAAAGGCAATACCACCGCAAATATTTGGTGTTCCTGCTTCAAATTTATGAGGTAAACCTGCATAGGTAGTTTTTTCAAAAGTTACTTGGTCTATCATTTCGCCACCACCTTGATATGGCGGTAATTTGTTGAGCCATTTTTCTTTTCCGTAAAGTAAGCCTACCCCAGTAGGGCCACATAATTTATGGGCAGAAGCTACATAAAAGTCTACATTTAATGCTTGCACATCAGGCTTAATATGCGGAGTAGCTTGGGCGCCATCTATTAATACTGCCGCTCCAACTTCGTGAGCTTTTTCAATAATAAATTCTATAGGGTTTACAGTTCCCAAGGCATTAGAGACATGGTTTACGAATACCAGCTTGGTTTTTTCGGAAAGTAAGGTTTCGTATACATCCATTAATAAAGAACCTTCCTCATTCATAGGAATTACTTTTAAAACGGCTCCAGTGCGTTCACATAGCATTTGCCATGGCACAATATTAGAATGATGCTCAAGGGCAGAAACAATAATTTCATCTCCTTTATTAAGTAGCGAAGTAAAACCAGTAGCAACAATATTTATAGCATGGGTAGTACCTGCAGTCAAAATAATTTCGTGTGAGTGTTTTGCATTGAAATGCGCTTGTACCGTTTTTCGACCAATTTCATAAGCATCGGTAGCTTCTTGAGAAAGTGTATGAACCCCCCTGTGAATGTTCGCATTGTAGTTAGAATAATAAGCTACAATAGCGTCAATTACTACTTGTGGTGTTTGGGAAGTTGCTGCATTGTCAAAATATACTAATGGCTTTCCATTAACCTCACGTTTTAGTATAGGAAAATCAGCTCTTATTTTGTTGATGTCTAACATATGTAGTACTTCTTTAAGTAGAGTGCAAATTTACGCTTTTGAGAGGGAATCAAGAGTTATAGTAATCAAAAAAAATAGTTAATAGAAATTATTAGTTGAGATTTATTTAAAAAAAATATAGCCCAAGTATGAATATGATTTTATGTAATTATGAAATCCTAAAAATCAAGACTATAATTTTAGGAATTTAAAATTATACCCTTTTTCAATTGATTTTTTATTAAAAAGTTAAGAGAAAGTTGTTTCGGGGAGAAAATTATTTGTGGTAAAGTTAAGTAGAGCGTACATTTACAAAATAAATACTTAAGTATTTATACGTAGTTTCGCTCCCTAGGCAACAGTTATTATTGCGTTTTACATTCTAAATTGTAAAGCTCATAGTGTTAAAAAAATTCAATAAAAATTACTCATTGTATAACAATAATGGGTTTTGTATTGGAATTGGAAGTCATCTAAATATTTTTTAAGTTATGAGAAAATTAACTATTACATTAAGTAAAATTGCGGTATCAAGTTTTGTGGCAATAATAGGATTAAATTCTTGCGGTAACGCTATCCCAGAAGAAGGAGCAGAATCATCAGTTAGCGACAAAGCATTTTCAGTAGAAGAGGTATTGGAAATGGTTGCTGTCGAAAATGACATTACCAGAACACTGTATACCAAAGGAATCGTAGGCGCAGGAAAAAAACAAGGATTAAAATTTGATGAGGATTGGCAAGATGATGAAGTAGAGGCAGGGCCGCTACCAGCACTTTTCTTGCGAGGGATTTCATCGGATATCAGAAAAAGTAGCGTTCCATTAGGTTTGTATTTGGGCTCGGATTATCCGATCAATGCTTCTAATAAATTGGAAGGAAAACAAGCAGCGCTATTTGCGAAAATTAAAGCGAATCAAAAGCCACAATTTTTTTATGATGAAGCACAAAAAGTACATACTGCTATGTTTGCCGATATGGCCATGGCGGCGCCTTGTGTAAATTGCCATAACGACCATAAAAATAGCCCTAAAACAGATTGGAAATTAGGAGACGTAATGGGAGCAACTACATGGCAATATCCATCAGATTCATTGTCGTACAAAGAAGCAGTTGGAGTTCTTAATGCTTACCGTAATGGTACAAAGGCTGTTTATAATGCTTATTTAAAAGAAATAGCTGATTTTAAAACCAGTCCAAAACCAACTATTGGTAAAACATGGCCTTCAAAAGGGTTTAATTTACCAACAGCAGAAGTATTTATAGATAGTGTTCGTAAGTTAACATCGTACAAGTCTTTAGAGGTTTTGGTTAAAAAGGGAGCCGCAGTTACTTCAAATTAAAAGTTAATTTCAAACTAACGAATGAAACAAATATTTTCAGTATTTAATCTGGGCTTACTACTATTTGTAGCATATTTAGTCCAGTATTTTATACCCATTAAATGGGAGTGGTTGTTAAACCTGCAAGAGCACCATCAAATGTATAAACGATGGTCGGGTTTAGTAGTGTTTTTACTTATAGTATTTCAATGGGTACTAACCATTACAAGAGTAGTTAAACCACTACGAAAATATTCGATTAAACTAACTAACATTCATAAATGGATAGGAGCATTGTCTCCTATCTTATTTTATGTACATGTTATGAATTTTGGTTACGGATACTTGGCTTTATTGTCGTATTTATTTTTTGCCAATATGCTATTAGGTATAGTTAATCTAGATATTATAAAATCAAAAAAACAATGGGTATTTCAATCTTGGATGATTACGCATGTTGCTTTTTCTATGGTAATCACTTTTATAGCTGTTTTTCATATAGGAGTAGTTTTTTATTATAAGTAAATCCCCTAAAGTATGTTGTTAACCGTAGAAAAAATTGTAAACGAAACTCCCGATGCGGTAAGTGTAGTATTTAAAAAACCAGGCTTTTTTAGTAGAGTAAAATATAAATCGGGCCAGTTTTTAACACTAAAAATACCTATTCAAAATAAAATAGAAAACAGAGCTTATTCTTTAAGTAGTAGCCCTTTTAAACATAATTTTTTAAGAATTACAGTTAAGAAAGTTGAAGGAGGATTGGTGTCAAACTATATATGTAACAACTTCAAAGAAGGGCAACAAATAGAGGTAGATAAGCCTGCAGGAAACTTTTTTATAACTCCTAGTGCTCGAAAGCAACGCAATTATGTGCTTTTTGCAGGGGGAAGCGGCGTTACTCCCATCTATTCTATCATTCTTTCTGTTTTGGAGAAAGAGCCTAAATCTAAAATCACCTTAATTTATGCTAACAGAGACGAGGCATCGATAATATTTAGAAAGGAACTTACCGAATTGCTTGAAGAGCATAAAGAGTCAATTTCTATAGTTTTTCTTTTAGATTCAGGAAATGAAAGCAACTTGCCAAAAAATTATCAAGTAAAGAAGATAAACGAGTCGTTACTCGATAGCACCCTTAAGGAAAAAGAACTTACCTACAAAGAAGCTTTATTTATGCTTTGCGGTCCGCAAGGTTTTATGGATGCGGTTGTAGATATTCTAAAAAAGAAAAATGTAGCTCCCGAAAAAATAAAATTAGAAGCCTTTACCGCAGATCTAAACAAACTGAAGGAGAGCGCCGAAGATGCAGTTTCTAGTACAGTAGTTGTAAAAGGGGTTGGTGGTAACGATACTATAAAAGTTGCTCAAGGGACAACAATTTTGCAAGCAGCAATGGATCAGGGAGTAGAAATCCCATATTCGTGCCGTTCAGGAATGTGTAGCACCTGTAAAGGACGTTGTACAACCGGAAGCGCTAAAATGATGGACGGACATTTGCTATCCGATGAAGAGGTCGCTCAAGGCTACGTGCTTACTTGTGTAGCTTTTCCACAAACCGAAAATTTAGAAATTGTTTTACCTCAATAGGATATAAATTATGTTTAAAGGAAATCCATTACGCAGGAGGCAATATATAGGCTCGTTAATAGGTATAGCCATAGGCGTAATTTGTTATATAATTTTACCCATGAAATCGGCAGAAGATTTTTTGAGCTTAGGCCCAATGAATACAGGTCACCAAGATTTATCGTGTGTAGCTTGCCACACACCAGCTAAAGGAAATTTATTTCAGCAAATACAAGCTAACGTAGCAAAAACTTTTGGAGCTAGGAAATCGGGGGTAGATTTTGGAACTGAAAATGTAGACACTAAAAAATGTTTAGAATGTCACGACAGGCCTAACGACAGACATCCAACCCATCGTTTTTTAGAGGCTAAATATCAAGATGCTATTGCAAAAATAGATGCTACTCAGTGTGAAACCTGCCATACAGAACACAACGATACTAGGGTAGTGTTGCCCGATGCTACTTTTTGTGTGAATTGTCATTACGACTTAGAAGTTGTTAACGACCCTATAGATGTTCCTCACAGTAAGTTAATTGCTAAAAAGCAATGGAGTACTTGTTTACAATGTCATGATTTTCATGGGAATCACATATATAAAACAGCAACAAAAATTAAAGACACCATTTCTTTATCTAAAATTGATGCCTATTTAAAAGGAGGTAAAGATCCTTTTTCTGACAAGAAAAAATACCTTCCCCTTAGTGAAGAAGAGTGGCAAAAGGTGAAAAAGAAGTATAAAAAATAACCAAAATGAAGACATTCAATTATTTTTTTAAAGCATTACTTGGCGTATTTATTTTAAGTGTTATAGGATGTAAGCAAAAACCATTATGCGAATTACCTACTGAGGTGACTTATACACAAATAATAGCACCTTTAATAGAAGCTAAATGTTTTATGTGTCATAGTCAGGAAGTTTATAAACGTAAAGCTTCCCGAACCAAAATATATAATTATGCCACACTAAAAGAAATGGGATTAAACGGGGCTTTATTAGGAGCTATAACTCATCAAAAAGGTTTTGTAGCTATGCCTTTTCGTAAAAACGAAAAAATTGATACTTGTTCAATTGCGCTTATTGCAAAGTGGGTTGAAACAGGTATGAAAAAATAATACTCCCACATATTAATGCATATTGTAAACAAAGTACTTGGTTTTTTATTTTCTACTCGATTAACAGGCTTTTTATTGTTGCTTTTTGCCGCATCCATGGCAATAGCTACTTTTATTGAAAATGATTACGGAACCGAAACCAGTAAAGCATTAGTATATAGCGCAAAATGGTTCGAGATAGTAATGGTGTTACTTGCTATTAACTTTTTAGGAAATATTGCTAAATACAATTTGTTTAGTGTGAAAAAAGCACCTGTGTTTTTATTACATATTGCTTTTGTAATTATAATATTAGGAGCTGGCATTACAAGGTATAGAGGCTATGAAGCACTAGTGACCATAAAAGAAAACCAAAGTATTCAACAAGTACTAAGTATAGATAGTTTTTTGCAAGTGGAAGCATCCGATACGAGTTCTACAAAAAAATTCCCTTCTAAATTGCTTATGATGAGTAAGCTGGGAGGCAATTATCTTAATAAGAAATATAATTTTAAAGATAAAGAAGTTAACATACAACTAAAAGAGTACTTGCCTAATGCAGCTTATGTTTTAGAAGATACCCCTGGAGGCGACGAGTATTTGCATTTAGTTATTGCAGAAGAAAGCCAACGTAAAGATTTATATATAAAAAGAGGGGAAAGGGAAACCTTTTTCGGCACTTCAATTGCTTTTGATACACCAGCGATTAAAGGAGGTATTTTTATTACTAAGAAAGACGGGAATTATAAAGTGAAATTCCCAGAAGTGACCGATTATTTTTCAATGCTCGAAAATAAATCAAGTTTTTATCCTAAAGATAGTTTGGTGACTTTAAAATTTAAAGCGCTGAGTACATTTAATAAAATTCCGCTCGTTTTCAACGAAGTGCTTTCTGGGAAAACCAAAAAATTGATTCAAAAGAAAGACGAAAGAAAAGTTAAAAATCCAGAATCTGCCTTGGTTTTAAAGATATCGTCGGGAGTTGAAGAAAAAGAAATTTCATTACTAGGTGGTAAAGGGTATATAAATCCAAAAACAACCCTATATATTAACGGGATACATCTTAAATTAGGTTATGGCTCAAAACCTATTGGGTTACCATTTTCTTTAAAATTAAACGATTTTGTACTCGAAAAATATCCAGGATCCGATAGCCCTTCGGCTTTTTATAGTTATTTAGAATTAACCGATAAAGGGAAAACATCTAAGCATAAAATTTTTATGAATAATGTGTTAGACTATGGGGATTTCCGCTTTTTTCAATCGGCATATTTGCCCGACGAAAGCGGCACCATACTTTCTGTAAATCATGACAGCTGGGGAACGTTGGTTACCTATATAGGATATGTTATGCTAGCACTAGGAATGGTTTTGAGTTTAATTTGGAATACTAAAGGAGTTCTAAAATTTTTAAAAGTTCAACAAATATGAAAAAATCACTTTATTTGTTGATACTGTTTTTTTGCAGTGTAAACACAGTACTTTGCGCACAACAATTGCATAAACTAAATGTGCAAGAGTTGGTAGAAAGGCAATTGGTAAGCCTACCGCATTCAGAATCTTTTAGTGCTCTTCAAGTTCAGGATTTCCAGGGCAGAATAAAACCCATCCATACACTGTCTTTAGATTTGCTGCGTAAAATTTATGGGAAAAGTAGTTTTAAATACGAAAATGAAGCTGGGAAATCACAAAAGTTAACGGCGACGCAGGTTTTTATAGGAATGCAGTTCAAACCAGATTCGTGGCAACTATTACCATTCATAAAAGTCGAAGAAACTACTCGCGACACTATTTCGAGCTATTTAAAACTTGAAAAGGGATATGCAAAACCCGCTAGTTTTTTTGATTTTCAAGGTAATTATGTGTTAAAAAAAATAGTTGCCGATGCCTATGCCAAAGCAGAAGGTAAAAGGAATACGTTAGATAAAAATGTAATTAAACTTGACGAGCGATTAAATATTACATGGACTATTTTTAATGGTCAGTTTTTAAAAATTTTTCCCAATCTAAATAATGCTTCTAATAAGTGGTTTGCTCCGAAAGAACACACCAGCTTTACAGGAAATAATTTATTAGTATTTGAAAAAATGATTCCTACTTATTTTGATGCTTTACAATTAGGAATTAGCACCAAAGATTGGACGAAAGCGGATGAGGTGGTTGAGGTTTTAAAAAAGTTTCAACAAACAAATGCAATAGCTAATGTGTTTTTAAAACCAAGTAAAGTAGCGTTAGAAATTAGCTATAACAAACAGCAGGTTTTTTTTAAATGCATGATGTATTACAGTTTAATAGGTGTGCTACTTTTAATTGTTGGTTTTTTTCAGGTGTTTTTTCAGAGTAAGATTTTAACTAAAGGCGCAAATGCTTTGTTAGCTTTTGTTGTATTTACATTTTTATATCATGCTTACGGTATTGGATTGCGATGGTATGTATCGGGTCATGCACCATGGAGTAATGGATATGAAGCTACTGTTTTTATATCATGTATTTGTGTTTTGGCAGGTATTTTATACGGTGTAAAATCCAAGTTGCCCGCCGCCGCCGCCGCACTTATTGCGGTATGTCTTTTAGGTATCGCTCATGGTAGCCTAATGAATCCTGAAATAACAAATTTAGTGCCTGTTTTAAAGTCGTATTGGCTCCTAATACATGTTGCTATTATTACAGGGAGTTATGGCTTTTTAACTTTAGGGTCTGTTTTAGCTTTGTTAGTATTGAGTTGTATGGTTTTTATAAATAAAAATAATCAAGATAAAGTAAGAAGTGTAATTGCGGAACTTACGTCAATTAATGAAAAAACGACAACGGTAGGTTTATTTATGCTTTCAATAGGAACATTTTTAGGTGGAGTTTGGGCTAACGAGTCGTGGGGTAGGTATTGGGGATGGGATCCGAAAGAAACATGGGCCTTAATTAGCATTATTATATATGCATTTGTACTGCATGTACGTATTATATTTAAAAAGCATCAATTTTTTGTATATAATGTAAGTAGCCTTTTTGCTCTTAGTAGTTTAATTATGACATTTTTTGGGGTTAACTATTACCTATCGGGCTTACATTCCTACGCAAAAGGCGATCCTGTTCCTATTCCAACTTGGGTATTTGTGGTCACTCCTATTTTAATACTATTGTGCTTACTTGCTAACTATCGTTGGAAAAAAGTAAACACTTCTATTTACTAAAGAAATTAAAATTGATTTCGGAGTGATTTATTGAAGCATAATAAATTTTAAGAGTAAAGCAATTTATTGTTAAAGAGTAGTTGTTAAAAAGCAAAGTGTCTGAAATAAATAATTTCTGGCACTTTGCTTTTTTATGTTTTTAGAAATGGTTGATTTTACCAAAACTTCCACCAGGGTTTATCGATAGTAGCTTCTGTTAGGACAGGTTGTCCTTCGTTTGCAGCATCTTTCATAGTAGTTGCTAGTACCGTATATACTTCAGTCCAAGCATCTTTAACATCCTCAGTAAAATCATCTCCAAGGCCTGTTTCTAAAGTGTATAATAAAGCGCCACCAACAGTATCGTAATGACTATCCTTTACGCCATAGCTAAGATGTCCTTTTCCTAAATTTTGAACCGCAGGGACAATAGCTTCAAGGTTATCTAATCCATTTACAGCAGTACCAATCATGCTCATTAATTTCGCTCCTTGCTGTTTCATATCGCCTTTAAACAACGGTTTTATATCCGGATCCATTTCAAACAATTTGCTGTAAAATATTTCCGCAGCCTTATCTGCTATAGGAGCCACTTTAGTAAATGAGCTTTGAACCAAACGTTTTTTACGCTCTGTTAAACCCGCTTCTTTTGGAAGTGAATTGGCCGCCTCTTTCATGGTAGTTGCTAAAACAGTATATACCTCAGTCCAGGCATCTTTTACCTCTGCGGTAAAAGCTTCTCCAAGTCCTGCATCCAGCGTTTCTAACAGTGCTTCTCCTACGGTATCATAATGTTTGTCTTGAACACCATAAGCAGCATGCCCTTTACCTAAATTTTGCACAGCTGGCACAACAGCTTCTAAATTATTTAAACCATTTACAGCGGTGCCAATCATGCTCATTAGCTTTTTTCCTTGATCTTTCATGTCGCCCTTAAACATAGGTTTTAAAGAAGGATCTTTTTCAAACAATTTACTGTAAAATATTTCTGCTGCTTTATCAGCAATAGGTACTACTTGCGTAAAAGTACCTTGTACTAATTCAATAGTTTTAGTATCCATTTATAGACTTTTTATTAGTCTAAAATTAAGTATAAATAACTAAGTATTTGTACTTAATTTTATTTTTATGTTTTTATGAAATTTTAACGTTAAAAAAAACAAAAAACATAAAATCAATGGTTTTTTTGATTGAATTATTTAATTTATTAAACTAAAAGCTAGCTTGAATTTACTTAGTTGCTCTTGAGTTTAAAAAATAGAAGAATCAGAAACGGTTGTAAAAGCTTCTAAAAACTTAGTTCCTAAAAATGAATTTCCCTTTGGATTTAGCTTAGGGCTCCATACTGCAATACTATATTTATCTGGATGAATTGCTATAATACCTCCACCTACACCACTCTTACCAGGTAAGCCCACTCTAAAGGCAAATTCGCCTGCTTCATCGTAAAATCCGCAGGTAAGCATAATAGCGTTAATACGTTTGGACTGATTTACATTAATAATTTTTTTGTTATTAATAGGGCAAATACCATTGTTAGCTAGAAACAAGAATATTCTGCTTAATTGTTGGCAAGACATTTCGATAGAGCAAATATGGAAGTAAAAATCCATAACCTTACTTATTTTATTATTGATATTTCCAAAAGAGCGCATTAAATTAATAAGTGCGGTATTAGTGTAAGCACATGATTTTTCTGAAGCTGCAATTTTTTTATTATAATCAATTGTACTGTCGCCTGAAATATCGCGTATAAACTTTAAAAAATCTTTTTTAGGATTGTCAAGAATATCTAGTAAAATATCACAAATTACTAGCGCTCCAGAGTTAATGAATGGATTTCTTGGAATTCCTTTTTCGTATTCTAATTGAACTAAGGAGTTGAAAGCGGAGCCTGAAGGTTCCACTCCTAATCGCTTCCACAACTGCTCATCTTCCTCTCTATAGGCTAAAATAAGTGAAAGCACTTTCACGATACTTTGTATTGAAAATGGCTCTTCTGCGTCTTTAAAATTGGTGGTTTCTCCTTTGATATCGGTAATACTTACGCCAAATTTAGAAGGCTTAATATTTTTTAGCTCTGGAATATATTGAGCTAGTTTGCCGGTGTTTTCAACAGTTTTTAAAATTGAATAAATTTCTGAAAAGGTGTTGTTGTAATTCATTTCAACAGTATATATTAAAAATAACAAAGCCACTTGAAAATTAATTTAAGTGGCTCTATTATTTGATATTTAAATTTAATTACACATCAAAACCTAGATCTACACCTAATTTTTTAGCAATTAATTTATTAATTCTATTTTTTAATTGTGGAATTTTAACGCTTTGAAGTACGTTGTTCGCAAAAGCATACATTAATAAAGCTTTAGCTTCTTTAGTTGCGATACCACGTGAACGCATATAAAACAAAGCACTTTCATCTAACTGGCCAATTGTACACCCGTGAGAACACTTAACATCATCAGCAAAAATCTCTAATTGAGGCTTAGAGTTAACAGTGGCTTTATCGCTCAATAATATATTATTGTTCGACTGAAAAGCATTTGTTTTTTGAGCTATTTGATCTACAATTATTTTTCCGTTAAATACTCCAGTAGATTTTTCATCAAAAATACCTTTATAATCTTGATGACTTTCGCAATTAGGTTCTAAGTGCTCTACTAAGGTATTGTGATCTACGTGTGTTTTTCCTTCTAAAATAGTAACCCCATTTAAAATAGAGTCAATACCCTGACCTTTTTGATAGAAATTCAAATTGTTACGGGTAATTTTTCCTCCAAAAGAAAAAGTATGTACCGCACAAACCGAATTATCATGTTGTTCGGTAAAAGTATTATCTACCAAACTAGATTTATCCGTATCGTTTTGAATTTTGTAGTAATCTATATGAGCATTTTTACCTGCATAAATTTCAGTAACCGAGTTTGTAAAAACTTCAGTATCCGATAAGTTTTGATGACGCTCAATTATAGTAACTTCAGCATTGTCTTCAGCTACAATTAAGTTTCTAGGTTGAAA
This sequence comes from uncultured Aquimarina sp., assembly GCA_937958985.1. Classification (GTDB taxonomy): domain Bacteria; phylum Bacteroidota; class Bacteroidia; order Flavobacteriales; family Flavobacteriaceae; genus Aquimarina. Next base: position 79,239 of record CALGLV010000029.1, read on the forward strand.
CATGGCTTCATTGTCAGCTCCAGTTGAAAAATAAACAACTTGAATTGGCTTTGCAGCAGCTTCGTTTTTAGGAATGTAAATATAAGCTCCTTCTTTTGCGAAAGCAGTATTTAAAGCTGTTAAACCATCTTCTTTAACTATAGTATTGTAGTAAACATCTATAACAGGCTTAAAACGGTTTTGAGTTAAAGCAGAAGACATTAAACAAACATCTATTTTGTCGTGGGTTGTTTCTGATAAATGAGAAGAATACACACCATCGATAAACACAATTTTATACGAATCAATATCGTTGATAAAGTATTGCTTAACATCTTTGTATTCTAAAGCAACTTCGCTTTTAGGAAAAAGGGAGAAGTCATTTTTTAATACACTATTTAAAGAGGTGTATTTCCAAGCTTCTAATTTCTTAGAAGGAAAGCCGTACGCTTCAAAGCTTTTAATAGCTTCAGTGCGTAAATCGTGTATTGTGTTAGAAGTATCAACAGTTGCTTCAAAAGCTAAAAATGAAGAGACTAATTTTTCTTTTAAATCCATTTTGTGGTGGTTTTCAGTTTTATGTTGTCGGTTTATAGTTTGTTGCTTTTAAACAAAAAACTATAAACCGAAAACCGAATTATGCTTTCACTTCTTCTTTAATCCAATCGTATCCTTTTTCTTCTAATTCTAAAGCAAGTGACTTGTCACCAGACTTTACAATTTTACCATCGTGTAAAACATGTACAAAATCAGGCACGATATAATCTAACAAACGTTGGTAGTGCGTAATTACTATTACAGCGTTGTCTTTACTTTTTAATTTGTTAACCCCGTTAGCTACAATTCGTAAGGCGTCAATATCCAAACCAGAATCTGTTTCATCTAAAATAGCCACTTTAGGTTCTAGCATAGCCATTTGAAAGATTTCGTTACGCTTTTTTTCTCCTCCAGAAAAACCTTCATTTAAAGAACGTGATAAAAATTTACTATCAATTTCTAATAACTCTGATTTTTCTTTGATTTTTTTAAGCATATCACGAGCAGGCATGTCTTCTAAACCTCTTGCTTTGCGCGTTTCGTTAATAGCCGTTTTCATAAAATTAGTTACCGATACTCCTGGTATTTCTACAGGGTATTGAAAAGAAAGAAAAATTCCTTTGTGTGCTCTTTCTTCTGCAGCTAGTTCTTCAATATCTTCGTTTTCTAGAAGTATATTACCAGAGGTAACTTCATATTCTTCTTTACCAGCAATTACGGAAGCTAAAGTACTTTTACCAGCTCCATTAGGACCCATTATGGCGTGTACTTCTCCAGCATTTACTTTTAGGTTTAACCCTTTTAAGATTTCTTTATCTTCTATGCTTGCGTGTAAATCTTTAATTTCTAACATAACGTATTTTGTAAATTGAGGGGCTATTGCACCGCATTTATTTTAACAGCTTCTTCGATTTTAGTTGGTAGTGTGTTTGCAGGAGAAACTTGCAAAATGTTTTTAATTTCTACTACTTTTTCCCAACCTTCTTTAACCGTATTTGGTTTTATGATACCCTCTACTATTACAGGAATCATATCGTATTGATTTTTTTTAACGGCTTCTACTTTTGTGTTAAGCTCGTCGGTTTTTTCATTTAAAACTACGCCATAAATAAAGTCTGTACCTTTAAGTACGGCGGCATCATCTACATAAATATATTCAGCTTCAATTTTTGTGTAATTCGTTTTTTCTTCTTTTTTACAAGAAATGATTGCGAATAGGATACTTAAAAGAATAACGATTTTTTTCATGTGATTAATTTTAGTTATTTGTTTATAGTTGTTTGTTTAACCTACAGAACCTTCTAAACTAATTTCAAGTAATTTTTGAGCTTCCACGGCAAATTCCATAGGAAGTTTGTTTAACACTTCTTTACTAAAACCATTTACAATGAGCGCAATTGCTTTTTCGGTATCGATACCTCTTTGATTACAGTAAAAGATTTGATCTTCTCCAATTTTACTTGTTGTAGCTTCGTGTTCTATTTGAGCACTTTTGTTTTTTACTTCAATGTATGGAAATGTGTGTGCTCCACATTCGTTCCCCATTAATAACGAGTCACATTGTGAAAAGTTTCGTGCATTTTCTGCTCGAGGGCTAATTTGTACTAAGCCTCGGTACGAGTTTTGAGATTTCCCAGCAGAGATCCCTTTTGAAATAATAGTACTCTTAGAGTTTTTACCTAAGTGTATCATTTTAGTTCCGGTGTCGGCCTGTTGGTAATTATTGGTTACAGCAATAGAATAAAATTCTCCTATAGAATTATCTCCTTTTAAAATACAAGAAGGGTATTTCCATGTTACTGCCGAACCAGTTTCTACTTGGGTCCAAGAGATTTTAGCATTGTTTTCGCACAAACCACGCTTGGTTACAAAATTGAATACACCACCTTTTCCTTCGGCATTACCGGGGAACCAGTTTTGTACTGTAGAGTATTTGATTTCTGCATCATCTAAAGCAATAAGCTCTACAACAGCTGCATGTAATTGGTTTTCATCTCTTGAAGGAGCTGTACAACCTTCTAGGTAACTCACGTAACTACTTTCGTCAGCAATAACTAAAGTACGTTCAAATTGTCCTGTACCCCCTTCATTAATTCTAAAATAAGTTGATAGTTCCATAGGGCACTTTACACCTTTTGGAATGTAACAAAAAGAGCCATCGGTAAATACAGCTGAATTTAGGGCTGCGTAAAAATTATCTGTTTTAGGAACCACAGAACCTATATATTTTTTAACCAATTCTGGGTGTTCTTGAATTGCTTCAGAAATAGGCATAAAAATAATTCCTTTTTCTGCCAATGTTTTTTTGAATGTTGTGGCAACCGAAACAGAATCAACGACAATATCTACAGCAACATTCTGTAGTTTTTTTTGTTCATCAACAGAAATTCCTAATTTTCGGTACATTTCCAACAAATCAGGATCCACATCATCTAGTGATTTATTAGGATCTGCTGCTTTAGGTGCAGAGTAATAACTTATCGCTTGGAAATCTGGTTTTGTGTAATGTACATTTGCCCATTCAGGCTCTTCCATTTCACTCCAAATACGAAAAGCATCTACTCTCCAATCAGTCATCCACTGTGGTTCGTTTTTCTTTGCAGAAATGGCACGTACCACATCTTCGTTCAAACCAATAGGAAAAGTATCAGATTCTATATCAGTATAAAATCCATACTCATATTCCTTTGTTTCGAGTTCTTTCTTTAAATCGTCTTCAGTAAACTTACTCATATCTTTTATTTAGTTTTCTGTTTTTGGTTTTTAATTAATGGCGGTTAAACCAAAAACTAACACCCGAAAACTATTTATAATGAAAAACTTTCCCCGCACCCACAAGTTCTACTTGCGTTAGGGTTGTTAAATTTAAAACCAGTACCGTTTATTCCTCCAGAATATTCTAAAGTGGTACCAATTAGATATAAAAAACTCTTTTTGTCGACTATAATGCGAACACCATTATCTTCAAAAACTTTGTCTTCTTCTTTTTGAGATTTATCAAAGCCTAAATCGTAAGATAATCCCGAGCATCCGCCACTTTTAACGCCTACTCTCACAAAATCGGTAGTTGCATTAAAGCCATCGTCTTCCATTAATTCAATAACTTTTTTTTTCGCTATGTCAGAAACTTTAATCATGCCAATTTCAATTTAGTTTTGCAAATATACTACATAAGTGGGTTTTCGTTATTGATACTTACACTTAATAATTATAGAGATATTGCTTTTGCTTATATACTTAAGCAATTTGCAACCTACAAATTTATATAATTACAAATTCAGATGGATTGTTTTTTTAATGTTTTTAACTAATTAGTTGGTTTGTAGGGGCGTTTTTTGCCTATATTATTAAAAAAATGGTAAAAACATTATTTAAGGGCTACTTAAGTATTTTAAGTTGAAAAAATATGATATTTTTGCGCTCTCTATTTTTGGAGATGATATAAATATTAATTAATAGTAGAGTTTTGTATTTCTACGTTTAAAAAAAGTAAAATGAAAGTAGCTGTAGTAGGTGCTACCGGAATGGTAGGTACCGTAATGTTGAAGGTATTAGCAGAAAGAAATTTTCCTGTAACAGAATTGATTCCTGTGGCATCAAAACGATCTGAAGGAAAAAAGCTTACTTATAAGGGTAAGGAATATGCTTGTGTAACATTAGAAACTGCAGTTGAGCTTAAGCCTGATGTAGCCTTGTTTTCTGCTGGAGGAGATACTTCATTGGAGTGGGCACCAAAATTTGCTGCCGTGGGTACTGTGGTAGTTGATAATTCTTCTGCTTGGCGAATGGATCCTACTAAGAAATTAGTAGTCCCTGAAATTAATGGAGATGTATTAACTACAGAGGACAAAATTATTGCTAATCCAAATTGTTCTACAATACAGTTGGTAATGGCTTTAGCTCCATTACATAAAAAATATAAAATGAAGCGTTTAATCGTTTCAACGTATCAATCGGTTTCTGGTACAGGTGTAAAAGCAGTACAACAATTAGAAAACGAAACCAAAGGTATAGAAGGCGAAATGGCTTACTTATATCCAATTAATAGAAATGCAATTCCTCACTGTGATGTATTTCAGGAAAATGGATATACTAAAGAGGAAATGAAATTGGTGAAAGAACCTAAGAAAATTTTAGGGGATGATTCTTTTAGCGTTACAGCAACCGCAGTACGTATTCCTACAGCAGGAGGGCACTCAGAGTCTGTAAACGTAGAGTTTGAAAACGATTTTGATATTGATGAAGTTCGTAAGTTATTAAGTGAAATGCCTGGTGTAGTGGTGCAGGATAATTTAGAAACAAATACCTATCCAATGCCTGCATTTGCGCATAATAAGGATGAAGTTTTTGTAGGGCGTATTCGTAGAGATGAGTCTAACCCAAATACATTAAATATGTGGATTGTTGCTGATAACTTAAGAAAAGGAGCTGCTACAAACACTGTGCAAATTGCCGAATACCTAGTTGAAAAAGGCATTTTAGCTTAGGCTGAAAAAGAATTTTATATAAAGTTAAAAAACCTTTAGTGAATATTCACTAAAGGTTTTTTTTATTAAATAATTATAAGTGGCTCTCAATTTATTTAATCATATACTAAGACGGCTCTTTCGTTTTCACATTCAATACCACTTGGTATTACAAAGTCGGCACATATTATGCCTGGCTTCCATTTTTCAATAAAAGGCTCCTCGGCATTTCTGAAATTAGCTACTTTTTGTAAGAACACTTCAACATCAATTTGGTTTGAATAAAGAATAGGAGAGAGCGTAAAGTTTGACGACGCTATAGTACAGCCACTATTTAGGTATATAAATTGCCATTCTGACGGATCTGTACATTCTGTTTCACTTTGGGCTATTTGTAAAATTTCTTGTTGTAGGTCCTCTAGGGCATTTAGCTCTTCAGTATAGTCGCCATTGGCACAATTTATAGTTGGATCACTACATTGAGGTACTCTAGAAAATCTAATTTCATTTTCGAATCCTTCGATGTTTAAAATTACAACTTCATTAGGGGCTGCTAAATTAGAAATGTCAAAAGAAGTAGTGCTTATTTGCAAGGCATCGCATAATAGGTTTTGAGATGCTGTAGCTTCTTGAAATGGAGTGGTATTAAATTTTAAATTTCGTTGAACGGGAAAACTTTCAAGTATGTTTCCAGAATCAATAAGATTAACATCATTAATGCGATCACTACATTCGGGAGCATGAGCAAAGCTTATCGAAATGCAATTCCCTGCTATTTCTGCAGCAATAAATGAAGAAGCTTCTGTTTCATTAAAAAGAGCATTATCAACAAGTGTTACTTTATCGCACGAGCTATTAGAAGGTGTGGGATATAGCAATATGGGGTTAGTGGCTTCACTCTCAAAATCAGTACAATTATTTACTCCAGCAACACCGCCAAATTCACAAAGTTTATTTTTTTCACAATCATATAGAGTTGCTAGATTATCTGCACAGCCATTACCAATACAATCATCAATTAAAAATGCGGTGTCCCCGTTGTAAGTATATTGGGTAATTTTAATAGAACCAATTCGATTAATACGTGATTCATTACCTACAATAGCTTTTAGCCATGCAATATTTTGCAGAGGATTGTCTGTGCAATTATTGGTAATAACATCTTCATTTTCTTCACAACTTAAAAAAATAAAAACAGTGAGTAGTAAGTAAATAAGTTTCATAATACGTTTATTTGTAATTGATTGCTAGTAAGATGTGTGTTTCTAATAAAGGTTGCTTTAAATAAAAATTTTAAGCAACCCTTTATAAAATGTGCATCTAACTGTTAAGATAGTAATAGGAAACCTTTTTATAGTTAATTCAGGAATTAGAATAGGTCCTATAATTTAAAAAAAATGAATAGTATTAAAGCGGTAATTTTAGTAGCAAGTTTAATTGGTTTGGGAAGTTGTAATCAAGATGATTCCGATAATACGGCTTGCTTTTCACCAACTCAAAATTTAGAAATAGCAAATGATGCTGATGCGGAAGGCTGCGATTGCAATTCAGAAATAGATGAGGATATTTGTATTGATGGGGTTGCTTTAGTTTGTGAAGAAGGGAAATGGCAATCAGTGGAGGATGGGCCATGTTTTAATCCTCAGCCACTTTCTAATCAATTGGAGTTTCAAAAAAGCCTAGAGCTTTGGAATGAATTAAAAATAGAAAATGGAACTTCGTACACTTATGAAGTTAATTTCACTTCTTTTTTTGGATTTTCTTCAACAACAAAAATTACAGTAGTAAATAATATAGTCGTTGCTAGGTCTTTTAAATCGTTTGGTATAGAAGATGCTGAGTTGTTAGCCTATGAGGAAAATGAGGATAATTTGGGAGAAAATGCAGTTGGCGCAATGGTAGCGACTATAGATGAATTATATAGCACATGTTTACAAGAAGTGTTAATGGTTGATAAAGAAGGTAATGATATACTATTTAGTGTTTCTGATATTGGGCTTTTAAGAACTTGTGTATATATTCCTAAGGGCTGCCAAGATGATTGTAGTGAGGGAGTTTCTATTTCTAATTTTAGTTGGATGCAATAGTCCCAACATAAAACAGCCTATTAAGAATAGTAATTTCACCAACAATTAATTAACTCTTTGGGGTTAGAAGAACTTATAAAAAAATGTCAAGAATATGATATAAAGGCTCAAGAAGCACTTTACAAACAATTTGCGCCTGTACTTTTAGGCGTTTGTATGAAATATTGTAAGGATAAACCTTTAGCAGAAGATTTATTTCAAGAGTCATTCATAACAATTTTTAATAAAATCCCACAATTTAAACACCAAGGCTCTTTTGAGGGTTGGGCCAAACGAATTACAATTAATACCGTATTAGGTTATTACCGAAAACAACAACTTTTTGTAGCGGTAGATGAAGAAAAAATGGAGGATGAAGTTGTAATAGATACTCCAGATTTCTCATTAGATGTTTTGTTAGCGGCAATTCAAGAGTTGCCCAATCAGTACAGATTAGTGTTTAATATGTATGTATTAGATGATTTTTCGCATAAAGAGATTGCAGCAGCACTTCATATTTCTGTAGGAACTTCAAAATCGAACTTATCAAGAGCGCGAATACTTTTACAAAAAAATCTAAAAAAAATAGAGAGAAAGGAGGGAAGTTATAGTGAATAAGCCAAAAATAGAGATAGACATTATTTTTAAAGATAAACTTCAAAATCATGAAGTAACTCCTGACCCTGCTTTATGGGCTAAAATTTCTGAAAAACTTCCTCAAAAAGAAAAGAAAAAGAAAGCAGTTTTATGGTGGTTTTTGCCATTAGGTATAGCCGCCTCGTTTTTGTTATTCTTGTTTTTGCAAACCCCAGAAAAAGTTAGTGTTGAAGACTATAATGGGTTTGTTTTTGAGGAGGATCCTGAGGAAGAATGCACGCCCATTAATTTAGAAGTGACTGCTGTTTTAGGTTTGCCTAAGTTAGGAGATGAAAAAGAATCAACAAAAGAGAGTGTATCAAAAAAAAATGCAACTAAAGCTAAAAAAGAACGTGCAGTTTATACTACTCGGCAAAAGAATATTGCTACTGCTGAAACAGTAAATAATCCTTTTAATGCTTTACAAAAAGCAATAACTAATAGCAAATCTCAAGAAACCACAATTAAACAAGAAATTAAAAATCAAGAAACAAAAAGCACTATAAAGGATTTAAAATCTTTACCTAAGGAGGTATTAACTATTATTGCAGAAGCTGATACGCTACCAAAGATAAATGAAAATTTAATTATTAATAATATTACAGGTGTTCAAAACGATGAAAAAGACGAGGGTGAGTCAGTTAAAAATTTAAAAAGAAAATGGAGCATTCAACCTCAAATTGCACCACTTGTATATAACTCTATTTCTGGAAATTCATCAATTGAAGCTAGTTTTCAAAATAATGTAGCTTCAACAAATGCAGGCATAAGCTATGGTGTTAAAATTGCTTATCAAGCTTCGTCTAAATGGCAAATTCGCTCGGGTATAAGTACCGCAAATGTTGCTGTATTTACCAATCAAATTACCGATCAGTCATTATTTAAGGGCGGAGTTTCCTCTATTCAGTTCGAAGATTTTGAGAATGAGCTAAGCCAACCCCAACCCCAAGCTGAACCCCGACCACAGTCAGAGGAAGTAGTTAACGAATTGTCGTCACCTATTGTAGTAGAAGATAGCGAGCAGCAACCTACAAATAGTGATGTAGAAAGCCCTACAGCTAATATTACAGAAGGCATATTACAGCAACAAATTAATTATATAGAAATTCCTGTTGAATTTACATATCAAATTCTAAATAAACGCTTTGGAGCTACATTTATAGGAGGCGTAAGTACCTTTATTTTAAACCAAAATAACAATGAAATATTTTTTGAAGAATCTGGAAATAAAAGATTAATAGGAAGCTCTAATAACCTTAACAGTACTAGTTTTTCAGGAAATGTTGGTGTAGGCTTAAATTATAAAATAACAGATAAAATTAAAATTAATATAGAGCCTACCATAAAAATTCAGTTTAATGCTTTTGATAAAAGTACAGATTTCAATCCCTATATTTTTGGGGTTTATAGTGGTATTATTCTTAAGTTATAAAGTAAACTAGTGAAACAACATTTAATTAATAGTCATCTAACTAAAGCAGAACCGATGTTGTGATTGGTTTTAATTTTAATGAATTGATTGCAATAGTGTTTGTTGTTATAACAATGTAAATAAATACTATTGAGGCTTAAAATTATAAAGCGTTTAAGTTTTGTGTGGCGATATTTGGCAGTATCTCATTAACTGTATAAGTTTTAAAATTGAACAAGAAAAAACCCGAGGAGCTCACCTCGGGTTTTAAATTTAATAAAGGCAGTATCTCATTAACTGTGTAAGTTTAAAAAATAGCTTGGGTCATGACCCAAGCTATTTTTTTTTAATTTTAAATTAAAACACAGTAATGAAAAAAGAAGATTTATTAAACGACGACTTCCTTAAGCAGTTTAAGAG